>JAEZCO010000035.1 GCA_023433505.1 Bacillota bacterium | reverse complement strand
AAAGCGTCATACCTGTTTGTGCCCATGATATTGACTCCCTTCATTTCCCTGTTCTCTCGTATCCTCAAGTATCCTAAAGCTTTCAAAGAATTGTCCTTCGTACATAATATCACATTATCCCTTTTATTCTATATATGTACATATCATATAACATTTTACACATTATCACAAAACAGAAACTGGAATAAACCCTTGATATTAGGATGTTCCAGCTCTTATTTTAAACACTTTAAGGAAAGGTGGGTGGGCATGGCTGCGAATAAATGCGTCATGTGGAGAAATGGTTGCAGGCTGTTTGTCCTGGTGAAACTCGAACGCGGTGCCCCTAAGGAATACCCTGATTGCTTCGGCAGGACGCCGAAGCCGCTGGTCACTGGAGCCACGGATGGCGGAATGACCAGCGCCCGCGTTGGAGTGAGACGGGACAACTACAGCCTGCCCATGGCGGAACCTGATGCAGGGATTTGTAGTCATGCCCACCCTGACCAGAAGAGAATAAATTGCTGGATTGTTTCATCTCTCTACTTAAAAAGGAAAAAGATTGCCGCGCAATCTTTTCACCTTTCAAAAAAAGCTGACTAGACTGGTTTTCCATTTTCTTGCTTCATGAATTTACTGTGTCTGATTCACAGGATTTCGCTGAACCAGTTGACTCAAAACTACGAATACTTAATACTGACTACTAACTTGGTTGCGGCTGTAAGCCGCCATATGATATACTATAAATACTATGGAATGTAAAACTGTCGGGAGGTTTGCAAGATGCCCTTTTATGATCTGAAATGCAGGGAATGTGATGAAGAATTCAATATAATGGCCAAAATGAGTGAAAGGGACCAAAAGTTGATAAAGTGTCCGAAATGCGGCTGCGCCGAGCTTGAAACGGTTTTTAAAAGCGTCAATATCGTTCAGTCCAGAAAGTCCTCCGACGCTTCTGCCTGTCCCAATGCGCATGTATGCGGCAGCGGCTGCTGCCATGCACGGGGCTGAAGGCCGATGGCTTAAAACCGCTGCCGTCCGGCAGTACTACCTGAAGATTATACTTACCGCCTTGTTGATGGATTTGAGTATCTGTTCCTCCTTTATATCCTTTGGCTTGCAGGATCTTTGCCATTCATCCAGCAGCACTGCCGCCATTTCATTCCCTTTTTTGGCGTTTTCGAGGACGTATTTGAAGTCTTCTTTTACCGGAACCGCTACCCTTTTCCCTTGACCGGCGATTTTACTCTTGCTTGCATTGACTGACTGAGCATTGTTTATGGATGTAATCAAGGATCTATTATACTTTATTACCATGTTGCCCCCATTTATCATCAACCGGAAGCCAGCTGACAACTATCGATGATTTTTTGCTTTTATAAGCAATTTTCTGCAATCCGTCTATTCACAGTAATCAAGGTATTGTTTTCTATCAATACCAAACAATGTCTTTATTATAATATTCAGGTACTTCCGTATCAACAGCCCTTGGGCAAAATAAGACAAAGGACCTATGAGAATAGGCAGGTCGTCCTATTATTTCGGAAAGCTGCCCCGCAAAAAAAAAGCGCCGTAAAATCCCTTGAAAGGATCCTATGGCGCCGTTTTGAGCGGTGATCCGGCGTTTCATTCCTTCACCGGTTTGTTGTATCCCTTGTCCCCGTAAGGCTGCAATTTCTCCAGCCACTGCTTCTCCATTTGCTTCACTTCCCAGCGTACATCTGCGGCATCGTCGGTTTTCTTTTCTTCCAGCACCTCATAAGTGAAGGCCTCGGGTCCCAGTTCACTCCAATCCTTCTGCAGCTGGGTATTCACATGCATCCCCGAAGCCAGTTGGCTTTGCAGCGTCAACCATTTATTTTTAAGGTTGGGGTAGGCAGCGAGATAAATTCTACCGTTGGTTTTGTTGGTTATTTTTGTAACGCCCATATAGGTCTTAAGCTGCTTGTATTCCTCCATCAGCTCCTTGCGGTTTTTCTTATCCATTTTCCTCTTCCTTTCCTAACAAAACTAAGCACTGGCGAAAATATAACTTCCGTATTAATATCCCATATCCTTCAGCAATCCGGACAGCACACGGAGGCGTTCTCCAATCAGTTCGCCGTCATTGCTCAGCACCTGGGAAAACAGCTTGATATCCTCATCGATCATGGGGTTTTCGGCGCAGACGGATACACTCATGGCATCCCCTTGCAGCCCGATACGGTCGATCATCGGTTTCTCCGGATCATACAATTTCGGCAGCCGGTATGCGTCCTGAAAATACTGGGTGCTCCTGCAAATTAAAATGGCAAGGTCCAGGACCCGGTGCATGGGAAGCTCTTCCGACTGGCGCGACCACTTTTCCCCGGTATAGCGCCATACTTTCGCGGAAATATCCAGCTTCCCCCGGTCATTCCACTGGGCAAGCCCTAAAGAAAGTCCCTTGGCGTCGGTATTATAAGCATATCTGCCATCCACGTTCCCGTAGTTTTCAGAAACAATCACCGGTTTATGCTTTAAGGTTGTTGGTATTTGCATAATTATTCCTCCAAAGATTCTCATTACATTTAGTTATTTAGTAAATTAGTAAATTACTAAATAAATTATACTGTAATCAGTCCGCAATGTCAATGCGCCAGCACCTTCCAATACAAAAGGCCGGCCAGAGTGAATTTTATACACTCCAGCCGGCCTAAACCGCATATCGCATTGGCTGCTATCAGGCTGCCTTTTTTTGCAGGAATCTTATCAAAAACACGGCAGCCAGCATTACGACTGCCGTAAGCAGCAGGATATATTGCTTGTTTTGCATGCCGATTCCTGCCAGAGTTATGACTATGCCTTCCGTATGCTTTATAAACTCTTTGCCGGTCAGAACTCCCAGCAGAGCTGCCAGGTTGTTCATCGTAGAGAAGAAGCCGATGTAATTCGTCTGATCCTTCTGCGGAATATTGATATAGGGTATATTGGCAAAGACCAGATTGATCCCCGGCGCGATCAAAAAAGAAAATATGACGGCAATGGGATAAAGAAACAGCGTTTTGCCCGAGACAAAGGCAAGCCCCAGATAGCTCAGCAAATACAAGCCCATGGAAAAATAAAGGGTCCTGAACCATGAGGTGGAATATATCCGTTTTCGCCATATGGGCGTGAGAAATATCAGAACAGGTATATTGACCATATTGATGACATTCAAGAAGGAATAGCTGATTTTGAGGTCCTTCAGCATGTAGACATTGAAATACGGCCCGGGTATATTGGCGGAATAATTCCAGAGGCAGGCTATGAGAACCGTGATCAGATACTTCCTTTCCTTGAATGGATTCAGCAGGACATTCAAAAGATTGGCCTTTGTATCGGATGGCTGGTTAGGGTATTCCTTTATCTTGAATAAAAAATATATATCGGCCAGGCAGAGCAGCAGGGCAACCCCCCTGAAAAGCAAAAGTCCCTGGAGCTCATTTCCCCTTGCTTTGAACAAATCGACAATCCAACTGGAAGCAAGGATGACTGCATAAATGATTACTCCGTTGATGATGGTGAAGGTTGAGAAAAACTTCGCCCGGACATCCTCGGGGATACTTTTAATGTGCCAGACGGCAAAACCCGGAGCAGTAATGGCGTTGATCAGGTTTATAAAGAGAATCACCGACAGGATCAGCATCAGCTTGATGCTATTGGTCCCGGGGATCAGCGGGACCAGACCGATAATGATGATATTGAAAAAGTAAATGACGGACCTGCTAAGGATAAGCAGCCGTTTTCGGCTTTTGAACCGCTCCAGCAGCAGAGGGGACAGTACCTGAAGAAGGTTTCCGATAAAGCCCGCCATGGTAACCAGCCCCATAAACCCATCGTCGGCGCTTAAAAGCAGCAGAAAGCCGGTAAAAAAATTTCCGCCGATGAGGTTGTTCACAACCCCGGCGGTTATATTGGACGACAGTATGTTTTGCCTGCTGAAGGCCGCTTCATCCTTGCCGCCTGCCCAACTTCGCAGCTTGCCTTTCATAATAGAGCCAATCTCTTGCAAGCGTATCAGCATATAAATCCCCAAGTTTATCTGTTTCATAGTTATACTGCTAAGGAGCGTTTTTAAGTTGCGCCTGTAATTATTATATATCGCTGTCTGTGGTAAAGTACAGCATTTTTTGAAATGTAAGTACCGCAAATTGTCAAGTTAAACTAATCGTTTGTCATACCTGCCATCGTGAGCAATAGCGAAGGGGCTCACTGCAGGACGGCTCCAGGACTTACATGTGTTAGAACTTGCTGCGCAGCCGGGCCCGCAAGAAAACGGGGGCTTGCAAGCCAAAATCCGGCTTACAGGCCTCGTTTACCAACGGATCAATAAATATTATTCTTCGTCAGACGTATCAATGCTCACCGTATTGGTCTTCTGATCCCAGCCCACAACAATGCCGATTGCCTGTTCGAAATCACGAAGCTTGAAGTAGTTGTTCCCTCCGATTGTGTACGCGGTAAGCTGTATTTCCTCACCGTCAAGATAAATTTTGGAGGTGGATAATGCCGCCTGCTTGGCTGTCGGCTTTGCAGACACCGCCAGTTCTCCTCCCACAGCGGTATACGCTTTACCCGGTGTCAGGCTAATGGCGTTATTCTTGCCGTCCCAGGCTACTTCAAAGCCTTTCGCGGTCCCATTCAATGCCATGGCAATGTCACGGAGCTTGAAATAGTTGTTGCTGTTAATGTTATATGCCTCAAAAGCAACCTGCTTGCCATCCACCAGGACCTTTGAAGTCGTAACGGCGGCTGTTCCCGTTTTCGGCGGTTCCACGGCAGGTGATGTCGAAGGCGAGCCGTCGGCGACCTTATAAATAATTTTGGTCTTATCGGTATCCCCAAAACTAAATATGTAATAAAGATCGCAGTCATAGCCGCCATACCGTTTGTGAAGCTTTACCGTCGCTGTTTTGTTCGCGTCGATTTCACTTACCGCTTCTTCCGAACCGTCGATCGTCCAGAACAGACTACCCGCATAGCCGCCGTCAACATCATAATATCTCACCGTGGCGGACATCTTTTCGGTGGGCGTGAATTTTATTTCAGCGCCGTCTTTCACCAGCACAACCTCATTTTTTTCTTCAGCAAGAATATCTCTGAATTGCTGGTTATCGTCGTATTCCTCAAGTTCAATTTTTTCAGATTGGATGCCTATTTTGTCGGACAAGGTATATGTATACTTGTCTGCAGGAACCTCTGAAGCCATTGCAGGGAGTGCGATGAATGCCAGCATGATGACTGAGAGTATCAGAGCTGAGTAAATCATTTTTGCACTTCTCATAGTACTACCTCCCACTAATTTGTATTGGCATGCGATTAGCCAACCTATGCTATTATATACATTTTTCAATAGTATTTCAATCACAAAACCACGTTTCCTGGTTTTTACAGCAAAACGCAAATAGCAAAATCAGTGAAAAGGGGCCCACCGCCACTTAAAATAAATGTTTAAAGGCGGGCTATCTTCATCATAGAATGGAATATGCAGGAGAGGTAAGCAGATTACCTTCTGAAAAGCAGCAGCAATAGGTAATGCTGGAAACCGCGCTAACTTAATTTGACGAAAAATTTTGTTTGTTTTTCTTGCCAAAATGGTGCAAGGTTGAACAATCAATGAGAAAATTTAACGGGGTAGCAAAATACCCCATGCAAATAGAAAGAGAATGGGACTGTGTATTCTCCCATTCTCTTATAACGACCTATTTTAAAGGAAATTTATCATTTGAAGACAAATTTCCTTACAGTAGCGGAGCTTCAGCAAGGCTGGCCGCATATCCCCTGCATTTGCTGCGCGCCCATGCATCCTTGGCGGGAAATATGCTCACCGCCTAAACACCAATCCGGTACCCGCCTGTTCAAAAAGGGAGATTCCTCATCCCCAGAGTCCCACTGCTTGCGAGGTGCGTCCCTTTATTTTAGAGGAGATGGAGGCATTTTTGCTGCCTCGTTATAATTCATCTCCGGAATTACTCAAGGAATTCAATATCGTCCCCGGATACGTCGGAGGACCCACCGTCTTTCTCACCACCGGTGGACTTGCTGTCTCCGGTCTTCTTTCCATTGTCCGTGGGTGCCGGGGTGGCTTTCTTGTCCGTATCCTTCTTTTCCGTATCCTTCTTAGCGGTATCCGGCGCTTCACCCCCGCCCGGCGCAGCCGTTTCCTTGCTTATAAGCCCTGCGCTCCTGGCGAAAGGAACATCAAACTGATAATTCCCCATATATTCCTTTGCAACTTTTCCATCGATGGTGATCTTCACTTTTTGTATATCTTTTAACTCAGTCAGTGAATTCACTACGGAAAAAATGGTCATCTTTTCGGCATCTTTTCCACCGGGATGCTTGCTTTTGAATTCCTTGGAAAAATCCACTGTGGCAATACCGTCTTTAACGGCCACAGGGGAAAGGAGCTTGGTACCTGCCGGAATCGTCGCCTTATAGCCTCTTTCCTTTGAAGATCCGGCAATGAGCTCTTTCACTATGACCGAAGCAAGGTGACTGGTGCTCTGCTTCGCATCTGCCATAGGGATGTACCGGATTTCCTTCATCAGCTTGGTATTGTCGTCATTTGCAAAATACAGGTGTACTGGCACTTTGTCCGTCAGCTTTTTCGCTTCATCCTCACCCATAACTATACTGCTAACAGGTTGAAGTTCATCTTCAGTCTTTTGAAGGCCCAGCTTTTGTAAAATGCCACATCCTGAAAATGTTAACAATATAAACATACATAATGTGACGATGGAAACTACTTTTCGCATCACCCGGCCACCTCTCGCATCCTTCGGAGCAGTGGAGCCGTAAAGCCGGACCTCCCGCATCCGAGTATTATTCTTCTACGATATTTTTATGCCGGGAGTGTCCTCAGTATTCTATTTTGTTTATAAATTTATTCCTCAAAAAGCTTTTTCACTATCGCAATCGCATCTTCGTCCACCACTTTATAGCAAATTTCCAGGCCTGTGCGTTTGCCCTCGATGATACCCGCTGCCTTGAGCTTCGAAAGGTGCTGTGATACCGTAGATTGCGGCAGCTTAAGGCACTCCTGTATCTTTGTCACATTGCAGCTGTTATCCAGCAAGCCTTTAATTATGCAAAGCCGGTGAGGATGGGATATCGCTTTCAGTTTTTCTGCTTTTTCTTCGTAAACCCTTAAATCCATAACAAACCTTTCCTTATAAAAGGGGGGGAAATCCATCACAATAGGAATACCCGTTACCCGAGAGGGGTGTATCCCCTCTCCTTAAATAAACATGCTCATGTCCGATTCCTCTGCTGAGCCCAGCATTGCTGCAACTCCTCCGATCTGGATGCCGTCCGTCAATTCTTCTCTCTTAATCCCCATCAGATCCATGGACATGCTGCATGCCACCAGATTAACCCCTGCTGCTTTCGCCTGGTCGATAAGCTCCTCCAGGGAAGCAACATTTTTCTTCCTCATCAGATACCGGATCAGCTGTCCTCCGATACCGCCCATGCTCATCCGGGAAAGCCTCAGCTTCCTTGAGCCTCTGGGCATCATAAAGCCGAACATTTTGGACAGGACGTCCTTTTTCACCCTGACTTTATCATGTCTGCGCAAAATATTCAATCCCCAGAAGGTGAAGAACAGGGTCACCTTCCTCCCCAGGGCTGCAGCGCCGTTTGCAATGATAAAGGTTGCTATGGCCTTGTCCAGATCGCCGCTGAAGATGACCAGGGTCTTATCATGACTCCCTCTTGTCATTCCTGTTTTTTCATTTTCCTTTTCCTTCTTTATGACCGCTGTAAATTTATTTCCCTCAAATTTCACGCTGACAAGCTTATGCCCGGTCCTGTCGCACCAGGCTTTGATATCCTCCTGAAAGGCCGGATCGGTGGCCGACACCTCCAGCAGCTCGCCTTCATTCATGGATTTGACGGCCTTGTAAACCTGCATGATGGGACCGGGGCATTGAAGGCCGCTGGCATCGATCTTCAAGCTTGCGCCGGCATTACAATCCCCGCCCTCACAATCGATAGCCTTTAACATATCATCCTTCATTATGCTGTCATTTTCATAGATATCCTCGTTGGCCTGCTTTTGCACTGCCAGCTGGTAGGTCTTGTAGCCGCCGCTGAGGTTCCATACTTTTGTGAAGCCTTTTTGGATAAGCAGCCTGTATGCAATATACCCTCTTAATCCTACCTGGCAGAAAATATAGATTTCCCTGTCCCTGGGCAATTCATCCAGTCGGTCTCTTAAAGCGTCCAGAGGAATATTTACTGCGCCTGCAATCGTCCCAAGCTCGAATTCCATTCTTGACCTGACATCCAGAAGAATCGCTTTTTCTCTGTCAATGTCCGGTACCTGCTGCCAATGGAATACCCTGCTGTCGCCTTTGACTATATTGGCGGCCGTATATCCTGCAATATTTACCGGATCCTTTGCCGAGGAATAGGGGGGCGCATAGGCAAGCTCCAATTTTTCCAGATCATACACCGACATCCCCGCCCGGATAGCCGTAGCCAGGACGTCGATCCTCTTGTCCACCCCGTCATAGCCTATGATTTGGGAGCCCAGTATTTTGCCGTCCCTTTTATCAAAAAGCAGCTTGATGGACATGGGGATCGCTCCGGGATAATACCCTGCATGGGAAGGCGAATGGGTAAAGGACTTCTCATAATCCATACCGTTCTTTCGAAGTACCTTTTCGTTGTTTCCGGTGATGGCCACGGTAATATCGAAGACCTTGACGATGGATGTCCCCTGGGTGCCGGTATACTTTTCCTCCATCCCGCAAATGTTGTCGGCCGCTATTCTGCCCTGTTTGTTTGCAGGACCTGCAAGCGGTATAAGGACCGGGCTGCCGGTAATGAAATCCTTTACTTCAGCGGCATCGCCAACGGCGTATATATCAGGGTCTGAGGTCCGCATGTATTCGTCGACAAGGATTCCTCCGGTGGAACCCAGCGTGAGTCCTGCTTCCGATGCAATCCTGGATTCAGGCCTCACACCGATTCCCAGGATAACCATGTCGGCCTTCAGGAACCTGCCGCTGGCAAGCTCCGCAACGATGCCGGCATCCTTCTCCACATGCACCGATAAGCCCTCGGAATCCTTTGCAATCAGTGATCCCTGGTGATGAAAAGCTTTTACTCCGTCATTCAGATAGAATTCAACATCCTTGGTTTTCATATGCTGATGCACAATAGCCGCCATGTCATAATCCAGGGGACCGATGACATGGTCCGCCAGCTCAACTACCGTAACCTTGACGCCCTTAGCGTGGAGATTTTCGGCTACTTCCAGTCCTATAAAGCCTGCGCCCACCACCACTGCGCGCTTAGGCGCTGCGGCATCGACAAAGTCCTTTATCCGGTATGTATCCGGAATATTTCTCAGCGTAAATATCCTCGACGACTCAATGCCGGGCAGCTTGGGTCTTATGGGCTCTGCTCCCGGCGACAATATAAGCTTGTCATAGGTTTCGGTATAAGTTCTGTTCTCTGCCTTATTAAAAACCTCAACCTGCTTTTTGTCAGGCAGTATCCTGACTACTTCGCAGTGAATGCGGATGTCCAGGTTGAAGCGCTCCCTCATTTTTTCCGGCGTCTGAACAACAAGCTTCTCCTTGTCGGTGATGACCTCGCCGATATAGTACGGCAGGCCGCAGTTGGCAAAAGAAATATACTCTCCCTTTTCGAAAAGTACGATTTCCGCATTTTCATCCAGTCTCCTGAGTCTGGCCGCGGCACTTGCACCTCCTGCAACTCCGCCCACGATTACAGTTTTCAAAGACATAAAAATCCCCCCTCAAATATTTCACCCTCATAAGCTGTCTCATATTGATGATTTTTTAACGATTAACCGTATGTCATATTTATATTTCCATATATTTAGATTTTACGATATAGCATATACAAAGTCAATGCTGTTTGTTCCGGAAATCTGTAATAAGCACGTGAAATTTACATAAAAGTATAGTATAGTGCCATACGCCTATAAAAGTGCGGACACTCTTATGAATTTATCCATGGAGGATGAATTACCAGTGTCCGCATTGGAGCAAGTGAATGCCTTGCTTTATCTGCCCTACGTTTAAAAAAGAAATTCTATGGTAAATCTTCATGTTTTGTAATACTATTAATATAGGGCAGTTATTCAGATGCAATAATTTCGACTAGGAGTAGAAATACTATGGACATTTTATCGGCAGCAAAAAAGATATGGGACTATCATCATGTGAATCATAGAATTGACAAAAGCGACTGTATCCTTGTACTTGGAAGCCATGACACACGTGTTGCTGAAAGGGGAGCGGAATTATTTCTGCAGGGATTGGCCCCACTCGTCGTGTTTTCCGGTTTTCTCGGTTCATTAACCCGTGGCATGTGGGATCGCCCCGAAGCAGAAATATTTGCTGAAATTGCCATAAGAATGGGGGTTCCCGAAAGTAAAATCCTGATCGAAAACAAATCGACAAACACCGGCGAAAATATACTCCTTTCAAGAAAACTCCTTTTCGAAAAGGGAATCCGTGTAAAAAATATCCTTGCCGTCCAAAAACCCTATATGGAAAGAAGAACCCATGCAACGATAAAAAAAGTATGGCCTGAAATTGAAGTATCGGTCACTTCACCTCAAATCGCCTTTGAGAAGTACCCGAAGGATGATATCTCACTGGATCACTTAATCAATATTATGGTTGGCGATCTCCAACGCATAATCCTTTATCCGGGGATGGGATTTCAAATAGCCCAGGAGGTCCCTGCGGATATTTCAGAAGCTTACGAATACCTGGTAAAGCAAGGATACACAAAGCATTTGATTTCTGCACCGGTTTGAGGTTCTTGTCCAATTTGTTTTCTATGGCTTTCTTTTGCAATAATTTGACCGCAAGGGATTACATCGCCTTGGTGAATTTATCTGCAAACGAGCTGGCGCAGTAACTGTCCGGTTTAATTTTCGGAACGAAATCAAGGCCCTTGACCATTCCTACCATTTCGTTGATTAATGCTTTGGTCTGTCCTTTTCTTCCCACATCAATATGGAACTCAAAGGTAATCTTTTTGTCCTTACTGCCGGTGCCCACTGCACGGCGGATCCTGTTCATCCTGTCTTCATCAAACATATAGGCCAGTTGAAGGCTGGCGCAAGTTTCCAGGTAAATCTTTTCCCTCAGGTTGGTTACCGGCCTTGCCATTTCGCACTTATGCAGAAAGCCGATGGCTCCCTTGCCAATCCTGTGAATATGGACGCATGAGACAAAAACCGTCTTTGATCCAACCTGGGAGTCTGAACCTACGGAAATCCGGTAAGAGCTGTCATTATCCGCTTTGATGAATTCCTCAATCTCATGGCAGACCTGCTCAAAGTTCAGATTATCCTTTCTCAAGCTTTTAAAAATGGTGTTCTCGTCAAATTCAAGTGAATTCCCCAGCAGCATGCAGTATCCTCCCGTTCCGGTTAATTCCGTATCTGGTGATTCGGCTGTGGCCGAATGCCTCCAAGTACCGGTGCAAATATAACTTCCCGTATGAATTTCTGAAAATGCAGTCTTGGAGCGCCGGGGCTGGTCGCAAATGCGGGGGCATTTGCTGCTCGCCTCTGCAACCTACATTTTCAGAAAAACGCGAAGTAATATTTTCAGTACTCCTAACAAAAAAGTCCTGCGATAGAGACACTATCAACAGGACTTCACTTTATTCCACATTTAGAGATAATATGAGAACCATATTTATAATACCGCCGCCGTTGTCCTAGCTTACTCATAAAATCCCTATCCCTTCAAGCTTAATTGATAATATATTATCATACCGGTTATCTAAAAGCAAGAAAGCAAATTATTCCAGCCGGCGGATCGAACTTCCATTCAAGTTTGATCAGATGTATCCCACAATCACAATACATGCAGCAATCCAGAGAATAAGGTCGATAAGCAAAGGCTTATCCTGTAAAAGGACCAGCTCCGGGCTGCCGCCCATATCCCTTGCGGAAGCCAGGTATTGATACCGGAATATGCCATAAAGGACGAAGGGAATGGTAAGCATCATATAGCTGGATTTCCCTGCAGAAAATGTGTAAAGCGAATAGGACATGAGGGTAGTGGAGGTCACCACCGATAGCATGCGGTCAATCATTTCGGGCGTGTACTCCTCAAGAATCTTACGGTGATTGGCAGCTCCGCCGGCCAATACCCGGAGCTCGTTCTTCCTTTTAATCAAGGCAAGGAAGAGCGCCAGCAGGGTGGTGCACAAAATGAGCCAGGGCGATATCCACACATTGATGACCACCGCGCCTCCCGCAGTCCTCAGGACAAAACCCATGGAAAGTATGATTACGTCAAGAATGACGATGTTTTTCAACTTAATAGAGTATGCAAATACCAGTACGGAATATGCAAGCAGAATCAGAAAAAGCTTTACATCCAGCCAATATGAGGCGCTGATGGCTGCAAGAATAATCAGCAAAGCTGTAATCATTGCCCCGGCAATAGGAAGCCTGCCCGATGCAATAGGTCTTTTGCACTTGACCGGATGGTGAAGGTCCTTATCCCTGTCGATAATATCGTTGATGATATATAATGAACCGGAGACCAGTGAAAAAAGGAAAAAAGCCAGGATTACCCGCCAAATGGCGTCAAGGTTGAAAAAGGATTTGGAAAAAATGAGTCCTGCAAATACAAATCCGTTTTTTGTCCATTGCTTTGGTCTCATTGAAACAATGACGTCCTTAACTTTTCCTGCCGGATTGCCGGGCTTGTCCTTCATATCATTCATTATTTGTACTCCTTGTCTTTCGTATTCTGTAAACAGTACCACTTTCATATTCGCCGATTGTTTCAAGGCTATACAGCTTTTTAATATCATCAAGTCCATACACCTGTGAAGAAACTGTACCCTTAAACCAGACAATTATTGAATCTTGATCATGTTCCACAGCATTTTTAAATTGCTCCAGGCCATACATGTCCGGGCCTTCTTTCTTGGGCGGATAATAGGTACGCACTCCGGAAAGTGCGCTTACCATATCTGCATTGTTGCTGTAATAGGTACAATCCTGAGGGTGCTGCCGCACATAGTCTATAAGCTTGTTCTCGCGCAATGCCTTTGTGGAATAACCTCCCGCTCCATTGGCGGAATAGCCGGAAACCGCAGTAACGGTGTTCACCGCCGGATAGATAAGAAATAGTGCCAGCAGTATGATTATTCCCTTTTGCAACAGCGAATGCACCGGCACTTTAAATTTACCGATTAGATAATCCAGGGCAAAGACTAAAATGATAAGCACCGGTAAATAAACCGGAATGAGATATCGGCTGTTTATAGGCTCAAAAAGTACCTTTGTGGCAGATGCCAGCAGGTAAGCCATATAGATTAAAGAATATGCCCCCATAAACAAAACCGGGTAATTTCCATCCGTAATCGCGCCTTCTTGTGACGGCCTGTCCGGCTGTGCCGTTTTCTTGCCGGAATCCGCTTTCTCCAGCAGATGATATAAGAACACTACTATAAAAATAATTACAATGATCACAGGAATGACCACAGCAAAAGCCATCAGCACCAGCGCTAACTTAGAGGGTATAATTCCACCGAAAATTGTTCCGGGGGTAATCCATGTATAAACAGAAAGAATGGACCTTTTAATGTTGAGTTTCAGGCCATAAGTGGAGGGAAGCCTCACACCGAGCAGTGTTGAAGATACAAGATAATTTCTTGCAACCCACACGGCAAACGGAAGGCATGAAATCACGCCAAACAGGAATATGTCCCCGATCCTTTTGAAGAACGCCTTTTTCTGAAACAGGAGGAAAAGAGCTGCGGCAAGTACAATGGTGACACCGGCATACCGATCAACACATGTAAGCGCCGCATAAATGCCTGCTGCAACAAGATATGACTGGCGATGCGTTTGGATGAACTTCTCGAAATATATGTAAAAAAGTATAAAAAACAGAATGAACAAGGTTTCCGTCCACAGATATTTGGATACCTGAATGAGCGGAAGTGAAAAAACAAGGAGCAGGGTGCCGAAAATGGCATAAAGCTTGTTTTTCACCCTGGAATAAAGCCAATACCCTGTAATTATGATGATCAATCCGTGTGCTGCCGCATTTATGGCAACTGAAGCTTGCAGAGGACCTATTCCCAACAGGCCTGCTGCCGCCAGCAGGATAGGGTACAGAGGAGGCCATTGGACAAAGGGGCTGGGATATCCGAAATACTGGAAGCCCTTGCCCTCCAGCAGGCTTTTTGCGGCAAAAATGTAAGCTGTCGAATCATGGGTGAGGCCGGGCCCATACAGCGAAACAGAGGCAATAACAAGACCGGCGCCGCAAAGTCCGGCCGCAATCAGGAAAATATATAAAGGCGCAGGGTATCGTAAAGTAGTTTTCATATTCCGGTATAATCTCCCATTCCAAAACTACTATAAATATACTCTACTGGATTCGGACATGTCAATACGAGCTTTGTATACGACTGGGGACTGTTCGGGCCATAAAGCTTAACGCTGCTGCACTTCCGAGAGGGCATTTCACCTGCTTCTGACTGTCTAAATGCGTCTCTTCGTAAAGAATACTTCCATTCCTTTGGTACTTCTCCCTAATGAAGCATGTCAAGCTACTGAGGACAATGGCCTGACAGGCGCTCCTAGCGTATCGTTTTGCGCAAGCTTTAAAACACAATTTATCAAATACTTAGGAGCACCGGAAGTTATATTTTCGCCAGTTCTTAGCTAATATCAGACCGTAAAACGGTAAGCCTGAGTTTTGAAGGTGTCACGCCATATTTCTTTTTGAATACCGTCGTAAAATAAGTTGTATTTCTAAAACCTACCTGCTCTGCAACTGAATTTATATCCATTTTCAAATTATTCAGTAACAATTCCCTGGCCTTTTCCAGCCGGATAGTATTGACATATTCGGTAATGCTGCATCCGGCGAGGTCGTTGAAAATTTTACTGAAATACTGGGCACTGATGGATAACCTTTCAGCCAGCATGTTGGCTGAAAGCTGCGGATCATTATAGTTCTGATTGATATAGCCTACGATATCCAAAAGTATATCATGGGTTTTTTTACTGTTTATCCCTTTAATGATCCGGCTTATATTCTGATATAACCCGATAAACCAGGATACCAGGTCCCTCTTGCTCTCAAACTCATTTATTTTATTATAAATCTCCAGGTAGTTTACATCCCTGAAAAAATTGCCTTCATTGAAAATATTCTTGGATAGCTCCAAAATGGAAAGTGCCATGGATGATAGGAATTTTACGGAATTCCCAAAAGTGTATTTTTTACATTCTTCAAGCACAGCATTCAGCGAAGCCTCAAACTCCTCCTGTGAGCCGCATTTTACGGCGCTGAAAACCATGTCGATGCTATTTTCCGGTAATCCGGCATTTTTCAGCAGGGCGGTGGATTCATAATCGAGAATAACCCTATCCCCGTAAAACAACCTGTAATGAGTACAATATTTAGCCTCCTTATAGCATTTATTTATATTCCGGATATCGTTTTCAACCATACTGATCCCAATGCTGAATGATATGTTTGCAGCTTTTAAAGCAGCTTCCTGTACCTCCTTCAGCACAACAGACAAGCTAATTCCGGTTATTTTCTTCTTCAGGTCAGCTTCACTCATAATTAGGACAAGCTCATCATTTGAGAGCTGGAATAAAGAACACTTTACACTTTTGCAAAGCATATCACGAATCATCTTGCTTATGTTATCAACCTGAAGCAATACCTTTTCCGGTGTATTCTCCGCAATTAATTCTCTAAAGCCATCGATTCTCACTACAACCAATAGATAATCGCTTTTTATATCCTTCAGCACACCGGTCTTAATGAGGGATTCTTCCAAAACATTTTCCTCTATAGTATCGCTTGAAGTGAGTATTCTTACAATTGAATTGTAATCGCTCTCCCTTTTCAGCAAATCCAGTTTTTCCTTCATGCCGCCGAAAGTATTGGATAGAAACTGAATTTCGTTCAGATTCCCCTTTTGCGGCAAATCCATAAACATATTTCTTATATTCGTAACGATATTTCCAAAAGGCTTGTACAGTCTGAATGAAATAAATCCCGAAATGAAAACCATCAATAAAAGGATGGCTAACCCAATTCCCAGCAGCACATTGGTAGCCTGGAGCAGGTCACTGATACTTTGGGCATATTCCATCTGTGAAACAATAAAGTATCTGCCGTTATTGGATGAAATATATGAAAAGGTGTTATTACGCCCGTTATATTTCATATTAAACGTTTCATACTCACTCTTCGAGCTCAATATCTTTTTTATATACGGCTGGCTTGATACATTTTCATCAAATAGCTTCATATCACTGTGAATTAATATTTTTCCGGTATTATCAATGATATAAAAGCTTTGCTTACCATTGATCCTATCGGAAAAAAGATTCTTTTGAAGCACATCCATATTCAGGTTGACAACAGCAGCCCCCCCAAAATAACCGCCTTTGGCCACACCCTCATGATAGTAATAGGTCATTGTTTTAATTCCGTCCTTCGACGGGTATTTATTTTGCATTACCCAGAAAAAAGGACCGTCCGATACCTTATTGGTTCTCACCCTATGAATAAGATTTGTTTCTGCTTTCGCACTTGAAGAAAGCTTCGCCACATCCAAAATTGCGCCGGTTCCGTTTAAGATGTAGATTGAATTGATGTAGCTGTTTACTTCCAGACCATTCCTGACGATACTGATTGATGCCATATCATTTTGATCCATGGTAAGCTGGTTTTGGGTTATCAGCGTTTTGATCCTTATGTTCTGGTATAATTCGACCGTAAGATTTCTTGCATTCTCAAGATAGTTTGAAAAAGCAGTATCGATATTCAGCAGCAATATTTTATTCACCTTGGTAAAGTCATCGGCTGCTTTGCCTCTAAACCAGAAAAATACCGAGATGGTTAAAAGAATCACGACAAATACGGCGATGAGCAGCATACTTAAAAAAATCTTAAGCAATAATGCATTTTTTTTGATATTAATTCGCCTAAAATTGTGAAAATCCATAAGCCCTCCTGTAATAGCCACAATCTCAAAAGACTCCCACGTCTCTTCGTTGTCTATGCTTAGAGGCGTGATACGGTCATTCGCCTGCCATGTAAAATTTACTCATAAATACCACAATTCCAACTCCCCTTCGAGATAGTGCTAATACTCCTGATTTTACCTCGCATGAAGAAATATATCAATCCGTCTTTTAAGAAGATTACAGTCTATGTTTCATGCCATATAGCGCAAAAAATGGAATAAGATATAGTAGATAAAACTTTCGGGATAGGTTTCAGCAAAAACATATTAAGCTTGGGAAATCAAATAATTTCAGGTGAAGTTAAAAAGGATTTTCACTAGTAAAATCTGCGATAGCACAAATGCCCAAGCCATCTGTTTTCAAGGTGGAAAGGGCATTTGGGCAAATTCAGGTGTCAAAGTCAGGCAATGAGTTTATCCGTTCGTTGTTTACATCCGATCGCATACATCAGTTTATGGCTGAAGCACGCTTTGGTGCTGAAAATAAAGCGCCGGAATTTTATTTAGCCGCCTCTATCATTAACAGGGAATCTTCCCATTCCTGTGGGCATGAAAACATCTGATCGCCCGCTGCCGGAAAGCTGCCGGCGTCAAGTTCCTCTCCGTTTCTCGGATCTATCCAGGAGATACTCACATACTCAGCGGATGTCAATTTATCCATATCTATACAGAATGTATTGGGGCTGCTTGAATAAACCATGGTTAAATCTCCGTTTTGCATCCTCAAAGCATTATTAAGCGTACTGTCACCGCAGGTATCATTTTTGAATATCGTCTGGTCCGGAATCAGTTCCCACCAGCGGCGCGGCGAAAATACATTTTTCAGCACCGACAGCTGCTGCGCTCCGGGACTATCCAGAGACGACCTCCATGTAGGTAAGACCCTCCAATTATCATTGTGCCCGTAGCTGTGATGACCGCCTGAAAAATAGGTTAAATATGCTTGTTTGCGGACCAAGTACGGTGTAATGGCGAATCCGTATTCAGGTCCGTCTTCATAAGCTCCCTCCGCCATCACTACCGGCTTTGACGGGACGCGGCTGTAGTCGTCGGCAATAGAATCACAGATAAGGCCGATGGCTGAAAAAGTCTGGATACAGTTAAAGTCGAGCCATAGCTCGTTATGACTGATACCGGAAGTTGCCACCGGATAAGCCGGGTCAGGGTGGCATGTAATCAAATGCTTTCCGCCATCTCCTTCCCGCAGGCCCAGCGCTACCTCCCGCATAATTTCAAGGTTTTCACCCTCAGGAATCAAGTATGTGGCAGACCAGATGATATTCGGATATTCTTTGTAACGTTCCCCTATCCAGCGCCCGTATGTCCGCGCATTACTTATAGTTGTCAACCTTATACGCGGATGGTCGAGACCGATCACCAGAGTTATTCCGTTTTTCTGTGCATGCTCAATGATGGAATCCACATGCTTAAAATATGCAGGATTCGGTATTGCAGGGTCCTTCTCCGGAAACGCTTCTCCCAGAACAGTCTCAGCCGAAACTTCGTGTCCAATCCCCAGCAGCATCACCTGAATCACGGTAAAGCCTTTTTCCCTGCGATTTTCGATGATGATTTTTGCCTCTTCAAAGGTATGACAACGGAATAGATTCCATTGGGTATCGCCGAGCCAGAATTGCGGAGAATCGTTTTGATCCACAAAATATCTGCCGTTTTGAGCTATCCTAAAATTTAACTCATTCATTTTTGCACTGCTCCCTCGTTTCGTTTTACCGATTACAATTAACACCTCGCCAGATTGCTGCTTATTATTTTCTATCTGTACACTTTTCCCCCTTTTATGGAATGAAGCCTTGAAATTCTGTTTTCCCCTCTAGCGAAGTCCGTAAACCTTTTCTGCCTGAAGGGTGAAGCGTTCCAGCAATTGATCGATATAAAAGACCTCATGACCCAGCAAATAGGAATATACCTTGTTGTTAAAGCCCTTATACCAATGGGGCGGCATGCCTTTTTTGCCTGCAATCGCTCCGACAATGCTTCCAGCCGTTGCCGTAGTACAGTCATTGTCCATTCCCATGGCGACGGTTTCTGAAAGGACCTTAGTGACATCCGTGCCTCCAAGCATGAGTCCGAAAATGGTCAAGCAGGCATTGTTGTTGGTATGAACCCCGCTCATCCCTTTAAACCGCTCGTCATATGCAGCACGGGCATCCTTGTAATTATTTAATTCCTTTCCTGCGGATAAGGCCCAAACTACGTCTTTATAAAGCGCACATTCTCCGGGGATTTCGGTTAGACCGATTTTTAAGGCATCCACCGGATTATCTACGGCAAAAGCAGCGGCTTGGGCTGCAGCAAAGAACATGGCACCGTAAATCCCATTGCGCCTGTGACTAAGATAGGCATCGTAATAAGCCATTTCAGCAGCCTTCTCCGGATAGGCGGGAGCCATATAGGCAAACGGGTCGGCGCGGATATCGGCACCGATCCACTGACAATACGGATTGTTGGTATCCGCAGCCTGAAGCGCGGGAATGCCGGCCTTCAAGTTTGCCAAAGCCGCTGCTTCGGCAGTACATCCGACGGGCAAATACTTCATCCAGGCTTTGCCCACATCCTCCGTGGTAAATTCATTTCCAAACTCCTCAACCGTCATTAGCCCAAGCAACGTGTATACGATATCGTCGTCAATAGGCACTCCATTCATGACGTCCCGCGTGTACGCAATATTGGCGCTGATAATGGCGGGGTCCTCTTGATAACGGAGTTTATGAGGGCTTGGGATTTTTGACCAATAATCCACCGGCGGAAAGGCATCCCCGATATATTTGGCCCAATCCGCCATATCCTCGACACTCCAAAATTCGACGATGGCTCCGAGTGTACAGCCTGCAAGTCTTGACAGTAAGGCTCCCTCCAGCTTATCCCGGTACAGCGGCTTTTCAAGCCGGTCCCATAGCTTTCTGGGCCCTGAGCTTCTTAGCAGCCGGACCGTCTTAAGATCATTCGGTTCTTTTTGCTCAAGCAGCGGGTCTGCGGGCATGGATTGGAGCTGGGCCAGTACGGATTTCAAAGCCGTTTCGGCAGCTTTCAGCAGCTTTTCAACATCCTTCGCTCCGTATTCGTGCTTTAGACGGCCATATTCCGTGATTTTTTCAATAATACCGGCGTAATCCGGCAGAATGGGATACGTCATAAATTCGTCCTCCGGTTATACTATATTTCTTGCAGCAGTTGAATCGTATAGGTGTTTCCGTTAATTAAAGGGACCTTGCTTATTCCGCGAAGAATACCTCCATGCTCCTGGAGACTTCCTTCCCAAAGGGATTTATAAGGCGGTACTCAATGCTGTGCAAGCCCGGCTCAACCTCTGCCATACTGAATTCTTCCGTGAGCTTGGTAACTGCGGAGTCGCCTTTGATTTCCGGGATTTGAAAAGCATCTCTTTTGATTTCACGCAGCCCGGAATCCCTGACGCTGATCTCCAGCCGCAGATTTGAAACATTTTCACCAAAATTGCTTGCCGTGACTGTGATTCTGTCGCTTCTATTTACGACTGTATTTCCATGCAAGCCTGAAACATGAAGAGTTTGGAAGCAGTTTTGCGCTACGGAAAACGCCAGCTTGCAGTTTCCGGCCGCATCAATCAAGCCGAAGTAAAATGTGGACCAGTCAAACATAGTCACGAAATGGAATGCACCGATTTCATCGGGGCTCTCCCGAAGATAGCCTATCAGGTTGCTGAGAATCATTGCCTGGCAGGCCTGAGTCTCTCTCCAGTCCTCCTGCCTGATCACCCTTCCGTATAACCCTATGTCGGCATTATCCCTATGGACGGGATAATACGGACTTGTAGTCCATTTAAAGCCTCCGTAGATCTCTTTCACCTTTTCGGGGTCGGGAAGCCCGTTGGTCCCAAACTCGGTAAATACGGTAAATCTTTGTCCGGCAAGAGAATTCTTTACAAGATTGACATAGTGATAGCAGGGCGGGGAATCCAGACCGCAGCCGGGTACATAATGGTAATCCCATACCGCATGCTCCGCATTGTATATGGGGATCTCCTCCAGCACACGCGCCCGTTTGTCCTCCATGCTAAGATTTTCCCCCTCGTAATTCCGGATTCTTTCCACAAGGTCGCCGCTCCAATGTCCGGAAGGAATGATGAGCCTTGATTCGTCCTCTTCGGCAACCAGTTTGTACATTTGCTCGTACCATTTGATCCTTTTATGCGCCCGGTTTGTGAGATAAGGTTCATCTCCCATCTCCCAGGATATAATGCTGGGGCAGTTCCGGAGCGACCTTACAACGGCTTTGACATCCCTTGTTGCATACAGTTCCGCCTGTGGATGAATTGTCCACATTTCGAAATATCCGCACCACGACAGCATATAGCCAAGCTGGTCACAGTAGTCGGCGATCCTTTTATAATGAACCTTGGAATCACTGGGCCATCTTGAACAAATAGCTCCCAGTTTCTTATGAAGCAATATATCCTTTACAATCAAATTGTCGCTTGGGCAAATCATGGATTCCCCATGGCAGTGGGTAGAATTATGAGACCCTCGCGGAGTGATCCTTTTCCCGTTGAGAAGAATATGGCTTCCCTCTGTTTTTATGGTCCGGACGCCGAAGCTTTCAAAGATATCGTCGATATCCGTCCCCGCCGCATCCTCCAATACCACATGGGCCAGATACAAACAAGGCGTATCTGTGCTCCAGTATTCCGCCTCCTGCATGCAGAAGCGCACCTCCAGCCTCTGCTCGCTCATCGGAAGTATACTTGCATCCCCGTATACTGTCTGGACACTGGAGCCCTCTTCAGGAGTCCACTTTTTGATTTCCAGCCTGACTTTACCCGTAAACCTTTTCCAGGTGGTATTCCTCAAATGAATTCTGCACAGGATATCCGCCTTTTGCCCCGCTATTTCCTCCGTCACAAAAAAGACGTTATCAAGATAATTTTCATTTCTGACAGACAGAATGGCATCTCCTGCAATCCCGGAAAATGCATCGTCGTGCATGTACCATTCCCTCTCATCCTGAGCATAGTCCGAATTGACATAGCCTAACTGCATTCCGTTTGAAAACATGACCGGCGCATTGCTGACAATGTTGTCGGCTTTTACTGCAACCACGACATCTTCCAGGCTGCCTGCGGCCAATTCTTCACTTATATCCATCTCGTATGGGTATAGCCCATAATGGTCCATCATCACAGGGATATCATTGACCCACACGCTGCTAATGAGGTTGATGCTGTCGAATCTGAGACGGGCGATGCTGTTTTTTTCGATGGGGCCCAGGCGGAGCCGGTGTTTATACCAGGTCGAATAATCGCCTCTCCAGATATTGAAGCCGTTTCCCTCCGGCATTTCATAAATCCCATCGCTGGACTTTCCGAATTTCACCGGATTGTCGGGGATAAACCGGTATGAGTGCGGGATGGATACGCTTTCCCACCCGCTCTCGTCGCACTCGCCGGAATAATAGCCCTGCCTTACGCCTTCGGCTTTTTCGTCAAGGATGAATTTCCAGTCCTTCAGAGGGATTTCCCGTCTTATCTGCGGTAATGGTTTTTCCTTGAATCTGCCGATGCATTCCTGGATTTCATGGTCATGTACCACTTGCCCCTGGGGAGGATAAAACGACCCCGCCGCATTATAATAATACCTTAAAAGTTCCCATTTCCTATCCTTATCCAGTTCCACCCATTCCGTGATCTTGCTTTTTTCCATTTTGACGCCTCCATCCTGATATTTTTCATTTTGCTTCGTCCAATGAGGGTGCTAACAGGCTTTCACCTGTCAGCACCCTCCGAAAATAGTAACATATCAACGAATTCCCGGCCCGGCTCCTTTCTTGCCTTAAAGACGTTTATGGGGTTAAGGTAGCATAAAAGGCCCAATGCCCCGTGTCACTGGAAGGAGCTGTGGAAAATGTGCCTGGCATCGCGCCAAACGTATAGCTGTAATATTTGAGGACGCCTGTACTCCAGTCGGCCTTGAAGACCATAGAATTCGTGGAGGGCAACGCCGCAATCCAGTAGGTTCCAGGCGATAAGGACACTGGCGTCACAACGGACTTGGTATTCCAGCCTTTCTTTGCCGCAAATGAATCCGTGGCAGCCTTTAAGGCGCCGGGGCCTCCGTTGGGGCCGGTGCTGTCATAAATACCCAGCCGCAGATTTCCGCTTCCGGTTGTTACGACATACAGGCTCAAGCTCTGAATTGCGGCGGTCTGGCTTAGTACAGCATTTTGCGAGACCATCATATTTCCTGCATTATAATCCGTCGAGCTGAGATTGCTGCTTTGTTCGCCTATGTATATAGTTGAAGTGGAGGTCGGCGTCGGCGTGGGGGCCGGTGTGGGCGTTGAGGTCGGCGTCGGTGTCGGTGTCCGTGTGGGCGTCGGCGTCGGTGTGGAGCCGTTGCTGTTATACGTATAGTAATCCAGATTGAACCAATAGTCCACCACGTCACCGTTATTTGTAGCTTTGATCTTAACGGTATGTGAACCGTTGCTCAGCACGCCGGTGTCATAAATCAGCTGCCTGTCCTGCCTTGGGTACACCATTAAATTCGGGCTCGCCTTTTTCACATTATCCACATAGATATCCGGGACGCCGCCGCCGGAATACTTCGTACCGTATATCTTTGCCTGGGTACCTGAAAAGGTAAACTGGCAATATTGGCTTGTGTCAAAGCCGTTGTTGTAATGCGCAGTACCTGAAGTATACCTGTAATCCGGAAAAGTTCCCCAAGCGTTCCCTACATAGGATATACCGGGATCGGTATCCTCGACGTTCACCCAACCGGACGCAGGGGCCGCCGTAGGAATCGGAGTGGGGGCAGGCACGGGTGAGGGTACTGCCATTGGCGGTGCTGTCGGCGCAACCCTTGTCCCGGGACCGCCCACATTGCTCTGGGAATTATTTGTTACCACTTTAAGAAGCGATGCAAGCTTTGCTCTGATTTCATCCCCCAGATACGGGTCCACCTCGTCCTGTGCGGCAATTTCAACCTGTGAGTAGCATGAGTTGTAACCGGGTCCCATGGTATCCACAATATAGCCGCCATAATGCTGCAGCGCATAAGCAAAATTGTATGCTGCGGTAGACAGGCCCAAAGTGCTTAAGTCAACGGACATGGGAATTGCTAACAGCGACCCCATGTAGATATTTCCTGTGGAGCCGTATGCGGACGCATAGTTGCTGTCGGCACTGGATGCAGGCCATACGTAGGGATTCCCGCTGGGGCCGTTCTTGTTCAACGCATTGTTGGATACGATCAGCGCAACCGCATGGGGAATTCCGTTGGTCAGCTCCCCTTTACGGATCAAGCCGCCCAGTACTGATCCGCCATAGGCCCGCACACCATGCCAGGAGGAATAAACACCGTTGTCCGTCAGGCTGTTCTGAACCATGGCAATCGCATCAAAGTTGCCGGTATAGGCATTCTGGCCGGGAGTCTTCCGGACAAGCCAGCCTTCCGTGACGGTGGTATGGTTTTCATCAATCACATGCATATGCTGGTCGGTATTGCCCGCAGGCATGGCATAGGTTGGGATACGGACCGTAGCGGTTTGCGGAGGGTTATATTGCGTGGTATAATCATAATCCGCGTATCGGGTGATGGTCCTTAACGGGTCGGATGCCGAACCAATAAATACCGGATGGGAATATGAATCGCTCTGTAAATAAAAATATGCACCGCTCGCCGGTTTAAATACAGGGGAATTGATAGCCGCATAGGTAGCGCCGCTGCCCAGTGGCATATTCCAGGGGCTGGTGCTGCTAAACGGCCAAAATGCCGGGTCTCTCGTAGTATCTGCATTTGCTGCCGTTAAAGGAAAGCCTGAAGTCATGACCAACATCGCAAGGATAGTAAATATAACCAATTTACTTTTAAAACCTTTTTTCATACTTCTTCTTACCTCTCTTTCTTACTCTTAACCCATAAACCTTCCTATCGCTGCCTTCCTTTTGTTGTGGCGCTGAAGTGCAACCGTCTGCCGACTATGTATTATTTTAAGTGATCCTTACGGAAACAATGAGGATACCGATGCGTCATCGGCATCCTCATTGCGGGGTACTTCTTTCATTTGATGGGGCATTTACTTGGGCTGAGCGGCATACCATTCGGAGAACTGCTTCTGGAATTCTGCGACATATTTGTCGAGACCCGCATCCTTCATTGCTTTTATAACCGCCGGGAAATCCTTGTCATAATTTAAGAAACCACATTCCAGAGGAATCACCTTTTCCTGCCATACTGCCTGCATTTTTGCCTCTTCCGCTTTTAAATCGGCTTCATCCAGCGTAAAGCCGGTTATTTTTGACCGAAGGGCCCCTTCGTCATTCTTTTTATAGGCTGCTATAAACTCATCGCTCACCGTTGTGTCATAGCGCATATAGGTAGTATTTGCAATCTGCCATTCATCCCAGAATGCATCCGCCGTAATCCGCTTGACGCGATCGCCTTCCAGCGTATAATCTTTGCCCTTAACTCCGTAGGAAAGTAAGTCATAGTTCTCTTGACTCTTGCACATCCAGTTGAAAAACATGAGGTAACGGGTCAGATTCGTACTTGCGGAGGAAATGCTGTATGTGACGTTTGAAGAGCCGGAATACATGAAAGGTTGGGTACCGAAGGTATATAGCTTCAGCTTTGCGTTGGGTACCGACTTTTGAAGGCCGGGAAGTTCCTCCATAGGCCTCGCCGGAGTACCAGTATAGGCAAATGCCTTTCCTGCCTTCCAATCCGCCAATAGCTGCGGCCGGTTGGAAAGGCTTTTGGAATCGATGAAGCCCATTTTCTTCCACTTTTCGTTCAGCTGGCAAACATTTTTGAATTCGTTGGATTCAAGCCAGCTGTAGATCTTATCGTCCTTTGCCAGACTGTCCATATAAATATAAGGATAGGACCTGTCATAGAAGGTTACCAACTGGTTCGGCTCCAGCAATCCCCGCAGATATTCCGCGGTTTCTCCCGCCTCCACATCCATTGTGTAGTCCGGATGCTTCTCGTGAACAAGCTTCATGGCATTGGTCAGATCGTCTACCGTCTTCAATTCGGTAACCCCGACCTCGTCCAGCAAATCCTGCCGGACCATCAGCGTCTGCATTTCACCTGCATACGGCTTATTACCAAGGGGTATGCCGTATATCTTTCCGTTTATCGTCGCATCATCATAGCCGTAAGGGACTCTGATCTTTTGCAAATCCGGGCAATATTTGTCCAGGTCCGCTTTGGAAATCTCCAGCCACCAGCCTTTTGCCACAGCCTGTGAGAAGCCTCCGCACGCGCCGGAAAAGGTTGAAAAATCTTCACCGGATGCTGCCATCAGCTCGGGCTGATTGCTGTCCCAGGGAAATATCGTGACCGTCAGATCAATATTCAAATCTTTTAAAAGCGCATCGTGAAGTTCTTTTGTAAAAAACTCAGTCCTTCTGGGTGTAACATCTCCAAAGTTTACAATGTTTAATTTGGCGACTTCCTTGGGAATTTCATTTTCAGCAGTGGCAGAGCCGTTCGCAGGAGCCGCGCTGGTAACCGCAGCCGCCGAAGTAGTCGCGTCCCCGTTTTCCTTTTTGGCGCATGCAGCCATGAATGTAATCCCTATGGCAGTTACAAGAAGAATTGATACCAGTCTTTTTACCATTCAATTGACCTCCTTCATTTTTCCGTTTTTGATAATACGCTTGTTTTAATCCCGGGACTATTCTATATAATACCGACAATGGTCACTTGTCAGCCGATATGGCCATAAAGGACGACAATCCAAGACCATTCCCCGTACTAAAAGCTTGAGTTGCAAAATCAACCTTTGATTGCCCCAACGGTTAGGCCTTTCACAAAGTATCTCTGGGCAAAGGGATAAAAAATGATGATAGGACCAATCGCAATACAGGCGACTGCCATCCGGGTGGTCATGAGCGGGATGACCATGGTGCTTGCCCCATGCTGGGCCAATCCGGTATTCGAATTTGCCAGGTACATAATGTTCGATTCCATCGCATAGAGCAGCATCTGCATGGGATAGAGCCGCTGCTTGCTGATCAGCATAAACGCAAGGTAAAAATCGTTCCAGTAACCGAGGGCGTAGAAAAGCGTAATGGTAATGAGTCCTACCTTGGCAATGGGAAGGACGATGGTCGCGAATATTCTAAGGTTCCCTGCGCCGTCAATTTTTGCGGACTCCACATATTCCGAGGAAATCGACTTAAAAAAATTCCGCATGACGAACATATAAAAAACATTCATGGCATAGGGCACAAATAGGGCAAACAAATTGTTTTTAAGGTGGTAATATTTCGTGGTCAGAATATACCACGGCAGCAATCCGCCGTTAAAAATCATTGTAAACCACGCGATGAAGGAAAGTGCATTGGCAAAACGGAATTTTTTGAAAGACGCCGCATACGAATAGCAGGTTGTTACAAAAACTGAAAACAGCGTTCCCAGAATTAATACGGCAAATGTAATTTCGTAGGCTTCCAATATAACAATCCCTTTATTGATAAACAAATACGTATAGGTATACAGGGTGAGGCCCATGGGTATCAGTGAAAATCCCCTTAACGACACCGCATGCTCATTGGATAAGGATACGGATAATATAAGCAGAAACGGAACAACGCATGCCAGCGCAAAGAAGGCTATCGTAATGTAAAAAATCCCGTTTACAGTTCTGTCTGAAATTATTGCTCTCTTCATTTTTTACACCTCCCAGTTAAAAAAGACTGTATTCAGGATCATATAGCTTTACAAGCCAATTGCACAGCAGCACCAGAAGGAAGCCAAACAGCGACTGATAAAGCTGGACTGCGGATGCCGATTCGAACTGCCCCAGCTGCACGGCCGAACGATATACATAGGTATTGATGTTATCCGTCGTTTCAAGCAGCAGCGGATTCAGGTTCGTAAGCCCGATGACCTGTGAAATGTCAGCATTTAAAATAGTTCCCAGCGCTAATAAAGACATAATAATAATGGTGGGTTTGAGTAAGGGCAGCGTGATTTTGGTAATCTTCTGCAGACGTGTCGCGCCATCGATTTCTGCCGCTTCATAATAGCTTATGTCAAACCCGGTTAATGCCGCAAAATAAATAATAGAGTTATAGCCTGCATATTTCCAGATGGATGAGAGGATTAGAATCGGCCACCAAAGCCATGGTTTTTCGTACCAGGCCACCGGCGTGCCTCCAAGCTGAACAATCAGTTTGTTGACCACACCGTTGCTCTCGTCAAGAAAGGCCATTGAGATCAAGCCGGCAACAATCCAGGATATAAAATAAGGAAGAATGATCATGGACTGCGTAAGCCTCCTGAATCCCATGCTTCTGACCTCATTCAGCATGACTGCCAGCGCAACAGAGACAACGGTCCCAAGAATAATCCCAAAAACATTTACAACTAAAGTATTTTCTGTTGCTCGTAACGCATTTCCCATATCTGAAAAAAAGAATGCAAAATTCTTGAGCCCAACAAATTTACTGCCGAACAGCCCTCCTTTAAAAGTATACTGCTCAAATACAATGTAAAGCCCCGCCATAGGAAGGTATGAAAACAACAACATCGCTATAAGCCCGGGTAACGGAAGAAGGTAAAACAACAAATAATCTTTTATTTCCTTTTTAAATGAAACAATCACCTTTGCCCGCGCATTGTTTCGGCTACTTGCTATGAATTCTCTCCTCGATGCCTCTTCCATCCATTCATGGCCTCCTTAAATAAGATCTTTTGCTGCAATGCATCCCGATGTGATTATTTAATATGTTTGTGGTTCATCCTTAGAATACCGCATGCCAGCAAATCTGACCATCCTAAAAAATTCTTAATTCTTAATTCTTTTCGTTTTTAGGTGCTTAAAAATTTTAAGCTGTCTTAATTATTTTAATGTGAGCCGACCCTTCAAACTCCATCCAGCATGGCCCCCTGTAAATATAAAGAATACCCTCGAAAACTTCTAACGCCTTCGAGATCTATGTTTTGAGGTGTGAGTTTTTTCTCACCCCTCAAATATTCTCCAGGTATTTACTTTAAATTTCAATCTGGTATCTCTGGCAGTGAGGGGAAAACTTAGGCAGGAGAGGCCTGAGAAAATATTTCAGGAATTCCTCGCCCGCTGTGTCGTTGACAAATCTGCTGAAATGGGCATCCTCTGGAATGTCAACAAATTCTCCTTTGTCATGGACGGCTCTTGCCTTAATTCCGGCGCCAGCCATCATGACAGCCTTGAATTCACCGAGCTTCAACTCAACAGCGACGAGCCGTTTTAATATCCTGTGGTAGAACAGAAATCAAGAACGATATACTCATTGCCCACAATCATACGCTTTTGCCTCTCTACGAACGAAAATCCGTGTCCGAATTCAAGAATGAAGGCCTCAAGCTCCATCAGTATGGCTTTCTCCAAATCCGCTTCAAGGTAATTGTCTCTTAATCCGAACATATTCAAACTTTTACCGAAGCTGAGCTATTCGCACGCATTTTCTTTAGCAAATGCGCTTCTTGGCGCATAGCTTGCGGCTCTACTGCGTTCGCACGCAATGACACACGTGCCAGCTCACCATTGGTGGCTGGCACTCTTTGCTAAAGCATGCTGTCGATGCGGCTCTTGTCAAAGCCAACGATAATCGTTCCGTCAAAATCAATGACCGGCACTCCCCGCTGTCCGGACTTGCTGACCATCTCCACTGCAGCGTTTCTGTCAACGGAGACGTCTATACTTTCATAGCTGACATTCTTTGATTCAAGGTACCTTTTTGCCATGCCGCAATAAGGGCAGGATGGTGTGGTATAAACTCTTACAGACATAGGTCGATCTCCTTATAAATTAATAAAATCAGGAATTTCTCGACTCCGCTGGTTAAATGCCGGAAGAAATTCCATTTACCCTCACAAGACCGACCCCTCAAAATCCAGTACCGGTACGGCACATCGATCAAAGGCTTCTCACGTACTCGACGATAGCCTTTCCCGCGATGGCGCCCTGCCCGACCGCTACGGAGATCTGTTTTAGCTCCGCAGCGCAATCGCCTGCTGCAAATACGCCTTCCAGGTTGGTTTGCTGTTTTCTGTCCACTACGATGGTACTGCCATCGGCTAATATTCCCATCTTCCTCGCAAAATCCAATGTGGAAGCTGTGTCATATGCCACAAACAATCCATCCAGTTCTTCGCTGGTACCGTCCTTGAAATGGATCCTCTGAAGGAATTCTCCTCCGTCAATCTTTACAACCGGCTTGGTGTTGATGGCAAACTGCTCTGCTGTTCCTCTGAAGCCTTCGCTTATTTCCGGTTCTTTTCCGTTTGTATAAATCACAATATCCCGGGTGTTTGCCAGAAGGTCTGTGGCTTCATGCACCGCATAATCCTTAAAGCCCAGGACGCCCACCTTCAGATTGTTATAGAAAAAACCGTCGCAGGTGGCGCAATAGCTGACGCCTTTCCCTTCAAACTCCGACAGGTTTTCTATTTTCACCTTCTTCTGCGGTTGACCTGTGGCAAACAGCAAGGCTTTCGCCGTGTATTGCTGCTTTGACGCCGTCACCTTGAAAAAATCCTCTTTTTCCAAAGCAATGACCTCGTCCTCCACAATCTCAGCCCCAAGCCGCTGCGCCTGTTGTTCTCCGGCGCAAAGCAGCTGCTCTCCAGACACCGAATTGGAAAAACCGAAATAGTTGTCCACCTTATCGGCTTTCAACAGCCTGCTGTCATATTTTCCGATGATCAGGGTTTTCAAATTCGCTCTGACGGTATAAAGCGAAGCAGATATCCCTGCCGGACCTCTACCGATTATTATTACATCATACATATAAACCTATTCTCCTTTTCATAATCACCCGGCAAAACAATTTGACACCGTTCCGATGCGATGCCCTACGTGAAGATATATATATTATATACTTTATACCAACTTTTTCTCAATATCATACAAATAAACTGTTAAAAATTACAGGCAAACAAAATTTTTGGCTAAAGCAATAGTGTAACATTAAAAAAGCAAGATTCATATTATGTTAATAAGAAACTTAAGGTCGGGAGGCGGGTTTCATGTCAAGGAGAATTAACGGGGACAGTGATTGCAGCTTATTATTCTTTATCCTCATATTTTTACTTTTATTCTATGACAACAGCGCACTTGGATTATTTACTACCGGCAAGCGCGGAGTAAATACATGCAAAGGGGATGACTCACTGTTATTCTTCATCCTTGTATTCCTTGAGCTGTTCTATAGATGAGAGGGGACACACCCTCTGAGCCGGCAGTAATCCGTAACGCAATATTCCTTTTGCGTTTGAAAACGTTCCCTTGAAGGCGCCAAGCCGGATTCTCCGGCTTTCTTCCGCCTGTCTTCTTATTTTTATCTTAAAAGTATTGTCACAATACAATTTCATTCAACATAGAATATAAAGACATAAACCAAGTCGGAGGTATCCCCCATGAGTTTTCCCGGAAATATCCTTGATGGGATTTCTCGTATTTTTGATGGAGAGATCGATGAAATCTTCTTGTACATACTGGTTTTCCTGTTTTTCTTCTTTACGGGAAGCCGGGACGAAAACATCTCTGAAAACCAGGCGATTGCAGGCAATGGAATTCCGATGGTGCTGATCATCGTCTTCCTGTTTTTCACCCTGGGCAAAAGCGATGGCAATAACCTTCCAACACAGGTGTAAACATTTCTTTATCATACATAAAAATTTATAAATATGAAGGGACGGATTCTATGTCAAACGCATTTAACAAAAAGCTGGCGGACATTCTCGGAAAAATGGATGAAAAGGTTCTTCAGGCGAAGCTCAACACTGCGCTGGATATGCTGAAGAACGGAAATAACGAAGAACTGGCGAAGAAAATCGGAAAAATGGATAAAAATGAACTTATGACCAAAATGAACGAGCTCGATGATGAAAAGCTAAAGGAGTTGAACATTAATAAAAACGAAATCAAGCAAAAGGTCAGCGATGCCGATCTGAATAATCTGAAAAAACTTATCGGCGAGCACGGGGATGAAATAATAAGTAAATTAAAAGACATTATTAAATAATTCATGAATATATTTTAAATATAAGGAACAATTATGATTTTTGCAGCTTCAAGCACAAAAACTTATTGTTCTGAATTTTTTTTGCAACTAAATTTTTAATGATGGAATGCTGGAGGAATTCTCGATGAGTGACGATATGAATAAAAAAATTCAGCAAATAGCTGAATTACTCGGTCAGGAGACCATGCCGGACAATGTTAAAGGGCTCCTGTCTCTGCTGGCAGGTTCACTTGATAAAAAGGAAGATGAAGCACCCGCGGCCACGGTTGAGGAAGAAACTCCCGAGCCTGTGAAGGAAGAAAAGCCGGTCCGGGTCGAAGCCGGCATTGACCCAGACATGCTGAACAGGGTTAAAAAGCTGGCAGGCAGTATAGGCGCGGGGAATGACCCCCGGATCAATCTGCTGCATGCAATAAAACCTTTTATGAACAGCAGCCGGCAGAAAAAAATAGGCAATTGCATTCAGCTATTGCAAATGTCAAGTGTTGCAAGGCTTTTAGACAATCAAGACAAATAGGGGGTATGAGAAATGCCTTACAGAAGACCGCCCCAAAATACAAAAAGATTTCTTCCTCCGCTGCTGCCCTTTAATTTAACACCGCGTAGAGCTGCGCCTGCGCCCTATTCAAACCAGGGCTACCATAAGGATTACCTTGACATACCCTTGCCCAATGAACAGGAATATGCCGCCGTCCCCGACGAGAAAAGATTTCTTCCAGGATTATCAACCGTTGTAGACTTTATCAAAGAGCATATCCATATTGAAGAATTGATATTGATCGGACTGATAATTCTGCTGCTTGAAGATTCTATGGAAGATAATCTCCTTCTCGTAATTTTGTTTTACATATTGCTTTTTTAGGTTTCACCAAAAATGCATACTCTTCCTAATGCTTTTTTCCTTGCTCCGGCAAGGAATAATTTTGACACAACTACAAAAAATAACCTCAAATAAAAGCAAGAAGGAGTATTGCATTGTACAAAAGATATACAGCACTTATCCTAACTACAGTTATATTGGTTTCCATGATGCTTGTTGTATCATACAAGGCAGAAATCCAGGATATATTGGGATACAGCCGGGCAGTGCTGTCAAACTATGGCAGCACCGGGCAGGAAGTGATTGATATTCAATCAAAACTGTACAACTGGGGCTATTATAACGGTATCGTCGATGGAGATTATGGTTATCAAACCTTTACCGCAGTGAAAAAGTTTCAGGCAAAAAACGGACTTGCCGTTGATGGCGTTGCCGGCCCGGCAACACTGGCAGCACTGGGTCTGCCCACAGGGACCGCTCCTAAAAGCGGAAGCGGAGGTGGCGGCGGCTCAAGTAACAGTGATGTGAATCTGCTTGCAAGGCTTATTCACGGAGAAGCCCGGGGAGAACCTTATTTAGGAAAGGTAGCCGTCGCTGCAGTCGTATTGAACCGAACGGCGGATTCCCGTTTCCCGAAAACCATTGCCGGCGTCATTTATCAACCGGGAGCCTTTGATGCGGTTGACGACGGACAGATCAACCTGGAGCCCGATCAAAGTTCGATTAATGCGGCAAGAGACGCCTTAAACGGCTGGGACCCTTCCTACGGCTGCATTTATTATTATAATCCCGCTACGGCCACCAGCTCCTGGATATGGTCAAGACCCATTATTTTGTCCATTGGAAATCACAATTTCTGCAAATGAATTGAAAACATAAATCACCAGCACAATGGCAAAGACGGTTATAAAAATCCAGCTCAACAGCATTTTCAACAATGCGGAGGAAAGAACGATAACAAGGAAAAGAAATACGGCAAAGACCAGGTCAAAAACGATAAACCTGGCTACTACCCGCCAGAAATGCTCATCAACAAGCTGTTTCGCATATGTGAACGGCTTTTTATCCGTTTTGACAGCCGCCGGAACCCAATAAAGCAGATATACCTTTGAAAACATATAGGCAAAAAACAATACACCGGCGGTGAGCACATCGACAAATACGGCAGCCAGCATAAGCTCGGGTTTGGTAGTGGCCGCGGCCCTGGAAATAATGATTGCCGGTACCGTCGCAATACTCATTATGCCTAAAACAAGTCCTGCGAAAAAAGCCGCTCTCAGCGTGATTAAAAAAATTCTGAGAAAATAGCGTTTAATGCCTTCCGTAAAATCGCCTTTTACTTTCTCAATTCCTTCCAGGGTGTTTCTTACAATGTGAAAATAACCGGAGAATATCAAGCCTGCCAGAAGTGATCCAAGGATCAAAGCAGCCGCTAAAAAGATTGCGATGCTGGGAATAATGGCAGGGTCCAGGACAAGCTGCAGCGCGGATATGATTCCATCAAAAAAGGAACCGCCCGTTGCGCTGGACAAGCCCAGGATAACCGGAATCAGCGGATTATAGCTGTTCAGAATAGAAAAAACCAATGCCAGAACCGCCGGCACAATAATGATCACCGGCCTTTTTAAAGCAGTTTGTACAGATAATTTCAATATATTCATCACTCAGGTCCCCTTCATACTGAGACTTATCCTTTTTCTTTTTGCATCCACGTCCAAAACCCGGACTTTTACGATATCGCCCACTGCCACTACTTCCATGGGATTTTTGACATACCTGTCGCAAAGCTCGGAAATGTGAACCAAGCCATCCTGATGTACCCCGATATCCACAAAAGCGCCGAAATCGGCCACGTTTCTCACGGTTCCGGTAAGTAGCATTCCCGGTTTCAAGTCCTCAATGCCCAATACATCCGAAAGCAAAATGGGCTTGGGCAGCTCGTCCCTGGGGTCACGGCCGGGCTTCAGAAGTTCATTGACGATATCTCTGAGGGTGGGGATCCCCACTCCCACACTGGCTGCGACCTCCGCAATTCCCCTGGCCTCCATCTGTTTCATGAGGTTGGCAAGCTTTTTGTTTTTCACATCCTCCAGGGAATATCCCATGAGCTTCAACAGCTTTTCCGCCGCATCGTAGGATTCGGGATGCACCGAGGTATTATCCAGTATATTCTTCCCGTCCGGTATCCTTAAGAAACCGGCGCATTGCTCGAAGGCCTTGTCTCCCAGCTTTTTGACCTTTTTAAGCTCGCTCCTGCTTTTAAAGCGCCCATTGGCTTCCCTGTATTCAACGATGTTTTTCGCAACACCGGCATTGATTCCTGAAATATAGGAAAGCAGTGAGGATGACGCAGTATTGATGTCCACGCCGACGCTGTTCACGCAATCTTCAACAACTCCGCCCAAAGTTTCCCCAAGCCTTTTCTGGTTCATGTCGTGCTGGTACTGACCTACGCCGATGGCCTTGGGATCTATTTTTACCAGCTCCGCAAGGGGATCCTGCAGCCTTCGGGCAATGGATACCGCACTCCGGAGCGAAACGTCAAATTCAGGAAACTCCTCTGCGCCAAGCTTTGATGCCGAATATACCGAAGCCCCCGCCTCGCTTACCACCATGTAATAGACTTCCCTGCTTACCTTTTTCAGCAGGGCAGCGACAAATATCTCCGACTCCTTGGATGCCGTACCGTTTCCTATGGAGATAATATCGACCTTGAATTTGTCTATAAGCTGCTTAACCACTCTTTCAGCCTCTTCCACCTTACTCTGGGGAGGTGTAGGGTAAATTACGGTTGTCAGCAGCACCCTTCCCGTATCGTCCACTACCGCTATTTTGCATCCCGTCCGGTAGGCAGGGTCCAAACCCAGCACAACCCTTCCTTTTACGGGAGGCTGCAGCAAAAGGTTTCTCAAATTTTCGGCGAACACCTTCATTGCCTGCTCTCCGGCCAGCTCTGTGAGGTCATTCCTGACCTCGTTCTCAAGGGACGGGGCCATCAGCCGGTTAAAGGAATCTTCCGCGGCTCTTTCCACAAGGCCTGAAGTAATTGCGGGAGGCCGTTTCACATTGCGGGCGATGAGATAGCTTATCATCAATTCGTCCGGCACCTCCAGGGTAACCTGCAGGAATTCCTCCTTTTCACCTCTGTTGATGGCCAGGACCCTGTGCTTGGCGATTCTTGAAAGAGGTTCCCTGAAAGCATAGTACATCCGATATACCGAATCTTCCTCCTTCAGAGCCTTGGATACCAGAGTTCCATGCTTGAAAAACATGTCTCGGAGATTTTTCCTGAATTCCGCATTGTCGGAAATCTCCTCAGCAATAATATCCATTGCGCCGTTAAAGGCGTCGTCAACACTGTTAACGGCTTTTTCCCCGTTAATAAACGGGGCGGCCAGATCTTCCAGTCTGCCCCTCATTATTTCCTGGGCAAAAACGATCCGGGCAAGAGGCTCCAGCCCCTTTTCCCTTGCAATTGTCGCACGGGTCCTTCTTTTAGGCCGAAAAGGCCTGTATATATCGTCAATTTCCTGTATCGTCACCGCTCTATTTAAAGCTGCGGAAATCTCATCGGTCATTTTCCCCTGCTCTTCGATGAGCCTTCTTACATCTTCCCTTTTTTCTTCCAAATTCCGAAGGTATACCAGCCTGTCATACAATTCTCTCAAAACCTGGTCGTTCAATTCGCCGGTCATTTCTTTTCTATACCGTGCAATAAACGGAATGGTACATCCTTCATCCACCAGCTTTACAGTATTCTGCACCTGAGAAGGCTTCAATCTGAATTCCTGTATCAATTGTGCAATAATATCCGCCATATTGTCCTCCTGCTGTTATATTGTCTCATTAAATTATAAAATATTACCCAGATCTTTGAGGGATGAAAAAACAAAATCCGGCTGAATTTCCGAAAGCTTGAGATCCTCCGGGGCCGTCTCTCCGGAAAGCACCAGGACGCTTGTCACTCCATTGTTTACCCCTATGGCAATATCAGTATACAACCTGTCGCCGATAAAAACAATATCCTCATTCCTCATACCGGTGATTCTATGGATCATATCAATGGTTTCCGCATAAGGCTTCCCCAAATATTTAGGTTTCACCCCGGTGGATGCCGTTATAAGGGCGCACATTGCTCCGCAATCCGGAATGAAGCCATCTTCCGTCGGGCAATTCAAATCAGGATGTGTTGCGATGAATTCCGCTCCATCCCTTATGTATCTGCAGGCAAGAGAAACCCTTTCATAGGCCAGGGTTGTGTCAAATCCTACAACCACAATGTCCGGCTTGCTTTCCTCCAGTTCTATGCCCGATTTTATAAAACTGCTCCTGAGAAGCTCCGTCCCAAGAAGAAATACCTTTTTCCCCGGATGCTTTTCCTGCAGGTGTTTTATCGTTACATCTCCCGACGTCACGATGGTATCCTCCTTGACGAGGCACCCCATGGCTGCCAGCTTCTGCTTGTAAAAGGAGGCTACTTTGGATGAGTTGTTTGTAAAAAAAAGAAATCCTTTACCGGTTTGCTCCAATTTCCGGATAAACTCCAGAGACCCCGGTATAAGCCTGTCGCCCAGATAAAAGGTGCCGTCCATATCCAGCACGAAGAGCTTTTTATTTAGTAAAATCTGTGTGTTTTGTGCACCATTGAGTTCGAACCCGTTTTTCATGAAGCTTCTCCCGTATTAATACTGCATAATAATTATTCTTAATTTATCACACCCTTATTATTATGGGAATATGTTTTAACTCTTATTTGCCGGCTAAAAGGATTGCTTTCAATGCCTTGGCTAAAGAATTAGAACAAACGTTTGTTTTTTTATTGCACATCTCTCTGCTATGGGATATAATGGATAGGTGATATTCAGGTTTTGGATGAGGATTGCCGGAAAGACAAAGAAAAAAACGGATAAAAACCGTTTCAAAAAATAATTCTCTCATAAAAACCTGACAGCAACAAGCGTCGCCGTCCTTAAATATATTATAGCATATTTACATGGGTTGTAAACGGTGAAGTTACTGTTTTTTACACTCGACAAGTACAAAAATGTGATGAATACGATCGTTTGTCCGGGGAGGATATCCGTTGCCATGAAGGATTATGAAATGCTGAAAAAGCTTACTGTTTTTTCAAGCCTGTCCGATGAGGATCTGGAGAGGATTTCCCAGATATCGTCAGAGCGCAGGTATCGAAAGAATGCTTCTATATTCATGGAGGGCGAGCCCGGGGCTGCCTTCTATTATGTGAAATCCGGCAAGGTTAAGATTTACAGGACCTATGAAGACGGCAGAGAGCACATTGTCCATATCCTGGGCGAAGGTGAGGTCTTCGGCGAAGCCACTCTTTTCAGCGGTATCGCCTATCCGGCTTCCGCTTCCGTTTATGAGGACTCGGTCATAGGGAGCATCAGCAACAGCGATCTGGAGAAGCTTATCTCCCAGAGCCCCGGCCTGTCATTGAAAATAATCAAGCTGCTAACCTCAAAGCTGCTGCAGGCACAGCATAAAATCAAAGACCTGACCTTCAACGATGTCTTTTCACGGACCGCAGCCCAGCTGATGAAGCTCGCCGAAGACCACGGAAAACCTACGGACAGAGGCATCATGATAAGCATCCCCCTATCCCGTCAGGAACTGGCGGATATGGCCGGCACCACCAGAGAAACCATTTCCAGGGTTTTAAGCAAATTCCGCAAGGAAAAATCCATCACGGAACAGGATGACCGGATCGTGATTCTGAATCCCGAAAACCTTAAAGGGTGGCAGTGAATTTACCGGGAAGGTTCAACTTGATGGTATAACCGGCAGGTATTTAGGGGTACTGCAAATATTCCTTCCCGTTTTTACGAAAATACCGGCCGCAATAGACTGCATTTTCAGAAACCTATACGGGAAGTTATATTTGCACCAGTACTTTAAATAAAGTAATATAGGTCCGGAAATGCTTTATGCTCTATACAGCTTCCGGATTCCGCATAAAATATTTTTGGGGAGGAAGGACAAATGGGCACTATGGAGAATAGATGTTATGTATATATCGGAACCTATACCACTGGGAAAAGCAAAGGAATTTATGTATTGGATTTCAACACTGTCACAGGCGGGCTGGAGGTTGCAGGTACATTTCCGGAGCTTGAAAATCCCTCTTATCTTGCCATCAGCAAAGACCTCCGCTATCTTTATTCCGTCATAGAAACCGATGTATATCAGGGCGAATACGGCGGAGCTGTGGGAGCATACTCCATTGACCGGCAGACAGGATTGCTGACGCTTCTGAATATCCGGCCCACGAAGGGCACTCATCCATGTCATCTGGGTGTTGACAGTAGTAACAGGTTTTTATTTGTTTCCAATTACAGCGATGGTACCTTATCCATGTTCCCGCTCGAAAAAGACGGCTATATCGGCAGCATGTCCTCAATCATCCGGCATCAGGGCTCGGGACCTGACAAGGCAAGACAGGAAGGGCCTCATATGCATTATGCCACCCTCACTCCCGGTGAGAAGTATTTATGTGCCGTGGACCTGGGGGTGGACAAAATCAATGTATACGGTTTTTCACCGCTTAGCGGCTCTAATTCTGCCTCTCAAAAGCTATCGGTAGACATAAGGCCCGGCTCAGGGCCAAGGCATATGGAGTTCAGCCCGAATAACAAATTCGCTTATGTTCTGACAGAGTTAAGCTCGGAAGTGGTTGTCTTCAAATACGACCCCACCGGCTGCAGCTTTCATCCTATACAAACCGTTTCCGCGCTCCCTGCCAACTGCACTACGGAAAATTACTGCGCCGCAGTTCATATTTCCCCGGCAGGAGACTTTCTCTACGCATCAAATCGGGGTCATGACAGCCTGGCCGTATTTAAAATCGATCAAAGCTCCGGCATGCTGGAGGGCGTTTCTCATGTATCGACACATGGGATATACCCCCGGGACTTCGCGATTGACCCTTCAGGAAAGTTTCTCCTTGCGGCGAACCAGTATTCCGATACCCTTGCAAAATATGCTATCAAGCCTGGCACAGGAGAACCGGAGTTTCTTGGGGAAATTTTGGAGGTACCAAGTCCGGTATGCATCAAATTCGCATGTCTATAGAATTTGCAGTACTCCGCACCGATGAACTACTTCTCGCTTTTCATAAAAAAGGGGAAGTAGTTTTTTGTACGCCTGATTTTATCAGGCGTTTACCACCGTGGGAGTCCTGCCTATGCTTACCGCCAGGGTGGTGAGACTTTCCCAGGTTTGGCATCCCACTATGCCGTCAGCACCCAGGCCTTGGGCACGCTGGAAGTTTACAACGGCATTCCGGGTACCGCCTCCGAAATAGCCATCCAGACCTGATCCGGTGTATCCGAGAGCATTCAAAGCGTCCTGAAGAATCAGAACATATACCCCCACACTCCCCTGCATCACCATGGGATATCCGCCGCTACTGCAGGCAGGCGGGCCAATCCGCCTGTCCATATGCACCCAGGTAGGCGTAAGGTAGGCCGGTTCAACATAGGACCAGACGCCGGAACTGGCAGCAGTGTTCCGCAGCTGGTTTCTGGTATTGTTATCAAGGTTTTGTCCGGCATCAAAGGCTATGCCTGCATAGTGCTGGGACATGCGGTCGTGACCGCCTTCCCAAATCCTTTTGAAGGCATATCCCACATAAATGGGATTTCCCCACAGCCTTCGCGTAGTATTCCAGCTTTCCATGGCCCTGCGGTCTGTCCATAAGGTACCCGCATTTGAGCTGCCGCGGAATTCACCGACAGTTAAGCTTCCGGGTGTTGAATAAGGCATGGCGTCAGTCTCATTCAGGGTATAGCTTTCCATCGTATTATTTGCATTATTATACACCAAAATAGTAGCCATATAGATCACATCCCCAATTAATACTTTACATAATTATATATATGGTTGATCTTCTTGGATTGTTCTCAGGTCGCCAGAACTTTATCCCTGCAAAAAGCATATATTATAACGCATGGCTTCAAAGACACTGAATCCTGTGGAATTATAACCTGCATCGGCAAAAAGGCTGACGCGGCAAGCCTGCAATAAAACCGAAACAAGGTGCTGACAAATGGACATATATAGTGTAAAGTCCGGCGATACTCTATGGAGTATCGCCAATAGATATAAAGTCACCCAGCAAGCCATCATTACTGCCAACGGGCTGGATATGCCGGAATCCCTGGTTGTGGGTATGAATCTGCTTATCCCGACTCCTACGCCTCCCGGCACTTATGTGGTTAAGCGGGGTGACACACCTTATGCCATTGCAAAAAGCATGAATATCACCCTTTCACAGCTCATCGCCGCCAACAACCTGACCTATCCCTACACCATTTATCAAGGTCAGGTATTGCGGACAAAGCCTATCCTGGAGACCATAGGCTATTTCATTCCCTCGCGCGTGCCGAATAAAACCCAGCTTATCAATTCACTGGCAAGGTATATTACCTATCTGGCTCTCTTCGATTTTCCGGTAACGGCAGCAGGCCGGATCACCGGGACGCCTGACGCGGAAACACTTGCTGCGGCAAGAGCAAACGGGCTTATGGTCTTTCCGGTATTGACAAATTTATTCAACGGAGAATTTAGCAGTGAAATTGGGCATGCGCTGGTATCCACCGCTGCAAACCGGACGAATCTTGTAAACAACATCATGAATTTTTTGCAAGCCAATAATTTCAGAGGCGTCGTCATCGATTTCGAGAATCTTCCTCCTGCAGACAGGCAATTGTTTACGCTGTTGATTCAGGAGCTGTCTGCAAGACTGCATAATGTAAACAAAATTCTGGTATTGAATATGGCGCCCAAATGGGAGGACTGGCCGGAAAGGGAATGGGTAGGTTTCTTTGACTATAACCGGCTGGGACCCCTGGTTGATATCGCAGCGATTATGACCTATGAATGGGGCTGGCGCTCCGGCCCTCCGCGGGCTACCGCTCCCCTGCCGAATGTAAAAAGAGTATTGGACTATGCGATACAAAACGGTATTCCGGCAAATAAAATAAGCATGGGACTGACGCTGTTCGGCTATGATTGGCCCGCCCCATACCAGCCGGGCAATATGGCCACCACCGTGATCCTTCCCAGGGTCTGGGGACTGGCAAGAACTTATCGAACCAATATTTTGTTTGATTATACTGTCTACCAGCCAACCTTAAATTACTATGACAGCGCAAGGAGACAGCGCATCATCTGGTTTGAAGACGCCTTAAGCCATAGTTACAAATACCAACTGGTAAATCAATACGGTTTGAGGGGAACCTTCTACTGGCTGATGGATCAGCCTTTCCCAGCTACATGGTATATGGCCTCGAACCTTTTTACCATACGGAAGACCTGAAGTACGAAAACGCAAAAAAAGGATATCTGCCTTTGATTTCCGATGAGGGCATGCCCCTATCCCCCTCGCTGCGGGCGGAATGAATTCGCCCTACGCTACACGAGGAAAGGGCTGTGTCGTTGTTCAATTTCAGAGATGGAAACACCGGATAAATTGTCCGTCACTGACTTCCCTTACCTGCGGGAATTCTGCGGAACATCGCTCTTCAGCCACAGGACACCGGCTTTTAAACGGACAGCCTCTGCTTTCCGGGGTCCAGACAGTTACTTCCGATTCTTTATCTTTTAATACCGGCAGTTCCACAACTCCCTCTCTTTCCGGATCCGGAGCTGCCGTGACCAAAAGCTTTGTATAAGGATGCATGGGATTGACAATAACTTTATCAATATCACCCCATTCCACCATATGACCGGCATACAAAACAATAATTCTATCCGCAAAGTATCGTGCAGTTGCTATATCATGAGTAATATAAACAAAGGATTTGTTATTTTCCTTTTTCAATTTGTTCATAAGGTTTAGAATTCCCAGTCGAATGGATACGTCCAGCATTGATGTCGGCTCATCGGCAAATATGACTTCTGCGCCTACAGACAATATTCTTGCCAAGTATGCTCTTTGTCTTTGTCCGCCGGACAGCTGATGAGGATTTTTGCTTCCTTGTTCTTCCGGCGGGACAAGTCCAACCAAGGTCAAATACTCGTCCATCTTCTTTTTCATGGTAATTTTGTCGGAAGGATGGTACAATTCAAGCGGTCTCTTCAAATGATAATAGATATTATGCAAAGGATTCAGCGAGGAAAAAGGGTCTTGGAAAATCATCTGTACTTTTTGACGATAGTTTTTTAGTTCCTGTGCCTTCAATTTATGAATATCATTTTTTTCAAAGGTCATCGTTCCGGAGGTAGGATTGTAAAATTTCATCGCAACCCTGCATATAGTCGACTTTCCGCAGCCTGATTCACCGACAATGGCCAATGCTTCACCTTTATATAAATCAAAAGTAATATCATTTAAAGCGCGTAAAGTTTTTTTTCTGGACAGAGGCGATTTCCCGGCGATTTTAAAATCCATCACAACGTTTTTTACGCTTAATACCGCTTGCTTCTCTTCTTTCATGTCACACCTCATATCATAGATTCATTGTGTTTGGTGCAATAGTATTTTGCTTCCGCCAAAAATCCGATGACAAATTAATGTGCAGCTATCCCGCCTTTAATGGATTATGGCAGTAAAAGAACCCATCCTTCGTGATGCTGACCTCCGGTTCCTTTGTAAAACAGTCTTTACAGGCTCTAAAGCAGCGGTCCTGAAATCTGCAGCCTACGGGGATAGCATTTAAGTCCAATGGGGTTCCAGGGATTCCTTCCATATACTTCACTTCTCCTTTTAAAGAGGGAAAGGAATTTTTTAAGCCGTAGGTATACGGATGGTTGGGATTATGCAGAATATTCTCCGAAGAAGACTGTTCTACGATCTTCCCAGCGTACATAATACCGATTGTGTCGCAAAATTCCATCATCAAACTGATATCATGGGTAATAAAAAAAATAGAAAAATTCAACTCCTTTTTCAGGTCGTAAATACACTGCAAAATATCCCTTTGTACTACAGTGTCTAGGGCAGTAGTAGGTTCGTCTAATATCAGAAGCTTCGGCCGGAGGGCCAGTGCCATTGCAATAACCGCTCTCTGACGCATACCGCCTGAATACTGGTGAGGATAATCTTTTATTCTTTCCGCCGGGATACCTACAACGGCTAAAAGTTCTTCAGCCTTCTTTCTGGAAACTTTTTTATCATTGGTAATCCCATGATACCTGAATATCTCAAAAAATTGTTTTTCCATTGTCACTACGGGATTCAGACAGTTCATGGCCGATTGGAATACCATGGCGATCTCACTCCAGCGTAATTGCTGAACTCTATTTTCCGTCATATGTACGATGTCATTACCGCCAACAATAATTTGTCCATCGGATATTAACGCCGGAGGCCTGTGTAACCTCATAAGAGAGTAAGCAATTGTACTCTTGCCACAGCCGGATTCTCCTGCCAGGCCGTAGCTTTGACCCTCTTTTACAGAAAAGCTGACATTGTCTACCGCTCTGACATGTCCCCCTTTTGCAGTTACATAATCAACACTAAGTCCTTTCACCGTTAATAAATCACTCATCTTAAAATGCTCTTCCTTCCCATTTGGAATTGTTCAATTTCCAGTGGGGGCATGCCCCCATACCCCCTCGCTGCGGGCGAAATGAATTCGCCCTGGCTACGCTTCGTGCGCCACGCCTATATTTTTTGCCTGGTTTTTTTTCACTTTATAATAAGCTCTCATAATTCTTTGGGCTTTCAGCTTTGGATTTGATACTTCATCGATGGAGAAATTAATTAATGTAAGGCCTGCGCCAAACAAGACAATTCCGGAAATCGGGCCCAGCAATTCCCACCACGCACCGCTTGTCAACGCTCCGGATTTATTGGCATTAAAAAGCATGATTCCCCATGTACACGAAAGCGGGTCGCCGAAGCCAATGAACTCAAGCGTAGCGCTGGCCGTAATCGCATAGATAAGCGTGCCGACAAAAGCAGAACTTATAATCGAAAGCATGTTGGGCATAATCTCCATAAACATGATTCTAAGCTTTGATTCTCCTAAGGTTTCTGCAGAATAAACAAATTCTCTGTTTCTCAAACTCATTGTTTGGGCACGAAGTACACGGGCATTCCATGGCCAGGAAGTCAGACCGATAATAATACAAATCAAGAATGGCGATACACCGTCCAAAAGTGCTGCAACAATAAGCAGCAAGACTATATTGGGTACAACCATGATAATATTAATTACTGTTGTAACGATGTTATCATACCATCCTCCAAAATAGCCTGAACTGATTCCTAAAATGATTCCTAAAAACACTGTAAGGACACCGGCAAATATACCTACCAGGATTGATGTGCGGCCTCCATACAAGGTTTGAGCGAATACATCATTCCCCAGTTGAGTTGTGCCTAATATATGGGTAGCTGAAGGTGTGCTGTGATATTCTCCTTCAAACCGATTTGTTGGATCGATATTCGTAAATAGGTTTGCCCCAACGGTAAGGAGAAGAATTATAATTACCAGAATAGCTCCGATGCTTGTTTTGGGACTATTTCTAAAAAAGCGCATTATAGTACTATTCCATATTTTTTTCATTTACTTCCCGTCTCCTTTTACCGTTAGTTCCCATTAACGCCTTGTCTGCGAGTTCTTGGGTCCAGGATCATAATGCTGATGTCTGCAATAAAGTTCGCCGAAAGCATCAATATTGTTGTCATGAGCAGTATACCTTGCATTAAGGGATAATCTCTTCTGCTGATAGCCATGACCATAATTTGGCCTAACCCAGGATAATTGAAAACCTGTTCGATAATTAAAGAACCGCCTAATAAGAAACCTATTTGCATTGCAAGGGATGTAACAACAGGTAGAAGCGCATTTCTTGCGCCATACCCAAACATGATTTTCTTATCGGGCACGCCTTTGGCAATTCCCATTACGATATAATCTTCACCAAGCTGGTTAATCATATTGGCCCGCATGCCCATAATTCCTCCCAGGCCTGTAATAATAACTGCAAGCACCGGCAAGAACGCATGGTATGCAACATCACCCATATATTGAAAGACATTTTCAGGAAAAAAGAGCGGAGTCACCGCATAACCTCTCGGAAATATATCCGTAAACGCAAGTGCAATACTTAGAATAATTGCGGTAACAACGGACGGAATATTCGCCATAATTTGCCCACCGACGGTTAACGTTGTATCCAGTCTGCTTCCGCGTTTCCATGCGACTAGAATACCAAGCAGCGTATTGATGATAAATCCGAGTATCAAGGCTGTTCCCAAAAGGAATACAGTCCATCTCACTCCACGCTGCGTAGCTTCGATTACCGTCTGAGGGTAAAAAGTAAAAGAAACACCCCAATTGCCTTTAAAAATACTTGCAATATAATTAAAGAAGGCTATAACAACCGGCGTATGGGTATCGTATCCGAATAATTTCTCCACCGCAGCGATTGTAGCATTGTCAACAACCCCGCCTGATTTATAAAGGTTTGATAAGAACATCTGAACAGGATTTCCCGGCATCATGCGTGGAAGAAAAAAGTTTAAAGCCAAAGCTCCAAAGAACGCTACGATATAAAACCATAACCTTTTTAAAATGTATTTCACAGATATCCTCACCCTTCAAGAATGTGGTTTTTCCGGAATTTAAGACACAATTGACCAATCGTGGACTGTTTATATATCAGGTATGGCATACGTATAAACCTATGCCATACCTGATTGATTAATGAATTATTTTACAGGCTTTAAAGCAAAAAGCTGTAAAAGTTTTGAGTCATGCTGAACATTTGCAGGATTGCATATTACATTATTTGCAGTAGCCCAGCCTGTAAATCTGCTTGTGTTGTAAACAACCCAGTTTCCATTGTAGAAGATTGGAACATTGATCATATTGTTTGCGAAATGCTGTTCGATCTTAGCTGTTATTGCTTTTAATTCAGAATCCTTCGCCGTTGGCATCTTGGCGATTAAAGCCGTCATCTCATCATTGGCATAGTTAGTATCGGTAATTGTCCACCAGGTATCTGTTTTGATTCTTGTTTGATCACCAATGGTATCATAGTAGAATTTATACGGATCTCCGGAAATACCGTATCCACTGTAAAGAATATCATGCTTGCCGGATTTCCAGCTTTCAATAACCATTGCAAGATCGATTGCCTTTGCTGTTGCATTGATGCCTGCTTTTTTAAGTCCTTGTGCAACAATTGCGGCGCCGTCATTCCAATCCGTCCAGCCTGCAGGCGAAGTAATTTCAAATGCAAGCTTGGAACCATCCGGATTTTCTAAGAATCCGTCTTTGTTAACATCCTTGTATCCGGCATCCGCCAATATTTTTTTCGCTGCATTAATATCATATTTGGTATATTTGGCCAACTCAGCCTGTGCAGCGCTGTCTGCATATCCCATTAATGCCGGTGGCAAACCTGTTACCGGAGGAACGTCCTTTGAAAGGTATCCAAATACGGCTGAATTATTTATGCCAACCCGATCAACACATAATGATACGGCTCTTCTGAAATTGACATCCTTAAATGCCTTCAAGGTATCCTTATTGTCATCCATAAAGTTGAATGCAAGTCTTACGCCATCATTTTTGCCATACCAGAATTTTCTGTCCGAGTCGCCTTGCACATAGTTCTTTTCAGCATCCGGTATAAATATGTGCGCCCAGTCAATAGCCCCTGTTTGAAGCAATGAAAGTGCTGCCTGGTTGCCGTTGAATTGCGGGAAACGCAGTTCGTCAACCTTCAGATTTTTAGCATTCCAGTAGTATGGATTCCTGCCAAGTACAATCATTTCAGGTGTAAAATACTTAACCTTTGAGAATCCGCCTGTAACTACAGGGTTTGCATCTACATAATTTGCAGGGTCTTTAACCTTTGAATAAATATGTTCCGGCTGCATCCAGACCTGGAAGGGTATCGTATTACGCCAGAAACGATTCGCTTCTTTCATGGTAATTTTAACCGTATATTTGTCAACTACTTGAACAGAAGCAAGTTTTCCTTTTACATCACCATGATCCCACCAACCGGTTCTGTCGATTTCAGGATGATTTTTGGGATTATTGTAGGTAAATGCAACGTCATTTGCAGTGAAATCTTTACCATCACTCCATTTAACTCCCTTTCTTACATAGACCGTCAGAGTTTTAAAGTCGGGTTCCGTTACAATCTTTTCCGCAAGCCAGGGCGTTTCCTTGTTATTATTGAAGCTGTCGTAAATAGTTAATGGTTCAAACATAAATCCCAATGCAGCGTGCCTAGCATTGTTGATATTTGGGTTAAAGTTTCTTACCCAGCCATTGCTCTCCTCAGACATAATTGTAAGAAAATTGGTTTTTGCGGCGCTCACCGTTGTAAACTGAGCCATGGTGAATGCTAGCACAACTACTAGCATTATTGTGATTAGCCTTTTACCTTTCATGCCAAACCCCCCCAATATTAATTAATATTTACAAAATAAGTATATTTATAATAAACCTGGTTGTCAATATACAATTTTCAATTTTTAGGTTATTTTATCTTTTTCTGATTTACATATTTGTATTTTTATGTATAACCATGAAAATCAAAGGACTGCTAAGAAATCGGAAGTTCGTGACTCTTTCACTCTAGGCCGATTTTTCATGCCTTTTGGTACCATTCTAATTGCTCTCTTATACGAATAATTACTATTTTCATAAATCGGTGTCATAAAATTTGACGTGCAAAACCACAAAAAAAAGGATATCTGCCTGCAATTTCAGCGTGATATCCTTTCGTTTACGGTGTTCATATGACGGCGGCAATCTGCCGGTCCATAGGTATTACCTGCATTTTCCGCCCTTGGTTTCCTTGCTGACACGACCTTCTCCGGAATTTTCTCCAAGCTGGTCATTCGTCACCGACGGCTTAATTTTTTTATCATCCTTATTATATGCCTTGCCCTTCTTATCACCCATGATGGTCCCCTCCTTCCCGTAATGAAATCTTGAAATCCGGAACTATTATTTGCATAATCTGGATAAATTATAACAGCCGAATTCTAAATTCATTTTTTCGTTTGCAGAAAATCGGTATCTTCCACCTACAGGGATGGGAGATATTTTTTGATGCCTGGTTGTTTATCCTAGCTCAAATTCGCTGGGATTGATTTGCTTTATCCCATCTGCTTCACCTAACCGGGAAGAAAGCTTGAAAAGAGCCCTATCCTTGTTTTTTGCTTCCAGCATTATATCAAAATCCCTTCCGGCAGATGCGGCGGTTTTCAGAAATGAATAAAATTCCTGAAAATCAATATCGTCGGCATGGCTTCTGAATTCTTTATCACTCTTAGGGCTGGAAAAATGCACCTTTGGCTTGAAGGGTTCATCCTTCCAGGTTTGAAAAACCATGGGCAGCAGTTTTTCAAGGCTTATAAAATCCTTTACGCAGTTGTAGTGATGCACATCAAGCACCATGGGAATCTCCAGCTCATTGCACAGTTCCAGTACATCGGAGGCGGAATAGGACCTGTCGTCATTTTCAAGGATGATTCTCTTTCGGATTCTGTCGGGCAGTTGTACAAAATTCTCTTTAAACCTGGCAATTGACGCAGGCTTATCCTTATATAGCCCTCCCACGTGCATTACCAGCTTGTAGCGGTAATCCTCAAGGCCCATGGCCTCAAACAGCTTTACATGATAATCCAGATCTACAAGGGATGCGCCATGAACTGCACCGGAGGATGAATTGATCAGGGTATAGTGGTCCGGATGCGCACTGACCCTAAAATTGTTTTCCTTAATAAAAGAGCCGATCTCCAAAAACTCCTGCCGGAAGTCGCCGGCATAATCCCAGCCTGCGGTGGCAGGATGGGTCGCCAGAGGCACCAGCTTTGACGTAAGTCTGTAAACCTTGATGTCCATTGCTTTATTATAACGGAGAATCCGGAGGGTATTTGCCAGATTCTTTGCAGTAACTTTCCTGAGTCTGTACATTCTGGCTTCATCATCAGGAAGCCTGCTGTAGCCGGCAAACGTCACCGTCCCCGAAGGCGAACAGTCTTCCAGCTCCAATGTCATTGCCACGTAGCCCAGCCGAATAATCATAAATAACTTCACCCGCTGTTATCGTCACAGATTCCTCACACGGCCCCTTTTACCACCAGCATATAGAATCTAACTATATTTCGTAAACTCAAAGTCCCCATAAAATGTAACATCCTTGAAGCCTGCATTATCCATCAGCGGCTTTCAGAAGGATTGAATCCCAGAAGTATTTATGCCCAGAATTACACATTCATAAACAGTTCTTTGCCAGAAGTATATTCGCCGCCCCGCTTAAGTTTACCTGTTGTATCTCTTCCGAACAGCGACTTCCTTCGTCCTGTCGAGATATTTCTTGATATTCGGATATTCCAAACTTGCGACGCCGGTAAAGATGATGTCGATAATTGTAAGCTGCGCGATACGCGATCCCATGGCTCCGCTTCTCATTGTCATTTCCGGCGAGGACAGGAACAAACGGATGTCTGACATTTCACCAAGAGTATTTATGCCATACTTTGTTATGGATATAATGGTTGCTCCCGATTCCTTTGCAATCTTCACCGTATCGATAATGTCATTGGTCTCCCCTGAATAGGAGATGACCACCACCACATCATTTTTCGACAGGTTGGCGGCGGCCGTGGCTTGCAAATGGGAGTCCGTATATGCCCACGCATACTTGCTTATCCTTATGAATTTCTGCTGGGCATCCAGGGCAATCAGGCCGGAAGCGCCTACGCCATAGAAGTCTATTCTTTTGGCTTTATGTATGGCATTTATCGCCCTCTCCACCTCTTTATAATTCAGAACGTGCAGCGTGTCTTCAATGGATTTTTTATTGTTGTGGCAAACATTTTTTATGATTATTTCAAGATTGTCTCCGGCTCTAATATCCGTGTATACAGCGTCATCCGGCTTCTTGGACGCCACATCCGCCGCAAGGGCAATGGCAAAATCCCTGTAGCCTTCATAATGCAGCGTTCTGCAAAGCCTGATCACCGACGCTTTGCTGGTGCCGCAGCGCTCTGCCAGGTCTCCGATAAACAGCCCTACCGCTTCATCCGTATTGTTTAGAATAAAGTTGGCAATCTTTTTTTCCGAAGGCTTCATATCATTTAAGGCTTCTTTTATCTTCAAAATTAATCCGGGCATATCAACCCTCCTGATATATCATTTTGTCAAAGCTGCATTTTTTCCCTTGCTATATTGACGGCACCCCACGCAGCATCCTTTTTCATTGGGAGCACGCGGGCCTTTGGATGTGAACGGCTTAGCAGCCGGATAAAGCTCCCCCGCAACGGTTCACTTTTTCCAAGTACTCCTCCGCCTGTACAGACTTCTATTCCTCCGGTAAACCCCAACCGGCCGATAACCGTAGAAACAGCAAGGTGAAGCTCCTGCGCAGCATTCCCGATGATTCTCACAGCCGCGGCATCGTCCGCCGCAAAACCGGCATCCGCCAGCACTGCCAGAGCGGCGATTTCTTTCTTTCCCCCGCGGTTTCTGTAGACATATTCAATCAGGCCCTCCGGTTCCTTCAAATTCAAAAGCTTAAGCACCATCGGCGTCAGCGCAGTCTCAGGTTCACGCCCGTCAATGCTGCGCATGACAGCGCTTGCTATATCCCTTCCGATACCGTATCCGCTGCCCTCATCGCCTATGATATGACCCCATCCGCCGCACCGGTGCATTTCGCCCTTTTCATTTCGTCCAAGGCAGATGGAACCGGTGCCGGATATGACCATGACACCCGGGCCGCCGTCAAGGCCGCCATAAAGAGCCGTCGTTACATCGTCCGTGATTTCAAGCCTGCAGGTAAACCCTATCTCCTCGAAAATCCTCCGGATTGCCTCTTTTTCTTTCTCTCTACCTGCACCTGCCGCACCCATGCAAAGGGAAATACAGTCTGGCAGGGCCACGCCGGCTTTTTTCAAAGCGCCTTCCACCAGGTCCCGCACCACCTGCCTTACTCTGTCATATCCGTCCGCATTGATGTTGGACGCCCCGCTTTCATATTCAACAATAAGATTACCGGCATAATCGGCCATCAGGAGTCTTGTTTTCGTGCCTCCTCCGTCGATGCCCAGTACATATCCCAAGCTCGTCCCTCCCTGTCATAATGTATAGTGGCCCCGCTCAACCTTAGCCCGGATCTCTTTTGCAGTTCATTTTAATTATATCACAAGTATCCTTCAGTAAAAATCTACCTATTCAATACAAATGATACCGCTCCTTACGGGCTTTAAACCTAAGGCTTTCACCGCGCCATTTCTCTAGCAGTCCATCGGCTTCATACCTCCTTAGCCTCACATCCTCGCCGCCTGCAAGCAAGTCAATAAAGCATCTGCCGTTCTCACGGTGGGGTGGGATCCACTCAAATTGTCCGGGATCAGCGTCCATGATCGCATACAGCAGCCGTATGCCGATTTCCAGGGGCCTCACCGCCCTGTAATCGGTGATGTGAACCTGCACACCCCTGCACAACTGCCCCTTGTGCTTGGAGAAAGCAGGTTCAAAAAAAACAGGTCTGAACAGTACACCCGCCAGAGACAGGCTGTTCATCCGATCGGCAAGCCTGTAAGGATCGAGCCACGGAGCGCCGATCATCTCGAAAGGCCTGGTAGTCCCCCTGCCTTCGGATATGTTGGTGCCTTCGAACAGGCAGGTGCCGTTATATAGTATCGCTGTGTCCATAGAAGTCATATTGGGGCTGGGATTTACCCATAAAAGGTCGGTATCCTTAAAATACATATCCCTCGTCCAGCCTTCGGCCTTTACCACCTCTAATTCACAGCCGATGTCAAACTCCCTGTTAAAAAACATGGCCAACTCGCCGGCGGTAAGGCCATAGCGGGGCGGTATTGGATACATGCCTACAAAAGAAGCATATTTTGCGTCCAGAATGCCCCCCTCTACCTCAACTCCTCCTATGGGATTGATCCGGTCAAGGTATACAAACCTCTTGTCGTTTTGCGCACATGCCTCCATACAATACGACATGGTATAAAGATAGGTATAATAGCGGGAACCGATATCCTGTATGTCCATAACCAATACATCGATATCCTTCAGCATTTCCGGCACAGGCTTCCGGTGGTCGCCGTAAAGGCTGTATACCGTGATGCCTGTCCCTTCATCCACATAGGTGTCAACATGGGCTCCGGCCTGGAGATTGCCCCTGACACCATGCTCCGGCGAATAAAGAGCCTTCAGGTCATACCGTTCGCTGAATAGATCAACGGTGGATTTCAGCTGCTTGTTCAACCCCGTCGGTCCGGTAATCAAGCCCAGCCGTTTCCTTTCAAATAAATGGCTGTACCTGTCTATCCTATCGATTCCATTTACAATCTGGAATTTTTCATTCTTTTCCATAGCAAAGACTCTCATCTCCTATCAACTTATATGCTAACCCTTGTTGCTATTCACCTGTCAATCATCTGTCAAGGTCCGCCATAACAGCATTGTGAAATAGCCTTCGAAAACGTAGAATGGCTGTATTGTCCCGGCTTGGGTGCACACGGTTGGCAAGCAATATGACAAACAGCTCTTTTTCCGGGTCAACCCACAAGGATGTGCCGGTAAAGCCGGTATGACCAAAGGCTCCCGGTGTTATGAGGTCTCCGGCGGAAGCTGTCCTTTCGTCCATGCCTTTTATCCTGTTCCCTTTGATGCTCCAGCCCAGGCCCCTGTCCTCATTTAAATGGGCCGTATGGTTTCTTTTCATTGCCATAACGGATGCTTCGGATAAAAAAGGCTTGCCTGCGAAACGCCCTTTATGGATAAGCATTGAGGCAAATAGGGAGAGATCCCTTATATTCGAAAAAAGCCCGGCATTTCCTGAAACGCCTCCTAAAAACCTTGCGTTTTCATCATGGCAGCGCCCTGCAAGCATCATGCCGCTGTTCTCCTCGTATTCGGTAGCGGCAACATTGGCGGAAACAGGATTAAAGCAGGTATTATCCATGCCCAGAGGCTCAAAAACATACCTGCCGCAAAGGGCGTCCAGCCTGTCGCCTCCGGCTTTCTCAAGGATATGTCCCAGCAATATGTACCCCAGACAGCTGTAGACTACAGATTCTCCGGGGTTATAAACCAGGGGCATATCCGTCAGGTAGCGTATGGCATCGTCGTAATCTCTGCAAAGGAGGTCCAGACGCACATGGTCCGGCAAGCCGGAGGTATGCGTCATTAAGTTTAAAAGTGTGACAGCTTCCCTGTTGTGACCCGAAAACCCCTCAAGATAGCTTGATACCTTATCAAAGGCCGACAGTATTCCTTTTTCCTGAAAAAGCAGGAACAAGGTGGTAGTGGCTATAACCTTGGTGAGGGAAGCCAGGTCGTAAAGCGTATCCCGCATTACGGGAAGGACCTCCGGCTCCAGGCATCGGCTGCCATACAACCCGGTCCTGAAAAGGCCCTCCAGTCCTCCTACCGCAGCAGCCGCACCAGGAAAAACACCGGATTGGACAGCTTTTGGCAGCAAGCTGAAAGCTGTCTCAAAACCATAACCGCAACCCTTTCTTTTATAATCGTCCATACCGGCATACCCTCCCCGTCGTTTTAAATAAATGCTCATAACAGAGGACTATTAAAAGGACGGAATAACCTGTTTCATGCTATAGGGATCTACTGCGAAGCATTCGGCCCTTTTCTTGTGTACAAGGGCTCCCCTGCTCCGGCTCAGCGAGTCATAATACTCCAGATACTTGAACCATGGAGAATTATTGGTGAGCCACAGCTTCTGGATGGCCTCATACCACAATTCATACCCTTCCGATACATCTACGAAGATATAGGGTACAAAACCGTGGGAATCCTCCCAGTTTTCCGCAAAATACGGTCCCTTTGCATAATGGGCAGGCAGCTCCCTTTCCATTGTTGCCAGGGCGCCGTAAAATATGGCGTCCTTCACCACGCGGTGCACGGTCATATGGTCCTTGTGCATGCTGTGACTCCAATGGGTCAATATCACATCCGGTTTTTCTTTTCTGATCAGATCTGCTATTTCAAATTTGGTTTCCTCATTCTCCGGAACTTCCCCATCCCTGTAATTTAATACGATGGACCGGCCCTTCAGCATTCCTGCAAATTCAGCGGCGGATTGAATATTCATCTGTTTGAAATCTTCCGCCTTCATGCCGGAAGGAGCGCCTCTTTCACCGGCCGTAACACCTACCGTCGTGATTTTGTCTCCCAGCAGCGCGTGCCTCGCCAGGGTTTTCCCGCAGGTCAACTCGGCATCGCCTATATGCGCGCCGATTGCCATGATATGCAGCTTCTTTCTATCCATTATCTATATCTCCTTTCCCATAACAGCCCAGTTTCTGACGGCTTCAAAGCCTGTACGCTCATAGATCTTCCTGGCGGGATTATCCACACCTGTAAAAAGGGTGCTGAACTGTGCGCCCGCGGTTTTGAAACCGTCCATCAGCAGTTCGAACAGTACCGACATGATTCCCCCGCCCCTGTACTGGGAATGGGTACCGATACCGACAAAAAACCCCCTGCCGCTTTCCTGCACCCGAATGGGTCCGGTAAATCCACATATTTTCCCGTGGTCTGCGGCCACAATCACCGGGTCGGGCTTTTCCTGGGCCAGGTTGTCCATGATGCCCTTTCTCCAGTCTCCGCTGCCCAGGTCGTCAAACAGCGCCTCAAAGCCAAAATGCTTTTCCGGGTCGTAATATCCGGTAAATATCTCTTTCTCCATAAGCTCCCAGCGTTTTTCAACCGTTTTTCCGCTCATTTTAAAGCCGGAAAGGTCGAGATGGAAAGAAACCTGCCTTGCCCGTATGGCATATCCGTTTTTCTCCATAAAAGCTACCGCCAGGGTATCTGCGTCAACTCCCGGAGTATTGTTGTGATCATGTTTATCCGTGCCGGGTATATACCACTCCAGCTTGATGGGATTCATAAAGATGGATTGGGACATTTTTTTGCCGCTTTTTCTAAAGAAGTCTTCCAACCGGCGAAGCAGCGCGGAACCATATCCCCTTCCCCGGTAATCCGTATCGACTACGACCATGGTCAGGTATCCGGGCGTATTTTCATGATTCTCTCCCGGCAAAAACTCTTTTTTTACAATTCCGTTTGCAAAGCCCACGACTTTTCCATCTTCTACTGCAACAAAGGTTCCGTCGTTGGAAAAGCTGGGATTTTTTAAAAACTTATTTTCGAATTCTTTCTCGGTAAACGGCTTGTATTGTGTCTGTCCGCACAGGTGGGTATTCCACAAATCCACCACCTGCGGGACATCGCTTTCTTTAAAAGACAAAATCTTCATCATAAGCCTCCTTGTGTAAAATTACCCTTTTACTGACCCTATCATGATGCCCTTCATAAAGTACTTCTGCAAGAAGGGATATACGCATACAATGGGCAGAACAACGATGAGCATCGCCGCCGGCCGCAGCGTTTCCGCCGAATAGCTGGATTCCCTTATCCCCATGGTACCCATTGCTCCCGACTCTGTAAGCCGCGCCGCCGCCTCGGTCTGGTTAATCAGGCTGATTAGTACGTAGCTCAGTGTTTTTAAGCCCTTTTTGGTAACAAAAAAGGCTGCGTCACTCCACGCGTTCCAGTGGTAAACACCTATATACAGCGCCATTGTCGCAAACAGAGGCATTGAAATGGGAAATATGATCTGAAAAAATATTCTAAGGTCGCTGGCGCCATCCATGTAGGCCGCTTCTTCAATGGAATCGGGTATTTCCCTGAAAAAGCTGATCATGATGATGGCATTGAAGACACCCAGCATATTAGGGATGATATAGACCAGGAAATTATTTGTCAGGCCAATCTGCTTCAGCAGCATATAATATGGAACAAGACCGCCGCTGAAATATAAGGTTATAATCATAATCACTACATAAAAGCTCTTAAACATCAGCTTCTTATGAGCTATGCTATATGCAAACAAGCCTGTGAAAAACAGCGTGGACAATGTACCCAGGACAGTACGGGCGACTGTGATATACATTGCCGTGTAGATATAATCTATCGTCATAACGACCCTGTAGTTTTCCAGGGTGAATTTTCTCGGCCAAAAATAGATGCCTCCCCGTACAGCGTCAGATCCCTGACTAAAGGACATAACCAGCGCGTAATAGAACGGGTACAGCGTCACAATAAAGACAAGGGCCATAATTGCATAGACTGCTATGTCCAGAAAAACATCCTGCGTACTTTTTTTGATGGTACTTTTCAAATCAATGCACCTCCGGTCTTTAGAATAGCCCGTAACCGGACGTCTTCTTGGATAAATAGTTGGATGTGAATACAAGGACAAGGGATATCAGGGATTGGAACAGCCCTGCGGCGGTCGCATAGGAATACCGGAGATTTACAAGTCCCGTCTCATATACGTAATACCCCAAAACCACCGACTTTTCATAATTTACCTTATTGCCCATCAGGAAGGACTGTTCGAAGTTGGAGCCCCCCATACCTCCCGACATAAGGCTTCCTACCGCAAGGATCAGGACCACCATTACCGTGCCCCTTATGCTTGGCAGCGTTATATGCCATATACATCGGAGGCGATTGGCGCCGTCCGCCGTTGCAGCTTCATATAGCGATTGATCAATTCCTGCAATAGCAGCAAGAAATATAATTGACCACCAACCCAGTTCCTTCCAAATATCCGTAATGACGGCAAGGGCCCAGAAGTACTGGGGACCGGCCAAAAAATCAACGGCCTTGGGGACGATATTATTTTCGACCAGGACCCTGTTGACCACACCGGAGGAGGTATTTAAAAAAGTAAACACCAGCCCGTAGACAACGACCCATGAAATGAAATGGGGCAAATAGCTCACTGTCTGAACCAGTCTTTTAATTTTGTTGTGCCTCATCTCATTCAGGGCAATTGCAAACAGGATCGGCGCCGGAAAAGAAAAGACCAGCTTCAGCAGGCTCAATACCAGGGTGTTGCGCATTACCATGGGAAATGCCGACGCCTTAAATAGGTCAATAAAGTACTTAAAGCCGCCGTTTGCCGCCCAATCACTTGAAAAAAAGCCTTGAAACCCCGTAGATATTTTATAGTTTTTAAAGGCAATGATCAGGCCCGCCATGGGAATATAGCAGAATATTATCAGAAACACTATTCCTAGTATGGCAAACAACTGCAGGTAACGTTGTGCTGTAAACCGCTTTATGCCTCTGGCAAACCGCTTTTGAAAAGAGCCCTTTTCTGATAATGCCGTTTCTTTCATACCCTATTCTCCTTACAAAAGATGGGATACAAGCCGCGGCAGCCATGCCATGTTGAATATAGCATGGCTGCCGTGTTTTGTTTAACAGTGCAGGGCTTGAATACCCTGCATTACTTCTGGAATCTCGGTTTAAACTTGTCATACTGCTGCTGTGCATAGTCCAGAAGCTTTGCTTTTCCAAGATTGTCTATTTCATTGAACATACCATCAAGCTTTTTGGTGAATTCAGTGTCATCTTTTGCTGTTATGATGGTATTTACCGTGTTGGTATAGGTATTGAGTATGGATGACAATATCTCGGATTCCTCCGTTTCAGGCTTAACCTTGGTCAACGCCAGTGCGTAGTCCACTTTCCAGAAAGGCTTGAAGTCATACATAAGACTGGTAACCTGCGAATATTTGGGGGCCGTATCCTTCTTAGTCATAGCCTTCATAACCTCTGTCAGGAAAGAAGCCTGGAAATACCACACATTATCCCCTCTCAGTTTCCACGGGATATCTTCCTTAATCAAAGGAAGTCCATCGGCTGTGGGCGTATAGTCAACATCCTTGACGCCCCACTGGGTGAGCTGGTCGCCCTGCGGACTCTTCATGAATTCCATAAGCGCTACAAGCCTGCCCGGATCTTTACATTTCTGTGTAATATAGAAGCCGGCAAATCCTGAGCTGGTGAAGGTGGGCGCATATTTGATTTCGCCGTCCACAGTAAAAGGTTTATTCACTGCGGTGTAACGGAGCGTATTGCCCGGGGTTTTATCAAGCTCTTCATTGAGTACGTCAACATCAAAGCACTGTCCTGCCGTTGCGAAAACCTTGCCTGCCAGAATCGCCTGTTTTTGTTTTTCGAAATCATAGGTAAGACCTTCCGTGCTTAAAAGCCCTTCGCGGCTTAACTTGTTCATATACTGCAGGTAAGGCTGGAAGCTTTCTTTATCTCCCTGGGGGAGTCCTACCTTGCCGTTTTTGTCTACAAACCATGCCCCTACACTGTTGATTCCGAACCACCCGCTAAGAGCGGTACTGTTAACATTGGGCTGTAAATAGGGTATATAGTCGGGATGCTTTGCCGCAACCTGCTTTAATACAGTATAAAAATCATCCATTGATTCAATTTTGGGATTTCCAAGCTCCGCCATGATGTCGTCCCTCAGCATGACGGTCGCTTCGCCGTAGGAAGTCGGCAGCTTCGGATCATCCCAGTAAGCCTGATTTCTGTTGTGGGTATACAGTGTATAGTAGTGACCGTCATCAACTGTGGCAAGGGCCTTCTCACTGGGATCGATAAGGCGGTCAAATTCCGGTGCGTATTTGGGGATGAGCTCATCCCACGGCTGTGAAACAGTGGAGCTTTCAAATCTTTCTTTTTTTGAGAAAAGAAAGATGGAGTCCGGAAGATCCCCTGAGGCCAGAAGCAGGCCAAGATGATTGGTGTCCTGGGCTTTTGTCACCTCAAAGCTGATACCCGTCAGCTTGGTGACTTCCTGGGAAACATGGTCGGTCCCCCACACATCGACCGGTGACCATGGAATGTCGAGAAACAATGAATATTTGACGGGACTGGTATCCTTCTTCCATGTCAGGCCCGGTGAATCCCATGTCACAGATTCCCCCGCTATCGTTTCCGCTGTCGTTGCAGCTACTGTTCCGGATGTTGTTTGTTCCGCCTGTCCGTTTTGTTTGCCGCATCCGGCAGTCATTCCGAGCAGCAGTACTGCCGCCAATAATAGAGAAATAACCTTTTTCATTGAGACCTTACCTCCTAAAAATTTGTAATGTGTTATTACGAAACTCTGACACTATTGATTGCTCTGGTGACAAACCCCATGTTCTGCGAAAGAAGATTCAAAGCCGCAGCTCTATCCGTCTGCGTAGCGTACATTACGATGGCAACTTTAGGATTCAGTCCGGAAAGCTCCAGATACTCTTTCGCTTTACCCTCATCCAGTCCGGTGGCACGCATGATTATGCGTACGGCACGGTTGACAAGCTTTATATTTGTCGGCCGCAAATCTACCATCAAATTTCCATATACCTTGCCAAGCTTGATCATAACTGCCGTAGATATCATGTTTAAGACCAGCTTTTGCGAAGTGCCTGATTTCATGCGTGTGGAGCCCATGATTATTTCCGGTCCCACCAGAGGCGTTATTTCGATGTCTGCCAGCTCTTTGATGAGTGACTGCCCATTGTTGCTTATTCCAACCGTTTTTGCCCCTATACACTTTGCCTCTTTCATCGCTGCCAGAACATAGGGTGTTCTTCCGCTGGCAGTGATCCCTACAACCACATCCTTCCCTGTTATATTGTTATTCGCTATGGCGGCCCTGCCAAGGTCCTCATCGTCCTCTGCGCCTTCCACTGCACAGATTAAAGCTTCGCTGCCTCCTGCAATAATTGCTTTTACAAGCTCCGGGTCGGTGCCGAATGTGGGCGGACACTCAGCGGCATCCAGCACGCCCAGCCTTCCGCTGGTTCCCGCACCGATATAGAATAGCCTTCCTCCGGCCTTAATGGCCTCAACAATTACGTCCACGGCCTCGACAATATTATCAAGACTCGCTCTGATGGCAAGCGGAACACGCATATCTTCATCATTGATGATCTGAAGCATCTCTTTTGTATTGCACATATCAATATGATTCGATTTAGAATTAATTTGTTCAGTAGTAAGATTACCAAGAGGTTTCTCCACTGTCTATCACCTCATCTTAGATTATTGTTACCTCTTCTGTCTGCTGCATTCAATATTTTCAATATTTAGTGAAAGTCAATTTTTGATTAAGGCGGTGCGGTTTTTACAGCAAATGATCTGAAACTAAATTTCAACAACCACTTTTACTTATGTAACTATTTTTCTCTCTTCCCGCTAGGATAAAATTGACTCATGCTCGCCTTCTGCACATAATCAGCATCTCTTGACTTTATGAATTGCATCATTGTTTTTATCATACACAATAATTTGTGTTTTTGCAACTCTTTTTCATAAATTTTATTATATTTTGTTTTTAAGTTCCAAAAATGTCTCTTCCTTATTGACGGACTCCATGCCGGTATGGTACTGTAGGCATTGTAAACGTCAATTACTTCCCGGAAAAGTATGGATACAGGATATATGGGCTGATTTAATGGCTATATATGTTAAGATATACAAAAGCCGCTGAAATAAACATCCGATTTTAATAATGATAAGGAGACGGCTCAACAATGAATAGCGCTGATTTGCAAGCAATGATCGGACAGCTTATGGTATGCGGGTTTGACGGCATCTCTCCCAGTAGTGAAATTATAGAACTGATCAGGGAGTATAAAGTAGGCGGCATCATTTTATTTGCACGGAACATAGGAAATGCAAAAGAAGTCCTGCGCTTAACAACGGAGTTGCAAATGATTGCAAAGCAGGCAGGACACCAAAGGCCCCTGCTCCTATGCGTCGACCAGGAAAACGGAGTGGTCAGGCGGCTCGGTGCAGGAACCACTGTTTTTCCGGGTGCGATGCTGCTGGGGGCAACCGGCAGCACAGACAACGCCTATTGGACAGGCCTGGCCACAGGCGCCGAATTGAAGGCCCTGGGCATCAATTGGAACCTTGCCCCGGTGGCGGATGTAAACAACAATCCCCGTAACCCGGTTATCGGAGTAAGGTCCTACGGTGAAGATCCCCTTATAGTGGCGGACTTTGCATGGGAAGCCATCAGGGGCATGAGAGCAGCCGGAGTGATTACCACGCTGAAGCATTTTCCGGGACATGGCGATACGGATGTGGATTCACATCTGAACCTACCTATTGTCCCCTATGGAATGGAGAGGCTGGAAGCAGTCGAGCTGATGCCCTTCAAGACTTTGATAAGCCGGGGCGCGGATACCATCATGACAGCGCATATCCATTTTCCTTCCATCGATGGGGAAGAACGTATACCGGCGACATTATCCCCAAGAATCCTAACAGGCGTTTTAAGAGAGCATCTGGGCTATAACGGCGTCGTAACCACCGACTGCCTGGAGATGCATGCCGTCAAAAACACCATCGGTACTGTTAACGGTGCGGTGGCAGCCATCAAAGCAGGTGCGGACCTCGTTATGATATCCCATACCTATGACCTTCAAAAGGGCGCTGCCATAGCACTTGCAAATGCGGTGACCGAGGGCGGAATTTCAGAAACGGCCTTAAAATCCGCCTGTGAAAGAGTACAGAAGCTAAAGGACAGGTACCTGTCATGGAAGGATATCGGCAATGACCTGAATAGCCTCCGGCTGCCGGAGGAAGTAGGCGGACAGCGCCACAAAAAGCTGGCTCAGGAAATCTACAGGCAGGGTGTCACGCTTTACAGGAATGAAGAGGCCGCGGTACCGGTTTCAAAGGCGTCCTCCGGCAAGGTTCTTGTAATATACCCGGCAGAAGGAAATATGCTCCAAGTAGAGGATGTCCAATATTCCAACTGTTCCCTGGGTAAAGCCGTGAGAGAAATTCATCCGTCTGCGGAGGAATTTGCGGTTTCCGGCAGCCCGGACGCCGAAGAAATCCTCCGCATACTGGAAAAGGCGGGTCAATACGATACCATTATCGCCGGCACTCTGTCGGCAGCACAGAATCCTCAGCAGGTCCAATGGGTCAACGCCCTGCTGGAAAATAAAGAGAAGGTTATTGTTGTGGCCATGAAAAGTCCCTATGATATTTCCTGTTTCCATGGCGCAGCGACATACATCGCAACCTTTGAGCATACTTATCCCGCGCTGTGCGCAGCTGCGAGGCTGATCTTCGGCCTGGATGAGCCAAAAGGCAAAATGCCTGTGACAATATTGTGAGGTGCAGAGGATGGTTGAAAAATTGCAAAAGCTGGTCAAAAAGGATAAAAGACTGGCAGTAGGGCTGATGTCAGGTACCTCTCTTGACGGGGTGGACGCGGCTTTGGTGGAAATCCGGGGCTGCGGCAGGGACACCCGCGTCAGGCTCATTGATTTTATTACGCTTCCCTATGACAGCAAAGAGAAAAATGAGCTAGTAAGATTGTGTTCCCCCGCCACATCCTCTGTTGAGGAGGTGTGCCGGATGAATGCGTATCTCGGCCGCAAGATGGCGCAGGCTGCACTGGAGGTAATAAGCAAAGCCGGATTTGCGGCAGATGCCGTAGACTTTATCAGCTCTCACGGCCAGACGGTGTATCATATGCCGGAAGAGCATGCTACCCTGCAAATCGGGGATTTATCTGAAATTGCTCTAGGGACAGGCTGCCCAACCGTTGGGGATTTCCGTCCCGCAGATATGGCAGTGGGCGGACAGGGCGCGCCGCTGGTGCCGTTTACTGATTACCTCCTTTTTGGAAGCTCTGAAAAAGGCAGGGTATTCATCAACATCGGCGGCATCAGCAATGTTACCATCCTCAAGGCCGGCGCCAGGCCCCAGGATGTGGTTGCCTTTGACACCGGGCCCGGCAACATGCTTATCGATGCCATAGTGAAAATCGGCACCCATGGAAGCAGCAATTATGACAAGGGAGGACAACTGGCCGCCGGTGGCAGTATTTGCAGTGAATGGCTAAGCGAAATGCTGAGCTCCGACAGCTTCATTTATAAAAATCCGCCTAAAAGCACAGGCAGAGAGTACTACAGTATGGATATGGCCAAGAGGCTGTGGGCGGAAGGTATACGGCGGGGTCTCAGTTTTGCGGATATTACGGCAACAGTGACTGCTTATACCGCCTCCTCCATCCTGCTGCATTTTAAAAATTATATTGATAAAGAATTTGATATTAGCGAGGTTCTTGTCGGCGGCGGCGGGGTGTATAACGCAACCCTGATGAAGGCGCTGGAGCAAGGGTTGAAACAAACAGTAGCTCCCATGGAGTCCCTGGATTTTTCCAGTGACGCCAAAGAGGCCATCGCTTTTGCCATACTGGGCAATGAATTTCTTTTCGGCAATCCCAACAACCTCCCTTCGGCAACAGGAGCCTCCAGGCCGGTGGTCATGGGTAAGCTGGCGCTGCCGTAAATATAGGGTGAGAGAATCCGGAGGGGATTTTCCGCATTTCTCACACAGTTCCTTTAACCACAAGCATATATGCATCCTCATTATATTCCGAATACTCAAAGTCCCCATAAAATGAAACATCCTTGAAGCCCGCCTTATCCATAAGCGCCTTCAGGTCGTATGACAGGAGAGGCAGTAATTCAACTGTATTTTCATATTCCTCTCTGTCCCCGGACCCGTTAACCGTTAGCAGGGTATTGAATTTGATCCGTCCGCTTTTATCATCGTAGCTGTAATTCCGAACAAACTTTAATCCGATTTCATCATTCGTGATTGTAGGCAGACTGGTGATGTTGTGCCTGAACACTCTGTCAAAATTGATAATCTGGAGGATCAAGGCTCCGTCAGGCTTCAGACAGCACCGCATCTGCTTCAATGCATCCAATATATCTGTTTTACTGCCTAAATGTACAATGGAGTTTCCTATGCAGAAGATCAGATCAAAGGCGCTTGAACCAAAGCTCCTGAATATATCCAGCATATTGCAGGCCTGTGCGTTTATGCCCAGATGCTCCTGGCGCTCCTTTTCCAGCGTCATGGCAATCATCTTTTCATCGAGGTCCACTGCCGTGACTGAATATCCGACTTTGGCAAGGGCCACAGAGTAGCCGCCGGACCCGCAAGCCACATCCAGCACATCCTTAGGCGGCAGCCCGGCAGCAGTTTTAATAAACTCCAACTGCTGTGTACCTGTAGGGAATATATAATCATAGTAACTGCTTATCTGCTCATAAAAACCCATCGTTACCCTCCCGCTGCTCCCTTAGCTCATCAAATGGCAAAACTCTTAATCGGCGCCTATAAAGATCTATGGATTGGATCCACTGGAATATTTATGCCCTGAATTACAAATTCATAAACAGTTCTTTGTCAGAAGTATATTCGGCAGTAGTGTCCAAGGATTTATATTTTTTCCCTTTATTGTTTTAGGGATTGATAAACCCTGATCCGCAAGTGGATAAACAAGCGGAAAATTGGTACGAAAAATAAAGCTTATTTCTCCAGGAAACGTAAATGAGCTTGTACCAGTCTTAATTCACCATAGGTGAAATCAGGCCCCACTTCCTCCTTCACAGGGTTTAAAACCGATAAGCCATGCTTTTTAAAGGCGGAAGCTATTTTACTTAGCTTTTCTGCTTCAATTACCTCTGAAATATTTAATTGGCCGTTTAATACGTATACAGCCAGATGCCCCTCAATTGTCCCAATTGTAAGTCCACGTCCGGCAGCTATTTCAGAAATGCTTTTACCTTGTTTGAACATGTCAAAGCTTATCACCCGCGTATGAGGCGAATTTTTTGTTTGAGATTTCCCAATGGTTTTTTTATCCGTAGACATATCTATCTCTGAAGATCCTGAAGATAATTTCCCATTGATGGAATTTTCTTTGCGGTATTGGTTGACCAAATCGAGAAGCTCCTGCCCGAAGGCTTTTATTTTCCTTTTACCAATCCCACTGATCCCTTTTAACTGCTTCAGGGTGGAGGGCAGCTGCTCTGCAATTTGAAGCAATGCTTTCTGATGTAATACTAAAAAACCTGGTTGTTCCATTTCTTCTGCTTTTGCCGCCCGCCACTTTTTTAGTATTGCATATAAATCCGGATGTTCGGTAGAATCGCTTGTAGTCTCTTCCCTATGAACATCAAATAATTTTTGCACGGTTGTATTTTCAAGATAAGATTTTGCCCGGATGTCCAAATAGGCTTTAACATTAAAGCCTTCTTTGCATTTATTCAAACAGTCCGCTTTTACCAATAACGCTGTTTTAGCTTTTTCAAGCGCTTCACTCACCGACTTTTTTACACTTTTATTATCGCTTTCAACTCTTATGTCTTGCAGCGCCTTTATATCTTCGCTTTTAATTTTTTCTACAAAAAATATACTCGCTTTTATCATTCTCTCGTTTAGCTGCTGGTTTTTTTCAGCCTCGGGCTGAAATTTCAGCAGTTGAAGTATTTGGGGTTTAAACCGGTCGGCGACCCCTGTTAAATGAGTATTTACCGATAGCAGTATTTGTTCCAGGCTGTCCTTCAGACCGGTATGCAAGCTTTCAGCATTTTGCCTGTATAGCTTTAAGCAATACAGCAGCTGCCCTTTGATTTCATTAAAATCAAACAGTTCAAAAATCAGCGACTGCTGATACTCGAATTTGGACTGTTCCAATGCTGCGTTATCCGGCGGATTGGATTCAACGTCCCGGGCAAATTTCAGGACCTCCGTATCGCTTTTTATACTTTGCGGCGAAAGCCTTGAGCTTAATATCATCCCCTCAAGGGTTTTACACCGGCTAAGGGCTACATAAACCTGTCCATGGGCAAAAGAAGTATTGGCGTCAATAATCGCCTTTTCAAAGGTTAACCCCTGACTTTTATGAATGGTTATCGCCCAGGCAAGCTTTAAAGGATATTGTGTAAATATCCCATCGACGCTTTCTTCAATTTCCCCGGTTTCCTTATTAAGGGTATATTTGGAGTTCTGCCATTCCGCTTTCATAACAGGGATACTTTGCAACTCACCGGGACATTTCACAAAAATCGTATCGGTGTCAATTTTTTCAATGATCCCGATTTTGCCATTATAATAAAGCTTTGCGGCAGATGGGTCATTTTTTATAAACATCACCTGCGCCCCCTTCTTTAAGGTGAGCTTATCACCGGTAGGGTAAGCATATTCAGGAAAATCTCCCTGAATATCCGCTTTATAATGGAATGCTTTACGATCGATTTGCCCCAGCTTGCGTTCATTAATTGCTTGTGCCTGATAATTGTGGGTAGTTAGAATTATGTACCCTTCCGGCGCATCGCGGGCAATGGCCGGATCGAACCTTTTATTTAGTTCGTTCAAGGTGTCGGCATCCACTATATTTTCACGTACTTTGTTAAGCAAATCAATAAAACGCTGATCACTTTGCCTGTAAATATGCCTTAATTCAATACTAATATAGTTTGTTTTCAATAATGCCCTGCTGCTAAAAAAATAAGCGGAAGCATACCATGGTTTCAAAAGCTCCCACTCATTTTGCTTTACCACCGGTGCAAGCTGCTGAATATCACCGATCATGAGCAGTTGGACGCCGCCAAAGGGCTTGCTTTTATCTTTAAACCGCCTCAGGACATCGTCGATTCCATCCAGCAAATCGGCCCGTACCATACTGATTTCATCAATTACCAATAAATCCAGGCTTCTAATAATATTTATCTTTTCTTTATTAAATTTCTGGATATTTTGACGAGGTCCGATTGATTCTTCACTATTCTCCTCGGATGGAATAAACGGGCCGAAAGGCAATTGAAAAAACGAATGGACGGTCACGCCCCCTGCATTGATGGCCGCTACGCCGGTAGGTGCAACAACGATCATTCTTTTGGGAGTTGAAGATTTCAAGTTATGCAAAAAAGTAGTTTTCCCGGTCCCGGCTTTTCCGGTTAAAAATATGTTCCTGTTGGTGTATTGAACAAAATTAAACGCAAGCTCTAATTGCGGATTATCCACTGTATTCATTGCTCCATCGAATCTTTCCATGAGTGCTTTCCTTCCAAAAGGGACATTACTCCTACTTTTATCACATTTATCTCGAAACACGCTTAGGGTCCGCAAAAATATAACTTCGGATAATCATTTGCGGAGAACTGCCCGAAGCAGGCTGCATGGACGAGCAGATGGCTTTGCCATAGACCATTCAGGTCCCCCAGAAAAGAATCCGAACTTATATTTTAGGCGATCCTTACTGTATTTCAATATTCTTCACACATTCATCCCCTGCAAACACCAATACCCATTTTTTCAGATTTGGAAGCTTTGCCAGTTCAAGAGACGTATTGTATTTTTCGATCTGCTTGACTGCCTCATGCAGCTTTTGCTCAACCAGGCTTTGGCCTTGCTTCCGGTATTCATTCTGCCGGATATATTTTATCTCAAATATTCCAAAATAGGCAGGTTCAATCGGTTCCCGCCTGAGCAGCGCTATATCGATATAGCCGTTTTCGACCTCGTATTCCGACTTCACCATATACACATTGCTTAAGATACAATAAGAAAACAGTAGCAGCTTTACATATTTTTCATCAAACTTTATGTAGTCCCTGTTGGACAATTTATTCAGGGTTTTTTCCAGAATAGCCACAAGCCTGTCGTTGCTCCCCTCCAGGGCGATTTGCCTGATAGCCGCCTTGATATCGGAGGTGTCTATTGCGTAGTCCATCTCTTCTTCCAGTTTTTTGACATAATACTGGTAATAAAGTCCTTTGATTGCATAGTTAGGCGTTTTCAGGCTGACGCTGTCCAGTATCTTTTTGTCTATAGTGAGTAAACCCAGGTAATAGAGGAGCGACTTAAAGTCATCCTGTGAGAAATCTTTTTCCATGCTGAACTGTTTGGTGATTTGCGTAATGATTTCTTCTTCCTTGAGGATCCTGTCCAGCACCTCCATGTTGCCGTCCTTGTTTTTCAGCTCAAACATTTTGCCAAGCTTGCCGTAATCGCTTGCTATATTTTCATCAATCAGGTCGTCCGGGCCCCTGCCAAATTCAACGTAGTCCTGCAGATAATACAAAATCATATCACTGTTGAATAATCGTCTGCCGGCATTTTCGGAAAACAAATAGCCATTATAGTTTTTCTTAAGGATATCGAGCAAATTATCCATTTCCCGCCCATTGATTTCAGACTTTGCAACCGCTTTTACAAGCCCCCTCACTTCCTCTTCTGTAAAGCCCATCATTTCATGAAACAGTTCATTCCTTGTGATATTCTTGGCTATATTGAATCCGCTTGTAAGGCTGTCAAGGGTAATAGGGCTCACGCCTGTTGCAAATATTTTATTAACAATTGTCTTCGTAGCTTTCTTCAATACCTCGTACCACTTCCTGACAAAGCCTGTGTGGCTTACAGACTGCCTGAAAAGCTCCAACTGAAAGCTTAAAAGCTCATTGGCAAAATGGTCATACTCATCAATGATTATGTATATCGGCCTGTCAACCTTTTGACCGGCATCAGCCAGAAAGCTTTCAAGCATATTCGCCGCCGACCCTTGCTGCAAATATTGAACACTAAGCCCATATTTACTTATGAATGTATCAAATGCAATCTTAGTAATATTTTTGAAGCTTTCTTCCAATTGCTCCTTTGTATCAGTCGTCACTCCGGTAAAATCAAAATTCAGGATATAATATCCATTTCTTTCTTTCGTAGGATGCCCGCCAATATAAGTATTGCCAAAAAGCGTATCAAAATTATCTTTTTCGCTTATGTCATAGTAGTGCTGCAATACGGTCATAAACAAGCTTTTACCGAATCTCCTCGGACGAAGGAAAAATAAGAACGGCGAATGATAATTTTCCAGCTTTTCGATATATGCGGTTTTGTCCACATATACATAATTCCCCTGCACAATAGTCTTATAATTGCTTACCCCATAAGGCAGCCTTTTAATATTCATAAAACACCCCGGCTCTAGTATGATCATCCTGTGTAAACATTGGTAAACCTGAGGTTTACTGTGGTTTACCATGTTTACTCTTATTTTATCATATTCTTCCTTTCATTGACATAGATAATTCCACTTATATCAGGATTCTCAGGGGGCAAAAGTTCGCTCTGCCACGCTTTCCCTTAAGCTCTTTCTGGATATGGGATTCTGGTGACAGGGGTGTGAACTATAACGGGAAATATATCACTTGTAGGTGATATTGAATATGAAATTATCCAAAGTCAGCGATAAGAAAATTAAAGCTGACCTTGGACAATTTCATTGGATGAAACCGTCGGCACATCTTATAGTAAGCAGATAGCTATTACATTAGAAGCATATGTTGACGGAATAAAAGTAGAGATGATAGAATCTAATGTGGATCAGAATAATATTAAGAACGGTAGATTTGGGTTACTTGTGAGCAGAAAATTTACTAACAATAAAGTTAATTTTATGTGGGCGCTGGAAGTTAATGAAAAAATTTCTGTTGTTACTAATGGAGAATTTGATATTATATCAAATTCATATAATTTATGGGTTGAAAACAAATTGTATCCGAAGATGGAAAAGGAATATCCAGTTATAACCTTTTGTGCTGAACCCAAAACAGACATTAAAGAAAATGCATTTGACATAAGCTCAAATGAATACTTTAACTACTTTTTAACAAATTACAAATATGTTTTCTTTCTAAAATTTCTTTCTTCTAATTTGCAATAGGGTCCTCCTTCATTGCAAAACCCGCATAGATACTGAATTTAGGCATGTTTCCTGATACAATAACATACAGAAATATAAGTCGTGTACTTAGGGCAGGCAAGCGGACAGTCGCTTTGTCTGTTACATTCTTCTACATTTTTTTGTACATTTCAAATTCTTGAAGATTGCAAGGTTTTGCAGTATAATAAAAAAAATTTACGCGAGATCATGACATGGATTATTGGCTGTTAAAGAAGCCGGTGAAAGATGGGGCATCAGCGGCCGGATGATAACGTTTTATTGTGTGGAAAGCCAGATTGTCAGCGCCGAATGAAAATTGATCATTGGGGACTGCTGATAAATCTTCCACCGTCTTTCAGGCTACTTTCCCTAGTGGCCCAGTACTTTTACGTCGACATACCTGATGCCGAAGTTCATGGTGCTTTTATATATTTTTCTTTCGCCTTCCCTGTCCTCGCCGAAGAAGATATCGATTTTATCGCCTTGAATCAGCCGCCCGGTGTCTTCTGCAATGTAAATGCCGTCAAGGTAGGCGTATTCCTTCGGAAAACTTATCTGAAGCCTGCTGCCAAGGGGAATCACCTTGGGGTCAACGGCCACTGTTCTGCCGACCGTGGCTTTTGTTCCGGAGTTGGTAATTCCATAAAGAGGATGTCCCGGTTTCTTACCGCAGCTTTCCACAGAAAGGTCATATGCCGTAGCTTTCATTCTTTTGCCGGCGGTTGCAATCACAGAGGGCTCCACATGGACAGGTTGTTTTATGCTGATTTCCTGAACTGCATAGGATGGCAGCGGCAGTATTGTATTCAAAGCATACACGTCTGATTTTGCTATATTTGCTATAAAGGAACTGTCAGGGACGGTATTGGTAAAAAACAGAGAGAGCAGCACAACAGAGGCTGCCGACATCGCAAGCAGCCTCTTCGGTTTGGGGAAAAATTGCTGCCCTATTGAAAAAACGGAGGACAAGGTCTTTTTCCCTTTTATATTTATTTCTTCGGACAGAGGACCTGTGCCTTCGTCCCATTCAATTGAGCCATAATCCTCATCCGCCTCACGCTCTTCTGTCTCAGCATATAAATCTTCTGCAGATTCAAGCTGCTGTCCGGCATATTTCAATCCGCCCATGCTTTGTTCCACGGCTTTCAGAATCGCGGCAACATCAGCCTCCGGCTCTGCCTCCAGATGGTTGCGGGCTTGAAGTACAAGGTCAAACAGGCTTTCCTTGAGGACAGGCTTTTTCAAAACCTCCGAAAGCCAGCAGGTTAGCTGGTCCAGGAATTCACTCCCCAGTGTTTTAAGCCTCACGGCGGCTTTGAAGATATCCGAGCAATCAATGAAAAAAACGGACTTTGTTGCAGCATCCCTGAAAAGCAGCTCTTTAAGCTTTCCCAAAGGCTCTTCGTTGAAACCGGGCAGTCTGCTGCCGACCATCCTGTTTAAGGCATCGGCAAATATCCGGGCCCGCATGGCAACGGACAGCTCCGGATTCCTCGAGGCTATATAATCCCTGAGGTTCAGAACCATATCGGCAGACAGGATTTGATTCTCTTCCAGTTCTGCTAGAAAACTGCCCATCTCTCACCTTTCATCACGATACCTTATCATGCTTTTCAAAGCGCTAATCCCTGACTTTTATGAATTGTTACGGCCCAGGCAAGCTTTAAGGCTACTGAGTATATGTGCCCCCGACACTTTGCATTTATAACTCCATTGAAGCTTTCTATAAGTGCTTTTCTTTCAAACAAATATTCCGTCACTTTTCGGACTTCATTGGTAATCCTTGTCCTCCTGTATTTTATCATATTTAGCTCGAAACGCGGTAATTTCTTTTTTAAGTTTTTCTCTAATAAAAAAAAATAAGCTATCGAAGGCTTATTTTTTCTTCTATGATTATACCATGTTCCTTACCGCAAGCTCTATCCCCTTTTGTTCCAGCTCCTCCAGCCGACAGTACTGCGCGTTCATGGCCCGGGCTATTTTGCCTGCCAGCCCCAGCCGGATAAAATCCTTCTCGGTATCAATGACCAGGGACTTGATCCCTTCGGAGGCAATCAGGCCTGCCATCTTCACGGCGTCCTCCACAGGGTCTGCCCCTCCCAGTCCGACGTTGGCTCTGCCGTCGGAAACAAGGACCAGCAAGGGGATCATTTCAAGGTCTCTCAGCTTTGCAGCCTTCAGGAGCTCATAGCCCCTGTACAGTCCGCCGGCCAGAGGTGTTTTCCCGCCGGTGGGAAGCTCCCGGAGGCTCTTTTGGGCAAGCTCGACGCTTCTTGTGATGCCAAGGAGCAGCTGGGCCGAATCCTTTCGGAAGGCAATCATCCCCACCTTGTCCCGCTTCTGATAGGCATCGTTGAGGATGGAAAGGATAGCGCCTTTAACGGCCTTCATTCTCTGGCGCACTCCCATGGAGCCGCTGGCGTCGACAATGAATAGAATCGTGCTCCCTGTGCGCTTTTCGCGGACCTTTTCTCTAAAGTCCGTGCTCCTGATGACCACCGCCGTCCCCTCCCTTTCTCTGGTCCGCTGATAGGGCGCCGCTGCCCGCAGAGTCGCGTCAAAGGCCAGGTCCTTCAGCTTTCCTTTCGGGAAGGTATACCGGACATATCTCCCCTGGTGAGCGCCGGTATGGGTCCGGACCCTTTTGCCGCTTCCTTTTCTTTTTTTTCTTTCCGCGGCCTCTATGACCAGCGGCCGGATTTCAAAAATCTCTCCCGGCTCCTCAACGCTTTCTTCTCCCGCCGCACCCTGTCCGCCGCCTTGCTGTGCAGGCCCCTCCGGGCCGGCGGCATCGGCAGCCTTCTCTTCTCCCGGTTCCTGCTCCGGTGGTTTTTCCTCCTTCATATCGCCGGCTTCATTGTCCGTCCCGTCCTGGGAGTTCTCCTCTTCCTTTCCGGCTTCATCCCCCGAAGATTCCAGCTCCGGTTCCTCACGGTCCGGGCCGCTGTCCGCTTCCTCCGGCGGGTCTTCCGCAATCCGGGGCGGCATTTCCCTTATCCGGTGAGGAAGGGCAAGCTCTGCCGCCTGCTTTATGTCCTCCACCGTCACATACCCTCGGTTGTCAAAGGCTGCCATGGCCTTTGCCGACTCTATGATCACCAGCTCCGCACGGTGCCCGGCACAGTTCCCTTCCATGGCCATCTCGGAAGCCAATGTGAGAATATTGTCAGAGACTTTTACCCCTTGAAGCTTTTTCTGTGCGCGGCTGATGTGGTCGGAAAGCGCTCGGGCTTCAGCCTCCCACCTCGAAAAATATTCCAGGGGGCCCTTTTCATACTCCAGCCTTCTTCGGATAATTTCCTTTCTTTCGGACAGCTGCCTGCTGCCGCAGACCTCGACATACAGGCCGAACCGGTCTAAAAGCTGCGGCCTTAAGGCTCCTTCCTCGGGGTTCATGGTACCGACCAGAACAAAACGGGAGGAGTGGGTACAGGATATCCCCTCACGCTCTACATGGCTGACGCCGGAGGCAGCGGCCTCCAGGAGGCAGTTTGCGATATGCTCGCTGAGCAGGTTGACCTCGTCCACATACAATATATTTCCGTCGGCCCGGTGAAGAATTCCGGCCTCAAAGCACCTTTTGCCCTCTCCGACGGCCTTTTCAATGTCAATGGTCCCCACCAGCCGGTCTTCTGTTATGTTCAGAGGCAGTTCAACCACCTCCGTATCTCTGAGGACCGCCGCCAGGCCTCTCACCAGCGTAGATTTCGCGGTGCCCTTTTCTCCGCAGATCAAAACTCCGCCAATGGACGGGTTGATTACATTCAACAGCAATGCTTTTTTAACTTTGTCCTGGCCCAGAACGGCGCAAAACGGAAAAACAGAACTACGCAGCAACGGCTTCTCCCCCTTCCTCTTTCTCCATGGCTTACGCCACGGTCTTGCGGACATCTGCCGTCAATCAGGCTTTCTCCGGTCCGTCGGCGGTACCGATAATCTCCTCTACTTTCGAAAATTCCATGGCTCCTTCTTCAAAGGGCCTGCGTCTCATCCTATGGGGCAGCACCAGCTCCGCGGCCTCCAGCATGTCATTGCGGCTTACCTGCCGGCTCAGGTGATAGGCGGCAAGGGTGGCGGCTGTCTTAATCATTCCGATATCCGCCCGGTGCCCGTCTACCCCCATTTCAATGGATACTCTGGCCGCCATTTCAAGAATCGTGTCGTCATAGCGGACCTCCTTGAGGAGCCTGCCCGCCTCGGCAATCCTGTCCCTCAACTCCTGCTGCAAGGGTTCAAATTCCATTGCAAAAGCCCCGGGGTCCTTCTCAAAGGCCAGCCTTCTTTTGATGACCTCCACCCGCCGCGCCACATCCCTTTCGCCGGCCACGTCCACCACCAGTCCGAATCTGTCCAGCAGCTGCGGCCTCAGGTCTCCCTCCTCGGGGTTCATGGTGCCTACCAGGATGAACCGCGCCGGATGCGTAAAGGAAATGCCCTCCCGCTCAAGGATGTTGACCCCCATGGCTGCGGAGTCCAAAAGGATGTCCACCACATGGTCGTCCAGCAGATTCACCTCATCCACATACAGGATATTCCGATTGGCCTGGGCGAGGATCCCCGGCTCAAATTTCTTTTCCCCTTTTTTGATTGCATGCTCAATGTCCAGGGTACCCACCACCCTGTCCTCCGTCGCGCTGACAGGAAGGTCCACCACCTTCATTTTCGATGGCACTGCGGGCAGTCCCCGGCCCCCGGCCCTTTTTTCCGCACACCCGTCGCACTGCATGCTTTCATCCTCCGGGTCACAGCCAAACAGGCATCCCCCGGCCATGGTCCTTTCCGGCAGCAGTTCCGCCAGAGCCCTCACTGCGGTAGACTTGGCCGTGCCCTTTTCTCCCCGGATCAGCACCCCGCCAAGCAAGGGATTGATTACATTGAGGACCAGGGCCTTTTTCATTTTTTCCTGCCCCACAATGGCGGTAAAGGGATATGTTTTCTTTTCAAATTCCATGGCGATTTTCCTCTCCAACATGTGATTTGTCATTTCCACTGCCGCTATTCGGCTTTCTTGCACAGTTTTATGCCCGCCAGCAGCAAGACGGCAAAGTACAGCAGTAACACCAGCGGGTGTGAAAGCATGTTCAGGGCGTCCTCTGCCCTGCTCCTCAAGCCAAGGCTGGTATGGGTCAGGGGCAGAAGCCATATGAACTCCCGAAGCACCGGAGGCATTCTGTCCAGCGGGAAAAAAGTCCCGCAGAGAAAGGACATGGGGGTGATAATAAAATTCGTGAATTTTCCCATGTCCGCATGGGAGTCGATGACAATGCCTGCCGTAAAGCCCATTGCCGAAAAGACAAGGCAGTTAAGTACAACAATCAGAATAAAATACGGATTGATCCGAAGACCCGTATGAAACACAAGAGAAAGAAGGATGACCAGCAGCGCCGAATAGATTCCCCGCAGCGCCCCGGCAATGATTTTCCCCACGGCAAACACAAGCATGTTCACCGGGGCGGTCATAAACTCCTCAAAGGTCTTGTCATAGATTCTCGCTATGTTAATATTGTTGGCCAGGGTGCTAAAGCTTACGGTCATGCCGCTCATGGCAATAATGCCCGGAAGGATGAAGCTGATATAGTTGACGCCTCCCACCCTGACGCCGCTTCCAAGCCCCCAGCCGAAGGCAATGAGATATAGCGCAGGCCCGATCATGGAGCCTGTGGTAATGCTCCAGAACTTGCGCTTGAAAATGATGTATTCCTGCCACAGTATCGCGGTAAATTGCACCCTATTCCTCCACCTTTCTGTTTGTCAGCTTGATAAAGGTATCCTCCAGATTGGCGGGACGTATATTGACGCTTCCGGTCATTTTTGCAGCGCTGCCGATAGCTTCCTCCCGGGTGTCAAAAAAGCGGCTTTTCGTTTCACCGTTTTCGAAGCATTCCAATACAAAGCTGCCGGATTTTTTGACGAGCCTCTGGGGGGTATCCAGCTCAACCAATCTCCCGCCGTTCATCAGCCCCACCCTTGTGCACAATGCCTCGGCCTCCTCAATGTAATGGGTCGTCAGCAGCACCGTCAGGCCATCCTTGTTCAGGCCCTTCATCAGGTCCCACATCCTGCGCCGCACGGCGGCGTCAAGTCCTACGGTGGGTTCATCCATCAGGAGGATTTCCGGTTCATGCATCAGCGCCCTCGCAATCATCAGCTTTCGCTTCATTCCTCCCGAAAAGCTTTTGACCTGGTCCCCTTTCCGGTCTGAAAGCTCCGTAAAGGCCAGAAGCTCCTCGGTCCTCCTTCTCCGCTTCGTTTTTTCAATGCCGTAAAGGCAGCCGTGAAGCTCAAGATTCTGCCAGGCGGTCAGCTCTCCCTCCAGGTTCATGTGCTGGGGCACAACGCCGATTTTGGCCTTGACCCGGGTAAGGTTCCGGTCGGTCTTTTCCCCGTCAATATAAATGGCCCCGCTGCTGGCCGGGGTCAGGGTGCTCAGCATCCTGACGGTAGTGGTCTTTCCCGCGCCATTGGGCCCCAGCAGACCGAAAAATTCACCTTTTTCTATTTTCAAATTCAGCTTGTCAACGGCGGTGATGTCTCCATACTTTTTTGTCAGATTTTCAAATACAAGCATTTATTTCCTCCTCCGCTATTTCAAAGGCGGTTTTCCTCAGGGCGCAATCCTGGCTTTGCCGGGTTGCTGCGCCGCAGTTGAGGATAAGCCTTGAGGGACAGCCGCCGGGGCAGAGCGTCTCATACCTGCAACCGCCGCAGGCGCTGTCTCTTCCGCCTTTCAGGGCCAGGGGCGCCACCTCGCCTTCCATGACATTCCCCATAAAATAGCCCTCGATTCCAACCAGAGAACCGCAGGGCCAGACATTCCCGCCGGGAAGTACCACCATGGCCCTTCCGCAGGCGGCATAGCAGTATTCCCTGCAGCCCTTTCCCGCTTTCAGCCTCTTTTTTGCCTCCTCTATTTCCCTGATGTAAATTCTCCTGCCGGAGGCCCTTTCCAATTCCAATGTCCTTGTATAGGCTTCCCGCAAGGCTTGGCCGATCTGGTCGGCCCGGGCCGGGGGCACTTCGTTTTTAACCGCCCTGCCGGCCCTTCGCAGAAGGTCGATGCCGACGCCCTTTACATTTCCCAGGTAAAAGGCCAGGTCTACCAGCCCGGGCAGGCTTTCGATATTCTGTCCCGTAAGGACGCAATTGAGGTTGACCCCGACGCCCTCGGCGGCGAGATGGCGTATTCCCTTCAGGACTTCCGCCGTCCCGCCTCTCAGGGCTTCGTTTGCGTCAATTCCTCCGTCCAGGCTGACGCCCACGGCAATCCGCATTCTCCGGATCTCTCCGGCAATCTCCGGCGTGATGAGAGTCCCGTTGGTTTGCAGCCTTAAGCTTGCACGGATGCCTTTTTCCGTGATATATTCGTAGAGCTTTCTCACCAGCACCATATTCATCAGGGGCTCTCCCCCGGCAAGCTGCAGCTTGAAGCCTTCCTGCCCCATCCGTCCGACAGCTCTTATCGCCGTATCCAGGGTCATGGATTCCTTCTTACGGCCTGCGTCCGCATAGCAATACCGGCAGCCCAGATTGCAGTCGTTTGTCAGCCAGAGCACCAAAAGCCCCGGCGCTTTATGCTCCATCTGTTCCACCCAGTACCTCGTCCACTTCCTTCAATTTTTCCCCCCAGCCTTTCACATCGGAATCCGATAAGATTTCAATGCCGCCTGCCTGGATATCCCCTTTGACCTCTCCCAGGCCCTCCTCCATGTCTCCCTCCAGCTTCAGGTAGCTTGACCGGAGCTTTTCCAGGACCCCGGGAGCCGGCTTCCACTTTCCCCGCTGATGGAGCTCAAGAAATCTTCTTGCCGCTTCCTCCAGCGCGTAAGGATTGTGATCCTTGAACCACTGCTGCATCTGAGGATTATTGACATATTCATCCACAACCCTGTCGATGAGCTCATCCTCCAGCTTTTCAACGAGGCATTGCCATTCGAATACATTCTGCAGCCTTTGCATCAGCTGGGCTCCGCCTTCATAGCCCTTCTCTCTGACAGACTCCTTCCATAAGGGGTTCAGCAGCGTTTCTTCCAGGGTCTCCTTCAGCTTTTCCTCCAGCCGCCGGACACTGACCTGTCCGGGTTTTTCTCCGGACCCATGGTACTGCCTGACGCTTTTTCCCCGCAGCATTTTTCCGGCCAGTCCAAAGCCTCCCTGCACCGAAGCGCCGAAGTTTGAGTCAAGGATATCATATCTTTTTGAGCTGGTGGTATCATAGGAGGCGTCGGTATCCCGGACATTTTCCACAAACTCCCGGAGGGCGGAGGCGCCCTTGAGTTTTCTGCCGTAGGCAAAGGAGGAGAAATAAATGAAGGTCCTTGCCAGGTCCTTCTCACTCTTCCACGCACTGGCTTTCAGAGCAAGGTCCACCCCCGCTCCGTAGGTCCCGGGACGGTCTCCGAAAATCCGGATAGCCGCCCTCTCGCCGACATTCTCCATGATACCCGCCTCCGACAGCTTCCCGGCAATTTTTTCAGTATTCCTCCGGATATAGTTGATAGTGCCATCCTCCGGCAGCGCCGCAGCAATGGCCACGGCCTCGTCCATCATCTCCGCGGCTTCAGGGTAGCAGTCCCGGAGTACCCCGGAAATACGCACAGTCACATCTATGCGGGGCCGTCCCAGGACCTCCGCCGGGATGGGCGCAAGGCCTGTTACCCTTCCCCGCTTGTCCCAGAGCGGCGTAATGCCCATCAGGTATAAAACCTGTGAAAGCTGTTCTCCTTTAGACCTGGTGATATCCAGGGAAATCATGTTCATTGCGATTTTTTCCGGAAGCCGCCCCTCGTCCTCCCGGTAGCTTGCAAGCAAGGCTTCCGCCGCTGCGCTCCCTACCTTGTAAGCTGCCTGGGTCGGAATCTTGTCCATGTTCATCGAATACAAATTTCTGCCTGTGGGCAGGATGTCCCTGCCGTTTTCATCGGGCATGCCCGCCGGGCCTGGGGGCACATATCCCCCTTTCAGGGCAGAAATCAGATTTTCCATTTCATTGCCTGTCTGCCGGAGCCTTGCATAAATTTCTCTTATATCCACCGCCAGCAAGTCAAAAAAGTCCAGAAGCCCCGGGTCCTGTTCAACGCCGTAAAGCCGTTGGGCTATGGCGCCCCCATTTTGGCAGCAGCCTATGGACTGCCGGATGAATTCCGTTACGCGGCTGCAGAAGCCAACCTCGCCGGAAGGCTCCTTTCCCATGCGCCCATCAACAGCCCTGAGCTTTGAGTCCACTTCCTCCTCGGACAGGATGACCTCATTGATGTACCATACGGCAGCCTCCATATCCGGCTCCGCGCCGAATTCATGGCGCTTTTCCATCCGGGGCCTGGCCACGGCCTGTACAAGAATGCTTCTCAAGCGGACCATTCCCTCCTGAAAGGAAGCCTCTGCATTGACAATCTCCTGGGCACCCTTGACCCAGGCCATGCTTTGCCTTATCCGCCCCTCCAGCTCGTCTGCCTGCCTGCTTCCGATATAACGGGCCTCAAGGTACTCGCCGATAAGCCCCGCAAGCCTCATGGCCTCCGTCCCCATGGGACTGTATACCGGAGGGAGATGCCCAAGCGTCACGGCATAGCTGCGCCTTTTTGCAAGGATGGCCTCCGTGCCTACGCCGGCATTGTAGATGTAAAGGTTGGGCAGACTTCCCAGGACAGCGTCGGGATAACACCTTCCGGATAGCGCGTTGGACTTTCCGGGAAGGAATTCCAGGCTGCCGTGGGTCCCTATATGCAGGACTGCATCCGCTTTGAATACCGCCTCCACATACCGGTAGGTAGCAAGGTACTGATGCGGCGGCGGGCATGACGGGTCCTGCAGGATTTTGCAGACCTCGCCGGTGCATTTTGCCCCGTAGCAGCCCCTCTTTGGCTGGACCATGACCACCGCATTTCCGAAGCCAATGCCCGTAATGGCCAGCCTGTTTTCAACCACCATGCCTTCGCCGGGGGGAGGCCCCCAGGTCTCTTCCATCCTCCGGCGGCATTCCGGGTCAAGACGTTCATAAAAAGCCTCATAGCCCCCCTCACCCTTTAACGGCATCTGATAGATGCAGCCGCCGCTATCCGCAATATCCTCCACCGATGTCCAGCGAAAGTCGGAATATGCTTTTTTCTCCATGACAAGCCGGTGCAGCGCTTCGCCCGAGGCCGGGATATCCTTAAGCTTCCAGTCTTCGTCTACAAGCCTTTTTAATATGCCCGCAGCGCTTGCAAAGGCGTCCAGCCCGGCGGCGGCGCCGATGGTAGCTTCCACTCCGGAGCAGGGCGCATTGTGGAGAAAAATCGCAAGCTTTTTCTCCTGATTGGGCTTTTTCCTGATTTTCACCCATTTTTCCACCCTTTGCGCAAAGTGTTCAATCCTTTCCCCTATGGGGACAGACCTGTTCTTTTCACCTCTGCAGCCAAGGATCACGGGCTCCGTCATCCCCTCCATTTCGGGAACGGAAAAGGACCAGGGGATTTCCTGCACCAGCCCCTCTGTTTCCTGCCGCCATGCCTCCAGGCTGCAGGTATGGCTGATCAACGGCCTGAAAACGGGAATATTCAGGGCTTTCAGCTTCTCTGTCATCAACTGGAAAATATTTGCCGCCGATGAATCTCCGGCCAGGGAAAACAACTGCAAATGGATCAGGGCGTCAATGGCAAGGCTTCCGTCCAGGCTAAAGCAGTCATGGATAATTTCGTCAAAGGCCCGGTTGTTTAATTCCGGTTCTTTGGTACCGTAACTAAACACGGGCACCGCACAGATACCGCGGCCTTCAAGGGCTCTGACCAGCTCTGCTTCAACGGCAAGGTTGCCTCCGGCCCAACTGCTCCTGTGGACCAGCAGGCCCACCCGTCCCATGGGCTTTCCGCCGCCTTTCTTCTCTTGCAGCCAGCCCTCATAAGCCTCCAGTGTTGCAAAAACCCCCGGCGCCTCCGGGTGGAATATTCCGTCAAAGGGCATTTCCAACGGTTCTGTCCCTTCCGCCGCCTTTTTCTCCAAAAGGTACCTGTCCCGGATATAGCCTAGGGCATAAGTCACATTCCGTATTCCGCCATAGACGAAATACCGGTTGATGCGTTGGACACCTTCGGCGTCAATGGTGCCAAAACCACGGCTGATGGCTTCGGAGCCTATGGGAATCACATGGACTCCGGCCGCCTCCCGGGCGAGCAGCGTAAAGAAATCCTCCAACTCCTCCTCCCAGGAAATATCCTTGACGATCACCGCTTTGATGTTCTTTCCGATAAAATCCACGGTCTGCTTCCGCTTTTCCCTGGTTTTTATATCCGCCGCGGGAAGGAAGACCACCTGCAGCGCGTCAATCCCTTCAAGAGCCGCGGCAATTTCACTCTGTTCATATTCCAGGCCTATGGCCGCAATTTCGTTATCCATCCGTCCAACCTCGTCATAGCGCTTCTTCAATATTTCCTTCAATGTCAAGGTAAATTCCCTTCAGCTTGCCGAGGATTTCCTCATTTGCATTCCACATGCCCCGCTGGCTTGCTTCCAGGAGCCTTTCCGCCATGCTTTGCACGGCCCAGGAGTTCACGCTTTTGATCCATTCCCTTCTTTCGTCATTGAGGAGATAGTTTTCGGTGATTTTGTCGTACATCCAGTCCTCCACCACCTCGGAGGTGGCGTCCCAGCCAAAGACGATGTCCACCATGGCCGCAATTTCCTGCGCCCCCTTGTAGCCATGCCGTTTGAGGCCTTCAAACCACTTGGGGTTCAGGATTCTGGCCCGCATGATCCTGGCCGTCTCTTCGTTGACATTTTTTATTTTAGTCCTTGACGGGTCGCTGCTATCCCCGCTGTACGCCTTTGGCATTTTCCCCGAATGGGTTTTTACCGCCGCGATAAGACCGCCGTGGTAATTATAGAAGTCATCGCTCTCCAGCATATCGATTTCCATAGAGGACTCGTTCTTTACCGTAGCGTCCGCAACGGCAAGCCTCCGGGCGAAAACCTCCCGGACCTTGAGGCTGTGTACCCTTCTTCCGTAAGCATGTCCCCCCCAGGTGGTATAAATCTCCCCCAGATCGCCGGAATCCTTCCAATTCCTGCTGTTGATCAAGATGTCCACCCCTGCGCCATAGGTGCCGGGAGGGCAGCCAAAAATTCTCAGGCCTGCCTGTCCGGTGGCTTCCTCTTCTGATAAGCCCTTGTTTTTCAGTTCCTCGAAATCCTTGCGGATATTCCTCCGGAGATAATTTACCTCTCCGTCCTCCTCCTGCGAGGCTGCCAGCTGCACGGCCTCCTCCACCAGTTCGATGATATTGGGAAAGGTATCCCTGAAAAGGCCCGTAATACGCAGTGTTACATCAATTCTCGGGCGTCCCAGGCTTTCCGTAGGGATGACCTCAAGGCCCGTGACACGGTCGGATTTTCCCAGCCACTTCGGCTTTATCCCCATGAGATATAGGACCTCTGCAATATCATCGCCGCAGGTCTTCATCGTCTCGCCGCCATAGACTACCATGACGACGTTCTCAGGGTACCTGCCTTCATCCTTCAAAAACCGCTGAAGCAGCCCGTCCCCAAGCCGGACGCCCACATTCCAGGCCATCCTGGTCGGAATGGCCGCAGGATCAACGGAATAAAAATTTCTTCCTGTGGGAAGGATGGAAACCTTTCCCCGGGTGGGACAGCCTGAACCTCCGGGAGGTACAAAGCCCCCCCTGACTCCTTCGATAAAATACCTGATTTCGTCGGTGATCCCGCAAAGCTTTGGTTTGACGGTTTCACATGCAAACTGCAGAACCTGGACCATACGCGCATTGGCAACGGCATATCCCTCCTGGGCAGCCGTCCCGCCGCTCCCGTCAAAGGCCTTCCGGATGACGCCGTCCAGCCTGGCCGGGTCAAATCCCGCATCATAGAGTAGTCCCAGGACCTCCCTGACTTTTTCTTCTACATTGTCCAGCTTCATATAATTCGTTTTTCCGTCCGAGTCCACTGCTTCAGGAAGGTCCTTCAGCCGTCCATACTCCATGCCCAGCATTGCGCATACCGCCTCCGGCAGCGCCGGAACTTCGGCGTTGGGCAGCCTCAGCAAAGCGCCCATGAGGTTGACCAGCCTTTCCTCCCGCGGGGGTTCCCCGAAAACATGCAAGCCGTCCTTGATAAGGGAGTTTTTAATTTCCTCCACCCAGCCGTGAAGCCGGCTGAGAAAAGCGGGAAAATCCTTTGACAGGTCTTCGGCGCCAATGCCCAGGTCCTTGAGGAAATTGTGCCTGATCGCCGTCTCAAGGATTTCCTCCCGGAGATCCTTCAGCTTTCCTTCATCCCCAAGCCTGGCCTGATAGTATTGCCTGATCAGGTCGTCCATCTCACCGGTCTCGTCATATACACCGCTGCTGGTAAGGGATGGAATCATGTGGTCCAGGATGATCCCGTAGGACCTTCGCTTGACCTGGATGCCTTCCCCGGGGACATCGATGATATAGGGATAGAGATGGGGGATATCGTCGATGGCAATATCCGGATAACAGTCCGGGGACAGTCCTGTTTCCTTTCCCGGAAGCCATTCCAGTGTGCCGTGGGTGCCTACATGCACAATGGCGTCGGCTTTGAAAACCTGCTTTACCCACCGGTAAAAGGCAATATACTGATGGGGTGGGACGATATCCGTGTTGTGATATACCTCCTCGGCCTTCTCCTCAAAGCCTCTTGCCGGCTGCAGGCCGATAAATATATTTCCGTTGCGGATACCGGGGACCGGCAGCCTGTCCTCATGCACCATGAATTCACCGGGAGGGTCCCCCCAGTCGGCCTTCATCTTTTCCCGGACCGGCGTTCCGAGCCGGGAAAACCATTCCCTGTATACCTCGCCGTCAATGCTGTCAATGCTTCGCTCCAGCAGCTTTTCTACAGAAAGCCACCGGGTGTCGTTGCTTACCCCGGCAATAATCCGGTTGATGATCTCCGCCCCATCCGCAAAATCGTATTCCGTATGGACGCCTTCCCCTTTCAGAGCTTCAACCAGGTTCCATACGCTTTGGGGGGTGTCCAGTCCGAAAGCGCAGCCAATCATGTCATTTCTTGGCGGCATGTTGTGAAGTATGACTGCAAGCTTCTTTTCCCCCGGGGCTTTTCTTCTCAAAGCGGCCCAATTCAAGGCCAGCCGGCATATTTTGTCCGCTCTTTCTTCAATGGGCAGGAAGACCAGCCTCTCCCCCACCGTATCCTTAACGCTCTGCGTATATGCAACCGGCGCGCTGATCAGCTGCCCGTCAAATTCCGGATGGAAGATGCTGTTTGCCAGCGACATGGAATCAAGGCCCTTGATGGAGGAGCGCCAGCCCTCCAGGCTGTTAAAGGTAGACATGGCCTGGATCACAGGCACGCCCAGCTGTTCAAAAATGCTCTGCTCAACAAATACGCTTCCGTCCCCGGGATTGGCAAGAATGCTTTGGGCAAAACCGATGTTGTTGATGATGACCTCAGCCACGGGCAATCCGTTCTCCATTAATAGATTGTCAATGGTCCACTGAAGCCCCTTGCAGCCCACGGCAGGATTCGGGGCGGAAGCGCTATAGACTGCCAGAGGCGCTCCTCCGAGGCGCGCAACACCTCTGACAAGCTCGTCGATATGCAGCAGATTGCCTTCATGCAGATATTTGCTGTAAAACAGGATGACGATAATGGGCTTCCCGCTTTCCCTGAGGGCCTTGATATATTCCGCAAAATCCGTAGTATCCCGAAGCGGATCATAGATCCCCTCCCAGGCAGGCGCTTTAGCTCCGTCATAGTCATATTTAACACAGCCAAAGGCGGAGGCGATAAAAAGCAGCAGATTCCGGCTGTTTTTGGAGCCTCCCATCAGGTAATAGCCAAGAATTTCATCATACTCCTGCTTTAAAAGCCCGGATTTGCCCAGCAGAAGCAGGTTTTCCTCCTCCAAGCCGGAATAGATAAAAAGCTTTTTCTGTCCGGAATATTTCTCTATCAGGGTGTCAAAGCCTTTAAAATGGGTGATTCCCCCGTGCAAGGCCATAAAAAGAAAACCGGAGCTGTCGCAGGCTGCCTGCAAGGCTTCAAAGTATGCAGGATTTTCATCTGCATCATTGGTGTTAAAAAATTGAAAGCACAGCTCTCCGGCATATTCCTTTTCAAGCTCCAGGCGGGCCTGACTCAAGCTGTAGGAGGAGTCATGGCTTGAAAAAATAAATGTTCCCTTAAACACCGCGTCCGCCTCCCGCCATCGCCGCTATGGCAGCGGCATAATCCTTCAAAAGCCTTTTGCACACCTCGCCGGCCCTGGGGCTGCCGCTTCCGGCCTCTCCGCCCCCGCCTTTTTGCGCCTCCCCCTTCATCCATTCGATCATGGCGCTGCCGGCAGCTTCAGCTTCCTCAGCGTCCAGCAGCCCCCATTCCAACTGATCCAGGATATGGACAAGCAAGGAGGTCGCTACTACAAGTCCCCGGTCCCTTTCCAGGGAATGCAGCCGATGAAGGAAATCCGCCTTGCCCTGGCCCTTCTCGGCCCCGCCCTCCAGAAAACGCTGCCAAAGCCTTTCCTCGCTAATGCCATAGCGTTTGGTCCGTTTAAGGACGCTGTGCTGGGAAGCTGCGCATAAGCCGGTCTGCAGGAACAACGCCTCTTTGACCGCCGCCTTGACAACCAGCCCGATAAGCTCCCCAAGCTTTGAATGCTTTCCTGCATTGGTGAGGGTCAAAGGCGATTCGGCGTTGCTTGCAAGGATGGTGCCGTCCGTGCCCGAACCTGTGGCCAGTCCGCTGCTGTAGTTGCTTCCGGCCATTAGCTCCTGCAGGGCGGCTGCCTTGGCCTCGGTGCATGTCACCAGCGCTCTGGCCAGGGTGCCCTCGGGAAGATTGGCGTCGATGAAAAGGAGGATATTGATGGTCCCATGGGTAAGCATTTCCGTCCTGCCGCCCCGTTCATGGAAGGATGCCGGATCTCCGGCCCTTCCGCCGTTCACTTCGACACCTCCCGTGACCACGGCCGTCACTGTCAGCTCCTCAAAGCTCAGACTCTGGATGGATACATTGTCCATGGATGCGGCGGTGCTGATTCCCGCCGTTTTTGCCGGGTCAAGTCCCAGCTCCGATGCAATGAGGGCCATATGCTCCTCGTAGGTCGGAGCCCGTAAAACGCAGGCCATGCCTGCCCCAGGATTTCCGTCGTTGTTGAATACGGCCTTTAGGTCCTCCCGGTAGCCTCCGTTGAGCACAGCGGTGCTAAGAACCTTTCTTTCTCCGTTAAACAGCACCACAAGGCTTTTGTAATATTTGTAAACACGGTCGCCATTTGAAAGCGTATAGATTATCAAATTCATTCCCTCCCCCTTTCAGGTCCTGTGCAGGAGTTTTTCGGCACCGGGCATCAGCCGGTAATCCTTCTTTCCGCATCCTCATACGGGACCATGGCTTTAGCCCAGTCCCCGAAAAGCCGCCTGCATTCCGTCTCGCTCCTGAGGGTGTAAACGCGCTTTCCTTCCACAGCGGCGTTCATTATTAGCCGCAGATTGGCTCTGTTGATTTCCGAAACAGGAAATCCGGAATCAATGACGGCGTCTACCTTACTGATCAGTTCCTCCGCGTTTTTTACAGCCGTATCACCGATTTTCTCAAAGTCTTTTTCCACGATTACCACCACGCCCATGGTTCTGGCAACGTGGCAATCCACGTCGTTTTCATGGAGAATGCCCGTATAAAAGCCGATTCCTTTTCGTGTCAGCTGCCTGTAAACTCCGGTCCCTCTGCCTCCGCCCCCGGCCACAAATATCCTGGGGTTGTTCCGGTTGGAAAGCTCCATGGTCCCAAGAAAGGCGCTGAAGCCTGCGCATTTGATGTCATAAAGCCCGCACACCTCTTCGTCGCTCCCGACCTGCTCCGGCCTGCCCATGCTTGCAATTTTCCCAGCCTTCACCATCACCGCCACATCACAGCTCTTTAGCGCTAGGTCCACCTCATGGAGGGACAGGATAACGGTTATGCCTTTTTCCTCCCCCAGTCGTTTCAAGATGGAAAGGACCTCCAGCTTGTGCCGTATATCCAGATGGGTCGTGGGCTCGTCAAGGATAATCAGCTCCGGCTCCTGGGCAAGAGCCCTCGCCAGCATGACCTTTTGCCGTTCTCCGTCGCTGAGCTCGTTAAAATATCTTCCGGCGAGTTCCTGGGCATTGACCAGCTTCAAACAGTCCATTACGATATCCACATCCTGCTTCCTCATGCCCCCCAGAAAGCCGGTATGGGGTTGGCGCCCCATGGAAGCAACCTCAAAAACATTCAGATACCCTGCGGAAAGCTTTTCCGTCAGCACCACCGCCATGATCTGAGAAAGTCTTTTCCGGCTATATCCTTTGAGTTCCCTGCCTTGCAGCAAAATTTCCCCTTCCAGGGGTGAGAGCAGCGCGGAAAGGGATTTCAGTATGGTTGATTTGCCGGAGCCGTTAGGTCCCATAAGACAAACCATCTGGCCCTTTTTTATGTCAAGGTTGATGTCCTCCACCACCCGCTTTTTCTCATATCCAACCACCAGCCTCTGTGTTTTCAACATGCTCATAAAGCGGTCCTCCTTTTCAGCAAAAGCCAGACCACGATGGGCACGCCAAAAAACGACGTTACCGTACTGATGGCAATCTCAGAAGGCGCAAGCAGCATTCTTGCCGCAAGATCGCAAAGCCCGGTGATCGCCGCTCCCAGCAGAAAAACGCCAGGTACCAGGACCCTGTTGTCCGCCGTGCGAAAGGACAGCCGGGCAATGTGGGGCACCGACATTCCAATAAAGGCCACCGGGCCTGCAAAAGCGGTTACCACGGCGGTCAGTACGCTGGAGATGCAGATGATGCAAATCCGGAAGGCCCGGATGTTCACCCCCATGCTTTTTGCATAATCCTCTCCAAGAAGAAAAGCGTTCAGCGGCTTTGAAATAATGAACGAAAAGAAAAGAAAGGGAAAGCCTATATACACGAGGACTTTGACCTGTTCCCAGGTAAAGCCCGCAAAGCTCCCCATGGTCCAGAGGACGAAGTTTCTGATTTTTTCATTGTCGGCAAAGGTCATTAAAAGGCCTGTGGCAGCACTGCACAGGTAACCGATCATAAGGCCGATGACCAGCAGCGTGACTACGCTTTTGACCTTGTATGCAAAAAGCAGCACAATGACGGTTACCGCAGTAGCGCCCAAAAAAGCACCCAAAAAAACAAAGTACGGCGACAGCGACGAGACCCCAAAGGTAAAGCCGCCCAGGATGAACAGGGCAATAAACAGGGTTGAGCCCGAGGACACACCCAGCACATAGGAATCCACAATGGGGTTTCTGAAAAAAATCTGCAAAAGCAGCCCTGAAACCGCTACGGCCCCTCCGCCCACCAATGCCGCAATGATCCTGGGAAGCCTTATTTTCCACACAATCGTTGAATTGGTAGAGTTGTCCCGTATATTTTCAATGATGATCCTTCCTACTTCCGGCAGCTTGATTCCAACGGAACCAACTGCGATATTGACAAGCAGTATAAAGAGCAATATTCCTGCCAACAGAAGGAACGCCGCCATGTACCTGCCTGTTCGAAGCTTATAATTCTGCATCGGTCCCCACTCCATCACATATTCGTTCGCATCCGCACAGTTTTATCCGTATCCACGGCGCCCGATGCGGTTAATTTCTTTATATCCCACACGCGGAGGCCTCCGTAAACGGCGGCCTCCGTTGGGATCCGGCCCTGCCGGAAACCGGCGGACCGGATGGGCTTTATTTTCTGGGCAGCTTCACCAGCTTTGTCGGTGTATAGCCTTTAAACGCTTCGGGATGGAAAATACCGGCTACGCTTTTTACAAACAGGTCGCTCTCAGGGATGGTCTCCCACCAGTCGGGGGAATAGGCATAAACATTGCCGTCCTTGACGGCTTTGATGTCGGCAAACAGCGGATTGTCCTTCACAATGCCTTCAATGGTGGGATTCGCCATATAGTTGACAGAGGAGGCATAGACAAAAGTATCCGCTTCCTTGGCCTTGGCATAGAACTCCTCCATGCTCAGCGGCGATGTATTTGTTTGCCCTGCGCCGACATTTTTGAACACATAATCCCCTCCGGCGATGTCAATCCATTTCGCGATATAGGAGCCTGCGTTGGGTACGTTGACGACGCCCTTGTAGGAAGAGCCCCAAGCCACCTTAGGCATTTTCAGGCCTTCCACCTTTGCGGCAACGGTATCAATTTCCTTTACTGCGTCATTTAAGATTTTTTCCGCCGCCAGCTCCTTGTCATAGAACACGCCCATAAACTTGACCCACTCCATGCGGCCAAGATAATGGGGTTCCAGATATTCATTGTTGACTACCGAATTGATGCCCATTTCATCGGCTTTTGTCATAATAGACTGTTGTCCGTAGTCGCCGGTATAGATAAATATCAGGTCCGGGTTGGCCGCCTTGACCTGCTCATAATCAGGCTCACCCATTCCTTCTCCCCCGACATATTTTATCTTGCCGGATTTGATTGCATCGTTGACCGCCGGCGTATTCCAATTGCCGCCGCTTGTTGTCACCGCCTTGAGGCTGCTGAAAACGCCAAGCTTGATCAAAGGGCCTACCTGCGTGGTGGATGCGGCCATGACATTTTTTACAGGAATGCTGATGATTCTGTCCGCCTTTACATTTTTAGGCGCCGTCATGCCTTGAGGCACCAGAAGCAGCCTCTGATTCTCCGCGTCCGTCACCAGCTTGCAGCCGTTGTCCAGGTATTCCACCTTGAAGCTTTCCGAGAAATAGACCGGCAAGCTTTTCATTTTGATGCTCAGTTTGGAGGTCTTGCTGTCATAGGCGGAGTTCAGCCCGAATACGACTTGAATAAAATCCTGCGGAACATACGTGGTCCCGGCTTTAACAACAGACAGGCCGCTGAGCTTGAAAGCTCTTCCGTTGGCGTATACGGTGCCTTTCCCCTGTTTGAGGAGATATACGTTATTGCCGCGCAAAACTGTGATGTTCTTATTGACGGTATCCCAGGATACATTGCCCCCCAAGGCCTCGGAAAGAGACTTCAACGGGACCATCAAAGCGCCGGAGGACACATAGGGCTGAGCGCTTCCCAGAGCCAGCGCCCTTCCGTTGACATCCACCTGGATGGTGGTCTGCGCTCCTGCAACCGTAATCGAGGAAAGAACAAAAATACAAATGATCATTACTGACAATAATTTCGTGCGTTTTTTTAACATAAACATGCTCCCTTCAAATTATTTTTCTTCGATCCCGGCGGCCTTTTTCATCAACGCCAGGGATTTTTCACTATTTTCGCCGCCGTCTGATTTCAGTGCAATGACGACGATATCGTTTTTCCGCAGTATTGAGATCACTTCGTTTTGCACGCCTGCCTCAGCGATGACAAGGTCCGGCTCAAGCTCAAGGATGGCAATGATATCAGGATTTGAAGCCTTTCCTATTTTTGGCAGGTCTTTTGAAAAAGCAGCCTCTTCCTTTCCTTCCTCAGGGTCAGGGGCACAGATGGAGACCCCTTTTGCTGAATGGAACAGTTCCAGCAGTCCTGCCGAAATAACGGCGATTTTTTCAGGTTTTTTTTCAAGCTTCACCTTATTTCCAAGCATGTCCGTTACGCTTACAGGGAAGCCCTCCTTCGCCTGCGAAGCTTCCGGGGCGCTGCTTTCACTTTCACCCAGGCTGCTTACCGGCTCTTGTGTGCCTTCCGCCTGTATGCTTGTTGTCTGTGTTTCACCCGTATCCGCTCGGGTTGTCTCTTCCTGTTCCGCTTTGGCGGAGGTTGTGCTCTCTTGAGTCGTCACGCCTTTTTCCGCACTGCTCCCGCAACCTGCCATAGCAAAAGCCAATAGGGCGGCCGCTGCTAAAACAAATATAAAGCCTCTCTTCATGAATTTCCTCCTTGCATCTGTACTCCCCGTTTACCATTTCCGCCGGGCATTAAAATTCAATGCCTTCCCTTGCTGCGATGCCAAATTCCAGAGGATGCTTTACAGGCTTTATTTCAGATATGTAATCTGCCAGTTGCGCAAGCTCCGGGGGAGCGTCCCTCCCAGTCATCACCAGCTCAAGTCCGGAGGGCTTTTTCCGGACGAAATCCAGAACCTCCTCCAGCGGGATCAGTCCCGACGTAACCGACGCCATGATTTCATCCAGGATGAGCATATCCCTTTTTCCCTCCATGGCTTCTTTTACGGCAAGCGCAAACAGTCCGGAGATATTCTTCCCCATCTCCTCCAGCTCTTGCGGTGTCATGTTCCAGGTAAATTTCGCCGTCTCCTTCTGCCTGTAGAGTTCAAAATCCGGGCTGAGTCTTTGCAGCGCCTTCATTTCTCCGGTTTCCCTTCCTTTGAGAAACTGGACCATCAGCACCTTCATTCCCCTGCCGCAGGCCCTAACGCCAAGCCCCACCGCCGCTGTCGTCTTTCCCTTTCCGTTTCCTGTGTAAATATGCACCAAACCATTCATTTTATCCGCTTCCTTAAGGCAATTAAATATTTATCATTTTCCCCGGCTTTCTCACTCCGGCCTGTTTTGTAAGGGCAATAAAAAAATACCTCCCGCCAAAACAAGCTAAGAGGTATTCTTAAATATGAAACTATTAAAAAATTTCATTCTTATCACCTCTCTATCGCTCGTAGAGTTTAATGGGTGCTTCAAAACAGGCAGGTCTTCTGGCTCAAGCGTCATCGCTCCTCCTGCCTTCCTGGTTTCCCAGTGGCATTCCTGAAGGAACTCCTCTTTTACAGCGGCGGGACCGCGTGGGCTTCCAACCCACTTCCCTTTTCACCAGCACAGCCTATACTCTAAGGACTCTGCTGACACCTGTTTTTATATTTGATTTTATGACAACTATACCCTATAAATAATCCTTTTGTCACGAAAAATATTGTGAATTTTTATAGTTTTTTACGATACTCGTCGGCCAAGGACAAAAATACACCCCCGTCCCTGCTTCAAGGTGGAAGGCAGCTGCTCAGCAAAGCGCAAAAAAAAATCCGGCCGGGCCAATGCCCAACCGGAAGTCATTCAAAACCTTCTTAAAGGTTTTTCTTCGCCCATTCAGTTGCTTTGTTCACCATTTTCTGGTGCGCGCTGTCGGTTTTGTTGGTCCCGTGCGTTTTGCTGCCGTAAAAATGAACATCGACATGACCGCTCATGTTATTCCCTTTTACCGCATCCAGATTCTCACCTCTGCCAAATCCGCCGCTTCTCGAACTGACGGTTTTGTTAGCCGCATACTTTTCGAGGCCGGCATGAGGCATACCAGCCATTGACGCAGCCATCTTCGTATCGCCCACAGTGATAATGACCGCTCTTCTGTCCCAGCTCCATTCACCGCCGAACACCTTCTTCATTGTCGCTGTGTCTTTGGCTGTAAGCGGCTCGCTATCAGCATGATTATGCCCATATGTTCTCTTGATTTTAAAACTCAAGCCTGACGCTATGTCATATACTGTGGCGGTAGTGCCAACGGCAAAGATTTTGGAGGCTTTACTCCAGGAGACTTTAAACCCGGTGGTAGCGGCTGCCTTGGTCGTAGCCTTGGCTGCCGTTGTTTTGGCGGCTGTGGTTTTTGCAGCAGTGGTTGTTTTGCTCGTTTCGTTAATCAACTTCGTGATTAGTGTCTGAGTACTGCTCCCTGCCATACCATCCGGCTGGTAACCATACTTTTTCTGAAGCTTTGTCACAGCCGCTGCTGTAGCTTCTCCAAAGTATCCCGTAGGTGCGGCGGTAAGAAAACCAAGCTTGGCCAGATTCTTCTGCAAGGTAGTTACGGTGCTGCCTTCCATTCCTTCCTTCAAGACACCTGCTGCCTGTTTGCTGTCACCCGATGCAGACTTTGCATCAAGGTTTCTCCCAAGCATCCTGTCTATGAGGGATATTGTGGTGCTTCCAACCACTCCGTCCGCATCATACCCGTACTCTTTTTGAAGCTTCTTCACCGCTTCAGCCGTAGCATCGCCAAAAAAACCCGTAGGCTCCGTGGATAGATATCCGAGCTTTTTAAGATCTTTTTGCAGTGAAGTAACTTCGCTCCCTTGCATTTCTTTCTTCAAAACCGTGGAAGACGCTGACACTGAAGCAGAACCAAGTAGAAAAACAACTGATGTAATCATTACTGCGGCGAAAACAAGTCTCTTTCTGTGCATCTTACAACTCCTCTCCAGGCCACTTACGAGGTTAGTTGACGGGTTAGGCAGAAGAGACTTCCTTCCGTAATGAAACCAAGCTTGTCCTATAACCCTGATTTCATCACCGATTCACCCCAATTGGATATCCCCCGCTCCTTTGTTTTGGATTTACAAAGGATTCAGTGTGGAGGAAAAATTTATTTCCGCAACCGTTTTTTTCTATGGCAGTTACGGATTTATTTTCCTGCCATCGACATTATACCAAATAATTCTTCAGGATAAAAGATAAAATATCTTCCTTTGGAAAAAAACTTATGTTTATATACATCAATTGTACATAATTAGCCCTCAATGTCAAAAACTATAGATAATATTACAACACCCACACCTGGGAGGAAAATACCATGCCGCGAATAAATGCATATTTTGAGAACATGCACGAAGCGAAAAAAGCACTCAAAGCCATGATGGAAGCAGGCTTTTCAAAAGTTTATCTCGATATGTCCGGTGCATACGACTATGAATATTCCGTCGAAATCGCCGGAGATGCCACGGATGTCTCCTGCCTGCCGCCTTTGGTAACCAGGTCCGGCGGCGGCATGCTGAAGCCCAACAGTTCTTCTCTGGTTGATGCCGCAACGGCTGTAAGCGGCTTAGCCCACACCGGTGACTCCAGGTCCGTTTGCACAAAGCTGATCGCAGCGGTAGAAGATGATAAAAAAGAAGCTGCCACCGACATAATAAAGGAAAATGGAGGCAGGATTTTCCCGACTTTTATTGAATAAATAGAAGAGAAGAGGGTAAATTTGTCAGGGGGGTGTTTATGTATTGAAAGCTGTTATTATGGCAGGGGGAGAAGGCGCCAGACTCCGTCCTCTCACATGTGATTTGCCCAAGCCCATGGTCCCGATCATGAATATACCGGTCATGGAACATGTGATTGACCGGCTGAAAAAACATGGAATAACCGATATAGCGGTCACTCTGGCATATTTGCCGCAAAAAATCCGCCAGTATTTTGGAAACGGCTCAGCCCATGGCGTATCACTCACCTATTTCACCGAGGATACACCTCTAGGTACCGCAGGCAGCGTAAAAAATGCCGCCAGGTTCCTGGACGACACGTTTATCGTCATAAGCGGCGATTCCCTTACAAATCTTGATTTGACGGCGGCCCTCCAGTTTCACCATGCAAAGAATTCAAAGGCCACGCTGGTCCTTGCAAGGGTGGACGTCCCTCTGGAATATGGCGTCGTTTTGACTGACGAAAGCGGCTTCATTACCGGTTTTTTGGAAAAGCCCAGCTGGGGGGAGGTTTTCAGCGATACGGTAAATACGGGCACTTACGTGCTTGAGCCTGAAGTACTGGACCTTATCCCTCCCGGCGATAAATATGATTTCAGCCTGGAATTGTTTCCACAGCTTCTTTCGATGAAAATGTCCATGTACGGATACATAATGACCGGTTACTGGTATGATATCGGAGATTTGAGCTCTTATCTCCAAGCCCATTATGATGTCATGAGCGGTAAAATCAATATAAAAATAAATGGTGAAGAGTATAAAAAAAATGTCTGGGTCGGACCGGGCACCAAAATTGAACCGAATGCCGAAATAAACGGGCCCTGCGTTATCGGTGCAAACTGCAGGATAGGCAACGGCACCAATATCGAGAACCACAGCGTGCTGGGAGACAACAATATTGTGGAAGACGAAGTGTCCATCAAGAAAAGTGTCATCTGGAACGGAAACTATATCGATTTCGGCTCGGAAATAAGAGGCGCCATCCTCTGCAACCGGGTCCAACTGAAGCACTATGTTTCTGTCTTTGAAAATTCCGTCATTGGCGATGATTGTGTTATTAACGAGAGGGCAATCGTAAAGCCCAATATAAAAATATGGCCCAACAAGTCCGTAGACCCCCTTTCCATCGTGGACAGAAATCTGATCTGGGGCTCGCGCCTGTCAAAGTCCATTTTCGGCGAAAGCGGTCTTTCAGGCATCATCAATGTCGACATCACACCAGAATTTGCCACACGCCTTGGCGCAGCATACGGCTCCATATTCAAAAAGGGCACCCGGGTAGTGGTGAGCTCCACTACCTCCAATTCAGCAAGAATGTTCAAGCACGCCTTTATTTCCGGCATCTTGTCGGTAGGCGTCGAGGTTTATAACCTGAGTAGCCTCCTCACCCCTATTTCCCGCCATGCCATCAATTTTCTTTCCGTGGAGGGCGGCATCCATATAAAGCTGGGTGATGACAATCCAAACAGGCTCAAGGTGGACTTCATGGACGCAAAAGGCGCCACCGTCAGCCGCGTGCTTGAGCGGAAAATCGAAAACGCATTTTTCCGTGAAGACTTCAAACGCTGTTCCGGTGACGAAATCAGCCGGTTGAACAACATTACGGACTTTACGGTATATTATGCCCGGATGATATTAAATGAAGTGGATTTCACCCGGATTAAGGAGAAGTCCCCCAGCGTATGCGTGGTGTCTCCGTCAAATTTTGTAATTTCGGTAATCGTGCCCATGCTCACGGACATCGGCTGCAGGGTGTTCAGCTTTTCCTCCTCCAACATGAACTCCATGGACGCCGTGGTCGATGAAATCAAAAAGCGGGATACCGACCTGGGCGCTTATTTGGACAGTAACGGCGAGACCCTTATTCTGATTGATCGGTCGGGAAATATTATCAAGGATGATCTATTCCTGGCCTTGTCCTCCGTTATCCTGTTCAAGACAATAAAGGAGGCTGAGGTTGTTGTTCCGATATCGGCCCCATCCGTCATCGAGAAGCTGGCAGCCAGGCACAGGGGAAAAGTGGTAAGGACCAAGACCTCTCCCCAGGCGGTTATGGAACAAATGCTGAATTATAACCTTTTTAAAAACAGGGAACAGGATAAGATGACCCAGTTTTTATTAAATTTCGACGCCCTTGCGGGGCTCGTCAAAATTGTGGAATACCTTTGTGCTTATGACACCTCCCTGGAGGAGACCATTAAAGAGATACCCGGCTTTTATATCAGCAAAAAAAGCATCCCCTGCCCCTGGGAACTGAAGGGCCGGATCATGCGGTCGCTGATAACCGAAAAGCAGGCGGATAAGGTGGAGCTTCTGGACGGTGTGCGGTTTATCGTAGAAAACGGCTGGGCATTGGTGCTGCCTGACGCCGATATGCCCATGTTCCGTGTCTATTCGGAAGGAAGCACGCCCGAAGCTGCAGAAGATATTTCAGGGCAATATATAGAAAAAATAAGCTCGCTGCTGGTCGAATAGCGGCAGAAAGCCGCCATTGCCGCCACGGCATCAGCCGCTGATTCAGGAGATTTTTGTGAAGACTTTGATCGTAGATGAAAAGCATTCGGACAAAAGAATTGACCGGTATATCACCGCCGTCCTTCCGGATTTGTCCTTTCCCCTGCTGCAGAAAACCTTTCGGAAAAAAGACGTGAAGGTCAATGGAGTCAGGGTAAAGCAGGATTACATGGTGGCGCCCGGCGACAAAATAGAGCTTTATATTGCGGACAGCCTGCTGGAAGAGACTGCGCAAAAAAATACCGGCCGGCAGGATAAAGGCTTTGAGGCTGTTTATGAAGATGATAACCTCCTCATTGTGAATAAAAAGCAGGGCATCCCGGTCCATCCGGACAGAGACCAGTCCTCCGGCACGCTCATTGATAACGTCAGGAAATATCTGAAGGAGAAAAACAGTCCGGAAGCCGTTACCTCCTCCTTCCAGCCGATGCTCTGCCACAGGCTGGACCGCAATACCGGCGGTCTGGTGCTTATCGCAAAGAATCAGGAAAGCCTGGATATCCTGCTGGAAAAAATAGAAACGCGGGAGATCACGAAATATTACCAGTGCCTGGTCAAGGGAAAGCCGGAGAAGGACAGTGCCGTCTTAAAAGCTTTCCTGTTCAAGGATGAGAGCAAAAGCCAGGTTTACATCAACAGCCGCCGGACTCCGGGGGCATTGGAAATCATAACGAAATATACGCTGATAAGCTATCATAAAAAGCTTGACATCAGCAAGCTTGAAATAGAGCTGGTAACGGGGCGTACCCATCAGATCAGGGCCCATCTGGCATCTATCGGACACCCCGTTATCGGCGACGGGAAATACGGCTCCAACGCGGTTAACCGCCCTTTGGGCGCCAGATATCAAGCACTTTGGGCATATAAGCTGGAGTTTGACTTTACCGAAGCCGGAAAGCTGAATTACCTGAAAGGCAGGTCCTTTGAAGTCAAGCCGCAGTTCATCGATTTATGAGCTAGAACGATCAAATTATTGCGCGCTGTCTAAACGCATATACAAACAGGGACAGCCTGTATGCCAATAATCCGGCATCAGAACCATCCCTTACATTTGCATGCTTAAACTATAGCTACCTTTGATATTACCTGCCTATAAACTGTTGTACAAGAATCTTGCCGTAAGTAGTACTATCGACAACTCCTATTCCCACAAAGTTAAAACTGCTGTTCAGTATATTCTTTTTATGGCCTTCGGATTTCATCCAAGCTTTAAATGCGCCGTCAACAGTTTGATTTCCCGCAATATTCTCGCCTGCGGTTTTGAATGTGATGCCATTCTGTCTCATCATGTCAAAAGGTGAGCCGAATGTAGGGGATTCATGCGAGAAATAGTTGTTGTCAGCCATATCCTTGGCTTTCTGTCTGGCAGTTGCCAACAGCTTCTTGTCAAGGGCCACTTCCTCTACCTTTGCTTCTTTTCTGGCCTTGTTTACCAGGCTCAGCAAAGTCTGTTCGTCTTCGGATACATCCGAAGGCAAAACTGCTGCTTCCGCTGTCTTGTCCACATTTGCAGATGCCTGGGACGCGTCGCCGATATTGATATACTTACCGTCGACAGCACCGATACAGCCGTTCTTTAAATCATAGACAGCATACCAGTTTCCAACCTTGCTCAGTACCTTCAAGGTTTGTCCTTTGTCCAATTTTCCGATGACAGGAAAATCTACCGAGGGACCCTGACGGATATTCAGCTTGCTTGCTGTAACCGTGGCATCCGTGGAGCTTACCTTTTCCACAGCAAGAGCGGCTTTTACGGGTGCGTTGTCAAATGCTGCAAAGGTGAACAATGTAGTAACAAAAAAAGTAATAACAACCAGGAAAATCAATTTCCTCTTCATAAAAGATACCTCCAATTGTCTTTTTATTGCATAACAGTATTAATCATAGTATTAACAAAAAAATTTGAATTATTAACATAAATGCACGAAAAAGACAAAAAAAATCTCAAATGTATATATCACTTGAGATTTAGGGCAGGAATACTTATAAAAGATAGAACAGCAGCAGGTAGAGAGTACAAAGAATGATTGTCAAAAGCATCAACGGGAAGGCAACTTTAAAATAATTTTTGAAGGTTATTTTATGTCCGTGTTCTTCTGCAATTCCCGTAGCAACGACATTGGCACTGGCGCCAATGATGGTACCGTTTCCTCCAAGGCATGCGCCAAGGGACAATGCCCACCAGACAGGCGTAAGGTTCATTCCGGTCAATGCTCCCACATCCTTCAGAAGAGGGATCATGGTGGCGACAAAAGGAATATTGTCGATGAATGCGGATGCAATCGCCGCGACCCATAGAATGGCAAGGGTCGTGAGCAGCAGGTCTCCTTTGGTCAAATCAATGACGCCCTGGGCCAATAATTTGATGATCCCGGTTTCCTTGATTCCGCCCACCATAATAAAAAGCCCTATGAAGAAAAAAATGGTTTTCCATTCCACCTCGTGAAAGATCTTTTCAGGCTTCAAGCCGGATATGAAAAGCAGCACAACTGCTCCTGCTACAGCAATGGTTGCCGATTCATACTGCAGGACCCCATGCATTACAAACCCTATCATTGTCATTCCAAGCACTACAAGACTTTTCAAAAGCAGCCTTCTGTCCTTGATAAATTCATATTCGTTCATCGCCATGACTTTGAGCCTGGCTTCCGTTGATGTCGTTAGCTTTTTTCTGTAAATGAGCACCAGGATGTACGTGGTCAATAAAAGCAGCGGAATTGCTATCACGGCGTCATTCCGGATAAAATCCATGAAATCAAAGCCAACGGCGCTTCCAATCATAATATTGGGCGGATCCCCCACCAGTGTGGCCGTTCCACCCACATTGGATGCGAAAACCTCAGATATTACAAAGGGGATAGGATTAATGTGAAGGTCCCTTGCGATGCTCAGAGTTACCGGCAATATCAGGAGAATTGTCGTAACATTGTCCAAAACAGCCGATAAAATTCCCGTTGCCAACGACAGCAGCACCAACAGGACAACCGGCTCGCCTTTTGCGGCTTTAACGGTCTTCACCGCGAGGAATTCGAATACCCCTGACCTTTTGGTGATCATGACAATGACCATCATACTGATCAAAAGCCCAAGAGTATTATAGTCAATTTCTCCGAATGCCTTCTCCTGACTGAGAATGCGCAGCAGTATCATTAAAACGGCCCCGCTGAGAGCAATCACGGTCCTGTCGAATTTGTCCAGAATAATCAGGACATAGGCTGAAACAAAAATAACTGCTGAGAAAATTACCAATAATGATGTGTCGAGCATAACAACCTCCTGTTGTGTAATATTCCGAAATATCTCGGTGCAATGCATTCCCGCGCATATAAAAAGGGCGGGAAACTCAATTTTAACTTGAGTTTCCCACCCCAGAAACCATTTACTCTTGAAAGTGATCCGAAAATCACCCAACCGCTCGGCAATATTGACTTACAAACCATATACGTTTAACTTATATAATAATAACAAAAGAATCGGGATTAATCAATGAATAATGCTGGCATTAAAATCCCCAAATTACAAGCTGAAGACAGCACTGTATATTTATTTATCCGCCAAGAACACTGTCCCTGGCCTTAACCACCGCATCCGAAAGGCTTAAATCCTCTTTTGCAGGCATCTGCCTTTCCTTGTATTCTACAATGCCTTCCCCGGCTCTTTTACCCACGGTTATCCTGACAGGAATCCCTATAAGGTCGGCATCCTTGAACTTCACACCCGCCCGTTCGTCCCTGTCGTCCAGAAGTACTTCCACTCCTGCTGCAGCCAGGTCCTCATACAGCTTTTCAGCTATAGCTGCCTGCACCGGGTCGGCAGGATTCACAAGGGTAATCATAACATGATAAGGTGCAATAGCCGCAGGCCACAGAATTCCATTTTCATCCTTGTGCTGCTCAATAACTGCCGCCATGGTCCGGTTGACTCCTATGCCATAGCAGCCCATAACCATCGGCTGTTCTTTCCCTGTCTCATCCGGATATGTACAGCCCATCCGGCTGCTGTATTTGGTCCCCAGCTTGAATACGTGCCCGGTTTCTATTCCGTGAGTAAGGATCAGGGCTCCGCCGCAGCAAGGACACGGGTCGTTTTCAGTCACCCTCCTCAGGTCGATAACCGCCGCAGGCTGAAAATCCCTGTGCGGGACGACGTCACAGTAATGAAAGCCGGTCCGGTTGGCTCCCACAATAATATTTCCCATTATTTCCACTTCATTATCCATGATCAGCTCAACTTTGGAGTCCAGCCCTACCGGCCCGGCAAATCCCACATCGGCTCCGGTGGTCCGTACGACAGTCTCTGCATCCGCCATAGCCAGCTCGGTGCAGCAAAGGTGATTCCTGAGCTTGGCTTCGTTGAGCTCCCTGTCGCCTCTCACCATTGCGGCAACGACCCTGTCATCCGCTTTGTATAGCAAAGTCTTGGCAAAATTGCAGGGACTGCAGTTGAAAAATTTGGTCAAATCCTCGATGGTTCTGGAATCCGGCGTCTCCACAAGCCGCATAGGTTTATTGCGATCGGCTTCCGCAGTATTGCTTCCATCCCAGGGCGCGGGCTTGCATTCCGCTTTTTCATCGCTTGCGGCATAGCCACAGGCCTCGCAATAGGCGATAACGGCCTCTCCGATTTCCGACCTCACCATAAATTCCTGAGACCCGGACCCGCCCATCGCTCCGGAGTCCGCATTCACAGCAATGCAATCCAGCCCGCAGCGGTTGAAAATCCTGCAATACGCCTCATACATGCTTTTGTAGGACTTATCCAGGCCCTCGGCATCCATATCGAAGCTGTAAGCGTCCTTCATGATGAATTCACGTGACCGGATAACGCCAAACCTGGGCCGGATCTCGTCCCTGAATTTGGACTGGATCTGATACAGAATTTTGGGCAACTCTCTATAGGAGCGGATCTCATGGCCAGCCAGCATTGTGAATATTTCTTCATGGGTAGGCCCAAGGCAAAATTCCCTGCCGCTTCTATCTTCAAGCCTGAACATTTCCTGCCCGAATACATCCCATCTTCCGGTTTCCTTAAAGAAATCCGCAGGCAGCAGTGCAGGCATCAATACCTCCTGAGCGCCTGCCTTGTCCATTTCTTCCCGGATGATATCCTCGATTTTTCTTAAAACCCTCAAGCCTAAAGGAAGAAAGGCATAAATGCCCGAAGCCAGCTTCCGGATGAGACCGGCTTTCAGCATCAGCATGTGGCTTGTAGATTCGGCTTCGGCCGGTATCTCTCTCAAGGTAGGCATTAGCAGCTGTGAGGCTCTCATTTTCAATCCTCCTTTGGGCTATTGTTCGCCCTATCTCTTGCGCTCTTCTAATAGGCTTTGCCCCAGTAAACCATGTGTTTCGCTTCTTTGCCGCAGCATACGCATTGGCTGGAAATCAGTTCCTGTTCAAAGGGAATACATCTTGCCGAAGCAGCGGTCTTTTCCTTGATCGCATCCTCACAAGCCTGATCTCCGCACCACATAGCCTTTATAAACCCGGGAGTCTCATTGATGATTTTTGTAAATTCCTCCATACCGGCTGCTTTATAAGTCTTCTGCTCCCTCATGCTCCTGGCTTTTTCCAGAAGGCCTTTCTGGATATCCTTCAACAGCGTTACTATGGTTGTTTCCAGATCATCCATGGATACAAACAATTTTTCTCGGGTATCCCTTCTTACAAGCACCACCTGGTTTTTCTCAATATCCTTGGGCCCGACTTCCAGCCTGACCGGTATGCCCTTCATTTCATGCTCGCTGAACTTCCATCCCGGCGATTTGTCACTGTCGTCAATTTTGACCCTTACGCTGGCCGACAGCTTTGCCTTAAGCTCTTCGGCCTTTTGCAAAACGCCTTCCTTATGCTGCGATACCGGGATGATCATCACCTGCACCGGCGCTACTTCCGGTGGAAGCACCAGACCGCTGTCGTCGCCATGTACCATGATCACTGCGCCGATCAGCCGCGTTGTCATGCCCCAGGAGGTCTGATGCACATACTGAAGCTGGTTGCCGTTATCGGTGTATTGAATGCCGAAAGCTTTTGCAAAGCCGTCGCCGAAATTGTGTGAAGTGCCGGATTGCAGCGCTTTTCCGTCATGCATGAGGCTCTCTATGGTATAGGTGGCTTTGGCGCCGGCGAATTTTTCCTTCTCGGTTTTTTGGCCCTTCACTACCGGAATTGCCAGGATATTTTCACAAAACTCGGCATAGACGTTCAGCATTTTTATTGTCTCTTCCTGGGCGTCCTCGGCGGTGGCATGGGCCGTATGGCCTTCCTGCCACAGGAATTCCAGAGTTCTCAGGAAGGGGCGCGTGGTCTTTTCCCATCTTACCACCGAGCACCACTGGTTATAGAGCTTCGGCAGGTCCCTGTAGGAGTGGATAATGTTTGCATAGTGGTCGCAGAACAGCGTCTCCGACGTAGGTCTGACACAAAGCTTCTCCGCCAGCTGCTCGCTTCCGCCATGTGTTACCCAGGCCACTTCGGGCGCGAAGCCTTCCACGTGGTCCTTCTCCTTCTGTAAAAGGCTTTCGGGTATGAACATGGGCATGTAAACATTTTCATGCCCCGTATCCTTGAATCTTTTGTCCAGATTCTTCTGAATGTTTTCCCATATGGCATATCCGTACGGGCGTATGATCATGCAGCCTCTGACGCTTGAGTAATCTACCAGGTCGGCCTTTTTGATAACGTCGGTATACCATTGCGTAAAGTCTACGTTCATTGAGGTTATTTCCTCAACCAGCTTTTTTTCCTGTGCCATAAATTCATCTCCTTTTATACTGTTTTAAAGGGGTAGAAGCAAGTATTACAAGAAAGACAAGGCACAAAAACCGGAGTGTATTCAAGAACCATGAGGATTTTTGTGCCGCAGTCTGCCGCAGTAAGACAGCTTATAGCCCTTTAAAAAATAAAAACCGTCCCCTTATACATACAAAGGGACGGATATTTCCGCGGTGCCACCCAATTTGGTAAACCCAGCTTGCAAGCCTTTATCGGTGCTTATCCGGCAGCTTCGTCAGCTGCGCCTCGGGGGTGGGACGAAAAACGGCGTTTTTCACATTCCCCTCATCGGCCTATATTATCATTAATATAATATATCAATTCTTTTGTGTCAATATCCTTCCGTCACACCTTCAGCAAAAATAATATGATCGCACTCAGGTTGAGGCAGATGCAAACCAGATATAATACATATACCGTTTGCTTTTGGGTAAGTCCTTTTGACAAAAGCCTGAAATGCACCTGTCCGGAATCGCCGATATAGACGGGCTTGCCTGCCTTCATCCTTTTGAATACAACGAAGATATTGTCAAAGATCGGCAGTCCCAGTGCCAGGATCGGTACAAAAATGGATATTACCGTTGCCTGTTTGAAAGCCCCGTCCAGTGAAATCAGGCCCAGCATGAAACCCAGAAACGTAGCCCCTGCGTCCCCCATCAATATCTTGGCAGGAAACCGGTTGTACCTTAAGTAGCCAAGACAGATGCCTACCAGCAAAACTGCCATGAGCGCCGATACGTTCTGTCCTTTTGCTAGGGCAACCACAAACAGTGTACAGGCAGATATACAGGCTATCCCTCCAGCCAATCCATCCAATCCGTCGGCAAAATTTATCACCGTGGTAACGCCAAAGAGCCACAAGACCGTCAGTAAAAACTGAAGCCAGTGAGGCAGCAGCACATAGGTGCCGTCAAAGGGATTTGTAAACCCCCGCAGAAGGATATCCGCCTTATATACAAGAATGCAGGCAAAAAGCTGGACCAGCATCTTCGGAAGGGCTTTCAGATCCTTGCCGTTAATTTTGAACCAGTCGTCGGCCATTCCTATGGCGAAGATCATAAATGAACTTGCAAATATGGTAAGGGTCTTTGTGGTAAAGCTTCTGCCAAAAGCAAGGTAAAGGATCCAGAAGCTCAAAAACATTCCCACTGCGGCAAGGTATGGCTTGGGCTCCTTGTGGACCTTCCGCTCAATGTCTGCCCTCGGCTTTTCAAGATAATTGATTCTATATGCCAGTTTTCTGAACTGGGGTGTCACCGCCAGCATGATAAGCAGCGCGGATATAAAAGCCAAAAAATAAAACATCTCAAGACTCCCTTTATCATCAGTACGATAGCATTAATATCATTTTATACCATTCCATATAATAATCTATACCAAAAAGCTCTTTATTTCAAGGTTTTCTAACAACTTTTGGCGACATTGCCGCTGAAAATGTGCTCTCACTTTTTTAATTCACTTTTTCTTATCCGTATCCTCTTATCAATTTTTTTGTTGTTCATTTCCGCTTCGGGACCTTGTCCTGATTTCAAGGCCATTATATCTTGGTAGATGTTAGAATAGGGCTGTTTCAAAACATATCGGTCAGACTTACAGCTAAGTTCATGGTATAATTGTAATGAATTCATGGGTGGGGGAGGATGCGGGATGTATACGATTATGCTGGTGGAAGATGATGAGGCGCTGTGCGCCCAGATAAGCGAGGGACTTAAAAAGTGGGGCTTCCATGCGGTTTCGGCAGGTAATTTTGAAAATATCACCGAAGACTTTAAACAGATAAAACCGCAGCTTGTCCTCATGGACGTAAACCTTCCCAGCTTCGACGGCTTTTACTGGTGCGGTAAGCTCCGGGAGCTCTCAACGGTGCCGGTGGTTTTTCTCTCTTCCCGCGATACCAATATGGACATTATCATGGCTGTGAATACGGGGGCAGACGACTATATTACCAAGCCTTTTTCCATGCAGGTGCTGATTGCAAAGCTCCAGGCAATCATCCGCAGGACTTATGACTATGCGTCGTCGGGCCTTGAATTCATGGAATATAAGGGCCTTGTGCTGAACACGGGTGACGGCTCCGTCGTTTTTGACAATAAAAAGACGGAGCTCACCCGGAATGAATTCAAAATACTGACTCTGCTGATGAACAACAAAGGCAGGGTGGTATCCCGTGAAAGCATCATGCAGCTGCTCTGGGACAACGATGAATATGTAAATGACAATACCCTTACCGCCAATATAAACCGCCTTCGCACAAAACTGGCGGATATCGGGCAGGGAGATTTCATCTGTACGAAAAAAGGTCTGGGCTATACAATCCCCTGAGAAAAAGTTTTACAGCCGGGCAACGCGAAAGGATTGATAAAGATAATGAAGCTGTTTGACTATATCCGGACTACTTTGGCATCCACGCTATGCTGTCTTGTTATTGTTTTGATCATGAACGCCGTAATGCTTTCGAGTACTGCTCTGAATAAGAGCATGAATGATATCCTATATCTGGATGTTCTTATTTTAATTGTATTTATTTTATATTCAGCCTTTGCCTGTATGCGGATGAAGAAAAGATACGGCAGAGTCCTTAAAGCCATCAAGGAGAAAAAGAGCATTGATTACCTGCTTCCGGATGATTCCAGCTTTTACTCGAAAATTCTGAGGGATGCGGTAGCGTTAAAAATTTCTGAAAATCTGGATCAGGTAGGCTCCTATAAGGAAAGTATGGATGAACTCAATAATTACATCATTAAGTGGGTGCACGAAATAAAAATTCCTATCTCCGTGCTGGAGCTGATGCTGGAAAATAGTGATACTCCGGGTCCGGAAAGCGCAAGGAAGTTTAAAACCGAGCTTGAGCGCATCAAGTTCCTTGCAAACCAGGTCCTATCCGCAGGAAGGGCTTCCTATTACCAGGAAGATCTGAATATCAGCGAATTCAGTCTCCAAAAGGTGGTGAAGGAGGCCTTGAAGACCAATTCATTCTTCTTCATGTCCAAAAACGCGGAGGTGCTGACGGGAAAGCTGGATTTCGACGTCTTAAGCGATGAGAAATGGGTCAAATATATTCTGGAGCAGGTCCTGAACAATGCAAGCAAATATATCGGGCAGGACGGCAGGGTAGAAATTTCCTCCAGGGAAGATGAAAAAACGGTCATGCTCCGCATACGCGATAATGGTATCGGCATCCCTCCGGCAGACATCAGCCGTATCTTCGATAAGGGCTTCACCGGAGAAAACGGCAGGAAAGCCTCCAAATCCACCGGAATGGGCCTTTACTATGCAAAGAAGATGGCGGACAGGATGGGTGTGGGTCTGGAGGTTTACTCAACGGCAGGTGAGTTTACCGAATTTGTACTCATTTTCTATAAACTCAGCGATTATCTGAATGTGACAAAAATGTAAGATATTCATCGCAAATATAACCTGAGCATACTGGATTCACCCTTAGCAAAACAGTAGAATTTAATTGCAGTGCATTGAAAATGCGCCTTGGATTTGCTGAGATTGCTTCAGCTTTTATGCAAAAACTATTATTGGGAGGAGCAGTATGAATACGATAATAAAAACGCAGGGATTGAGAAAGGAGTACGGAGTTAAGGGCCTCAAATTTCTGGCCCTGGGCGGCATCGACCTGGAAGTGGAAAAAGGGGAATTTCTGGCAGTCATGGGACCGTCAGGCTCCGGCAAGACAACGCTGCTCAATATCTTATCCACCATCGACAGCCCCACGTCGGGAAAAGTCCTTTTTGAAGACACGGATTTATCCGGATTGAAAAGCGAGGACCTGGCAAAATTCCGCAGGGACAAAATCGGCTTTGTCTTTCAGGATTTCAATCTCCTTGACAATATGAGCGTCATGGACAATATTGCCTTGCCGTTGGCTCTGAACAAAATACACCATAAGGAGATAACAAACAAGGTAAATGAACTGGCCGGTTTTTTCGGCATCGAAAAGCAGCTTGTAAAATATCCGTGGCAGCTTTCCGGCGGTCAGAAACAAAGGGCCGCCGCTGCAAGAGCCCTGATCATGAATCCCTCGGTGATATTTGCCGATGAGCCCACCGGAGCCCTGGATTCAAAATCCTCCGCGGAGCTGCTTGAATGCTTCAAAAAACTTAACACCCAGTATAATACCACTGTGATCATGGTCACCCATGACGCCTTCGCAGCCAGTTACTGCGCCAGAATCATGTTCCTGAAGGACGGAGCCATTCACGCCAGGCTGGACAGGACCGGTGACAGAAAGGAACTCTTCCACAGAATTCTGGATATGCTTGGGGCTATGGGAGGTGTTTCATCCAATGAACTCCTTTAGTATTGCTTTGAAAATGTTCAAGGCAAACCTGAAAACCTATGGTTACTATCTCGCCGTGATGATTTTTGCCGTGGCCGTTTATTATGAATTCACGGTGCTGAAATACGACCCCAATTTTCTTAAGGCAAAAGACATTATTATGGCTGCCCGGGCAGCCTCTTCGGTGACGTCCTTCGTATTGACCGTTTTCTTGTTCTTCTTCATGTGGTATTCAAGCACTTTTTTCTTAAAGCAACGGAAGAAGGAAATCGCTCTTTATTCTCTCATGGGCATCAGCACCCGGAAGATCGGCCGCATATTTGCAATCGAAAGCCTGTTTTCCGGTATTTTCTCACTATTTGCCGGACTGGCCGTAGGTATCCTTTTTTCCCGGTTATTCATGATGGCTGTCGCAAAAGTTGCGCTGCTGGAGGTTACCATTGGTTTTTCAATCCCCCCAAAAGGTGTCAAAGAGCTTCTTCTGGTCTTCTTCATCATGTTGATCCTTCTTTCCGTTCACAGCTTTGTGAATGTTGCCCGAAGCAAGCTTATCGACCTTATAAGAGATTCCCAGAAGGAAGAGAAGGAGCCCAGGTATAAAGCCGTCCGGGCCATACTTTCCATATTGCTCATCGCCGCCGGGTACTATTTGCGCAGCCAGATTGTACTGGAGCTGATCGTCGTCGCACTGGTAGTCACCGGCACCTATTGGCTTTTCGGCGCGCTTCTGCCGACAGTCGCCAAGTTCCTTACCAATAAAAAGGCATTGCTGTACAAGGGCGTTCGTCTAATAAGTATCAGCAATATTTCCTTCCGAATCAGGGGCAACTATCGAAGCCTTGCGATGCTTGCCGTCCTGACCGCAACAACAATCACCGCCTTTGGAACCTCGCTGTCTTTAAAATATTATGTTGAAGAGACACATCATCTTGAGTACCCTTATTCATTTTCTTACGTACTTGACAATAGCGAGACGGACAATAGGGTAAGAGAAGCCATAAACGCTTCAAAGCACCAGCTTCTGGCAGAAGAGACCATCAGGTTCTTCAAAATTGATGCAAGCATTGAGCAAGGCTTGCCTTACGACGCAAACAAGTCCCTTATTCTAAAATATTCCGACTTTCGCAAGGTTTCAGCCGATATGGAAAAGCAGTATCCTGGGAAGGTGGCGAAGTACGGCGAAATCAGCGGGAAACAGCTTCTGCTGATCACACCTCCCGCCATGATTAACGGATTGGTCAAATACGAAGGTAAAAATATGGTCATTGCAGGTGACCGCTATGTCGTCAAGCAGAAATTTAAAACACCGCTTTTTGGAAAAGGCAGTCAATTTCAAACGGATTGTTTGGTCCTCCCCGACGAAGAATATGAAAAGCTGGCAGAAGGCCAGAAGATGGAGACCTTTCACGGCTATATCGTGTCTGATGCCAAAAGCTCGGTAGAGCTGGCAAAGACTCTTTTGAAAATCGTACCGCAGAATGCCGAATTGTTCACCTACGCGGCAAAATATATGGGTAACCTTGCGTTTATGGGTCTGTTCTATTTTCTTGGATCATTCATGTCCATTGTGTTCATCTTTGCAACCGGAAGCATCATGTACTTTAAAATTCTTAGCGAGGCCCTCATCGATAAGGGCAAATATGATATCCTGCGGAAAATCGGGATGTCAAGAAATGAGGTGAGGAGCTCCGTATTACTGCAAGTCGGTCTTTCATTGCTTCTTCCCCTTGCAGTCGGAATTGTGCACAGTCTTTTTGCGATAAGCGTGCTAAGTCACTTGCTGGAATACAGCCTGATGGTTCCGACTCTTATAGCGATAATGACTTACGCTCTATTTTATGGAGTATTTTATATCGCAACGACAAGAAAGTTTATGAAAATGGTTTACAGTACCTGATCCCATCTCTCCCGCTGTCATATACAGACACAAAACGAAGCCTTGTAATCCATTGATTACAAGGCTTTGACGAGCCAGGCTCAGCGTTTTTGTTTTAGACTAAAATTGCGGCAGATATGCCTTATGGATGGCTAGCAGTTCCTCCACCATTTTGTGTACGGCCGCTCTGTCCGAGATATATCCTCCGGAGAGTATAGCCTCTTCCATAAGCCTCCGGTCACCCTTTAAGGCTGCGTCTACGGCTATTTCTATTGTAGAAAGGAAACGCATGGTGAAGCCTGCCAGTATGTCGGGGAAATTATCCAGGTACACGGGCCTGGGGCCGCTGGCTCCGGCAACCGCCGGCATCTCCAGCACCGCCCAGTCCGGAAGGTTGGGTATGGTCCCGCAGTTCTGTACGTTCATATAGAAAATACTGCGCAGGTCCCGTTCCGTGGAATCAATAATGTCCATCAACTGCTCATGCTCTCCGTGGAAGTGGGTAAAAAACTCCTCGCCAAGGGGTTCCGGGGAGCGCGCCGCTTTAATGGTATCGGCATAGATCCTGTCGCCCCAGTTGATTGTGCCCTCAAAGGAAAAAGCGTCATACCCTAATTTCTTACCATAATAGACTCCCCCCGGAAAATGCTCGGTAAAAAATTCAGTGATATGCCTGTCCCCCGGAGCGGGAAAAGCCCCGTATTTCTGGAAAAAGCTCCATGCCCAGGGTTCATCAAGCTTCAAAGGGTCTTCCTTCTCCAGCTTCTCCCTGATCATCGGCAAAGCTTCCCGTCCGTCCAGCCGGTAATCGTATATAAAGGTACAGTGGTTTATCCCTGCAGCTTCCGAGGTTACACGCCGGCGATCCCAGCCCATAAAATCGGCAATATACCATTCAATGCCGACTGTCCCGATGCATAGACCGGTTATGGGATAATTTAACGCCTTGCGGACTGCCCGGCATATAATCGCCATGGGGTTTGAATAATTGAAGAATCTTGCATTTGGAGCAAGCCTCATGGTATCGCGTACAATATCCAGCATGGAAGGTATCATACGCATCGCCCGGGATATCCCGCCCGGCATTGCAGTATCTCCAACCGGCTGGTTTATTCCGTATTTCCTTGGGATAAAGACATCCTGTTCCCAGGCTCTGCGTCCTCCGACGCCAATGGTTGTCACTATATAATCGGCGCCCGGCAGACAGTCGCAGCGGTCAACCGACCATTCCAGTTCGATATCCGCCTCTTTTTCACGGAGCATTTTTGTTACAAGCTTTACAATATCGTCAAGGATCTCCCCGTCGATGTCCACAAGGGCCAATTTCCATTGATGGCCTCCGGGCTTCTTCTTGATCAGGTCCATGACCAGTCCCTGTGTAAACATTGCGCTGCCTGCACCGATAATTACTAATTTTTTTTTCATTGCCTTGCCCTCCTCGTTAATTTTTAGAATATATCCTTTGCTTCCAAATCCCTATACTCTTGCGGTGTCTTCTTTGTTTCTTTTTTAAAATAGCGTGTAAAGTACGGAGCTGACTTATAGCCTACCAGCGCGGCAATCTCATAAATTTTCATGGTACTGCCGCCCAAAAGCTCCTTTGCTCTTTTCAGCCTGGCTTCAGCAATGTAGTCTGAAATGGTCCTTCCCGTAACATGCTTATAAAAACGCGACAGGTACGATGGATTGAGGTATACCTGCTCAGCCAGCTCAATCAGTGAAAGATCCCCCTCCAGGTGGTTGTCAATATACTGCTTGATACAATTTACAATGTCATTTGCACTTTTCTCCTGGTTGCTCTTTCGATTTTCAAAGATCCCGTCGATCAGGTTTAAAAAATATCCGGCAGCTTCGTCCCAAAGCTTGTGCTCCTCCATCCGGGTAAGCCTGTTCAAATCGATCCTGAGCGCAAGCTCCGCCGATATTCCCATTTTATTGATGTACGACAGGAACATCAGCGATATGGAGTAAAAAACTTCGATTGTAACACCATAATCGCCATGCTCGTGTTCCTTTGCCATCCCGATGACTTCAAGAAGCAATTCCTTGAGCTCTTCTTTCTGTCCATGCTCCAGATATATTTCCATGAAGTCCAGCTTCCGCAATCTGGCGTGGATGTGCACCAAATCATTATGCTGGTTTTCCTGCAGCTTTTCCCCCAGTCCGGAAAAAGCACTGTCCGTTAATAGCATTTCTTTCCCGAAGCCCAGGCCCTGATTCAATATAAGCTTCAGCACATCAAACCGGCTGTCCAGTTCATTCCAATTTACAGGCTCCCCGCTCAGTACAAAGGAAACCGACAGCTTGAGAAGCTCTCTGCAGGCTGTCTGGATTGTCTCCAGCGCATCCTTTAGCAGCACGCTCCTTCTTTGTTCAGAGAGCCTATTGTCCGCCTGCAAAAGCCAGACCAGCTTTGTGCGCTCATAAATTGCAGGAACCGCCCGGGTATGTGCAGCCAGGTATTTCGCCGCAATACTCTGTATTGTATAAAGCAGTTGAGTCCTTGTGGACGGTGTGCTGTTTTCTGGCCAGCAGTCTACCCTCCCGATGAGCATGATTACGGGAGCAGAAGGTTCCAGCTCTATTTCAAGCTCTTTGAAACGTTTTTGCATCTCGTTGAGCGTTATTTTTTCCCCTTGCAGCAAATCCATGACATACTCCTGCTGCAAAACAGGTATCGCAAGACGTATCTGCTTTGCAGCCTGGTCGATTATCCGGTCGTTCTTTAATTCCTCATTAATTTCTTCCGCTGCTTTTTCAACCGCTTTTACGATTTCTTCATCGCCTTCGGTTTTTAAGATATAGCTTGTAACATTATTACGGATCGCGCTGTATGCCATTTCGAACTCACTGTGCCCTGTCAGTAAAATCACCCTGCATTTCGGCCATTTTTGATTTATTTCACCGGCCAGGTCCAAACCGCCGATATCCGGCATACTTATATCCGACAGTACAATATCGATCTTGGCTTTGTTCAGGAGCTCCAGCGCATCATTTCCCGAATATACCTTGTAAACGTCAAGCTCCAAATGCGCAATGCCACTGAAAAACTCATAAAGGTCATCGACAACATAAGGCTCATCATCTACGATCAATAGTCTCAGCATGGCCTTCCTCCTTGTCAAATCCTATTTCAATGTCTACGCTCAATCCTCCATATTGACTCCTTGATACTCTGAGACCGCTTTTGTTTCCAAACTTCAACCGTAACCGCCGGTGTATATTCAGTATCGCCGTACTTTCCACAGCTTCATCGTCAGAATCCAGAAGGCTTTGAAGCTCTGCCAGTTTTTCATCGTCCATACCCCTGCCGCTATCCTCTACCGTGATGACAAAAGAGTGACCGGTATCCAAAAACCGGATATAGATATATCCGCTTCCGGCTTTCTTACTCATGCCATACTCATAGGCATTCTCGATCATCGGCTGCAGTATAAGCCTGGGGACGTTCATATTTTGAAAATCCGCAGGCAAAGCCTCGAACTCTACTCTGATTTGATTTGAAAAGCGCATTGTCTGAATTTCTACATACGCTCTCGCATGTTTTACCTCAAGGCTCAAAGGAACCTCGTCGGACGCATTTCGTGTTACGTACTGGAAGTAGACCCCCATGTACTGGCTCAGTTGGATTGCATTATCCGCATCCCCGGCTTTTATCATCCTGTTCAGGAGGAATAGGTTGTTATACAGAAAGTGCGGGTTTATTTGCGACTGAAGCTGCTTCAGCTGGGCACGCTGCACAAGGATATGCTCTTCATAGGAACGGCTGATCAACTGCTTCATTTTATGAACCATGATATTAAAATGGTCGTACAAATACCTGAACTCATCCCTGCCGCTGTGCTGAATCGAGATATCCAGTTCTCCGCCGTCAACCTTCCGAAAGGATTCCTTCAGCTTTGTCAACGGCTTGTAAATCATCTTATAGATGGAAAAGGAAAAAAACAGTATGATCACAACCGATATCATCGACAATATCCAAAACCACATATTGTAATACTTCAACGGCCCCATAACCTTTTGGACAGGAACATAGGCGACAAGCGCCAGATTGAGGTAGTTCGAAAGAGAATAAGCCGCAAGATATTTCTCTTTTCCGAAGGATACATTTTCAATCCCGTTATCGGCATATTCACCGTTAAGCCTGTCAAGAAGCTCTTTGACCTGTATGGAATCCATACCCTTGCCGGTGTCCGCAATCACGGCGCTCCGATTCCGGTCGATTAAGACAAAGCGGTCCCCGTGATTGCCGCTGAACCGGGTGAGGTCCTCCCGGATGCTTTCCGCCGACAGCTCGACATTAAAAAGGAACATGGGCTTCTGTCTATTCGGCGGCAAGGGGTCAGGATAAAACAGGCTCAAATATATCCGCTTGTTCCAATACGATAAAAGACCGTCCTTTCCGACTGCCAGCTTTAGTGTGCCCGCATATTCCTCCTCCGGCATCGGTGCAAAGATTCTGTCCGAAGAAATTGTCTTCCCGGATAAGGGAAGATGGATGCTTGTCTTCCTGATATAAATGCTGGAATCAGAAATATCCTGAAGCTTCAATTGAAGATCGTTTACCGCTTTTACCTTATCAAAGGTGTTGATGTCATCCGCAGCCACGCTTAACATCTGCAAATTGATGTCTTTAAGGTATTCCAGCTGTCTTGTTTTTATTTGCTCTATCTCATTTTCAAACATACTTAGGTACTGGTCCACTCTTACCAGAATGGATGCGGAAATCTCGCTCCGGATACTTGCAGCCCCCCAATTGTTTATCAGGAGACTCACCGTATACAATGGAACGATGACGGCAAAGAAGATTAAAACAAGCTTTATGAAGATAGAAATTTGCCATGTGTGTTTTTTTACCATACCCAGGTTTTCCTCAGCCTAACGAATATACTCCAGATTATACCACACTTCATTCCTTTACACTTCCAAGTACCAGGCCCGTGATAAAATATTTTTGTAAAAAAGGATACAGCAGGAGCACCGGTAGAGCGCCAAGAAAAATTTGCGCCGATTTTACAGTCCTGTCCGAGATCGACTTCAATAAACGGGCCGAGGCCTGCGATAGTATTTGCGAATTGGACTGTATGACCAGTGTCTGCAGGTACGTCTGCAAGGGGTATTTCCTGGGGGAGTTCATCAGGATCAACCCGTCAAACCACGCGTTCCAGTGTCCCACGATTGTAAAAAGCAATATGGTTGCTAGCGCCGGAATTGAAAGAGGCACATAGATCCGCCATAGAATTTTCCACTGCCCCGCGCCATCGATAAACGCCGATTCCTCCAGTTCCTTGGGGAGCCCTCGGAAAAAGTTCAAAAGCAGTATGACGTTAAATACGGGAAGCGCGCCCGGCAAAACAAGCGCCCACACCGAATCGATCAAGCCGGCGGTCTTTATCGTAAGGTACCAGGGGATAAGTCCTCCGCTGAACAGCATGGTAAATACAAAAATCCATACATAGACAATGCGCAGCTTTAAGTCCTTCTTCTCTTTTGACAGCGGGTATGCAGTCAGGATCGTAAGGAGCATATTTACAACCAGCCCCAGCGCAACCCTCACGCAGGTAATCTCAACCGAGCGGAAAAATTCGGGTTTTTGAATTACAAACTCGTAGGATTTGGTGGTGAATTCAACCGGCCATAGCTTCACCCCCCCTGCCATCGCAGCATAGCTTGAGCTGAAGGATACAGCCAGCACATGAATAAAGGGCAGAAGGCAGGAAAATGCCAGGGCAATGAGAAAAAGGGTATTAAGCACTACAAATACTTTTCTACTGACTGAACTATGCTTCATCGTTTCCCACCTCTTTAAAATATCCTGTAATTGGCAAATTTGTAAGCCAGAAAATAGGACAGGGATATCAGAACAAAAGATACCGCCGAGTTAAACATTCCTACGGCTGTGGCAAGGCCGTATTGCGCATCCACCAGGCCCAGCCTGTATACAAGCGTATCGATGATATCGCCGCTTTTATAAACCAGGGGGCTGTACAGGGTGAAAACCTGATCAAAGCCTGCATTCAAAATGCTTCCCAGGCTTAGGGTAGCCATAAGTATTATGATTGGCAGCATTCCTGGGAGCGTTATATGCCACACCTGCTTTAGCCGGTTAGCGCCATCGACAATTGATGCTTCATATAGTGTTGGATTTATATTTGTCATTGCAGCTAAATATATAATGGTAGAAAACCCTAGATTTTTCCATAGATCGGTTATTACCAGCATATAGGGGAATACCCTGTTATCTCCGAGGAAAAATACCGGAGAGGTTCCGAGGCCGGCGATAACACTATTCACTATACCGTCCAGTGATAATATATCCCGCAGTATCCCGCCTAGGATGATCCACGAAAGAAAGTAAGGGAGATATACGATTGTCTGAATGGTCCTTTTAAACCATCGCTTGCCCACTTCATTCAGTAAAAGTGCCAGCAGGATGGGAATGACAAGTCCTGTCACAATTTTCATGGAAGCGATGAATATCGTATTCCACAGCACCTGAAACGTATCCGGCAGATTGATCATGTATTTAAAGTTATCCAGGCCTATCCACTTTGACTTCAATATCCCCAGGGCCGGCACAAATTTCTGGAATCCGATCACGATTCCCGCCATGGGTATATAAGAAAAAACAAACACAAACACCAGGCCGGGCAAAAGCATAAGGTGTAACGGTATTTCACGTTTGAAGCTTCTTTTTTTCTGCATGAGCTCCCCTCCATAGTAAGTAAGACCGTGCATTATTCTCCCATAGTACCGCAATCACCGGAAGGGGTACCTGACAGAGCAGCACAGCCATACCCCCGTTTATCCGGTAATTGCTTAATTAATTTACAGTGTACCTAATTATTCTGGGAAGTATACCAGTCGTTGACCTCTTTGGTCATTTCGTCGCCGCCAAGCTTCTTCCACTTTTCAACATAGGCGTCAAATTCACTGATGTCCGCCCCCATGATAATCCTTGTCACGGTTTCCTTATAAAGCTTATCCAGCACTGCGCCCTTTTCAAGCATGGTTGCCGTAGGAATCCCTGTGAATTCATTAAGCTTGTATGATTTATTGTTGAGGTAATCATCAATGATACTGCATGAACCTTCCGGCCCGTAGCACCGCTCTTCAAACCAGTGGGAATTGTCTCCCTGCATATATTTGAGGATGTTGCCGTAATACTGCTTTTCTTCGGAATTCAGCTTTGATTCGTCTTTATTGTCCAAGGCTTCGGCGATGTGCTTGTATACATAGTAGTTTTTACGGGGCGGCTCCACATATACCGGACTCATCCGATATACGCTGTTCCCTGTGGCTGCTTCAATGTTATATTTGTTAACGTCGCTGGTTTCGCCAAAGTTCTTTTCCGCATTGACATTGACCATCTTGATCAATGCCTCGGGGAATTTTGCTCCCTTTTTAACAACAAGATAATTCAGTATATTCAACCCAGGTACCTCCACGCTTGCAGGCACACTGTCAATGGAAGGCACTGCGAATGCCTTCAGTTGATAGCTCGGGTCCTTATCCTTTATCAACTGCATCGGATACCATGGGTCCCAAAGCCCGCCAAAGACCACGCCGAATTTGTTGGAAAGCACATCTTCAATATATTTATTGTCATCCATTACACCAAATTCTTTTGGGATAATGCCGTTTTTGTAAAACTCCTGCAATTTAAGCAGGGCAGCCTTCATCTCCGGCTTGGTGGCGCCGAACACCAGAGAGCCGGAGGAATCTTTGATCCATATGCTCGGATATGCATGAAAGGCGTTAAAAAATGAACTGCCGATCAGGTTCTTGGTCATAGGGATGCCATAAGTATCCGGTTTGCCGTTTCCGTCAGGGTCCCGGTCCTTAAAAGCTTCCGCTATTTTAAACACATCTTCCATGGTTTTAGGCTCGGGGATTTTCAGCTTTTCAAGCCAGTCCGTCCGTATCCACAGGATCGACGTGGATTCCGTATAGTCCAGAAAGAAGGGGATGGCATAAAGCTTTCCGTCCTTTTGGGCCGATTTCATTGCGATTCCGCCATCCCTGTATATAAAGTCCTTCACAAAGGGAGAGGCGTATTTTTCAAACACTTGCGTCAAGTCTTCAAGCTTTCCCGCATTGTTCAACTGATCAAACTGATTTCGGCTGACCGTGAATACGTCGGGAAGGTCGCCGGAGGCAATCATCAAATTTCTCTTTTCTTCCGCCTTGTCATCGCCGCAGGACCAGAGAAGATTGAGTTTTATGCCAAGTTCTTCAAGGTATGTTCTCGTCCAGATATTATTCTCCGGCGAATCACCCTCCGGGAACCTGACATCGGTCGTAATGGTGGTGTTAATCGTACTGACCTCAATCGGAGGCGTATATTTTCCAAAGGGGTCGGCAGGCCCGGTCGCCTGTTGGGACGTCTGACCGGAGGAAGCGCCGGTTGATGCGGTGGAATCGGCGCCCTTGTTCGTGCCTGCACCGCAAGCACTGGAAAGAATCAAAGAAAGCATGGTTATGATCATAATCGATATCTTGGCTAATTTCATACATACTCCTCCTAAAATTTCGTATCGCTTAGAATTAACAAGACAGTGTAACATACTTACTGAATATTTCTCGAATGCAGTTGCTTTAATCCTGTAACTTTTTGGAACAGATGTAATCGTTGAGCTCAACTCTCTGTATTTAATTATAGTAGAAGCGGATGCAATTGTCCACGCACACCCGTTTACCAGTTTTCTTATCTTTTCTTTACCTCCGGCCGGGAAGATAAGAAAAGCTTTGAGCAGGAAGAAACATAGAAAACGCCAGGAAGGAAAAACCTCCCTGGCGTTTCAATATACGCTTTCCGGCTGCATTATGCAAGTGTATATCCTCTAATTGAACGACAGGATAAACGGCAAAAAGCAGACGCTTATGGCCTGCTCGACTTTATGATGGAAGCGATGAGGGCCAGGATGATTGCAACGGCAATCCCAAGGCCGATTTTTAAAACAGTTACATTGAGCAGGTACATTTCGCTTCCCGCACCGGCATTCAGGCTGGAGCCGATGATAATACCGGCGATGATGATGCTGACTGCAAGCAGTACCAGGCTAAAGGAAATCCGGTTGAACATCCGTTCAAATCTCTTCTGGAAATGCTCGGCATCTTTAAGCTCAAATTGCACCGCAAAATTCCCTTCCTCCATCTTTTCAAGAAGGTTAAGCAGGATGGAGGGAGATTCCCCAAGAAGGCTTAGATAGCTCAGAAGCCCCTGCTTAAGCTCATTGCCAAGCTTTTTGGGCGACAGAGCCTGAAAGGCCAGCTTCCTGGCTACCGGCTGAATCAGCTCCAGCGCGTTCAGCTGGGGGTCCATCTTTTCCAGCACCCCTTGCAAGGTGGCGAGGGTTTTGGAAATCAAGGCGAATTCACGGGGTATTCTGATGTTGTGCTGGAAAGCCATGGTGAAAATTTCACGGAAGATATCGGCGACATCCAATTCATTCCAGCGCATGGTAAGGTATTTATCAAGGATTTCATCCACATCTTTCTGAAAGTACTTTAAACTGCTTGCTTTTGCCCTGGTATCCAGTTCCACCAGGGCTCTGACGACGGCCCGGCTGTCTCTGGCGGATACGCCGACAAAAAATCGGGAAAAGAGCATTTTCCGTCTTTCACTGATTTTTCCCACCATTCCCAGATCAAGAAAAACAATGGTACCGTCGGAAAGGACCCGGAGGTTCCCCGGATGCGGGTCCGCGTGAAAAAAACCATCCTGCAAAATCTGCCGGCACATGGTTTCAGCCAGCCCCAGGGCCAATTGCCGCTTGTTGATGCCGGCCTTTTCCAGCTCCGCTTCCCGGTCAACCCTGGCGCCATGAATATATTCCATGGTAAGAATATGCTTTGTGGTGTACACCCATTTAATTTCAGGGACGGTCACCTTTTTATCCCTGGCAAAATTTTTCTTGAAAACCTCTGCGTTTTCACCCTCCCGGGTAAAATCCAGTTCGTTTTTAATTGTGTTTTCAAATTCCTGCACCATTTCGCCAAAGTTGTACATCTTTCCATACCGGGTATGATTGTCGACAAAATGTGCAAGGTCCTTTAATATCGTAATATCCACGTCAATGATTTTTTCTATCCCCGGCCTTTGCACCTTGACCGCAACCTCCTGCCCGTTATACAGCACCGCACGGTGTACCTGGGATATTGAGGCGGCGGCACTGGGGGTTGTTTCAAACTCCTTAAAAATACTTGTGAGTTTTTCCTTCAATTCCTCGTTGATGCGCTTCTCCACTTCCTCAAAGGGGAAAGGCTGCACCGAGTCCTGCAGCTTCTGCAGCTCCTTCAGGATTTCCGCAGGCAGTACGTCCGGCCTTGTGCTTAGAATCTGCCCAAGCTTAATAAAAGCAGGCCCCAGCGCTTCAAACGCTTTTCGCAGTCTTTCACCTGCCGATAGCTTTGAATTGCCGGAGCCGTTACCATAATCGGACAGGCTGCGCCGCATTTTCAAATAGCCGGGGATGCCAAGCTGGTCCAGCAGGATCCCAAAGCCATGCTTTGCAAATACCGTAATGATGTATCTGTATCTTCCGATGCTGACAAGTCTGTTCATCTAAGGTCAGGAATTCTCCTTTTTCGTTATGCCCTGCGCATCTAATACCTGGAGAACCTGCTCCCTTATGATTTCAGCGATTTCCTCCCTGGAGACGATGTCGTCCCTGCGGGCGATATTCATCCGGCCCATCGCTTCGGACACCTCGCTCCTTACAATGTTTTTAACCTCTTCCCTTTGCGCTTCGCCTTTTTTTATCATTTCAGCGGCAAATTCCTGCGCATCCTTTTTCGCGATCTCGCCTCTTTTCACCAGCTCGTCGATGACTTCTTCGACCTTATCCTTGGAGTAGGCGAAAAGCCCGAAACCAAAACTAATGGATTTTTCCAGCAGATTCATTGCTCATGCCTCCCTAGTAAAATTATTTACCTTCATTTTATCACAATTCGGTGAAAAATAATCAACAAATGTTTAACAGCCCACTATTCCTTCCATACGCCGGTGTAATTCCCATCGCTGCTGCTCTGCGCCCGGCATGATTTCTTTCCCCTGGAGGGTTCCCCGGACACCTATAAAAGGAGCATGGCCTTTTGGGCTGCAGTATCTGAACTGTACTGCGCAAGCTTTTCAAGACCTATCCCTTCAAAAAGACACCGTTGACCTCCCGGTACCATTCTACATCCTTCCAATTGTTCCAATAAGGATGACAAAAGTTCCATGGCGTTGCTCCCCATAATCCGTAATCAACCGCCATCTGCATACATTCCGCGCACCATTCTCTGAGCCATCCCCAGGATAAATCGGGATGGTCCATATGCCACCACGGACCCCAGGCCTCCGTTGTTACAATGGGGGCCGCAGCTTCCTCCGACCATGCCCTCGCGAACTTCAGCCGGTTGTGCATTTCTTTCATGAGCATAGGCCTGACGGACTTCAGCGTTGCAGTAATCCGATGCATATAATCGCTATAATCGTTTTCTCCTCTGTCCTTTTCGAGGCTTCCAAATCCCGTACGTATGTCAAACCGCGGATTGTTCATCCAGAAATGCAGCTGAAGCACGTCAAAGGATTTGTTTTTAATTGCCCTGTACTCTTCCCAGTAATCCGTAAAGGAATAAGTAAACCTTACTTCCGGATAGATATACTGGAAATGGTTCAATGTGTTTGTAAAATGCTCCGACAGAAAATCCATCTGGGCGTCATTGAACCGGAGATGGCGGAAGGCTCCCCGCTTACCTGCCTGTTCCATTTCACCGCCATTGCCGGAAGTATCTTTTTTCTCATCGCCCAGCGCCTTTAACGCTTTATTTACCGGACTAAAAAATGGAAATTCCTGATCGAGGTCCACATAAAGCACCGCGTCCAGCAGGTTATTCCGCTTAAGTGCTTCCAACACACGCTCCCAACCCTTGATCAGCGTATTATTTTGTCCTTCGGTTGTATTGGCATGAGGATACTCGGAAATTCCGTATCCACCCCAGTTAGACAGGATTAGATACAAGCCTTTCTTCTTTGCGATAGAAACAAATTCTATTAATTCTTCCAATATCAAATGATTGTGGTCCTTATCCGTCTGTCCCCAGGACAGAAGCGGATCTCCCCCGACGGTGACAGGACCGTGGGGGTCCTCCATATTTCCGATGATCCAGGGAAAGCAATCGATTCTCACCGCATTAAAATATCTGTCAAGCAATTCGTCCGTAACCTTGTCAAAGTGCTCAAAGGGACCCCCGGGGTAATGGCAGAACAGCCAGGAAAAATCCCACATGGCATTGACAATCCGTTCGGGCTTCAAGCCTTTCCTCATATCATATTCCGTTATTTTCTTCATTCGTTTCGTATGCCTCCCTATCCACCCTCATGCATAGCAATTATTATTCTTGTATCCAATGATGGGATGCTAAATTATCAAACGGACAGCAGCTTGCCCATAAAGAGTATGGCGCCGGTTTCGTCATCGGCAATGATAAACACAAACGGTCTGTCGGCAATAAATTCGGGTGTGTCCAGGGCTGCCGCCGTCTCCCGCACCTCCACCACCGTTACTCCCGCCGCAGTACTTCCTTCTTCGTTGACTTCAATGATCGCCTTATGCAATACCCTGCTTATTGCTATGCTGTCGCCTATGCCGGAAAAATTTGCGTTGTCCGAAAATGCTTCTCCCATTCCAAGGCCGGTCAATGCATCATTCAGGTTTTTAATCCCATATTCCAGGTTGAATCTCGGTATTTGCAAATGGACGTCCTTTCTTTCCGAAATCGCGTTTTTAATGGAGGCCCATTTTTCCTTGTCCATACTCTTTATAAAATCGTTGATATCCTTACCCTCCTGAGGTAAGATGCAGTACATGGCCATCCTGCCTTTTCCGTAAGGAAGCCTTACCGCCTTGTAATCGTCATTCTGGGCGAAATCCACAGTCCCATACCGGTTCATCATCTTGACGTCGCTTTCTTTTCCATTGCCCTCGTGGAATTTGGAATCGGACGTCTGATCCTTTTCGAACTTATCCGACCACTGGCCTTTAAAATAGATGGCGTTGATCAGATACATGATAATATCGGACGGAATGGGCGGATCGATCATCTTTTTGATTTTTCCTTTGGTTGAGTCGTCAATCCATTTGTTTATGGTGCCTGCAGCCTTTTCTTGAGAAAAATCCAAAGTTGTCACATAAGCGTCAAATATGTTCTTGTTCGTCTCCAGGAAATCTTTCTTTATGGACTTTCCTTCCCGTATCCATATGGAATTGTTAATATCCAGCTGCAGCTTGCCGTCTGTCTGTTTCAGGTATCTTAAAAGGTTTTTATAGCTCTCGTTCAGTACCCCGCTGTCGAGGCCGCTTATCTGAAGGGCTTTAGCCATAGCCTCCCTGGTAGTGCCCGCCGCGCCCTGGTACGTCATGGCAAGTGCAGTTGAAATGCTTAAAGGCGATATGAACACATTTTGGCTGCTGTCCTCGGTATTGACCTGTTTGAAAATATCGAAAGCGAAACCGGCGTTCTTATCTTTGAAGCCCCCGTCGATTTTGTTTTTGTCAAAGCTGTTCAAAGCCTGCGTCACAGTACCGCAAGCTGTAAAAATTGAAGCTGCGAATAGGGTTAATACTATTACCGCGAAAATCCTTTTCATCCTCCATGCCCTCCTTACTTTCCATTTATCCATTATTCCGGTATTTTTATCTATCTATGCTTTTTGACGAAGGACCGGAATATTTGTTCCGGAGTGCATTCTTCCACCTTGTTCCAGCTGCATTGGGACAGAACAAAGACAACCTGCTTAATGCGTACCCGCAGGAACATACCCTGTTTGCTCAATAAGGCTCTGGCCCTCTGGGGACAATATCCAGTCGATGAATTTGCCGGTGAATTTATTGTCGTTAGATTTCAAGGTTACGGCATATACAGGTACGGTAAAGGGATATTCCTTGCTGCGCACAGTTTCGGGCGACGGCTTTATTCCATTAACGGAAATGTACTTTATTTGATTGTTTTTTATCATGGAGGTTGCGTAGTACATAAAGGAATAGCCCAAGGAATTTTTTGCATTTTTATAGTCTGCAACCCTGCTGATTATTTCGCCCATACCGCCTGCTTTGGTTTCCTTTGTGGGCTCCAGCATTTTAATTCCCTTCATTACCCTGTTCTCCATGACCGTCTGGCTTCCCGAGTTTTCAGGCCGTTGATACGGCAGTATTTTCGCATTTTTCCCGCCCAGCACTTTCCAGTTTGTTATCTTTCCCGAATAAATATCCTGTATCTGCTTTAGTGCCAGATTTTCTACCGGATTGTTCTTATTGGTGAAAAATACGAAGGCTTCACTGCCTATGGGAGTAAGTACAAATTCGTCGCCCTTTGCCTTGATTGCATCGACCTGGGCTGCTGAAGGCTCTGCTACGAAAATTATATCGGTTTGTCCATTGATGAGCCTTTCATACGCTTCTGTTGTTTTTGTGCATTTGACGATGTCAAGAGGATAGCTGTCACTGGATACAAAAGCAGTGTACATGTCCTTTTCATTGTTATTTTTATTCGCCTCGTAATAATCGCCAAGTCCTTTATACACAGCCTGGACAAAGGCTGCATATACAGGGTAGGCTGCCGTTGCGCCGTCGAGACGGGGCATTTCGTTAAGGGCTGTGAATTGCAGCGACGCCTCTCCCTTCAGCTTCGCCAGTCCGTTGCCTGCCTTAAAAGGCGCAATTTGCATCAGGTCAAATTCGGTCAAGTCCTTTCCTATGGTTGACTGTCCATATCTTAATTCGATGATTCCGTTCGTTATTTCATTTCCCGCACTGATGCAGGTAAAGATAATAAAAGCTCCGAACAAAGCTGCCAATAAAACTTTCAACTTTACCGCAGTTTTATTTCCCACAGATGTTTTTGCTATCCTCTCCTGCAGCAGAATCCCGGCTGCAAAGCCCGAATACCCGGAAATCTCCGCCACCGGCATAATAAAATGCAATCCGGTAAATGCAAGTACAAAATCCATCGGGACAAAGACAGGATTTTTGAAAACATATAATCCCCACCATACCGAATTGTAATCGCCTTTTGAGAGTATGGCGGCCGCAACGGCAAAAGGAAGGGCATAGAGTATTGAAAGCCCTGGAGCGATATATCTTGCCTTTGCAGAATCCGGCTTGTTCTTTCTGCTTTTCGAAAAAATATAGCCAGCGGCCCCGCCAAGGATAAGTGCGCCAAAAAAGGCAATAAGAATATAGATCAATTTTGCCGCATTATCTCCCGGCCAGTAAGCTGAGGCTTTGCCCATAAACTGGGCCAGAACTTCCGCCAGGACAAAGAAAACTAATGTAAGAGCAATGGGAACAAGGATCATCTGTGTTAAAATTAACGCGGCTATATACCGTCTGTTTGTTTTCATAATAGTTACCTTTCTCCGGGATGTACGTAGTTACCAGTATACAGCATAGCAGATGAAATATAAATATTTTTGGGACATTTCTATGTATAAGGATATAAGCAGTACTTTTTTCTTGACATATTTTTTTTAAAGGGATATAATGCCATTGTATTAATTGTACTAGTCAAAGTAATACAATTAGGAGGTGCTTATGCTCCAAATCGATTACAGGGACCGCAGGCCGATCTATGAACAGATTAGCGAGAAATTGAAAGAGCTCATAATCAAAGGCGTATTAAAACCTGATGAGCAAATTCCGACGGTGCGCGAGCTGGCCCAGTCCCTCACAATAAACCCGAATACGATTCAAAAAGCCTATAAGGACCTGGAAGACAAAGGATACATTTACTCCGTCAGAGGCAAGGGAAGCTTTGCCGCTCCTGCCGTACAGTGGGCAAATGATAAAAAGCTTGATGAACTTGTTCAAAGCCTTGAAAGGATTGTTTCGGAAATGATCTTCTTTGGGGCGGACAGGGAGCGCATCATTTCCATAGTCACCGGTCTGTATCAACAGGAGGAAGGTGGAAAAATCAAATGATCAACGTGACGAATTTGTACAAATCCTTTGGGAACCGGAAGGTTCTGAACAATTTATCCCTTACTGTAAAAAAAGCGTCGGTCTATGGTCTTGTAGGGCCCAATGGAGCCGGTAAAACTACCCTGATAAAGCACCTGGCGGGTATATACCGGGCAGATGACGGCTGTGTAACGGTGTGCGGAGAAAAGGTCTTCAACAATCCGGGACCAAAAAGCACGATGTTTTACATCCCCGATGAGCTGTATTTTTTCGGTCAGTACAGCATTGACGCGGCAGCCCGCTTTTATGCCGGAAATTATCCCTCCTGGAACTGGGAACGGTATAATCTTCTGAAAAGAGCCTTTCCCATAGATCCAAAAAGAAGCATTGTGAAGCTGTCGAAGGGTATGCAAAAGCAGGTTGCGTTCTGGCTGGGCATGAGCACCATGCCGCGTCTGATGCTCATGGATGAGCCTGTGGACGGCCTGGACCCCGTCATGCGCAGGCAGGTCTGGAATCTTATGCTCCAGGATGTAGCGGAAAGGGAAATGACGGTATTGGTCTCCTCCCACAATCTCCGGGAACTGGAGGACGTCTGCGACAGCATTGGGATACTTCACAACGGTAAAATCATGGTGGAAAGGGAATTGGACGACTTAAAGACAAACCTCCACAAGCTTCAGGTTGCTTTTTCCGGTGAAGTTCCGGAGGAATTCCTCCGGGATTTCCAGATCCTTCATCACATTGAAAAAGGCAGCATACAGCTTTATATCCTCAGAGGAGAAAAAGAGAAAATCCTGGAGGAAGCGCGGAGGAAAAACCCGGTTGTCCTGGATATGTTTCCGCTGACGCTGGAGGAAATTTTTATTTATGAGGTTGGAGGTACAGGCTATGAAGTTGAAAATATCCTTATTTAAATTAAATAAAAGCATTATTGTGTCTGATTTGAAAAGATTCTGATGGGTTAGTGCCCTGTATGCGCTTATACTGTTTGTCATATTGCCCCTCCAGCATATGCAGCAGGACCTCTCTATAAACAAAGACTGGCTGAAGCAAGCACTGCTGAGCAGCTTGCATCTTTTGTCCGACGGTCACGCATATTACGGCGCCAGCCGCGTTGACATAGAACTGATATTTATCTGTACATTGCCGGTATTTCTCGCTGTAATGCTTTTTAACTACCTGCATTTGCCCCGTGCGGCAACAATGCTTCATTCACTGCCTTCCGACAGGAAAACACTGCTCGGAAGCCATGTTGCAGCGGGTATATCCCTTATTTCGGCACCTGTTCTCATCACAGCCATCCTCCTGTCCATGCTTTCCTTATTTACCGGCCTCGGAGAATACTATTCCGTTGTCAATGTACTGGAGTGGACTTGCCTGACGCTGCTGTACCATATTTTCTTCTTTTCAATTGCGGTTTTTGTGGGCATGTTCACCGGCAATGCCGTTGCACATTTTGTTTTTACCTACATAGTGAACCTATTGCCCTACGGCCTTTATATGCTTGTCGCCTACGGCATAGAAACGCTGCTTCGCGGCTTCAGCGCTGAAGGTATGGAGGCCGGATGGGCGCAAATACTGCCCCTCATGAGTCTGGTGGGATTTTCTTTTAATGAATTTACCGTTGTCCAGGGCTTGCTCTATCTTTTAGCGGCTTTTGTGTTCCTTTTGGCGGCGGGATTTGCCTACAACGGAAGAAGGCTTGAAGCTGCAGGCGACATCGTGGCCTTCAGAACAGTCCGGCCGGTCTTTAAGTATGGAGTTGCCGTGTGCCTTATGCTCTCGGCAGGTTTTTTCGCAGGCCATATCAAGCACGGGAAAAGGTCAGATGTCATTGTCCTTTATTTTATTTTTGCTTTTATCGGCTACTGGATAGCACAGATGCTTTTGGACAAGACAGTAAAAGTATGGCATGCATACAAGGGTTTTCTCCTGTTCAATGCTGTTATCATTTTGCTCATTGCCGGTATTTCCGCGGATGTGACGGGCTATGTAAAGCATATTCCCGATGTTAACGAAATTGAAAGCGCATATTTTGGAAGCAATTATACCAGCTGGCTGAGCAGAAAAGACAAGCAGCCTGAGCTGGCGTATTTCCACACGGAAGGACTGTTTACGGAGAAAGCGAATATTAAAGCCGTGACAGAGCTGCACAGGGTACTGGCAGATAGCAGCTATGAAGATGGAGGCCGTGAAGAATACATTGCGTATACATTGAAAAACGGCAAGAGCATCCTACGGAAATATGCCGTCGATGAATATGCTGTAAGGACGCTTATAGGACCGCTGTATGAGTCCCATGAGTACAAGGTGGATAAATATCCTGTTCTGCAGCAGAAGGCGGAAGACATTAAATTAATAGAAATACAAGACAGGCGCACAGCAAAAAAGCCGCTGATACTATCCAACGAGAAACTGGTACAAAGCTTTACCGACGCCTTAAAGCAGGAACTGACGGATGCCGATTATGGAGAAATCACGGAATCCGAAGGCGGGTATGTCGATATCCAGATCACAGACACAAATAACTTTACAGCCTATTATAGTCTCGGAAGAAACTTTGAAACCATCTACAAATGGCTGAGGGACAATGGAAATTATGACTCTGTTCTATTGCTCCCGGAAGAAATAGCCCATGTAACCGTGCAGACAATAAAGGTCACACAGCGAAAAAACAGCGTCAACTATACACCTGACAGCGGCAGCAGCATGGATTTCACCGATAAAGCCTTGATAAAGGAGTTGCTTGATATTTGCAGCTACGGGCTTGTGACGGGTAATTCAGGAACCTACCTGGAGCTGCGATTCTATTCTCAGACAGGGACCCCGGAGCCTAGCTTTATCGGCTTTCTTTCTCTTGATGCGCCTATGAGCGAGGCACTTCGGCAGAGTGTCAAGTGATTGCGTATTACAAACATTTTGGATTATTGACATGGTATGCCACAAGTGACATAATTGGTATAAGTCGTTGAAGATGGGGGATGTAAATTATGAAGGTGGGTATCGGGCAGGACAGCCACAGGTTTGATTTCGGCAATAAGGAGAAAAAGCTGCTTCTGGGCGGCGTTCACTTCGAGGGATATCCGCCGCTCCAGGGAAACAGCGATGCCGACGTCATTTTGCATTCCATTACCAATGCCATCTCAGGGATTACCTGTGTCAACATACTCGGAGAAATCAGTGATGATATGTGCCTGAATAAAGGCATCACCGACAGCAGGGTGTATCTGGCCGAAGCACTGAAATACCTTGGAGAATCCAAAATCGTCCATGTCTCCATCTCCATTGAATGCCTTACTCCCAAAATAACTCCCAAAATCCCGGAGATCCGGAAAAGCTTATCGGAGCTTCTGAATTTTCCTGAAACCTGCATAGGGATTACAGCCACCACCGGCGAAGGACTTACGCAATTCGGCCAGGGGCTCGGCATACAGGTGTTCAGCTGTGTGACGGTGATTTAGGAGCGCTGAAAGCCTTCCTTGCCCTGGACCTGCTATTCCTTTTCACAGCAAAAAACCGGCGGAATCCGCCGGTTTTATATTTGGACCCTTCCTACAAGTCCGGAGGATACCCCGGCTCAGCCCCTGAAAAGCATCTTTTCCTTGGTAAAAAGCCTGGCCGCCAGCCATAATGTGCCTACCACATACAGAATGGAAGAACCCAGAGCCAGCAAAAGGTTCAAATAGTTTATCAAGCCCCCCAGCAGCATCTTAAAGGCAGCGATAGTATTCAAAACCGGCAGCAGGTACATATACATCTGTATGTCATTGGGCTGCATAAACATCGTGGCATAGCCGGGGATCATTGCGGCAAATATCAAAAACGACATATATGTCTGAGCCTCCTTAAAGGACCTGGCATATGTGCTCAGTGCTATCTGAATCCCGGTAAAGGTCATGCCCAGCGCGATTGTTATAATGATGGAAAGCACTCCGGCCAGAGGGGGGATGTTAAAACCGCCGATCTGTCCGCCGCTGCCCATGGTCAAAGAATTAGGGTTGATAGCGTAGCCGATGACCATGCCGGCAACAATGGCTGCAACACTGACCATGGAAAAGAGTGTCACCGTCAGGTATTTTCCGATTAACAGGGAAGCCCTGTCAGGCTTGGTGGTCAGCAGCGGCTCAAAGGTATTCCTCTCCTTTTCGCCGGCCACAAGGTCCGTCGCGGCAGGTATTCCTCCAAGAGCCACAAGCAAGCCTATCATCAGCGGCAGTGTCATCATCATGACCATATTGCCGCCTTGCTTGGGATCGGCAACATTGTTCTCAACAATCTTGGCCGGCTCAAGAATATCCGGGTCCAGCCCCAGTGCCGCAATCCTCTCCTGAACCACATTCCGGTTAAAATTCCGGATGGCTTCCGACACGATTCCCACGGCGCCTTCCGATTTTGTTTTTGATTTGTCATACAATAGCTTTATTTCAAAAGTCTTGCCCGCAGCTAATTTTGAAGAATAATCCTTCTCAAACTCCAGTACGATTCTTACCCCTTCATTTTTTATGGACGCCACCGGATCATCCGCCTGGATAAGCTTTATATTGGGATTGCTTGCGATGATTTTCTCCTTGACCAGCTTTGCGGCTTCCGGTGTATTGGAGTCTTTCGCCAGCGCTATTGTTACATTTTCAGTGATGCCTTTTTGCAGGCTCTGGACACCGCCGCCCATCAGTATGTTCATGGCTGGTATCAAAATCATGGGGACGACAATACTTGTAATAACCGTCTTTTTATCCCGGATAATATCCTTTACTTCCTTTTTGAAAACGATCCAGATGTGTCTTGCTTTCAACAGAATCCCTCCTAAATAGAATAACCGGCACTATCCCTACTCAGCAGCAACTTCATTGTTCAATCAACATTTATGCGCCTTACAGAAATATTGCGAATGTTTCAATTCACTATTCCCGTATGGATGAATAAGTTTTTTATGCCGTAGTACTTGTCAACCGTACGAAAACTTCCTCCAGGCTGCCGCAGCCGTACTTCTCCTTCAGCTCACCGATTGCGCCCGAGTCCATGAGCTTGCCTTTGTGTATAATGCCTATCCGGTCGCAAAGCTTTTCAACCTCCGACATGGTGTGGCTTGAAAAGATAATGGTCTTCCCCTGGCTCCTGCAGTTCAGTATAAAATCGTGAACCTCCCGGATGGCGCTGACATCAAGGCCCGATGTCGGCTCATCAAACAGCATAATCTCCGGATTGTGGATGATACTGCGTGCAAAAGCCACCTTCTGCTTCATACCCTTGGACAGCTTGGAGGCCCTCCGTTGCATATATTCCTGCATGCCGAAGATTTCAGCCAGTTCTTCTATCCTGGACTTGATGTATTTCCTGTCCAGATCGTTCAATTCCCCGAAATATGTAATGTTTTCCGCAGCGGTAAGCCTGTCATACAAGCCTGTTTCACCGCCGAACAATATGCCGATGTGAGCCCTGACCTTTTCCGGTTCCCTGACGGTATCCAGACCTTCCAGCAAGGCTGTTCCACCGGTGGGCTTCAGCATGGTTGCCAGCATCCTCAGCGTAGTGGTTTTCCCCGCGCCGTTTTCACCCAGGAGGCCGAAAATCTCTCCTTTACTGACCGTAAAGCTTATATTGTCCACAGCCTGGATGTCTCCGAACCGTTTGGACAGATTTTTTAGTTCAATCACTTTACATCCTCCCTTCTGTTCTACGAATCACATTTCTCTGTCGGCAATGGCCTCTGCCAGTACAAGATCCTCTTCCGTAGTAATCTTTATATTGTAATAGCTGCCATAGACCAGTCTCAGCGGATGCCCCAGCCGTTCTACCAGCATGGCGTCGTCCGTCCCCGCAAAGCCTGCCTCCAACGCTTTCCTGTGAGCGTCCAGAATCAGGCCGTAGTTGAAGGTCTGCGGGGTTTGAACCGACCAGAGCCTGCTTCTGTCCAGGGTTTCCCGGACAACATTTTTATCGTCCGCACTTTTTATCGTATCCTTTACAGGAACAGCAACGCAAGCAGCCCCAAATTCGTCTGCAACAGCAACACTCTCCATTATACTTTCCTCACTGACAAAAGGTCTGGCGCCATCATGAATCAGTACGATGCCGCAGTCCTCCTTCAAATGCGAAAGCCCGTTATAAACCGAAGCCTGCCGGGTATCCCCGCCTGCCACAATTGCGGCAACCTTACGGAAACCAAAAGTATCAACGATATTTTGTTTACAGTAAACAATATCATTGCCGTTGACTACAAGAATGATCTCATCCACCCGGCCGCATTCCTCAAATATCCCAATAGTCCTTGCCAGGATAGGCTTGCCGCCGATTTCGATGTATTGCTTGTTGATATCCATATTCATCCGCGAGCCTTTTCCTGCCGCAGTAATGAGGGCGCATATCTTTTTACCGCTGTTTTTTTTCACTGTAGCCGCCATTTTAACAACCTCCCATGCTTCCGACAGAGCCGTTCCTTACCTGGAATAGATTATAACACAGTCACCCAAAAACTTCCTGATTTTTTAAATAAATCGGTGAAATTTCCGAAGTCATCCGTCCCATATGCAATTAGCCATTGTATATGGATTTTGAAATGGTTATAATCTTATATGAATCCCATTATGAATCCCATAGTAGCAAGTCATAGATTCATGGAGTTGGGAGATGTGAGGCATAAATATGAAAACAACAGAATCACCAGGCATATTACATAGTATAAAGCATACATCCACAGTAGTGCTAATTATGGCTTCGATAATTTTAGCGGGTGCGGCGGACATTTTTTTTGATTCCCGGAAATATGCGTTCATTGCTATCCTACTGCTGATGTCCGTCCCGACCTTCTTACTTGGCATGAATTATATCAGGGTTAGCCGTAAAACTCTGTGTATCCATCTGTTTTTTAATCTGGCATTGCTCCTCTTCACCTTTCAGGACAGGCTGTACTACATCAATCTTTTTATGCTTTCCTTTATTCTCTGGCAATTCGTAACTCCGTTCGTCATAAAATACAAGGGAATTATCGGACTGACTTTTTTGGCGGCCTTTCTTGCGGCTTATATAACCCAGCTTTACGGTATAAAGGTCCCGTTGATTCCCTTCGTGTATTATCCTTTATATTTATTGGGCTACGAGCTTGGGAAAAAGGGATTTTCAAAAACAAAACGGGTGCTGCTCATGGCCTGTGCCAATATGGGGTTTTCCGCTGCGGCTCTGGCTTTTTTCTTTTACAAGCTCACAAGCTACACCAACATTGCAGCCCTCAATCTTCTGTCAGGCACGACTCCGGACCCGCTGGCTGCCATCTACCTGCCCTTCTGGACCGTCTTCCTGATCTGGTTTTTTATCAGTACCTGCCTGCTGGCGGCGTATTTTTACAAATTCCTTTCCCGGGAGCCTTCCTATGCTGGGGATCAGGATGAGTTTATCAAGGGACTGGCCAGGGATGCATTTTCTTTTATGCGTTTTTTCATCATCTCCGGCATATTTTTATTGACCGGTGAATGTGTAATCCGGGGTAACATCAGGGAAACTCTGGGTATAATAACAGACCCCTCGGCAATGTTCAACCTGTTTTGTCTATGCTCCATCTATTTCTTTGCAATCTCCCTCATAGGGAAAACCCTGTCTACGATTTTGATAAGCCTGATCATGCTGGTATTGACCCTGGGGAACTTTTTAAAGATCAAATATTTCAACGAACCTTTATACCCCTGGGACACCTATATCATCAAAGAGGCCATCACCATATCCAAGGAGTACGTAAACCTTCCGGTGATATTTTGTGTCCTTGTGCTGCTGCTTATAGGCTTTGGCATACTTCTTGGCCTGAAAAAATCTGTCCGGAGCTTTTTCAAGCCAAAGCTCACGCTGGGACTAATCCCTTTTTCACTGGCAATACTCCTTGTAACCGGCTATCTGTTTTACTCTCCCCAGCATTTGATCAAGCTGAATATCGCCAAATCCTGGTACATTGGCAAAGGGGAGATGATTTCCAATGGGATGCTGGTCCAGACATTTTTCTATTTTAAGGATTATGACCAATATGTTTTAAGCGAACCGAAAGGCTACTCTAAAGCGGCCATGGAGGAAATACGCCAGAGGCTTGGGAACGAATTCCCTTCCGTAGATAAGCCCTCGGTTAAGCCCAATATCATATTAATCATGTCCGAAAGCTACTGGAACCCTACGAAGTTTCATGATGTTACCTTCAGCAGTGACATTTTGAAAGGCTATAACCAATATAAAAAGGGCGAAACCCTCTCCCCGGCCATAGGCGGGGGCACAGCCAATGTGGAGTTCGAAGCCCTCACCGGCTTAACCAATTATTTTATGGGCTCCGGGGTCTTGGCATACAATATCTACTTCCGAAGGAACACCCCCGGGCTTGTCTCGGTGATGAATGATAACGGCTACCAAACTACCGCTATTCATCCGTTTCTTGCTACCATGTATAACCGGAACAAAGTCTATAAATACATGCAGTTTAATAAATTTTTATCCATTGACGACTTCAATGTGGATACGGACCTGAAGGGCCCTTATGTTTCCGACGACAAACTCATGGATAAGGTGCTTGAAACCCTTGAAAACGGTACCGGCCCCCAATTTATTTTCGCTTTGTCAATGCAGAATCATGACCCTTATGTCAATAAATACTCAAAGCTTGCCGTAACAGCAAAATCGGATAAGCTCAACGAAGACGAGCTGGGTCTCTTAAGCACCTATGCCCAGGGAATCAACGATGCGTCAAATGCATTGGACAAGCTGATTAAAGCTCTTGAAAAAACGGATAAGCCCACGCTGGTTTATTTTTTCGGAGATCATCTGCCGCGGCTGGGGTCACTTCAGGATTTGCTGGATATTTACGAGAAACTCAATCCCGAACCCGATGAAAACAAAAAAGCGCTGCGCTCTTACAGCACGCCCTATGCATCCTGGTCCAATTTCAAGGAGACAAGAGCTTTTGATACGCCGTTTTCTCCCTCCCATATCGCCTATGAAATCCTCAAGGATTCGGGCGTTGAGTATCCAAGCTATTTTAACGTACTTGCAGGTCTGGAAAAAGAGCATTTGATTCTGCAAAAAGACGTCAGCGGACAGGTGGATTTCAACGATCAATATATCAAAGACTACAGGCTTATACAGTACGATATTATTTTAGGCAAGCAATATCTGACGCAGGCAGGAAAGTAACGGCAATCATAATTACAGAAAAGTGGACGCAAAAAAGGGTGGATTGATTGAATCCGCCCTTGTAAATTTTGCTCCGGAACATTATTAATCCTATCATATTATCATCAATGCAGCGCCGTATTTTTTATATCACTCTTTCGATAGTGTACTTTGGCTTGGCGAAAATCATGCGGCCTGCGGCTGTCTGCAGGATACTGGTAACCGTGACGTTGAGGTTCTCTCCGATATGCCTTCTGCCTCCGTCAATGACAATCATGGTCCCATCTTCCATATAGCCTATGCCCTGGCCGTTTTCCTTGCCGTCCTTAATCACCTGCACCACCATGTCTTCACCGGGAAGCGCGATAGGCTTCACCGCATTGGCCAGCTCATTGATGTTGAGCACAGCAACTCCCTGCAGGCTTGCCACCTTGTTCAGGTTGAAATCAATGGTAAGCACCTTTCCGCCAAGCTGTTTTGCAAGCTTGAGAAGCTCATTGTCCACTTCCGCATCGGGCGCTATTTCAATATTTTCAATTCTCACCGGAAACTCGATATCCTTTTGAATCATATTCAATACGTCAAGGCCGCGCCTTCCGCGATTCCGTTTCAGCGCATCGGTAGAATCGGCAATGTGCCGCAATTCCTCCAGTACAAACCCGGGAATGACCAATTCGCCTTCCAGAAACCCGCTGCGGCAGATATCCACAATCCTGCCGTCGATAATCACGCTGGTATCGAGGATCTTGGGCGGATGCACCGCTTTATCGGCTCTGGGCGCCGATGCCTTGTTCTTTATGGAATCGATGATATTCTCATTTTTCTTCCCCACGGCAATGGCTACGCCCAGTCCTCCAAACAAGATGTTGGCAACGATGGATATGGGGGTGCCTATGATTTCGATGCGATTGATGGGAATGGTGACAAGATTGGCAGTGACAAGTCCGATGATCAAGCCAACAGAACTGATGACAAGCTCATAAAGAGTCATCTTCTGAAGAAAGACCTCCAGTTTGTCCAGGAAATCCATCACAACCCCGATGATCTTGCTGCCGGTAGTATAGAATATCAATGCCGCCGCCAGAGCAATGATTATGTAAGTGACTGTTTTCAGCTGAGGCAATGTGCCAACAAACTGATATACGAAAAATGTCTTTGTAAGAGTATAACCCGTGACTGCGCCCACTGTTGCAAATGAGAATTTAATCACCTTGTTTAACACTTTTATCTAACTCCCTACAAATACTATATTCTAAGGAAATCGTTTATTGCATTCTCTACATCGAACTGATTCGTACCCTTTGCAAGGACTAATTCGCTGATCAGTATCTGTCTGGCACTATTCAGCATTTTTCTTTCGCCTGTTGACAATCCCTTCTCTCTTTCCCTGATCATTAGTGTTCTGACAACATCCGCCACTTCGTAGATGTTTCCGCTTTTTATCTTGGTCATATTTTCCCTGTAGCGTTTATTCCAGTTATTGGTAACATTGATATTCTGATCCTGTAGGATTTCAAACACCTTGTCCACATCATGCCTTTTAATAACTTCCCGAATGCCTATGCCGTCTACGTTATGGGTCGGTATCATCACCCGCATGTCGCCGACCGGCATTTTCATTACATAATAATTCTGTTTTTGTCCAAGTATCTCTCTTTCTTCTATAGATTCGATCACTCCCGCACCGTGCATCGGATAGACGATCTTATCACCTACGTTAAACATGTAAACTCCTCCACAACGAGAATCCATCGTACTTTTCCGGAAATAAGTAAACCCTCGTTGAAATAATCTCTACTGTAATTTAAATTTGCCAAAGGTGAAAAAGGAAGTTTATGTAAAATAATTTCAGCCCGCTCTCTAAGTATACTACAAATACGTTTTAATGTCAAAGTAAATCATTTTATCATCGGCGCACTGCAATGTCAACAGTAAATATCAGGATTTACAAAGTTCATTGACAAGGGGACGTCGAAGCAATTATAATTGAAATTGAAGCAAATACCTGAAGCGCATAATGTCAAAAATTATGCCTTCGATATACAACAAAACCTGACTATTATGCATCCGGGGAGTGAAAAAAGTTGAAGGATATTATGGTTGATGAATTCCAATACACCGTACAAGAGCTTTTGGTCAGAAACAAAAGCATCATCGATTCGATAACAAAATTTCAGGATTCCAACGCAAGAGTCAACCGGTCAATTGTAAAGGCTGTGACCCAATGCGGTTGTATTAAAATCAACGCCGGAAAACAGGAAGTTTTTGAAGATCAGGATTTCGAAGAAATACGCAAGGCCATGGAAACCCATCTGGAAGGAAAGCTTTGTGACAATTGCAGAGAGCAGATTGAAAATGAGATCGGAAGCAATCTTTTCTATCTCGCATCCATCTGCAATACCCTGGACCTTAACCTGTACGATGTTATCATCAAGGAACAGGAACGCGTCAAGGTGCTTGGCCAATATAACCTAAGATAGGTAAATCTGCAAAGAACAAACCCTGAGTGGTTTTACAGGAAAATTTATTATTTGAAAAACAGGCCCAAGGCCTGTTTTTTGTGTTAAGGACCGCCTAAAACAGCATTTCCAGTGCATCGGGCACACTGTCCGCAGCTTTTATTTGAAAATCCCCCAATTCCTTCATCTGTGCTGCGATTTTCCGATTGCCTTCAGGAATGATACATCCTTTGAAGCCGATCCGCCTGGCCTCGGCAATTCGTTTTTCTATCTGGCTGACTGCCCGGATTTCTCCGGTAAGGCCTATCTCCCCTATCATTACCAGTCCCGGATCGGCAGAATGGTTTTTGAAGCTGGACGCTATGGCAGCCACAATCCCCAGATCGCAAGCCGGCTCGTCAATCTTTATGCCTCCGACGACATTGACATAGGCGTCATAATTATAAAGCTGCATTCCTACCCTTTTCTCCAGTACGGCCATCAGCATGGTAATCCTGTTATAATCCAGTCCGGTAGCCATCCTCCGGGGCACGCCAAAATTTGTGGCACACACCAGCGCCTGTATTTCCACCAGCATGGGCCGGGTACCCTCCAGGCTGGAAACCACCACAGAGCCCGGTACATTCCCCTGCCTTCCCGAGAGCATCATGGAGGAAGGATTCTCCACTTCCGCCAGACCGGAGTCCCTCATTTCAAAGATACCGATTTCATTGGTCGAACCAAACCTGTTCTTGACGGCTCTTAAGATCCGGAAGCTCATGTGCCTGTCCCCTTCAAAATAAAGCACAGTGTCCACCATATGCTCCAAAACCCTGGGACCGGCAATGGCCCCTTCCTTGGTCACATGCCCCACGATGAGGATCGTGATCCCCGTACTCTTGGCCAGTTTCATGAGTCCTGCCGTCACTTCCCTTACCTGGCTTACACTGCCGGGAGCCGAAGAAATCCCATCGGAATGCATGGTCTGAATGGAATCGATGACAACAAGTCCGGGATGCTCCGCTTCCGCCATCCGGGCGATGGCCTCATAATTGGTGGCGGATACCATCAGGACTTCACTGCGGTTCACGTTAAGCCTGGATGCCCGGAGCTTGATTTGCCGGACGGATTCCTCACCCGAAACATAGATTATTTTTTTCACCGATTTCATGCTTTCACAGATTTGGAGCAGCAGCGTAGACTTCCCTATTCCGGGATCGCCTCCCACCAGCACCAGGGATCCTTTTACCAGACCGCCGCCCAGGACCCTGTCCATCTCCTTTATGCCTGTTGAATCCCGGTCCTCGGATTCAATAAGAATTTCGCTGAGGCTTACGGGTTTTATATCCAATGCTCCGCCGGCATGACTCTTCACCGGGTTGTCATGAAGCTCCTCCACAAAGGTGTTCCACTGGTTGCATGCCGGGCACTTGCCCAGCCAGCCCGAGGATTCATACCCGCAATCCTGGCAGACAAAAATTGATTTGCTTTTTGCCATAAGCTCTCCTATCTAAAGCAAAATACCGTTAATAATAAGGCGACCAATGGCCGCCCCTACCTATACGCCAACCACAAGCACTAATTACCCGGAATCCCAAATGGGCGGATATGGAATCCGCCGTGCCCAAGAACTTTTCGTTTCTTCACGCAAGCTCTCCCGCTTCCGTCAGCCCTTCCAGCACAAGTACAAACATGGCATGGGACCAGGTAAGAGGGATGACCCATGCAGGCTTTCCCGTCTCTTTATCTGCCTGTTCCGGCAGCAGTCCCAGCACGGTCCTGCATTCCGCGGCCCAATAGAAATACTGTCTGGCTTTTTCGAAATTCCTGTTTTCAATATGATACAAGGCGGCCCATAAAGCTGCAATAAGCCATGGGTTCCCACCGGCATACTCATCATTTTCATATCTCTTCAGCCCGCCGGCGGGGGAGGCCAAGACCTGCTCTACGGCCTTCAAGGTCCCTTCCATCTTTGGGTCGCCTGCCTGAAACACGCCAAAAGGAACCGTCAGGCCAAGGAGACTTATGTCAATCTTCCAGTCTTCACAGGTAAAGTCCCTGTAAGTCCCCTTCTCGTTGATTTTCATGTAGACCTTATCCTGGGTATGCTCTTCGCCCCAGGGGTTCAGCTTGACCCGTATGCTCCGGATGAATCGGTGCCATTCCTGTTTCCAGAAGTTTTTCCCGATGGCATTCTTCAGCTCCGAGGCAGCTTTTCTCCATATTTCAAGTAATTCTTCGGGCTTCCCGAGGATAGCACCTATTTCCACCGCCGATAGAACGCCGCCGTATACTGCCGCCGTTGAGTAAGCATGCTCGCCAAGGCGTTCCTCCCACAGATCGAAGCTGAGCCAGGGCAGCCCGGTTTCCGTATCCATGAACCTTACCAGAAAGCCGGCTCCTCTCTCCACACAGTCCCACATTTCCAGAAGAAATTCCTTTTTCCCGGTTACCCTGTAGTGTCTGAGTATGCCCCACAGGATTGTGCCTGTTTCATCAATCTGCAATCCCCAGGAGGGAGCCAGATTGCCATCCAGATGATATCTTTGCTGCCAGCTGCCTTCTTCCTCCTGAACCCTTGCCGCCCACCGGTAAAACTTGTCAACGTCCTCATGCAAACCGCAAACGTCCATAGCGCCTGTGATAAATGCGGCATCTCTTCCCCAACAGTAAGCATATCTCCCGCACTTCGTAAATTCCTCGTCAATTTCGGGAGAAGCCAGCAGGCCACCGGTATTCTTGTCCGACATCAGCTTGAAAACAAGGATGGAACGCTTATACAATTGGTCAATATCGGGGTTCCCCGTTTTAATTGCCCTGGCGTCCCCCAGAAGTCTTATCCAGTATTCTTCGGTTTCCCTGCATTTCTCACCGGAATCAAAGGCATTGGCTTCCTTGATGGATTCTTTCAAGTCCTTTAACGTATGCGCCATGCAAATATATACTGTAAATGTCCTGTTTTTCCCGGGTGCCAGGCTGCCCAGCTTCCAGGACACAGCGCCGTCATGCATCATGCCTATGCTGTCATACCCTGCAAGCTCTGCCCGGCAAGCGCTGCCAAAGGCATCATTTCCAAGCTGGAACTGGTAGGCTTCCTCCCGGGCGGAAATGGAATAATAGTAATCGTGCCTGTAATGAACAAGAGCGTCATAGTTGAAATCAAAAAGAATACTCGACAACTGAGGATTGGTGGATACGGCTGAAGAGTACAGCATAAAACCGGCTTCCATTTCACTTGCACCGGTATTTTCAAGCCGGTAACGGCGTATCAGGACATTTTGCTCAGGGAGTACAAAATCCGTCTGGGTTACTGCCAGACTGCCGTCCTTTTTCCAAAAACCGGTCTCAAGGATGTTCGTATCCGGCATATATCGCTGCTCCCGGCCCCATTCCTCCGAATCAAGCCATGAGGTGCCGGACGGACTTCCGGGGAAAAAAATACCCGATGTAAATTTTTCCAGGTGCTGGGGATAATCGATACATGGCCAGTATAAACGCACCAATTCACCTCTGTCGGTAATGCACCCCAGCATGCTGGAATTACCGACAATCCCGCTGTTAAAATAGGTTTTGGGCATTTTAACCTCCATTTAAAAATTCTAAAGCAATAAAAAAGACTCGGGGGCATCGAGCCCCACTCATCTTTTGGCGATTGCTCAGGCAATGCCACATATCAATTATAGCATAAATATTTTTCCATAAAAAGCGCAAAATAATATGGGCTTATTACATAACTTGGGAGGTTAAACATGGAATCACCGCTGGAAAGCCTTGTACTGCATGTAACGCAGCTGGTCCAGATTCTGGTTTTTGTCGCCGGCTGTTATTTTTTTGGAATTTCCATTTTCGGATGGATTAAAAAGAGAGAAAAGGAATCGGGCTTCTGTCCTCCTCAGAAACGCTTTGCACTTGTCATTGCGGCCCACAATGAGGAGCTGGTTATCAGCCACGTGATCGACAGCCTGAAAAATCAGAATTATCCGGACAATCTGTATGATATTTTTGTCATAGCGGACAATTGTACCGACAAAACCGCCCAGCTCGCAAAAGAGCATGGGGCTCTGGTATATGAACGCTTTGACAGTGAAAAGAGAGGCAAGGGGCACGCCCTTGAATGGATGTTTTCCAAACTTTACGGTATGGATGACAAGTATGACGTCATTGGTGTATTTGATGCCGACAATGTGGTTTCCGCCAATTACCTGCGGGAAATGAACAAGCTTTTGAGCAAAGGCCATCAGGTCGTCCAGGGCTATATCGACAGTAAAAATCCCTTCGACTCCTGGATCACCTGCTCCTACTCCATTGCCTTCTGGCTTGCCAACCGCATTTTCCAGCTGCCCAGATTTTATCTGGGATTGAGCTGCGGGCTATGCGGGACAGGCTTCTGTGTGGACATTTCCGTCCTCAAGCAGATCGGCTGGGGTGCAACCTGTCTTACGGAGGACCTGGAATTTACCATGAAGCTGGCGCTAAACGGAATGAAAGTCGCCTGGGCTCACGAAGCCGTTGTGTATGATGAAAAACCCCTGACCCTCAAGCAATCCTGGAACCAGCGCAAAAGATGGATGCAGGGCCATGCCGACTGCGCGGCAAGATTCCTGGGACCCCTTTTCAAAAAAGCTTTCAGGGAAGGGGATCTGGCCTCCTTTGATTGTGCCGTTTATCTGTTTCAGCCTATAAGATTCATCTTTATCGGCCTTATTACAGTGATGGTGTGGATTCAGACGGTTTTCCCGGAATCGCCCTTTTACAGCCTGAAATATGTTTTTCCTACCGAGCTGTGGTACCTTTTTATTATCCTTCAGTTCCTTTACGGGCCATTGACAATATTGGCTGAAAAAAGGTTTAACATCAAAGTGCTGGTCGGTTTCATCATCTATCCCCTCTATTGCCTTACATGGGTCCCCATAACCATCCAGGGCTTTTTGAGTAAGGGCAACAAAGAGTGGAGCCATACCAGCCATACAAGGGAAATCAGTATTAAGGAGCTGGAAAATTATATCAAGTAGATTTTACAAGCCGGCGCCTTTGGCATATACTTCCTTAACTCACAATTATATCATTGTAATTTTTCAAATAAGTGCTATACTATTTTCTGGTAACGATTATTCAGAAAGAACAGGGTCGACAAGAAACTTTTATGGCTGGTAATATTGTTTTGGCCGCAGTCATCTGCGTGCTGGCGTTTATAATTGCATATTTCTACATACCCCGGAACAAGCATCGCCTGGTATTTGCCCTCATTATTTTTACCGCTGTGCTCGTAAGATTCTTCACGGTTTTTTACATCTACAGAAACGGCACGGATACCTTTGGCACGGACGGGCTGCTTTATCACCGCGAAGGCATTGAAATCATGAACCAACTAGCCTCCGGTGCCCGTCTGGGAGATATAAAATATTCCTATACCCTTTACACCGCATTTATCGGTCTGCTTTACTATTTCGCCGGTGCAAACCGCTATCTTGCCTCCTATATCAATATTATCTTCGCGTTTGTATCAGGCCTTATCCTGTTAAAAATTGCTCTCAACCATCGATACAGCATGCTGAATTCCATATTGATCAGCGCATGCTTCCTTTATTTCCCCAATCTGGTGCTTTGGACCGCCGATACAAGAAAGGAAGCCTTCCTCATATTGATTTGCTTCTTATGCTGGCTGTCGGTGCAGAAGCTGATTCTTACCCTCGATAAAAAAAGCTGCAGGCTTTCCAATATCCTCCGGGTAATTTTTATTTGCCTGATGATGTGGGTTGGCACCCTGATCCGAATTTACATATTCGTACCCTTTTTACTCGGCATTATCACCAGTCTTGCCGTATTGTACCGGAAAAGCAGGCAGAAGGTATGCCTTGCATATGCGGCGGCAGTCTTTGCCGGCGCCGTCATCATTCTGATCACCGTCCTCTATCCCATGACCACCGATTATCATGCCGTATCCTTTCCCAAGGAACAGAGCGACAACGTTGTAAAGGATGTAAACAACAAGGTGGATACCATTTACGATATCGTAGCCAAGAGAAACATCCTGAAGTCCATTGCCAACTGCCTCCTGCTGCCTAATCCCGCCGATATGAATATTTCGGATATCAGTTTTTCAAACAAGGTGCAGCTTGTGGTAAAAGTGGACATGATCGTTTGGTATATCTGTCTGCTGCTGATACTGACGGGCATATATTCGGCCTTTAAGACGCAAGACAGCTATTTTTTAGGACTTCTTTCCTTCATTGCAGTTTACATACTGATTAATGCATTTATTGCTGAAAGCGTAGCAGATACGGTTTACAGATACCGTTCGGCCATAGTGGGCCTGACGATACTTTTTATCGACGGCAGAGTGATCAAAAGGCTGTTCCTGCTGTTGGGAATGCTGCTTAACGGCAAAGCGGGGAACAGAATGCAGCCGTACACAAAATACGAGGTCCTGTCCCTGCTTCAAAATCGTAAAAATTTCCTGTAAAAAAGCGGGACGGTAAAGCTGTCCCCTTATTCGCCCATATCCAGTATCCGTTTGCCGATATCCAGCAGTATTTTGGTTGCTTCAATGGCTTTCAGGCCTTCCTCCAGCGTTATGGAATCGTTGCGGCTGAGCAGCATGTCGTTGAGCTTGGTCAGGGTATCCGCGATATACCTTTCGCCTTTTTCCGTTTTGACAATATTTTTTATTCTGCGGTCAGCGGAAGAGTCCGTTCTTGAGATAAATCCCCGCTCCTCCATGCCGTCGATCAGCGACGTCATATTGGATTTGGTGATACAAAGCTTGTCGCCGATGCGGGATATGGGCAAAGGCCCATACTTGTCAAGGACCAGGAGAATCCCAAGATATGCCTTTGGAATCCCGTCGTCCAGCTCTTTGCTGATATATTGGACAAAACTGTTATACAGATGGTAAAATTCAATAAAATCATGAACTCTAACCTCAGGTTCCTGATTACTCATAAGGCGCATTCCTTTCGCTGTGCTTGAGAACACAAATTTACATAAACCATTATACCACTAAGCACTGATTTAAAGCCAATTTATGTTTTACCCTCCGCAGTTTCCACCTTTTCTCCCTCGCTCAGGAAGCTTTGTCCTTCCAGTATAATTTTGTCCCCTTCTTTCAGATCCCCGGAGATTTCTGTCGCCGTATCCGTTGAAACGCCGATTTCAACAATTTTCCTGGCGACAACACCTTCCTGCACCAGGTACACAAATTCTACTCCATTTTCCGAAACGATGGCGCCTCCGGGAACAGTGACAACATCCTCTCTGCTTTTTGCAGGGATAACCGCCTTCGCGAATATTCCCGGCCGAATGTTGCCGCCGCTGTTTTTCACAATGACCTTGACAGTATAGAAACCGGTCCTTGGGTCGGCGGCCGGACTGATTTCATCGACTGTCCCATCTTGTTCCAGCTGTCCTTCCACACCGATCTTGAATTTCAATACCTGCCCTACGGAAAGCACAGACTGCACCTCGCCGGGAACATGGATTTCCGCCGACAGCTCGTCGGAATTAATGACTGTAAATGCATTCAAAGCACTGGAAGTCATCTCTCCCGCCTTTACGCCGCAGTTGGATACGATTCCGTCGATGGGAGCCCGGATGATGGAATTTTCAACCTGGATGGACGCCGAGTCCACCACCGACTGGGCCTGATTTGTCTGTGCCGAAGCCAGGCCGCCCGAGCCGCTGCCCTTTAATATTTCCAGATTTTTTTTCGCTGCTTCAAGGCTCACGGAAGCATTTTTATATAGATTTTCAACATCGTCCCTTGTTTGTTTGGACGCCGCTCCCTGCTGGTAAAGCGCTTCGGTTTTCTCATAAGAGCTTTTAGCATTGTCGTATTGCAGCTGCGCCTGGTCAAGGGCTGTCTGTGCATCCAGAAGCTGCCGCTTGACCGTCTCTTTGGTGCTGGAGAGGGCCGCCTTGCTCTGGTTCAGCTGCGAATTGCTCTCCTTAGACTCCAATGCAAAAAGGATATCCCCTTTTTTCACTTTGCTGCCCACATTGTAGTATACCTCCGCCACCTTCCCCGGAATTTTGGCTGAGACATTGATTTCCTTCGAGGGGAGCAGCTTTGCAGGATAATCCACATTCACCGTCAGGGAGCTCTTTTTCAACTCCATCACTTTTACCACAGGAACGTCTTTCACGGTTTCTGTCTGCTTTCCGCAGCCCGACATCGGTATAATGGCTGCAAGCAGCATTGCCGCTGCCAGTATTGCTTTTATTTTCAAATATTTCATTCTTTAACCTCCATGGTGCCGGCAGGCAGATTCCTGCTGCTTCTTTTCTGTGATATTTTCTTTCTTAAATCATCGATAAGCGTATATACAACCGGTATAATCAGCGGTGTAAGCAAGGTGGAAGCCGCAAGCCCTCCGATAAGGACCAGGGCCATACCCGACTTCATTTCGCTTCCGTTGCCAAAGGACAGCGCCGCAGGCAGCATGCCGAAAATCATTGTAACCGATGTCATGATAATGGGCCGTATCCTTGTTACCCCTGCTTCCAGCAAGGCCTCCCTCAAAGGAAGCCCCCTCTTCATCAGGGTATTGGTATAATCAATGAGCAGCGTCCCGTTCTTTGAAGCGATACCGTCAAGCATTATTACGCCGATCAGCGCCATGATATTCATGGCTTCGCCGAAGATGGCCATGGCAAGAAGCGCACCGATGATGCCGCATGGCAGCGAAAGCATTCTTATCACCGGCGTAAGATAGGATTCGTACAGGACCACAAGGACCATGTACACCAGGATAACCGATGCTATCAAAGCCTTTATAAGCGCACTGAAGGAGCTGCTCATCATACTCTGGTCTCCGCCGTATTCGATGGCATAGCCGTAGGGGAGGCTCAGATTTACCAGCTTTGCCTGTATATCCTTGACGACTCCGCCCTGAATTCTTCCCTGAATATTCGACGTTATCATGACAAGCTGCTGCCGGTCTCTCCGGGTAATTTCCCTTGGACTGTCCGAATCCTTTACACTGGCGATCCTCCCCAGCTCCAGCGTGGTGCCGTAGGAGGACGTAAGCATGATTGAACGGATGTCCTCCACGGTTTTGACCTGCTCCTCTTTAAAACGCAGCTTGATATCGTATTCGTTGCCATCCTTCCTGAAAACGCCGGCATCGGCGCCTTCAATGGCTATTCTCAGCAGCGACGCAGCGGTCTGGGAGGTGACGCCGTACTCCGCCGCAGCTACCTTGTCAACGAGCACGCTGATGTCAGGCCTGCGGGCATTGATGGAATTTGTTACATCCACGGTGCCGGGAACTTCTTTTACGGCTTTCTCCACATCCCCTGCGATTTTCTGCAGTACGTCAAGGTCCGGACCCGTCAGATTGATGGCTATCGGCTTGGTACTGTCAATGGACGTCCTTTCAAGCAGACTGGCCTCCGTTACGGAAAACTCAACCCCTGTCATTCCCTTGCTCCAGTTCCTGATTTCAGCAGCCAGCTGGGACTGCGTCTTTTTTCTTTCATTTTTGGTTTTGAGCCTGACCTTGATTTTTGCGGCCGCAGGATTATCCGTGGTCCCAATGATGGAAAGATAATCGGTGACCTCAGGAATCGATTTCAAATAATTTTCCACTTCTTCTACCTTTGCTTGCGTTTGTTTCAACGTGGACCATGGCGTAAGATTCATATCAACGGTCAGCTTTCCCTGATCGATGACCGGTAAAAATTCCGCCTGCACCAGTCCTGCCGGAATCATTAAAACACTGATAATGATCCCCGCAATCACAAGGGCAAGGATCTTCCACCGGTTGCCCAGCGACCAGACCAGCAGACGGCGGTACCGGTGAATGACGATCCTGTCGAAAAACTGTGTAAACCTTCCGGGCTTTTTCTCCGGTTTATCCGAATGTCTCACTGCTTCCCTCTTGTGCATGAAGGCTGCCAGCATGGGCGTAAGCGTAAATGAAACCAGCAACGAAAATAATGTGGCGAAAACTACGGTGAGACCGAACTCCTTAAGGAACTGGCCTACAATATCCGTCATAAAAGCTACCGGCGCAAATACGACAACATCGCATAGCGTGATGGCCACCGCGGCCAGCCCTATTTCCCGTCTTCCGTCGATAGCCGCTGTCTTGGGCGCTTTCCCCATTTTTATATGCCGGTCGATATTCTCCAGGATAACAATGGAATCATCCACCAATATCCCGACACACATGGCGATACCAAGGAGGGAGACGATGTTGAAGGTAAACTTGAACATGTACATCATAAAGAATGTGGAAATAATGGAGGTTGGTATGGCAATCAAAACAATAAGAGAAGACCTCCACCTTCTTAGAAACAGCAGCAGTATGATTGATGTGGTCAATATCCCTTCCAGGATATTTCGGGTAGTCTCATCCAGAGAAGTGTTGATAAAATAGGTTGAATCTTCGGCGATGATAATTTTGACACTGCCCTTTTCGGAATTCTCGAATTTCTCGATCTGGGCCTTGGCAAGATTTGCAGTCTCAACGATGTTGGCGTCGCTCTGTTTCTTGATTTCCAGACCGATGGAGGCAACTCCGTTCAAACGGATGATCTCTTTATCTTCGGGATATTTCAGCGCTATATCGGCAATATCCCCCAACCTCACCGCTCCTCCCGACACGGGGATGCGCAGGTCCTTGATTTGATCCACATTCTCGAATTCGGCAGTGACCCTGACCATCCTGTTCCGGGTATCTTCCTTCAGGGTTCCGGCGGGGATATTGATATTTTCAGCCCTTAGCAGCGATATTACGGTGTTGACGCCTATCCCGTAATACTCCAGCTTCGTCTTGTCCAGGGCTATGCTAAGCTCTTTGTCCTGGGCTCCCGTTATGGTGACCTCCCCTATGCCGCTGAGATTTTCCAGGGATTTTTTCAGCTTATCCACTTTGCTGTATAGCTCCTCATAGGAACTGTTGCCTGAGATTGCAAGGGTCAATATGGGATCGGCATTCATATCGATCTTGCGGATCACCGGGGCCGTGGCGTCTTCGGGCAGTTCACCCCTTATACCGTCGATGGCTTTCTGCGTATCTACTATAGAGGTATTTGCATCCGCCGACATCTTAAACATTACGATGGTATGTCCGTAGCCGTCTCCGGCCACCGAAGTGATGCGGTCTATCCCGCTGATGCTGGCTACGGCGTTCTCAAAGGGTTTCACAATATCTTTTTCTATTTCCTCGGAACCGGCGCCGGGATAGGTAGATGTGATGGTGACGACCGGAATGTTGGAGGCAGGCAGAAAATTTGCTCCCAGATTCATGAAGCCTACGACGCCTATGCCAATCAGCAATACAATCAGCATGATGATGGCCGTCGGCCGTTTTACCGATAATTCTGTTATATTCATTTTGCTCCTTATGAAAATTGGTTATTATTTTATATAGTTATATTCCTGTACTATTATATTATAAAACTTTTAAAAATAGAAGGCAAGTGAATTCCGAATACGAAACTATATTTAATACTATGTAGCATTCCCTGAAAAAAGGCCAAAACAAGGGGATGGATTTTTATTTATCCATCCCCTGCCTCAAGCGCCTTTTTAAACGCAGCTTACTTTTTTACCGTAAATTTCATCTTATCCTCATCCAGTTCAATCAGCACTTCATCGCCGGTCTTGATTTTGCTTTCCAGCATCTGTTCGGCCAGCTTATCTTCAATCATGGACTGAATGGACCTTCTGAGAGGACGCGCGCCATACACCGGATCGAACCCCTTCTTTGCCAGGAAGCTCTTGGCTTCGTCAGTGACGGTTATATTTATATCGTTTTGTTTCAGCCTCTTTGCAAGAATATCGGTCATCACGCCCACAATGCTCTTTATATGCTCTTCATCCAACGGGTGGAATACGATGACCTCATCAACCCTGTTCAGGAATTCAGGCCGGAAGGTTTTCTTCAATTCTCCCATGACATTGGATTTCATGTCGTCATAATTCTTTGCCTTGTTGTCGTCGCTCACCACAAAGCCCAGACGCTTGGGCTCCGTGATCATCCTTCCTCCAACGTTGGAGGTCATGATAATAACGGTATTGCGGAAATCCACCACCCTGCCCTGGGAGTCGGTGAGCCGGCCATCCTCCAGTATCTGCAAAAGGATGTTGAAGACGTCGGGATGGGCTTTTTCAATCTCATCAAATAACAGTACCGAATAGGGTTTCCTTCTGACCTTTTCCGTCAGCTGTCCGCCTTCATCATAGCCCACATAGCCCGGAGGAGAGCCTACCAGCCTGGATACGGCAAACTTCTCCATGTATTCCGACATATCGATACGTATCATGGAATTTTCATTGCCGAACAAGGCTTCTGCAAGGGCTTTACTCAGCTCGGTCTTACCCACGCCCGTGGGACCCAGGAATATGAAGGAACCGGTGGGACGCTTGGGATCCTTCAGACCGACCCTGCCTCTCCGGATGGCTCTGGATACGGCTTTTACCGCTTCATCCTGCCCAATGACCCTTTCATGGAGCACATCCTCCATTTTCATGAGTCTTTCGGACTCCTCTTCTGCCAGCCTTTTCACCGGAATTCCCGTCCAGCTTGCAACGATGTCGCCGACTTCCTCTTCGGTCACGGTGTCTGTCCGGGTCTGATTTTTCTGCATCCATTCATTCTTTACTTTTTCCAGCTCACTTTTCAGCTGCATCTCCTGGTCCCGTATGCCTGCGGCCTTCTCAAATTCCTGGCTCCGGATGGCATCTTCCTTTTCCTTGCTCAGCTTTTCCACCTGATCTTCCAGCTTCTTCAGATCCGGCGGAGCCGTAAAGGATTTCAGCCTGACCCGGGATCCCGCCTCGTCGATGAGGTCGATGGCCTTGTCGGGAAGGTATCTGTCGGTAATATACCTGTCGGACAGCCTCACCGCCGCTTCAAGCGCTCCGTCGGTTATTTTCACCCTATGGTGCGCCTCGTACTTATCCCTGATTCCTTTTAAAATATCTATCGCTTCCTCTTTGGTAGGTTCTCCCACGGTAATGGGCTGGAACCTTCTTTCCAAAGCGGCGTCTTTTTCTACGTGCTTTCTGTATTCCGTCAAGGTAGTCGCGCCGATTACCTGTATCTCACCCCTGGCCAGCGAGGGCTTGAGAATGTTGGATGCGTCAATGGCGCCTTCCGCCGCGCCTGCACCGATGATGGTGTGCATTTCATCGATAAAGAGAATGACATTTCCCACCTTCCGGATTTCTTCCAGGGCTTTCTTAAGCCGTTCTTCAAATTCACCCCTGTATTTGGCGCCGGCCACCATGGAAGAGAGGTCCAGGGTTACCACCCTTTTGCCTTTCAATGTTTCCGGAATGTTTCCTTCGATGATCTTCTGGGCCAGCCCCTCTGCAATGGCTGTTTTGCCCACGCCCGGCTCGCCGATGAGACAGGGATTGTTCTTCGTCCTCCGGCTTAATATTTGTACGACTCTTTCTATTTCCTTATCCCGCCCGACAATGGGGTCAAATTTGTCTTCACGGGCCATTTCCGTCAGATCTCTGCCAAATTGATTCAACGTGGGAGTATTGGAATAGGTCGAACTGTTCTTGGGCTCCCCGGTGGAGCCGGGAGCTTCCTCGTTAAGCATTTTTACAACGTCATTGAGAAGCTTCTGGGGATCAACGCCAAGGTCGATCAGGATCCTGACCGCTACGCTTTCCCCTTCCTTCATGACACCCAGCAGCAAATGCTCGGTCCCTATATAATTGTGGCTCATCCTCCTGGCTTCCTTCAGGCTGATCTCAAGGACCTTCTTTGTCCTGGGAGTAAAACCGAGGGGCTGCTGCCCTACCGTCTCGCCCTTCCCAATGAGATCCTCAATCTCCTTTAATACCTTATCCTCAGTCACGCCCTGGTTTTGCAGCACTCTGGCCGCAACTCCGGTACCCTCCCTCACCAAGCCAAGAAGCAAATGTTCGGTGCCAACATAATTATGACCCAGCTGCATTGCACTTTCCTGTGAAAAGTTAATGGCTTTTTCGGCTTTTTCGGTAAATCTTCCGTACATTACTCATCACGACCTTTCTTCTGCCCCCAAGCTGCTTCGTATAAGTTCAGCCCGCCTTATATCCCTTTCATCCGGGCTGAGGGTCCTTCCTGCAAGCCTCTGGATATATGCCGGTTGGGTAACAAGCATTATTTCATTTAGTATTTCAATATTTATACCACCGATTATTCCCATATCAACACCCAATCTAACATCGGAAAGTAATTTCTGGCTTTCTTCGGCAGTCATAATTCTGGCATGGGAAAGCAGGCCCAAAGATCGGTATAACCTGTCCTCAAACCGGTACGGATTCTGGTCGTACAGCTCCCCGCGCAGCACCTTTTCCTGTTCGATGATCTGGGCGGCCACATTCATAACATTTGCAACGATTTCTTCTTCCGTCTGACCAAGAGTCACCTGGTTGGATATTTGAAACATATTCCCCGAGGCCTCGCTGTTTTCACCGTAGATTCCTCTAACGGCAATGCCTATCTTCCCACATGCTTCCAGTATGCCTTTGATATATCCTGTCATCCCCAATGCGGGAAGATGGAGCATCACAGACGCCCTGATCCCCGTACCTACGTTGGTGGGACAGCAGGTGAGGTACCCCAGGTTTTTATCGAAGGCAAAATCAATTTTCTCCTCCAGCAGCAGGTCCAGCCTGTTGCACAGCTTCCAGGCTTCATCCAGCATCATTCCGGGGAATATGCACTGTATCCGCAAATGATCTTCCTCATTGACCATGATGCTTATTTTTTCATCCCTGCTCAGGATTACGGCGCTTTCTCTTTTACTTTCGCCAAGCTCGGGACTGATCAGGTGTTTTTCCACAAGGATCTGCCGGTCAATGGGGTCCAGCTTGCCGATCTTCATAAGGACAAGATTTTCGGACAGGGCTTCGCTGCCCTGGGAAATGGAATCCCAGACCCTGTCGATGATCGCCTCTCCCTGCCCTGGCTCCATCCGGGTAGGAAAAGGGATGCAATCAATATTACGGGCAAGCCTCACCCTGCTGCTTATGGCAATTTCGGCCTCCCGGTTTTCAGTATTCTTCCCTTCATTCATCATTCCTGGAGCCCTCCTTCCACAGCCTTGATCCTGTCTCTGATCTCGGCGGCCTTTTCGTACTCCTCTTCCTGAATGGCCTTCCCTAGAAGTCCTTTCAGTCTTTCTACCTCTCTGGACACATCGAGTATTTTTGTCACTCCCGCAGGAGCCTTGCCCGTATGTTCGTAATTGCCATGAAGCCTTTTCAGTACCGGCTTAAGCCTTTCTTCGAATTTCCCGTAACAACTGCTGCAGCCCATTTTTCCCGTTTTGCTGAAATCCTCGAAGCTCATACCGCAGACCTCGCAGCATTCCTCCTTTTGTACACACTCCTTAAAGGGGTCCATGTGGCTCAGTCCGATGAACCCCGACAAAAAATCATTAATATTCAGCGAGGGACCCAATCCGCCAAACCCCAGCTGACCCTTTTCCCTTGCACACTGATCACAGATCAGCATTTCCACTTTGTCACCGTTTACTACCTTTGTAAGATGAACATTTGCCGGTCTTTTGTGACATTGCTGGCATAACATTCAAACCACCCTTTCATACTAGCAGACTTGTAAGAATATTTTTCAATATGCTGGCTCTCAGCACATCCCTGTCCGGCATGGGTACGAAGCCCAAAACCTTGTCACTGGTGGCGGCCTTCAAAATCAAGCCCTCCCTCGTGGTAACAACCTCATAATCCATGAAATTGTTGATAAAGATCTCCGCGGACTGCTGAGAAATACTTATGCCCATGGACGATACAATATGCATGAGATAATTGCCCGGGCGGTTGATATTCACCCGGCGTATTTTTATATGCCCGCCTCCGCCTCTGCGGCTTTCAACATAATATCCCCTATCCGTGGTAAACCGGGTATCGATCACATAATTAATCTGCGAGGGAACACAGTTAAAATGGTTTGCCAGCTCATTCCTCTGGATTTCTATGGACCCGTCGGTATCATTGATCATCTGTTTTATAAAGGCTTCAATAATATCACTCATTCTGGCCATTTTCCTTCACCCCACCTCTTAATCCTTTTAGAAGCACCGGAATATTCCTTCCCGCCATCTGAAAATACTGTCCGGAAAGAACAGTATTTTCAGAAATTTATCGAGGAAGCGTATTTTCATCCGTGCCTGCCGAAAGTAAAATATCAATCTGCAGCAAATGCTCTCTGTATATCAAACAATAAATTGATTTTGACTTTCTTTGACTTTTAATTATATTATAAAACACTGCTGCAGTTAATTCAAGTATAAATTTAAGCGCCCGGCATTATTTCTTCTGCGGGTTGCAAACCGTACTGCAGGCCATTGTCAATCGCTTCTTTTTTTATCGTCATTGGGAGCCAGTTCATCCGTCACTTCCTCCAGGTGCCTTGCAACCTTTCTTTGCCTGTCAGGAGTTATCCACTGGTCAAAGGAAGCGATGAATTCACCGTACATGGTGCCGTCTTCAATACGTTCGTCTCTGATGTTGGTCTTGTTCTTTTTGTTAGCCATAATGCCACTCTCCCCGTCCTATTATTTTTTAGTTATAAATTATTTTTTACGCGGGAATGATATTGTATGCAAGCAGCGGGCAAATAAAAAAGGTACCACAGCTTGCAGTACCTTCCTGAATTTATACGGCCCTGATTTTAGGCCGTTATTGATTTTTTTCGTTATTCCCTGATTTTTCTTGCGATGTCATGGTGGAGCTGTTTCCCGCTCTCATTCTTTTTTTGGGAATTTTTCGATAAATCAGGATAGCTATCAGCACAAACAACCCGATAAGAATCAAAATGGGAGTTGCCGCCACAAGGACGATGACAAGCTCTCCGATAAAGTTCGCTACACCTTTGATGCTGTATAAGAAATTATTCAGCAGCTTTTCCCAGTAGGTAAGCGGCTTAACAGGTTCGTCTGCGCCGGGGCGTTTCTCATTCATCGTAATTGAAATTGTTGAAAGGTCCACAAGGTCCCCCATTTTCTTCAGGTTGCCTGTCAGGGATTCTATCTGATACCGGATGTCGGTGAGCCTGCTTTCTGTTTTAAAAATCTGGTCCAGGTCGTTCAGTTTTTTGAGATATTCTTCAAGCTTGCCTTCTTCAATCCTCAGAAGCCTTAGTCTGGATTCGGTGTCAAAAAACTTATCCGTGACATCCTCGCCGTTGATATTCCAGCTTAGAACCTCACCGATGCCTTTGATGCTGTTCAAGACCTTGTCGAATTTTTCCTTGTCGACTCTGATGACGATGCTGCCATGCCTCAAAAGCTTCTGTTCGTTGTCTGCAAAGTATTTTTCCGTGTTTATGTTGGTACTCTGGATGAAACCGATGCCCAGGATCAGAGTGTCCAGCTTTGAATAAGCTTCATCAAAGTTTTCTACCTCCACCGTGACATTGGCACTGCGGATGACCTTCCGCTCGGAAAGTATCGCATTGGAAACGCTCTGTCCGGCGCTTCCTCCACCTCCGATAGAGTTAACGCCTTCAACACTTTTTTGTTCCTCGCCTGCGGTGTCGACATCACTCATCGCTCCTGCCTGTGTTTCTTCCGGCGCAGCTTCTCCATCATAAATGGAATCCTTTGCTGTTGCCTGCTGGGTGGTGGTAACGCTTAAATTTGCCGCAGAATTGCCTGATTTTGCGGCGCCACAGCCTGCAAAAACAGAACATGTCAGAATAACCGCCAGTAAAAGTCCGGCAAACCTCTTGTTCATCATCCGACTCCTCCTTTAACACCCTCTATGGAATTTTCTTCTATGGGTTTTATATACTAAATAGACGTACGGGTTTACTGAAAGTTCCATGCAAGAAAAAAGACAAAAAAAATACCGCAACCATGCGGTATTTTTTATCCTGGGAATTATTCTTCTTCGTCGTCTTCGGTCATGGTCTTCTTGGCTTCTTCTATTACCTTCTGAGCTACCATGGAAGGAGCTTCTTCATATCTGTCGAAGGTCTGCTTGAACCAGCCTCTTCCTTGCGTAATGGACCTCAGGTCATTTGCATATTTGAACATTTCAGCGGTAGGCACATCGGCTACAACCTGCTGCAATCCGCCATCCTGTGGATTCATGCCCAAAATTCTGCCTCTGCGCTTGTTCAGGTCGCCGATAATATCCCCCATGTAATGGTCGGGGATATATACCTCTACGTGGCTGACAGGCTCGAGCAGCACAGGAGTCGCAAGGGGAAGACCCTTCTTATAGGCAAGGCGGGCCGCAATTTTGAAAGCCATTTCGGAGGAGTCCACGTCATGGTAGGAGCCGTCAACCAGCGTTGCCTTTAAATTCACAACGGGATACCCTGCAAGAATACCATGGATGATGGCCTCACGAAGCCCTTTTTCTACTGCCGGATGGTACTGCTTTGGCACGGAGCCTCCGAAAATCTTTTCTTCGAAGGTAAGATCTTCGGTTTCACCATGCTCGAATTCTATCCATACATGTCCGAACTGACCGTGTCCGCCAGACTGCTTCTTGTGCTTTCCTTCTATTTTAACTTTCTTCTTGATTGTCTCTCTATAAGGTACCTTGGGATCCACCAGGTTTACCGATACGCCGAACTTCGCTTTCAGCTTGCTGACGATTACGTCAAGGTGCTGTTCACCCACACCGGAAATTACCGTTTGATGGGTTTCGGTATTCAAATGGACCTTGAACGTGGGATCCTCATCCTGAAGCCTGTTAAGGCCGGACCCGATCTTTTCCTCATCGCCTTTGGCCTTGGGCTCTACCGCCAGCGACAGAGCCGGCTCGGGGAATTCGATCTTGTCGAGGACGATGGGCTTTGCCTGCTCGCACAAGGTATCGTTTGTATTGGTAAACTGCAGCTTGGCAACGGCGCCGATATCGCCTGCGATGAGCTTATCCACCGGCACCTGCTTCTTGCCTCTCAGCATGAATACCTGGGCTGTTTTTTCTGTTTTTTCCGTTGTTGAATTATATACGACGGAATCGGATTTGAAGGTACCCGAATAGACTCTGAATATGGAAATCTTTCCGACAAAGGGGTCGGCGATGGTTTTAAATACAAGTGCCGACAAGGATTCTGCCGGGGAAACCTTCAATTCGATTATCTCATCATTTGGCTTTTTCGCTTTAAAGGTGGGTTGGTCGCTGGGTGAGGGCATGTATTCAATGATGGCATCCATGAGGGATTGTATCCCCTGGTTGTTTATGGCAGAACCGCAGAATACAGGTACGATGGAGCCGTCTGCGATACCCAGCCTGAGGCCCTTGTGGATGTCCTCCGAAGTAAATTCCTCGCCGCCGAAGAACTTTTCCATAAGCTCTTCATCCGTTTCGGCAATCGCTTCATTCATGGCATCCTTGATTTCGGAAATCTTATCAGTTAAACCGGCAGGGACTGCTATGTCTACAAGCTTATCCTTGTCGAATTTTTTCGCAGTCATATTGAGGACATCAACAAAACCTGTGAATTTATCGTTTTCTAGAATTGGAAGCTGGAAGGCTACTACGCCTTTTCCGAATGTGTTGGTGAGCTGCTTCAGCACTTCAAAGAAGTTTGCATTTTCTTCGTCCATTTTGCTGACGAAAAACAGCTTGGGAATTCCCTGCTCTTTGGCATAAGCCCAAGATTTCTCCGTCCCTACGGCAGGACCGCCCTTGGCAGGCACGAGTATCGCCGCACTATCGGCGACTCTGATTCCTTGCTTTACTTCACCGACAAAGTCGAAATATCCGGGAGTATCAATGACATTGATCTTGCAATCCTTCCACTCGCATGGCGCCATGGCCGTGCTGATGGAAATCTTCCTCTTGACTTCCTCCGCGTCATAGTCGGTGGTTGTGGTGCCGTCCAATACCTTCCCGAACCTGTCGAGAACGCCCGTATTGAAAAGCATGGCTTCGGCAAGAGTCGTCTTGCCCGCGCCGCCGTGGGACATCAAACAGATATTGCGCAGTTTATCCACGGTATAGTCCTTCATAAAAATTCCCCCTCGTCTGATAATGTTGAGCTACAAAATACCAGCATTTATTATATTACCTAAAATTAGTAAAATAATTCACTTTAAAGGGATAAAATCAGTTTATTCAGTTACCGTCCCCCACAAAATAAAGGGACTTTTTGAGCGTCACTTATCATTATACACAGACATTGTTGCCAGTTCAAGAGATTTATTTCCAAAAACCATTGACGAGGCGGGCGGCTGTGCCAGACGGAATGAAGCCCATACCTCTTCATAAGCCCGGCCTGGAGGCATAGACAGGATGCAATTCAGGGACCACGGTCCAGCATATAAATTATTCGCTATTATATTACAATTTTTCTCAAAAAATGATTTCCTTATGTGCTGATCGTTGGTATAATAGAAACAATATAGCCGCCAGGCCACACGGATTTTAGTTTAAAGGGGGGATATCCTTATGCTGAAATGGAAAGATGATTACAGCTGCAATATTGCCGAAATCGACAGGCAACATAAAAAACTCTTTGAAATCGGTGAGAAAATCTATTACGCAGCTTCGGTCAAAGACGGTTTTGACCATTATGACGAGATCATGGAAATTCTCAATGAACTTACGGCGTACACCGTACACCACTTCAGGTATGAAGAAGAGTTGTTTGCAAAATACAATTATCCCGGTTATGATACCCATAAAATCGAGCATGACTTCTTTATTAAAAAGGTTCAAAAAATTCTGTCCAGGGACTTTGACGCAGGCCAGTATGGAATCATCCTCGAAATTATTGATTTTGTCGCCGACTGGGTTGCAGGGCATATCTTAAAGTCGGATCTTGCCTATAAAGATTACTTAAATGCAAAAGGCGTATACTGAGAGTACGGAAAAACGAAGGCAGATTAATCGCAGGAGGATATTTATATGATTTTTTGGAAGGACGAATACAGCGTAGGCATACCGGAAATCGACAAGCAGCATAAAAAACTTTTTGAGATCGGTGAAAGAATCTACTATACGGCTTCCGTGGACGATGGATACGACCACTATGATGAAATAAGGAAGTTTCTTGACGAGCTGGCCGACTATACCGATTTCCATTTTAAATATGAAGAGGATTTGCTGTCCAGGTACCATTATCCGGAATTGGAAAGCCAGGAAATCCAGCACGTTTTTTTCGTAAAAAAGCTAAAAAAGCTTATCGCCAAGGACCTGGAAAAGGGTCAATATGAGACTATCCTCGAAATCGTTGGCTTTGTGGCCGACTGGATTGGAGGGCACATTCTCAAATCCGATTTCGCATACAGGGATTATCTGATAAATGAGTCAGGGGATGGATCTTTGACCCACTTAAAAACATGACCTGCATTTCCGGGAACAGAGAATAACTTTTATCGCAGATATAACCTCGCAGCGAACAGACTGATCCGCTAAGCCCGGATACTCCTTAGGTCAGCCGGAGAAAGATGAAAAGCCTGGAAGTTCAGCCGGTTGTATGCTGCAAATTGACATACATAGAGGATCTATGCTATAATCAATACATAGATCCTCTATGTATTTGGGTCTACAAAAAACAGATGGGAATTGTGAGGTATACTATGAAGATTGACAAAGGATTGATTGGCGGAAGCGCTGTCCTTCTTTTGCTATCCTTGCTTGAAGGCGGCGACCGGTACGGCTATGAGATAATAAAAGAGCTTGAATCGCTTTCGGACAGCACCTTTTCATTTAAAGAGGGAAGCCTGTACCCCGTTTTGCACAAGCTGGAAAGCAAGGGGTACATTGAATCGTACATAAAGTCCTACGAGAACGGAAGAGACCGTAAATATTACCGCATTACGCAAAACGGCATCAAGCAGTTGGCGTATGAAAAAGAACAGTGGCAAGTATTTACCCGCTCCGTGAATAAAGTGATTGGTGGTGAAAAATATGCTCTCTGATAAAGCAGACGCTTACATTGATACCGTACTTTCTTTTGTAAATTACACTTTTGACCGAAAAAAAATACGGCTTGAACTGGAAAGCCATCTAAGTGAAAAAATAGCATATTATCAGCGGAGCGGTACTCCGGAGGATACGGCAGAGGAGCTGGCAATCGGCGAAATGGGAGACGCCGCGGAGACAGGCAAAGCACTGAATAGGCTTCACAAGCCGTTTTTAGGGCTGATTGTCAAAAATATCAAGAGACTGGCGGTAATAGCGGCTTGTGCCGTTTTCTGCGCAGGTTTATTCGGTGCCGGTGTACAATATGCCCGCGGGCAGGAGATCAAGAGAAATACAAGCACCTATATCAGTACTATGTACTGGGAGATCTATAATACGACTCATTTACTGTCAAATGTCGAGGAATGGAATGAGTCGGTCAGAAGTCCGGATCACACAATAAACCCTTTTAGCCAGTTGCTGTTCCGGCTAACTGCAATGAAAAATTATTCCCAGTCGGCCGTAGCTTATATAGGATATACGGAAGGCTTGAACAGCCTTAGCAATATTGCCGGATCCTTTGACTTCATTTATCAGGGCATCGGCGGGGGAATCACCTATAACGGCCGGTTATTGTGTTATGATTTTTTGAAGGATGGCATTCTCTCGGAGAAGGAGACAGCATTCCTGATTTCTTTAAGGGAAGGGCTGATTGAAATTGAAAAAAGCTTGTTCAATAGCGAAACAAAAGAATTCAACTTTGATATGACGGTCGCGGAATTTGAAAAAATCATCGGGCCTTTTACCAATAAATACAGCGTTTCCAATTTAAGCAGCATCGGATTTTCGAACTGAAGCAGGGCCTTCAATTCACACAAAGAAAAATATGTTTTTCCTCAAATTCCTGGGGCTGCCCTTCTTGACATTTCTTCCATATCAATGTAAATTTAAGTTAATCCGGACAATACCACGCCGCACCCGGCCTGGTACCGGAAGATATTGAACCCTTTGGTTTGTATTACGGTAGAATGGTAAGAATAAAAAAATCGCAGGAAATGTAGAAGGGAAGGACAGTTTATGATCATTGTAATGAAAAAAGGCACACAGGAAAAAGAAATTCAGGAAATTTCAGGCATACTGGAAACCTTGGGCCTTGGCGTCCACATCTCGAAAGGCACCGAAGTGACCATCATCGGAGTCATCGGCGATAAAAGGCTTCTCAACGACGTCCCGCTGGAGCTTATGCCGGGAGTCGACAAGCTGGTCCCCATCATGGAGTCCTACAAGCTGGCCGGAAAGACCTTTAAACCGGAACCAAGCGTCGTAGACGTCAACGGAGTAAAAATCGGCGGCAGGGAACTGGTCATGATCGCAGGTCCCTGTGCCGTTGAGAACAGGGAACAGATCATCAGCGCAGCCATCGAAGTAAAAAAATCAGGCGCAAAGATATTAAGAGGCGGAGCCTTCAAGCCCAGGACGTCCCCCTATTCATTCCAGGGCCTGGAGGAAGAGGGACTGAAGCTTCTGAAAGAAGCGAAAGAGGCTACAGGCTTACAAATCATCAGTGAGGTAACCAGCGAAAAAGCCCTTGAAATATCCGATAAATACCTGGACATGTTTCAGATAGGCGCGCGCAACGCCCAGAACTTCAATCTTCTCAGGGAAGTAGGGAGATCGAAAAAGCCTGTTCTCTTTAAAAGAGGCTCCGCCACTACCATCGAAGAATGGCTCAACGCCGCCGAATATATAATGAGTGAGGGCAACTACAATGTAGTGCTTTGCGAAAGAGGCATACGGACCTTTGAAACAGCTACGCGGAATACGCTGGATATAAGCGCTATTCCGGTAGTAAAAAACTCCAGCCATTTGCCCATTATCGTCGACCCAAGCCATGCCGCAGGGAAGACCCAATATATACTCCCCCTTTCAAAGGCTGCAATAGCGGCCGGAGCGGACGGTTTGATCATCGAAGTTCATCCCAATCCCAGGTGTGCGCTGTCAGATGCGGCACAACAGCTTTCTCCCGTCGATTTCGACAACCTGTGCAAGGATATTGGTAAAATTGCCGAAATCGTAGGAAGAGAGTTCACCTATGGACAATAGCTGCTTTACGCGCAAAATGGAAGACTTGAAAGTGACAATCATCGGCCTTGGCTTGATCGGCGGCTCCCTTGCAAGAGCCCTGAAGGAGCGGATGGGAATAAAAGAGATCCTGGCCGTCAACAGAAGCAGCGAAGCCCTCCGTCAAGCCTTGAGGGACGGGACGATAAAGCAGGGCTTTACGGACCTGGATGACAGTATTTATGATTCGGACATACTATTCATCTGTACTCCGGTCCAAAGAGCCCTGCAGTACATTGATGCCTTAAACGGAAAAGTAAAGCCGGATTGTATAATTACAGATGTCGGCAGCACCAAAGGCGAGCTGGTTTCTTATGTAAACCGGCTGGAAAAGCCGCCTTGCTTCATTGGCGGCCATCCGATGGCGGGTACCGAAAAAGCGGGCTATGCTTCCGGTTTCGCCCATTTATTTGAAAATGCATACTATATTTTGACACCCTGCAAGAGTACCCCTCCTTCCGCCATGGAATGCATGACGGAACTTGCAAAGGGAATCGGTGCGATTCCCGTAGTAATGGATGCTTACGAGCATGACAGAGTAACCGGGGGAATAAGCCATATTCCTCATATTATAGCCTCTGCTCTGGTCAACATGGTTAAAGAACTGGATTCTTCCGGCAGCAGCATGCAGATGCTTGCTGCAGGGGGCTTCAGGGATATTACCCGTATAGCCTCCTCAAGCCCTGAAATGTGGGAAAGCATCGTACTGAGCAATAAGCATCAGTTGAAGGAGCTGCTTGACCATTTTGCCGGAGTACTGGAAAGATTCAAGTACAGCATGGACCAAGAGGACTCCCAGGCCTTGCTGGAATTTTTTGAAGCTGCAAAAAAATTTCGCGATTCCATGCCTGCCTCCCGTAAAGGCCTGATTGCCCCAATCTACGAGCTTATGCTTGATGTGGTGGACAAGCCCGGAATTATCGGTGAAATAGCAACAATTCTAGGTAAAAATAATATAAATATTAAGAATATAAATGTTACAAACAGCAGGGAATTTGAGCAGGGCTGCCTTAAAATCACCCTGGTGGATTCCGAAAGTGTAAACATTGCCTTTGACCTGCTGGAGAAAGCAGGCTATAAAGTGTATATAAATCCATAAGCTGGGGGGGTCAAGCGTGTTAATAGAAAAACGTGAGAGGTTAAGGGGCGAAATCAGGGTACCGGGAGACAAATCAATCTCTCAGAGAGCGGTGCTTTTGGGAGCCTTGGCAAAAGGCACAACAGAAATCGATAATTTTTTGCTGGGCGAGGACTGCATCAGTACCATTGATTGTTTCCGGAAAATGCAGATCGGCATAGAAATCCTGCCCGACAATAAAATAAAGGTCCAGGGCAAGGGGCTATATGGCCTGAAAGCGCCTTCGGCTCCTCTGAATACGGGAAAGTCCGGTACTGCCATCCGGCTCCTTCTTGGCGTACTAAGCGGCCAGCCTTTCACATCGGTGGTAATCCGGGATGAATCGGCAATGAAAAAACCCGTAGGCAAGGTAGTGAACCATCTCCGTCAAATGGGGGCAACTATCGCCGGAAAGGACGACGGCAACCTCTGCCCATTGGCCGTTTCCTCTTCAAAGCTCCACGGAGCGGCCTTTGATCTGTCGGCCAATGACGCCCTGATTAAATCTCCCCTGATTATTGCCGGACTTTACGCCGAAGGTGAAACCTCCGTTACCGAGCAAATAAAATCCAGGGATCACACAGAGCTTATGTTAAGGTCTTTCGGGGCCAATCTTGGCATCTCAGGGCTTAAAGTGACCAGCCGTGCGGCGGAAAACCTGTATGCCGAGCATATAACCATCCCAGGCGATATTTCCATCGCCGCCTATTATATCACTGCCGGACTTCTGGTACCCAATTCGGAAATCGTCATCCGGGATGTCGGCATAAATCCCACAAGAACAGGTATCCTGGATGTCTATCAACAGATGGGCGCCAAAATTGAAATCCTGGAGGAACGGCTGGTAAACAATGAAAAGATTGCTGACATCCGTATCTTGTCCTCGGCGCTGAATGCTGTAAAGATCAATGGCGACCTGTTACCCAGACTTCTGGATGAATTGCCTGTGATCCTGGTAGCAGCGGCATTTGCAAAAGGAACTACGGAAATTACCGGCCTTGGGGAGTACAAAATCAAGCAGTCGGGCAAAATCAAATCCCTGTCGCTGGAATTAGCCAAGATGGGCGCCCGGATACATGAAACCGAAGACGGGATAAGCATCGAGGGCGGAAAACTGCTGAGAGGAACTGTTGTGGAGAGCTATAACAACTCCTCTATCGCTATGGCTTTATCCGTAGCCGGAGTTGCTGCCGAAGGCGAGACCATGATCCGGAAATCGCAGGTGGTGGATACGGCATTCCCGGGTTATTTTCAACTGCTCAACAAATTATAGCATGGATATCGGATTGCTTTGACTCAAAATTTTCAAAAAAGAGAATAAAAAAAAACGGCCGGTTCTCTTTGTCCCGGCCGTTTTATTTATTGTTGATTTTTCCTGACCTTTTCATTCATCCTGTACCCCAGGACCATCAAGCTGTCGCTTAAGTGAACATTTTCTATCACAACATCATAAGGCAGCTTCAAATCCATGGGCGAGAAATTCCACAGGCCCTTGATCCCCAGGCGGGCCACTCTTTCCGCAATTTCCGGCGTATTCTCCGAGGGCACGGTGATCATGGCGATATCGACAGGCTTCTCCTTGATAAACTCTTCGACGGTATCCAGGTGCATGATCTCGATGTCTTTGATTTTTTTGCCTACCAGCTTTGGATTGATATCAAATATGGCCGTCAGCAGGAAACCTCTTCTTTCAAAATTGGGATAGTTGGCAAGGGCCTGGCCCATATTCCCCGCACCGATGATTATGGTATGAAACTTGTTGTTGACGCCCAATATGTTGCCAATCTCATTATACAACGACTCTACATTGTAGCCGTACCCCTGCTGTCCGAAGCCGCCAAAGCAATTTAAATCCTGTCTGATCTGGGATGCAGTAATGCCCATCCTGTTGCTTAACTCCTTGGATGAAACCCGTGTGATGTCCATCCTCAGCAGGTCCGAAAGATATCTGTAATATCTTGGCAAACGCCTCACTACTGCAATGGAAACCTTCTTTTTTAAAGCCATTATTGCCTCCTAAGTGATTTATAATTCTTGAAAACAGCCGGTCTCTGGTCATATAAGTACAAAAAATTAGCTGAACTGGATCTTTTTACATTTTATTAACAATTTTAATTATAGCATCTTTGATATTTTTTTGTCAATATAATCAATATTGCCCGTCCTGGCCTTTTCTGCTAAAATAAGAGACTAGTACTACAGTGAAATATTCCATAGTATCCTCCCAAAAATAACAGGGTAAAGCAGTGAGATTATTTTTGAGAGGCGCATGACTGCCGGTAGATTGTTCTTTATTTCGCTGTAGCAAGGAGAAAAAACAATGATTATATTAGCTTGCAATGATATAAAAATGTCCTACGGCACGGATATTATTCTTGAGAATGTCACCTTCAACCTTCAAACAGGGGAAAAGACAGGTCTCATCGGAGTAAACGGCGCCGGCAAATCCACCCTGTTTAAAATTATCTATGGCAGCCTCCAGCCGGATTCCGGCAATATCTTTCTGTCCAAAGGACAAAAGCTGGGCTTCCTTGACCAAAATTCAGGTCTGGACACCGCCAACACGATCTGGAATGAAATGCTGACCACCTTTGCTCCTTTGATCAAGATGGAAGAGCGCATGAAAAATCTTGAGCAGCGCATAAGCATGGAAAAGGACCATGGGGCTCTTGAATCCCTGATGAAGGAGTACGACAACCTCCGGGAAAAATATTCCCGGGAGGGCGGATATGAATACAACAGCCGGGTCCGGGGCGTTTTGAGGGGCCTGGGCTTTAACGACAATCAATTTCAACTGGGTATCCACACGCTGAGCGGAGGACAGAAAACCCGCCTTGCGCTGGCAAAACTCCTGCTTGAAGAGCCTGACATCCTGATGCTGGACGAGCCTACAAACCATCTGGATATAGGCGCCTTAGAGTGGCTGGAGGATTTTCTCAAGGATTATAAAAAAGGCGTCTTTATCATCTCCCATGACAGGTACTTCCTAGATGCGGTCACCACCTCCATCCTGGAATTGGAAAACTGCCTATGCAAAAAATATCCGGGGAACTATACGGAGTATGCAAAGCAAAAGGCCGTGGACAGGGAAATCCAGCAGAAACATTTTGATCAGCAGCAAAAAGAGATTGCCCGGATGGAGGCTTTTATCGAGCAGCAGAGGCGTTGGAACAGGGAAAAAAATATCGTCGCCGCCGAGAGCAGACAAAAAGCCATTGACCGGATAGAGAAGCTGGAGGCCCCGAAAAAGCTTCCGGATAAAATAAAAATAAATTTTAAAAGCACCATGGTCAGCGGGAATGATGTGCTTTCCGTGGAAAGCCTCACCAAAGAATTCCCCGGCAAACCCCTATTCAAGGACATCAGCTTCGAAATGAAGCGCAATGAGGTTGTATTCCTTTTAGGCCCCAACGGCTGCGGAAAATCAACCCTGTTGAAAATCCTGGCAGGCAGGCTTTTGCAGACTTCCGGCGCCTTTGAATACGGACATAAAATCATACTGGGTTATTACGATCAGGAGCTTAAGGACCTGGATGAAAACAAGACTGTCCTTGAAGAAGTGTGGGATACGGACGATAAACTGACACATACGCAGATAAGAAATGCGCTGGCCCAATTCCTCTTCACCGGCGAAGAAGTCTATAAAACAGTCCAAATCCTTAGCGGAGGCGAAAAGAGCAGAGTCGCCCTGGCAAAGCTCATGCTGTCCGGCTCTAACTTCCTGCTTCTGGACGAACCGACCAACCACCTGGACATAAATTCGCGGGAAGCGCTTGAAGAAGCGCTTGTCAGCTTTGACGGCACGATTCTGGCCGTATCCCACGACCGGTATTTTATCCGGAAACTGGCATCCAGAATTATTGAGATGTCGGGCAGCTTCTTAACGGATTATAAAGGCGACTATCCCTATTATCTGGAGCATCGGAAAAATCCGGAGACTCTGTCAGACGAAGTTATGGACACGCCCTTGTCCGGGTCCAAACTGGAAAGGCTGGAAAACAAAGAGGAGAAGTCTCGCCGCCGAAGACTGGAGAGACTTCTCACTCAAAACGAGGAGGAAATATCAAAAACCGAGGAGCGCCTGGCTGAGATCGAAACAGCGATGTCCGGCGAGGCGGTCCAGAGTGACCATGTAGCACTCACTGCGTTATTGGAAGAACAAACCGAGCTAAAATCCAAACTGGAAGAGCTCTATCAATCCTGGGAGCTCAATTCCGACGAGCTGGCCAAATTAAACAATTAATTGCATATAGTGCGCAATATGTAAAGAATGCGCAATTAAACCTTCTATCACAGTAAAGCAAAATGGGTGGGCATGGCTGCGAATAAATGCGTCATGTGGAGTCATGGCTGCAGGCTGTTTGTCCAGGCGAAGTTCGAATGCGGGACCCCAGAGGAATACCCGTGACCCTTC
>JAEZCO010000026.1 GCA_023433505.1 Bacillota bacterium | reverse complement strand
AATTGTTAGATTGTTTCATCTCTCTACTTAAAAAGAAAAAAAAGATTGCTGCGCAATCTTTTTACCTTTTAGCAAAAGCGGACTAGACTCGTTTTCCATTTTCTTGCTTCATGAATTTACCGTGTTTCAGCTTGAAATATTTACATGTTGACTACCGCAGGAGTGCAACGGTTTTAAGGCTATTCTGCCAATAGGACAGCGTCTCAAAGCTTATAGCAGAATATCTTCGGCAGACCCGCCCTTTGAAAATATAGGCTGCGGCTTAGAAGCGAAGTCCCCTGCTGTGCTCCATTACAAACTGGGCGCCTCCCATAATCATTGCAAAGGCTGCCACGAAGATAACAAGAGCTATGGCACCGCCATCGTACTGCAATTTTTCTTCCTTGTTTACAGCATAGGCCACAATAAGTTCAACTCCTAAAAATAGGAGCACCAGCGGCCAAAGCGACATAATGAAGGTATAGTCCAGCATTGTAAAGATGCTTCGTCCCAGATAAAGCAATCCGAATACAACAAGGGTGATGCCCGCTGTCAGCGTACCCACTCTGCGGCCTTTAAGCATCAAAGTCACGCTCCCTTTTTCTCCCTGTTATCAATTTAACACCAATGATAATAACTGCAATGCCGAGAATTATCTGCGGTGCAATATTGGTTAAGGTCAGCAGTGCAAAGTACGCGTCCTGCGACAGAAATTCATGCGGCATTCTGTGCAACAAATTACTCCATACCAGATAAGCTCCCAGCAGCAGCAATAACACGCCGGCCATGAGCCTGCGCTTTTTAAATATCTGGTCTCCGGACGCCACCAGCTTGTCGATGGAAAACAGATAGCTATCCTCAAGGCTAAAAAATTCTTCATCACTTGAATACCGCCTGTTCATGCAATCGAAGAAGGAATAAAACCACAGCACCGGCAAGGTGAACAAAAGCGGGCTGATGTTAAACCAACTGGCCGCAAAAATAATCAGCGTAAAAACGGACATCAGCGATATGCCGATTTTCATAAAACCCATAAACATATGTCCGGCCCCGGGTATAAGGGAAAAAAGGAAAGTCAGGAATTTACTTCTTTTCACTCTCACTTGCAAACACCTCCAAATTTAATAATTTTTCCGAAAAATTCTGTAAACCGGCGTTAACAGTATCAGCAACATATAATCCCCTTATATCCTGTTTCATGATCCGGTTGTCCATGCCGGAGATAAAGTTAAGTGCGCCGGAGAATATAAAAATCAACGTTATACACGCTGCGACAGCAACCCGTATGGAATAGAACAGCAGCTGCCTTCTATCGTCTTTTTCCGGCTGCAATTTGTGCACGACATTCTCCCTGAAACCTTTTGGAACCTCCATAAGCTCATCTTCTTCAAGACAGGCCGTGAATCTTTCCGCGCACAACCCGCAGTCTGAAATATGCTCTGAAAAAGTTAATACTTCCGATTTAAGAAGGGTCCCCTCCTTGAGTGCCTTCAGCTCATATTCCGTCAAATGCCCGATAGCCTTAACAGGATTGCTCATTGAATTCCTCCTTCCATAGGGCCCGTAAAAGCTGTTTCGCCCGATAAAGCTGCATTTGCAGCGTTTTGAGATTTTGCCCGGTATTGACAGCCACTTCCGATAGCTTGAGCCCTTTGCAAAAATAATTGACGGCTACGGTTTTATATGGCTCCTTCAGCTTTGTACACAAGCTTTGCACCCGCTCCTCCACATCTTTCTCAAGGGCAATGTCTTCAGGAGAATCCCGCCCATCCTCCAGATACTCAAGGTCCTCTTGCGACAAGCTGACTGTACTTCTGGCCGGGCTTTTGAGAAAATCCCTGCACTTGTTGGCGGCAATGGTGCACATCCATGCTTTGAGGTTCCTGCCGTCAAATTTCTCAATATTCCTGTAGGCGGACAAAAAAGTTTCCTGCGCCAGGTTCTCAGCATCGAAGTAATTACGGACAAAGGAATAACAGATAGTGAAGACCAGCCGTTCATATTCTTCTATGCAGTTTGCAAACTGTTCCTTCCGAATTTCCTTCACCGTCCTTTTTTGCCCCTACACTTACTATAACTGAAACAAAAAGAAAAACACTACAGAAAAATAAAAAAATCCTGCAAACCATACTATAGCGTCAATTTCATTTTTCCAGGGACATTTACACGTCTCATGGAAATAGTCACGAATGCTTCAACATGTTATTTTCATGAGAATCATTGGTACTTGACGCTGTAGTCGGTTGGCAGGATTTCCACCCTTGCGTTACTTCTTTTTTGCGTTACTTCTTTTTCAAGCTCTCGTAAAGCTTAATGCCTTCTTTTGTTATGGAAACCTCCAGCTTTGTTTTATTTATGCTGACCAGCCCCATTTCCAGAAGAGATTTGATCACATCCATGGGTTCGCTGATTCTCAATACCGATCCGAAGTGCTCTATGGTACCTTTGTAATTGGCAGCCTCACCTTTCGCATAGCAGGTATAGAACCAGTGCAGTACCGTAATTTGTGTTGTATTTAAAGCCATTGATCCGTTCCGCCTTTCTTATGGTTTTCCCTTATTTTATTATGTCAAGGATTGTTTGCAGCATACCGCAATCAACCATGCATTTTGATCTTCCGGATGGTTTTTTCTATGTAGGCGTAAAGCTTTTTCTGGAATACCTCCTCGGTGGTTTCCTTGTTTTCAATCATAGCAAGGCCTTTTTCCCAGCTTGCCGTCAATGCGGGGTCCAAAAGCTCTTTGGAGGTGCGGCGCACAAAAACCACAATCTCCTCCCCTTTTTGTGACGGTGTTATAATTTGTGTTTTGCTGTGAATATTTATGTAACCGATATCCTTCAGCTTTTTGATGATGCCCGAGCGTGTGGCGGAGGTGCCGATTCCGGAGGTTTTTATTTGCTCCCTCAGTTCCTCGTTCTCAATGAATTTTCCGGCCTTTTCCATGGTTATGATCAGCGACCCGTCGGTATACCGGGAGGGCGGCTTTGTTTCCTTTTCCTCCAATTCAAAGCTTGTCACGCCGCACTTCTCTTTTTTTACCAGCTTGTGAATGGGCGAATCCGTCACATCCTCTTCCCCTTTTTGCGGAGCTGCTTCATAAACCTCTTTCCAGCCGGCTTCCTTCATGGTCTTTGCCGTAGATACAAAGATTTCTCCGCTGATCTCGGTCTCCACTTTCACCGTATTAAATACCGCCGGCGGGTAGAAAGCCGCGATAAACCTCTTTACAATGAGATTGTATATGTTTCTGGTATCGCCATCAAGGGAGCTCAGCTCCACTGTCTCGTAGGTAGGTATAATGGCGTAATGGTCGGTGACCTTGCTATTATCAACATACCGCTTATTGGTCTTGTTTATTTTAATTTCGCCAAATTCCTTAATCCTTTTTACACATTCCATAAAGGCAGAATTTTTGTACAACCCGTTTAAAACCTTTGGCAGCTCATTTACAACATCCGTGGAGATGACCCTGCTGTCGGTCCTGGGGTAGGAGATCAGCTTCTTTTCGTAAAGGCTTTGGGCGATCTCCAGCGTCCTGTCGACAGGAATTTTAAATTTCTTGGTAGCCTCCGACTGCAGCTCGGCAAGGTTAAAGAGTAAAGGCGGCTGCTCATTTTTTGTTTTAATCTCCACCTTCTTTACAACTGCTTCCTGTCCTTTCAGCCTTTCCATCAGCTCCAATGCCTCTTCCTTGCTGATATATCTGTCGTTCTGCTCTGCATCCTCCGGCGTCTGCTTGTCCTTTCCCTTTTGAAGGGTCCATCTTCCTTTATACGCTATGTTCTGCTCCTGTGAAAGGAAATTAGCCACTACACCGTAATGGGTTTTGGGAACAAAATTTCTTATCTCCAGTTCCCTTTCGACAACCAGACCCAATACACAGGTCATGACCCTTCCGATGGCTATCACCGAGGATTTGCTTTCCTTCAAGGTATTGGACAGGCTCCGGCCATACCGGCAGGTGTAAACTCTGCTGAAATTCATCCCGAAAAGCCAATCCTCCTTGGCTCTGCAATATGCGGCCCTTGCCAGAGAATCATACTCCGCCAGCTCCCTTGCTTCATCAATCCCCTTCCTGACGGCTTCATCGGTCTGGGATGAAATCCAAACGCGCTTTACAGGCTTATTGCTCTTGCTCTGATTATATACAAGTCTGAATATGTATTCGCCTTCGCGGCCGCTGTCTGTGCAGGCATAGATTACCTCCACGTCATCTCTGCACATCAGCCCGCTGATTACCTCAAACTGCTTTGACGCTCCCTTGTCCCCAATGACCACATACTTATATTCGTCGGGAATAATGGGAAGATGCTCCACCTTCCATTCCTTGTATTTTGCATCATAAGCATCCGGGAAAGCCATTGTTACCAGATGTCCGAAGCACCAGGTCACAATGGTATCGGCAGTCTCGGCAAACCCTCTTGCCCTGTCGCCCTTTTGAATCTGAAAGCCTAGAACTGCCGCAAAGCTAGCCGCTACAGACGGCTTCTCCGAAACAAACAATCTTTTACCCAAAGATCTCTCCTAAATTTTACTTTGCATTTATTTTACCATAAGTCCCCTTGGTATAAAACCCTATACCGGAAAATTCCGGTTTACAGCAACAAAAGCCTGTAATCCTAAGGTTTATCACCCGCAGGTACAAATACTGAACCGAGCGGGTAACCGGTGCGGGGCAGCAAGAAAAAGCAGAACGCCAGCCACGATATTGTGGCTGGCGTTCTGCTTTTTCCGTTTATTTATGCCGTAATACTAGCATGTTAACTTTATTTCGCAACTTTCTCCATAAACCTCATGAGAACCGTTGCGACCTCGGCGCGGCTGGAACTGCCCGTTGGGGCAAGCGTTGTCGCCGTGCGGCCGGTAAGGAGACCTTCGGCATTGGCCCAAAGGATAGCTGTCTGCGCATAGCCGCTGATGCTGTCTGTGTCGGTATACGCCTTGAGGTCAACGGTCTTTGTAACATTGTAGCCCTTGTATTTCGCATAGCGGTACAGTATTGTCGCCATCTGCTGGCGGGTCATGCTATCGGTCGTACCGAACAATCCGTTATCATAACCTCCGATAATACCGTTCACGTCTGCCCATATCACGGCGTCCGTGTACCATTCGCCGTTTTTGACGTCCTTGAATCTGTTCGTTCCCGTTACGGCAGGCAAGCCCTCAAGCCTATACAGGACGGTTGCGAACATCGCGCGGGACATGAGGGTGTTCGGTTCGAAGGCAGTCGTGGTCGTGCCGTTGAAGAGGCCGTTTTTCGAAGCATATTCGACCGCGCCATAGAACCAGTCAACGTCCTTGACGTCGGTGAAGGGATTCTTCCAGACTTCTTCTCCAGCATACCTGACCAGGTACTTGGACAGATGTGTTGTGGTGAAGGTTGCGTGGCCGGTCTTCTTGTCATAGGTGCAGAGTATCTGTTCAAGCTCGCCTGCGTCGTTCAGATACCAGACCGTGACGTTCTTCGGGTCCTGTCCGTCCTTCAGCGCGTAGGGGAGAGAGATGGTAATGCTCTCGCCGCCGAAGCTGCTAATATTCTTGCCGCCGCTGGTGATGGATATGTCATAGACGGGATCGTCGCCGACGGCTTTTTTCTGCTTCGCCGAAAGGATATCTGCCTTTACTGACTCCACACTCAGCGTGACCGTGGCGCCGGATGCCTGGGTTGCGATGGAACTGAGGCCATTGTTCGGGATCGTCAGGCTGCCGACGGGTGTCTGCACCGTCAGCGCCGCGTCCGTATCCGAGGCCATGGAGGAAAGGGACGCTTTCTGGATGTCCACGCTCACCTTCTTCGCCTCTCCCGTAATCTCGGGGGCTATGACGATGGACGCCGTGCCATTGGTTTTTGAAGCCTTGATGGCGTTGGATAAATCCGAGGTGTTTACAGATACGGTTGCTGTGCCGTTGGACGCAGTAGCCTTGGGGGTGAGGGTCGTTTCCTTTGCGTCCTTGCCGGGGCCGGTGATCCAGCCCTGGGTGTCGGATTCTTTCGTCCAGTCGTCGGTGTAGTGAAAAACAATCCGGTCCCCATCATCTAAAAATTGCTGTGCCAGACCAAGATCTAAGTGCTTGCCATTTACAGTAAACATCCAGCCGGAGTTCGGCCCATTCGTGAATTCTTCTATCCATGTGCCTGTTACCGGGCTCTTAACCCCGGATATGTAAAGGGTATCGTACTCATTGTCTGAATTGCCATCAAACTCAATCCCGGCGCCGCCCAGCGCCTCTCTGAACACATCCTCCGCCGTGGCGTTGATGTTTATGGTATAAGGGGTTTTCGGGATCCATATTTGCAGGCCCCCCTTTGATAAGCCATGAATAGGCCCGCCCACGTCGGTATCCTTATGGTCCTCATCACCCATAAGCGTGAAATACACGGTTATTTCGTTTTTGCTGCCGGGAGTTTCCCTCTGAAGTACAGTGACCACGGTTTCAGCATGTGCCATGCCATACTTGAGCGTCAGCAGGCAGACGGCGCGCTTCGAATTGTCATAGCCCGTAACTTCGACATCCGACAACGCCAGAGCGCTCGTCTCTCCGGTTGACCAGTGCGCTGTGATCACCATGCCCTCCAGATTAAGCGCTTCTCCGATATAATAGGTAGTTTTATAGTTTCCGGAAAGCTCAAGCTCGGTGATAAAGGGTTTGCTGCTGTGTATGGGATAGGGCGAATCTTCTTCCGCATGCTCTGCCCTCTGTAACCAGTTTTTGAGCACACCCTGATTTAATAGAGCCGTAACCGTGCCATCCGCGAATTCTTCTTTTGTTTTCGCGATGAACGAGTTTTTATTCGGCTCCCAATTCGCATCCCGTTGCTTTTGGTAACCAATTCCCTCATAATTGTCATTTTTCAGGTAGTAGTTGTTTTTGTAAGTCAGTTTGCGAGGTTCGTACCGGCCGATTTCGCCCAGAATACCGCCGACACGGCCGTATCTTATACCGGCGTCGGAATTCGTGTCCGTTATTGTGCCGCAGAAGTGGTTGTCGCTTATATATGCATCATTAAACGGTATGAGAAGGCCGATCTCGCTGCCTACTATTCCTCCTATACCGCTGCCCATATCCTCACCGTTCAAGATATGGGGAGTACTGTTTCCTGTTATATCCGCAACAACATAACAATTACGGACCGTAACGGGAGGCGTACTCGGCGCGCTTTCGGAAATGTAGCCAGCGCCTATGATACCGCCGACATTACCTCCCGTCGCCTCGATTGTTCCCAGGAATGCGCTGTTAAACACCTCGCAATCCCCCATCGACTGCCCTTTTTTCCCGGCAAGACCTCCTACATTAGAAGTACCATATACAGTCGCGTAACTGACGCTGTTTTCAATACGTCCGTTCAAAGTACCGACGAAAGAACCGATCGCTCTTTGATCCTTGTTATAACCAACGACTACATCATCTTCGATGGTGCAGTTTTTGACGATAATATCGTTTATACCCGAGTTAAAGCCGCCGTTTGCAAGTCCGGATCCAAGCGTTCTGCTGCCGCTCAGCAATGTCACATTTTCCATCGTTATTACATCAGGATCCGTATATTGTTGATATATACCATCTGTACCGTAGTCGACAGAAACTTTATCAAGCAGTCCGGCGCCGTTAATTTCCGCACCGTAAATATTCAGGTTTCTGACAACGGCATCGCGCGCATATTCAAGCAGAGGCTTACCGCCCTCCGCTACTGTAAGCGTCTTATTGTCACCGTCGATAATTCCGCTGAAGGGCAGGAGGTTTATTCCCTTTCCGCCATTGTCTTTGCCGATCGGTTCCCAATCCGAAGGCAGCATAATATCATTGGCAAGTTTAAACACCGCTCCGGATAAGAAGTTACCGCTTAATACATATTCGTCGATTTTTTTCAAATCCTCGACGGATTTGATCAAATACGGTTCACTTTCCGTGCCCTTTCCTTCAAACCCCTCTAATTCTGAACGTTCCGAAACAGTTATCTTACTAAAGTCGCTTGTGACACTGGTTGTATTCTTTTCGTCAGCGTTACTAACCGCGGTGGCGACAAAGTAAAAATAGTGCTCTCCTACCCCCAGGGCCTCGGGAACAATATAGTTATGAACATAACACGAAACCTCATTACCAACATTATCATATGTTTTACTGTAGCTCATATTCGAACTATAATTTTTACTGTCAAGAAGTACCGCACCCTCCGTAGATGCAGTTGTATTGTAGTACCACTTGCAAGTGACTTTTGCAAGAGCTCTGCTAGAGCTGCCTCCTTCAGTGGTTCCCACGGCCATTTGAATCGGATCAATTGCTTCACCTTGCAGATATTGCGTCTTGTAGGGTGTTTGCAAATTGGAACTAATAATGTTGTATATGCCCGGCTGATACACTATTACCGGCGCGTTAACTTTTCCGAGCTTTACAGCGACTTCCGCAGCATCACTATTTTGGTGCGCCATGGTCCTTTTGTCCGTTATGACACAGCGGTAATACCGTGTTCCGCCAATTGCTGTAGGAGCTTGAAATGACGATTCTGCCGCGCCCGGAATGTTATTGAAAAAACTTTCTCTTGGCTGACTTCCATACTGCCATTGATATGTTACATCGCCTTCATTCGCGCTTGTTTCAACGGACAACACTGCACTGCTGCCTTTATCATACGTTCCGCCCTGGGGCTGTGCGGTAATTGTCCAGTCGACTGCTTCTACGGCACGGACATGCAGCTTATAATCGCTTTGGGTTTTTACCGCACCCGCGTCGTGCACTATTGAAAAAGGGATTGTGTATATGTCATTTTCATCTTTTTCGTATTTTGACAGATCTATCGTAACCCCGTCTTTTGTGAAGCTCTCAGTTTCATCGTTTCCGTTATAAATGAATTTTGCCGAAGGAGCCAGAAGATTTTGAAGAACCTGTTGTGTTTCATCGGTTCTCTTAAAATTATAAGTATAAGTGGCTGTTTTGGACTCCGCGCTGGAATACTGCCATAGAGTTCCTTTTAGAGCTATTTCATCCGCATTTGTTGTCGTATAATAATCCCTGTTGAACCCGGCCTCACCGGCGTACTGAAAGGGCTGCGGAGTAATTGGCAAGCTTTTATCCCCCGCGGATGCGGTGAGACTGGTAACAACCGGAACGTAGGTTATGACAAAAACATACACGTCCCCGTCTTCTTCTTTGCCGTCTTCGTGTACGTTGATCTTAAAAACATACCTGTCTCCCTTTTTCAAATAATCAAGAATACCATATCGTATAGGAGAGGTAAATTCGCCGACAATAGCTATACCCCCAGAGCCCATACTAGTCACATCAAAAACATCTTTATTATAGAATCCCCAATTTTCACCGTAGCGGCTGAAGTCTCCGTCTAGCGATTTCACTGATAACGAGTGTTTCAGCGCTGTGGACTCCGGTGCAACCAGCACATTAAGACTGCCCCTGCTTAAAAAGGTGTCCGGTAACTCAACTTCGTAATAAGTCTGGTCCTGTTTAAAATCGTCAAAAATTATGTAATTATCATAAGCTGCCCTCAATGTTATATCTTTTACAAAACCGTTTTCGCTGCTGCCCTGCTGATCACCCCCGCCTTCCGGCAGCACGGTCACCTTGATGGGTTCGGTAGCTGCGGAAAAGCCTTCATCGCCTACCGTGCGTGTGACATGGCAGGTATAGTAAGCGGTTCCTGCATGATCAGTGGGCGGGCTATACACTGCTGCTGTCACGCTTTCTATTTCACCGCCCTCAGCTTCGGCTGAGGCTGAGGAATACCACTGGTATGACAGCGACGATTCCGTGTCGCTCTCGAGCGCCTCAACCTCAACCGATAAAGACAAGCTGTCGCCAATGTTTGCTTCCGCGTCCCCAGAAACACGTTTAAACACCGGCGTGTAATCCACAGCATCTTTTCCAAAGCTGACTGTAAGCGTGTAATGACCGTCGACGCCGCTGCCCTTTTCCTGATCATAATCAAGAACAAACGGAATGATGATAGAACCGTTCGCTTCTCGTTCGTATTTTGTAAGGTCCAGCGTAAAGGTGCTGGCACTTGAACCCTCCGTAAATTTGCCGCTGCCGTTATCGAATTTTAGTGTTGTATCAGCTGGCGTATAGGCCGGCGCGGTGATGTACAATTCCTTAGTACCCGGCTCCACGTTCTCAACTGAAAGGTTGGTTTCATAAGGATCGAACGCGGAGGTTAGCTGAATTGGAGCGCCGCTTTCTTCGTAAGCTACCTTAAATTGGCTCAGAGTAGCTTTGCGATAAAAATTGAATGTATAGGTGTCGGTTTCTGTGAACGTTTGGGTATCAATAGCTCCGGATGGAAGCCCGGTCACAAAATCTACTGTTAAAGGCTCTAAATTCGGTTTAACATTACTGACAAGACCAAGCACGGTTCCCACTTTGGTTAACGTCCCTTTGGCGGTATAATTACCTCCGGACGAGTTTATATATACATTCGATTTTGAAAATCCTCCGGCAAGCTGCACGTCAACGGAATCGGCGAGCTTCGCGATAATTTGTAAAGCATCGGCCGACTTGTCGGCATCCACAAGCATGATGTCATACTTTGTCTGCAACGGGTCAAAGCTGAACGTCTCATAGGGCAGCGCATCAGAACGCAAATACACTTGATTGGCGTTGGAGCCGCTTCTTTTCAACTGAATATCTGATAAATACTGATGCGGAGCGGCAGCCATAACCGTTATCGGCATAAACGACAGGCACATGGCAAGAGCGAGCAGTAAACTTATAAAGCGTTTTGATTTCATTTTTTTCAACACTCCAATATTGTAATATAAATGGCTAATGGGCTATATGAACCTTAGGCCTTCATGCGATTGGCATGTACCTCGATGTTTCCGGCGATAGCACAGCCAGTCGGGACCGGCTGTGCTATTGTTACCTGGAAATTTAGAATAATGGCATCCTATGATGCGCATTACTATTATTAGAATACCGTTCCATTGATACCATAGGTGAGTAGGATTGCATCACTCGCTTCGACAAAGCTCTCATTCATATAATACTGGAAGAAGTCATAGGGATGCTGCCCATCGGGAGTTATACCGATGCCGGGCACTTGACCGTTAACTGTATACGTCCAGTCATAGCCAACATACATCATATGCTCCCAGTCACCCATAATAGCCATGCCGTCACCAATCCACATAGCTATCCCGCCGTACTCCGCAAGATACTGATAGTGTAACCCATCAAGTACGGGGTCAGAACCTACAATGTAATCTTCCCACTCCTCCACGGCGGAGCCAGGTACATACACTTTTGACTCTTTACCATCAAGTTCCGTCAGGATCTTAGCTACCGCGTTAGGATTATTACGGAGTGGGCTGTAAAGCGGGTCCACAGGAGTATCGATCCAAGTAGCGCTCGCTCCCAGAACACTGTCGGCCACATCATACACAGTATCTCCCGCATTAATGGCCAACCCTGTATATATGTGTGAGGGTTGACCTGCAATATTAACCGTAAGAGTGACTGTGTTAGCTGCGAAGGCGGTCGTGCTGAGCGCGAAGATCATGATCAGTGCGAGGAGAAGGGATGTCGCTTTTTTACTCTTAAGCATTTTAAGCATTTTGAGTCCTTTCCGGTGCCTTGGGCACCTGTAGCACTTGTTTGTCTGCGCCCGACATCCTATTCCATATGAGCGCCCGGACGCTTGACGCTCACCTGGACCGTATGTACTGAGGTTCCGTCCGACATGCTGCATACCGGCGGCTCATCGGACGCTGCAACTAGATCACGGGCATCAGTCCTTTCCTTACTTTACTCGCGCGGAGTTCGAACAGCCCCGGCTGCCAAAACTCACGGCATCATGTGAGCGGAATATAGACTCATACTTCCGAAACCGGGCGACAGGAACCACAATCCTCCGCGGGATCTCCGGCAATGACCTTTCCGCACAGGTATCACCTTAGATCGGGAGGTAGCGGATCGCTACAAACTTAGCCTTTCGTCCTGCTCGAAAGCCGGGCCTCACAGTAAGGCTCTTGCTTGTCCGCTTTTTCACGACCTCGTCAGGGCACACCAAAAAACGGCTGCGACAATCGATTTTGATCGTCACAGCCGTTTTTCTGCGAAACGGATTTGCCACCCCACCTTTAATAGAGCAGCACACCTTCCTTGTAGGTCTTCTGACTTACGCTTTAGCAGACATTCAGTCTGCCAATCAAGCTCTGCCTTCCCAGTTTCCCAGTGACTGACTTTCGTCAACGAGCATTGATTATCGGCGCTTACAGCGGCGGTTCCGTCCGGGATTTACACCCGGTTCCCTTGTCCACCCCCACGGACTTAATCGCCGTAGGGTCACAAAAAAGAGATATTCAATTGCAAAAGATCGTTTTCTTATGTAGGAGTTTGAGATAATCACTAACCTATCTCTATACTAAGCTTAGTTATTGTAGACCGTCCGTGCTTTTCTTAAATCACTGTAAATTTTTACTAATTCTCTAAAATATTTTGTTTTGCCTCATTATTTACACAATTAAACGGCTTTCCGCCTATCAATTTTACATAATATTACATTCTTCAAATGAAGTCTTGTAATTATTTATGATTTTCACGACTTTCTTGCATAATATTTTCCAGATCAAACGCATCCCAAAATCCTCTCGTATTACGGACTTCACGTATGGCAAATCCTGCATTCTGAACGGTTAACTATTTCACTTCTTAACGGACAGAGAAAATCCTGCTATCGTGATTTAAAGCTATATCGCAGCAAACGGATCATTTTCAGCGTCATCGTTCCATATATACTCAATATATGTGCATATGTCCCGCGCTGTTTTTTCACCGTGTATATCCTTAATAAAGCCAATCATCATATCCATACCGGCAGAAACCCCTGACGATGAATAAAATTTGCCATCACTTATCCATCGGGCTTTTTTAATCCATATAGCACTTGAGCTGTTACATATCCACTCGAACGCCATTTTATTTCCTGTTGCCTTTTTCCCTTCGAGCAAGCCCGTTTTGCCAAGCAGCGCCACTCCGGTACAGACGGTTAAGACATAAGGTGCCTGCTCAGCCAATGTTCTGATCGTATCTATAAACACTGTGTCATCAATCAGTTTTCGCGTACCTTTGCCACCGGGGATCAGCAGATAACCTTTCGGGTCAATCTCAGACAATGGGCGTGTTTCTATACGAAAATTCTGGCTGCTCTCAACCATGCCGCCGTTTTGTGAAAAATACTCAAGCTTATAAAGTGATGGCAGCTTGCTGGCTATTTCAACCGGCCCCATGGCATCTAATGTTTCAAATCCATTGAACAATAAAATATTAAATGCGATCATCATTCAAGCTCCGTCCTATATCGTTTTGTCCACGGGCAAACCGAAATGCAAATGCCGCAGGTACCATCGGTTACGTTAAATACTTTTTCGTGAGATGGAGCGTTTACCTACAGCTTTATTGCTGTATCCCCATCACGGTATATTTTCGTTGTCGCCCCTTGTCCGACAACTTTAAGCTTAAGCATATTCATCATCCCTTAACTCGTCGGCAATAATTCCAGTCCATCGAACTTTCCTTTATACGCACACACCCATGCAGGATAATAGCCTGCACGGTGCGCAACGCGCTGCGAAGCGATGTTTGAGGAAGCCGTACCGTAATAAGGCACATACCCGCGATTCAGTATTTCAAGGGCCAACCGGTTTACAAGATAGGCTGCAAGTCCGTAGTTGCGGTATTCGGGCAGCACATCCATTCCGATCTGCCACATCATAGCGCAATCGTTACTCGCTCCGGCCATTCCAACGATATGACTGTCTTTTTTTGCAAGCAAAGCTAAAACGTCAGGACGCGGATGGTTTGCGTCATACTGGACGGCATTGCGGAAGCCTTCGTATTGGTATAACGCCGGTATATCATATTGCTCAACCATTTCATATACAAATCCTTCAGGTGAGGCGAGCGGTTTTATCTGCGCCAAGTCTGGCAGGTAATACAGGCTATGTCCATACACAAAAGGCATTGAGAACGCTTCGTCGCGGTTTTTGCCGTAAAGCAGCGGCTTCACAATATTGAGTATAATGAACGATGCCGATACAACGATGGACTTGCCCATAGACAGCATTTCAAAATGCTGTTCACTTCGGGGAAACGGTCTGCGGCCGGGGTTATCCCGCAATACCGTGAAAACAAAGCTGTCCTTCTCTCCGTTCAGGTCGCCAGGAGTACAGTTCAGGTCTGTCGCAAGCTGTGACTGTACGATACCTAACATTTCATGTGTAGTCATGCCAAGTCACCTCGTAAAATTTCCTTTATAAATCTAAAAACCAAATAAGCTGAGTTTCATGCCGACATTACGGCTCATCTATATTGATTATCCCGATTTCAGTATAACATTTACCAAGCTTTGCGGTAAATCCTTTTAAATATTAAAATAATTTTTCTGTCATGCATCAGCCTTTAAAATAGAGATCAGTTATAGACAAATTACAAAGCATCGATGCTTTGTAAAAAATAAAAAATCCTTGAAATTGTTAAGTTTCAAGGATTTGGGGTGAATGAAGGGGATCGAACCCACGACCTCCAGGGCCACAACCTGGCGCTCTAACCAACTGAGCTACATCCACCATAATTCGGTATCTCTGCCTCACTTGTATGTGAAAAAGGCACAACGATATTTTAAGATAGATAGCCGGTTTTGTCAAGCATTATTTGCATATCTTAAAGCCGTAAATCGCTGGTAATAAAAGTCTGGCGGCATCAGACCCTTCCGTTTCCCGCGATTGGCCCGCAATGCTGCCGGGGAATCCTGCTGACGCACCATGCTCTCAATCCAGCTTTTCAAGCCACAGGGCAGCCTCCGCATCGCTGGGCATTCTCCAGTCACCACGGGGTGAAAGACTGATGGTACCTACCTTTGGTCCGTCCGGCAGGCAGGAGCGTTTGAACTGCTGGCTGAAAAACCTTTTGTAGAATACCTTCAGCCACGACTTTATGGTATCCGGTGCATAGCTGCCGGAAAAAGCCTGCTTTGCAAGGAAAAGCACCTTCTCCGGCGGGGCGCCGTACCTGACGGCGTGATAAAGGAAAAAGTCATGCAATTCATAGGGACCCACAATATCCTCCGTTTTCTGCAGGATTTTTCCTGCCGCATCCGGAGGAAGCAGTTCAGGGGAAATGGGAGTCTCAAGTACGCTATGCAGCACATTGGACGCCGATTTTTCCGCAATATTGTCCGCCACCCACTTCACCAGGTATTTTACAAGGGTCTTGGGAATGCTGCAGTTTACGGCATACATGGACATATGATCGCCATTGTAGGTGCACCAGCCCAAAGCCAGCTCTGAGAGGTCACCGGTTCCTATTACCGGCGCATTCAGCTTGTTTGCCATATCCATGAGAATCTGGGTGCGTTCTCTGGCCTGTACATTTTCATAAGTGACATCATATACTGACGGATCATGGCCAATATCCTTGAAATGCTGCATACAGGCCGCTTTGATGTCTACTTCCTTTATGGTTACATTTAAAGCCTTCATCAGTTCCAGGGCATTGGTGTACGTGATGTCGGTCGTACCAAACCCGGGCATGGTGACTGCAACAATATTTTCACGGGGTATTTCCAGCAAATCGAAGGTCTTGGCCGTGACAAGGAGCGCCAGCGTCGAATCAAGACCGCCGGATATTCCTATAACGGCATTTTTCATGCGGGTATGCTCAAGCCTCTTGGCAAGGCCTGCAGTCTGTATGGCAAAAATTTCGCTGCACCGCTCATCCCTGACATTGATATCCGAAGGTACAAAAGGATGCGGGTCCACATACCTTTGAAGATTATCAATCCCGGCGGCAGCCTGCCGATATATTATTTTCCTGAAAGCGATCCCGGGCAAGGCTTCCATAAAGCTGGTATTTTTAAACCGGTCATTGGACAAGCGCTGCAGGTCAATATCGGAAATCACAAGCTGTTCCCTTCTTTTAAATCTTTCCGACTGGGCCAGGATTCCTCCGTTTTCAGCGATAATGGCATGACCGGCAAATACTACATCCGTGGTAGACTCATCTATCCCGCAGGAGGTATAGACGTATCCGGCCACGCACTTGCCAGATTGTTGGGCTATCAGTTCTTTTCTATATTCAAATTTTCCTATCAGATCATTGCTGGCAGACAGGTTGAAAAGCAAAGCCGCACCGGCCACTGCCTGATATGAGCTGGGCGGGATTGGCACCCACAGGTCTTCGCATATTTCTATTCCAAAACATACTTTATACAACCCGTCTGCTTCAAAGAGAAGATCCGTACCGAAAGGCACCTCCTGTCCACGGAAAGTTACAGTACTGCTCAAGGCCTTGATTCCCGGAGCAAACCACCTCTCTTCGTAGAACTCTTTATAGCCTGGTATATATGTCTTGGGTACAATACCTAGCATCTTTCCTTTGTGAATAACGGCGGCACAGTTGAAAAGCTGGTTGTCCACCTGCAGCGGCATTCCAATAATTGAAACAATATCAATTGCCGATGTCTGCTCCAGAATTCTGTCCATTTGCTTTAGTGCTTCATGCAGCAGTGCATGCTGATGGAAAAGGTCCGCACAGGTATAGCCCGTAATTGAAAGCTCCGGGAATACTACAATCTGCACACCCTCGTCATTGGCGCTTCTTATCATATTTATAATATTGGATGCATTATATGCGCAGTCCGCTACCTTAAGCCGCGGAACTGCCGCTGCAACCCTGACAAACCCATGATCCATATCATCACCCGCTGTAAAAAATATTTAAACCTATTATACACTTGCATTAATAGAATGTCACTGTTGTAAGTGGAATTATACCTCATTGAGTTGATTAGTAAGTCAGCTGTAATAGAATGCGACTGCATTACGATATAAAGAACAAAAGCGATATAATAATTACTAATAGGGGTATCTCAGCGATAGCAATGCGTTTCAGGAGACTGCCCAGCGGGGTTTTGAAAAAATCTGCGGTCATTACGGCGCACAGATGCAGCGGTGTTGACATGGTTCCAATGTAGCCTGCCATATAGGCCACGGAGGCAAACCAGAGATTATTTCCAATCCCCAGGGTGATAAGGATGGGAAAAGTCAGTGAAACATAGCTTACGGTGAGGCCTGATGTAAATGCCCCGATAAACGGCAGCAGGATGTACAGGACAGCGACCGGGATACCATAGGTGTGCATCATCGCCGGGAGCCCGTCAATTGCCCCGGACTCCAGCAGTACCTCTTTGAATACCATCACTCCGATGATAATCAATACCAGCTTGAGAGGGAATGCCTCTTTGACTGTCTGTACCAGCTTCTTAAAGGAATATCTTTTGATTATCAAAAGCACAATCATCACAGCGCCCGAAGCTATCTCCAGTGAAAATCCTGTTACGTTCAAAAGGGATATGTAGATGATGATTACCACAATGATAGGCAGCAGACCGGTTATAAAGATTTTAACGCTCTGTGCCACCGGCTTTGTGCGGTGAATCTCTTCCTTCTTTACTTTGGATAACCCAAAGATGGAACCGATAATCAAAGTAAACAGCATAAAGGGAACCAGGTGAAGAAACAAACTGATAACCGATACCTTCAAAAGCTCCGCTGCAAGAATTATTCCGGGATACAGAATAAAGGCGTCCAGCCATATATGGCGGAACCAATAGTTAATAAAGGATTTGTTGGTATCCTCGGTGGTGTCCCCGGTGATTTCTTCCACCATGGGGCAGGAAAACCTGGCGCCTCCGGGTGAAGGGAGCAGTCCGAGCATCGTCGGCATCATGGCGGCTGCAAGCCTGTTGCTTCCGACGATTTCTTTCAGGCTTTCCACCATGGACTTGATCATTCCGGAGTTGCGCATGATATTCTCTATCATCATGATGAGAAACAAAATCAGTATCAGCTTTATGGTACTGTCAGACACAGCGCCGTTAAAGGAATATTTCAAAGCCGTCATTACCGGCAGCCTCACCAGCACAGCCAGGAACACAGTATCCATAAGCATAATCAAACCAAGGTTGATCTGCTTTTTCAGTAATATGACGGTGACGGCCAGAGCAATCCCGGCCAGCAATAGATTGATCGCAATATCCATGTCGTTGCCCATACCCATCGTGCTGATTATTCTTCGCTATAGTAATAATAGCAAATAAAAATACTCATGTATATAACACGGATTAAAGCTCCGCCATACTTCAAGAATATGGAAGCAATAAAACTCCGCAGAGGCTCACCCTCCTCTCACGCTATATTCTTATCCAAAATTACAGATCTGTGTCGCAGGTGGAGCAGCGGAATGGTGAATCAATATGCATCAACCCTGGATGACGGCGACGCAGGTTCACTTTCAAGCTCTACCTCCCTGATGGCGCATTTGCCTGAAGTACAATTTATCCGCAGTGTAAACTCCTTTTCCTTTACAAGGCTGAAGTTCAATCTGACAAAGCCGGTTTCAGGTTCTTCCGCCGAGGCCAGGACTTTTCCTTTAGAGAGCAGTTCAATGCTTCCGGGTTTGTCTCCGTCTATGCATAGGTTGGCACCATTGATACATACGTCATCAGCAAACGACAGATATACTTCGGCATCTTTTCCTTCCGCAGTCCACCCGGCATCTCCGCCGGCGTTGCCATCAGTGAGTGCAAGCACCGGATCCGGCACGGTAAATGTCATATAGCGGCACTCCATGTCCCTGATGCCAAACCGGGCGCCTATATGCTCCGATTCATTGGAATAATCCGCCGTAAATCCGCTGCAGAGCACACGCAGGTATGCCGTCCCCCAATCATAGTCAGCAGGCTTTGTCTCACCCTGGTCATAGATGGCAAAGGTCTCCCCAAAGTCTGTTTTTCCGGCGATCCAGCGGTAATAGTCGCCAACCGTCCTGCTTTCGGCAATGGAGCTCTGCCCAAGAGCAAGTGCATATTTTTTTCCGCTTTCAAGGCCTGAAAGCCCTGCTTCGATCCTTGTAACTGCATAAGGCACAATACTGTCCCGTGGAATGACCTTTCTAAACAGACAATCTGTCAGCCTGCCGCTGTTGTCAAGTTCAAACACACGGGCTGTCAGGTCGCCCAGAGGTGCGCCGTTGCCGTTGATTTCCTTGTTCAGTTTCACCTCGAAGGCGTCCACTGTAAGCATATTTTTCCTGTTGGAAGTAATATCTGCATTTTGTCCCCTGTCCTTCCGAAGGATTACATTCTGCGTATTATATACTGAAAATGAATAGATGGACGCAATATGGCCTGTAGCACAGCGGAAACGGACACGTACATTGCCTGCCAGAACCGGCTTGAACACCAATACATTTTGTCCGGGCTCCGGCCTTATCCTGGCAGCCGGTATTTCCTCCCATATATCTTCCAGCTTCACTTCCAGCCACGCTTCCAGAGGTACGGACTCGCTCTTTGCATTGACGGTTTCGCTAAGGTTATGGTAAAAATAAACATCAGCCCGATCAAACTTGCGAATACTGCCAAAATCAATTCCATAAAATGTTTCTCCCTCTGCGGCTGCGGATGCATACCGGGGAGTTGCATCCCCATAAAGGCGCGTGTTACCCGCCAGAGGAGCAAATACATCCGAGTGGTCCGCACTTGAAAAGAAGATTGGGGACGGATAGCCGGAAGCATATTTGTTCAGTGCCAGATTCAATGCATTCAAAGGCTTTTCTTCCTTTTCCGAAAGGCACATGGCGTCAAGCCACAACCTGCTTATCCCGGGATACACATTTCCATACTCGATGCGTATACGGTTAATTACACCACCCTCAAGCCCATTGCCGGCAATCTGCCTCTCCCACCCATTATCATTGCAGATATCGATTGACACAAGCTGCCAATTATCCTTTTCTTCATTATTGGATAGAAAATACCTCTCCATGATACCTTTCGCAGGGATCAGCCGTATATAGTTTTCCTCCTCTGCATAAAGGGTAATCACCGGCATTCTGGCTCTTTTTTCCCAGTCAGGCTCGGATTCGGTAAGATATCGCAAATAAAAGGATAAAACGTTGAGCGCTCCGATATCAAGTCCCATTTCTCCCGATACCGGATATACAAGGGTATGCTCAGTACCTCTCCCTGCCTTAATACAGATCGAGCCCCGCCCGGATACGGTATGTGCCATGTCTTTTATTATTTCGTATGTCCCTGCATTTCCGGAACATGCCCAATTGCTTGCTTGATCCTCTGTGCCAAAAGCATGCCCGGAAGAAAGCACATAGATGTTCCTGAAAGCAATTGACACCCTGCCTCCGTTGTCAACCGCAAGTCCCATCCGATAGAATCCCGCCTTTTTGTAGATGTGCTCAAGGCATTCGCCGGTTTCAACGGTGCCATCTCCCAGATCCCACCTGCAGCGCAGCTTTCCGGCAGCTTTTTCAGGCACGCAGGCTTTAAAAACTACTTTTTCACCGGCACCTGCCACCTCGGGAAGCATTGTAAAGGCAGCATTGACCTCTTCCTGAGCGTCGGCAGTCAAAAATACCATGTCCGAAGTGTTTGCATCAAGAAAAACCGGTTCTCCCTCATTCCCTTCAATGACGTTTTTCCCGAAGGTTATCCATCTTGCGTTTTTTGCATAAATGCCATGTCCCTTGCAATGCCCGTCTGTTTTGTTGTTTTCAATCCTGTTTCCCTGGATCACCCAGTGATAGGACGGATAGGCTTTTGTGTAACGTATGGCGATACCCGGCCCATGGTTATCGTGTATATAATTGTTTTCAACTACATAATGGCTTCCGGAGTTGTTTACAACAGAAATACCTGCATTCCCGAAAGCTTCCGGCGCATTTTTAAACATGACCCCATTATAGGCTGCTTCATTCCCTATCAGCACGGTATTGTCCGAACCTCCGAGCCAGAACCCGTAGCTTGAATAATTTGCCTTGTTGCGGACATAGGTATTGCCGTCGGCCCATGCCTCGATGGCGTTGTTATTTGCGTAGGAGCAGTCGTTTTCCTCAAATAGGTTTCCGGTAGACATCCAGCCGTTAAGGACGCGTATGAACAGTCCATCGCCCCCATGGGTCATATCATTGCGCTTAAATATGTTATTGTTGGAGCCGGACTCAATCAGTACGCACGAAGAGTCTCTGGCGTGCACTTCCTCCGGCGCGATGCGTATCCCGTAGGAAAAATTGTTGCCGGTTATTTCGTTGCGGCTTGAATTCCACAGCTTCAAACCCGTGTCGGAAGTATGTGAAAAATCATTGTCCAGCACCTTGTTATCGTCACTGAAGCGTATGTTTAGCGCATCCCAGACATTTCTCGCCCTGCAGCCCTGTATGCGGCAGCCGTGCATGTTCACAAAAAGGATGCCCCCGTGAAATCCATGGTCATCCCATCCCCATGCAGGGTCGGTAAAGCAATCGGAGAAATCGCAGCCTTCAATGACAAAATCCCTGCCGTCCCTTGCATGGAGTCCCATATCAAAGCCTGATATTTTTAAATTTTTTATCGTAATGCCTTTTTTACCTTCGGCAGAAATTCCAATTCCATAAAACCCGGTTTCATTTCCATTACCGGATGAGCTTGCATCCTCGCCCTCATCCCCGGATTCTCCAGCAACGCACTGTGCCGTGCTTTCTTCCTTTTTGCACCCGTTGATAAGCCTGCCTTTTATGTGCGCGCCGTTGCCCAATACGGTAATGTTGTCTGCACCGATGACAATGCCGTCCTTGCCGGAAAAATCATATACCCCGCCTTCAAATTCCGTATTTCCGGTGATGATCATGCCGGGATAGGGCTTGACCCTCTTCAGTTCCATTCGCTTATACCCCCTGTTGAATTTGCCATATTTGATAAGTATGATAAGCATGCATTGCTGGATTCCAAAAAATTTGCCTCCCGCTTTTATAAGCCGGGAGGCAAATTCCATGTCTTTCGGAAAGACCGGTTACTGGCCTATAAACCTGTCATATGCACCCTGCTGCGCCGCAATGAGATCTTTGAGCTTCATATTGCCAAGAGCTTTGATATAGTTATTCCATTGGGCATCGATATCCAACCCACCGGTAATGAATTTGTCCCGCCATGAATCTCTTTCCGTTTTAAGGTCGGTATTGTACTCGGTCATTGTGGACTGTTCGGCATCCGTGTAGAACATATAAGGCTCAATGGCATTGGTATTATCAATGTCAGCCCATGCCTGCCTGAACTTTTTGCCTGCGTCATTAAGCATTGCAAGCTCAGCTTCACCCGACTGCGGGCCGCACCATGTCGGTTCCGCATATTTTGAACGGGCGACACTGGACTCATATTGCGGATCATTGGTCACAGCCGAAGTGTACGCAAGCTTTCCATCCTTCATTTCATAGGATTCGCCTTCAATCCCCCAGTTCATCAGCTGTGAGCCCTCGTCGCTGAACATATAGTCAAGCCACTTGATGATGCGCGCAGGATCCTTGGCGCTTGAGGATATAACCGAACCATATTGCTGAGCCACTCGTTTTGTCGTTGAATTATAGCTTACACGCTTTCCGTTATACTTCAAATAGCCAAGCGGTTCAAAGTCGGTGGGCGTCCCGCTGGCGGCCGAATCCATGTTGAACTGCGATATGACGAACACCTCGTCCAGATACAAGCCAACCTGGTTTGCCATAACCTTTTTGGTATAAATATCACCGTCCCTCGAAAGATAGTCAGGGTCGAGGATTCCTTCCTTGTAAAGCTTTGCGAACCACTTGAGTGCATTCTTGTAATTTTCAGTCGTAGGACCGAACACGACTGTCTTTCCGTCATCGGCCATATGCCAGTCATCTGCCGTACCGAAGCCATACATCAGCTTATAGAGCTGGTCCGAATAGCCCGTCATAATCTCGTCGGGTTTTCCGCTGCCGTTGGCATCTCTGTCGCGGAACTGCTTAAACGTATCGTACAGTTGATCCGCTGTTTCAGGAACAGCCAATCCAAGCTTGTCAAGCCAGTCCTGGCGGATAGCAAGGCCTGCGTTGCGCGTAAGTATCGGGTCCTCGGTCACCCACGGAACAAGATACATCTTTCCATCGGGAGTAACCAGCTGCTTTTTGAGTTTCGGATTTTCATCCATCATCCTCATTATGTTGGGAGCATACTCCTTCACTAAAGGATAGATGTCCTGGATAAGTCCTGCCTTGGCATACTTGAGCTGCGTTGAAGGCGACCATGAATACCAGATGACATCGGTGGTTTCGCCGGAAGACATCATCAGTTCAAAGGAATTGGTATCCGACATCATCGACCAGTCGACCTTGGTATTGGTCCGCTTTTCCAATTCCTCAAAGCACTTGATTTCCCCTTTGGTCTTTGCACCCCATGACTCCTCATAAGAAAGCCATGTATACACGCTGACAGTCGCCGGCTCCCAGGCAGCAGCCCCGTCGCCGCTGCCGGAAGCCGATGTGGAACCAGTCCCGGCAGTAGTGCTTGAAGGCTGATCTTCGTTCTGCCCAGACCCGCATCCGGCCAAAAGTGCAAAAACTATTGACAACATCAGAAATACTGTGAGAACCTTTTTGATCATGTTTTTCCCTCCTGTGAATTATTTTTATTTATTCAACCCTCTTAAGGGATGAAACGCAATACCGGTTAGGCTCCCTCGTCGCCGAGGGTTGCCCCCCTAAGAACTGAGCATACGACTTTCACCGTACTCCGCTCAAGCAATTTAAAGTCTCGACCAGCATAGTCATACCAAGCCTTTCGGACATTTATCTGCACGACCTCGTGTCGCACCTACCCCTTGATTGAACCGATCATTATCCCCTTGATAAAGTACTTTTGCACAAAGGGATAGATAAATAGTATGGGCAGCGTCGATGCAATAACGGTGGCATACTTAAGCCCCTTGGTTATTTCGCGGGCGCTGCCGCTGCTTGTATACCCCGTATCCCCCATTTCCCTGATGGAGTTGTTTATCAGTATGGATCTTAATACCAGCTGCAGCGGATACAGTTTCTTGTCCTTCAGGTAGATGGATGCCGAAAACCATGCATTCCAGTGTCCGACGGCATAAAAAAGTATCATGACAGCAATGATGGGCATGGAGACCGGCAAAATAATGCGGAAAAGAATGTGAAAATCATTGGCCCCGTCCATTCTTGCAGACTCCTCCAGTGAATCGGGTATACCGACGAAATAGGTGCGCATCATGATCACATTCCAGCTTGAGACCGCACCGGGTATGATAAGAGCCCAGATGGTATTGAAAAGTCCCAGTTCTCTTACAAGGAGGTACGATGGAATAAGTCCTCCTCCAAAGAACATTGTAATGACAATAATAAACATAAAGATATTTCTTCCCATAAGCCACTTGCGTGACAGCGCATATGCCGCGAAAATTGTCAAAAGCATATTTATGGCGGTACCGACAACCACCAGGAAGATGGTATTGCGGTAACCGATGGCAATCATGGGATTGTCAAAAACAGCTTTATAATATTTCATAGTGACATCCTCCGGCCAAAACATCATGACGCCGTGCTTTGCAATCGCGGCCGGAGAGCTTAAGGAAGCAACCAGTATATAATAAAGGGGATATAAGGTGATCAAAACCAGCACGATCAATATAAAATAGTTGGCCGAGTCAAATAGATAGTCGCCAATCGTCCTTCTGTATTTCATCGTATTTCCCCCCTTACCACAAGCTGGTCTCTGTCAGCTTGCGGCTAATCTTGTTGACCGTTATCAGCAGAATAAAGTTGATCACGGTATTGAATAGGCCTACAGCCGTTGAAAAGCTGAACTGCGCCTCTTCCAGGCCTTTCCTGTATACATATGTTGCAACAACATCCGAAACCTCATAGGTCAATGGCTTATACAAAAGAATGATTTTTTCAAAGCCGGAACTGAATATTCCCCCTACGGCAAAGATGAGCAGAATCACCACGGTTGGAGTAATGCCCGGCAGGGTGATATTCCAGATCTTCCTGAATCTCCCTGCTCCATCAATATTTGCAGCCTCGTATAGCTGTGTATCAATTCCGGACAACGCCGAAAGATATATGATTGATCCCCAGCCGATGCCCTGCCATATTCCGGAAAACACATAGATGGGCCTGAAATATTCCGATTTGTCCAGGTACATGATCGGCCTGTATGCCGACGGTTCTAAACCTGAAAAGGTTATCTGAAACCATTTGTTGATCTCATTGAATAAACCGTCTGAAGCAAGGACATCCTTGACGATTGCTATAATTACAACCAGAGCTACAAAGTGCGGAAGATAGGTAATTGTCTGTACAAGCTTTTTAAACCAGACCCCCCGTATTTCATTCAACACCAATGCCAGAATGATCGGAGCCGGAAATCCGAAGGCCAGATCCCACAAATTCAGCAATACGGTATTCTTTATTGTCCTTAAAAAGAACGGGCTTTCAAAAAAGCTTATGAAATATTTGAAGCCAACCCACTCTCCGCTGGAAAAGCTTTGCCCCGGTATATAGTCCCGGAACGCGATAACAACACCATACATGGGCACATAGCAGAAAATGATATACCAGACCATTACGGGAAGAAGCATGATATAGACATATTTTCCCCTGTCCAATCCCTTCAGGAACCTTTTCCATGTAAGCTTTTCACCACGGAGCCTTTCAACGTTTTCCTTTTTCGCCACAGCAGATCCCACGTATACCTCACCTCTCTTCCTTCTCAATATAAAAAGGGAATTGAGCGATTCTCAATGCTGTGCACCCATAGGGCACAAGCAGCACCTCTTCTTCCGGCAGTTCCGAGATCACCGGGCTTACAGGCACATCGGCAGCAGAGTTGCCGCTCATCCCCCATGCACTTACCCTTCTGGCTCCGGCAGCAAGTGTTACCGGAGGTCTTTTATGATCGAAGGGAATTTCCGGTATTTCCGCTTCCGTAACAGGCGCATGAGCGATTGTCTTGACATTCAGCGCATAATTCCACGGACAGTCCGGATAGATTTCCCGATCGGAGAATTTTCCTCTTTCGGTTTTGATTACTTGATGAGAAGGTATTTTCAATGCAAACAACAAGGCGCCGCGTTCTACTGCCAGTGAATGATTGTGCCAGTGCGAGGTCCGTATTTCAGGTGCAAGCATCAATTTGACCGAATCACCGCTGTTTAAGCCGTTTACCTTTACATACCCGTCTTTGTCATATTTTGGAGAAACGGCCGTTTCATTTATGATTATGGCAGGTGATCTGCACCATCCGGGAATCCTGAGCCACAGAACTCTTGCATCTATGTTTTCGCGGATGTTGATCAATACAATATCCTTGAACGGGTATCCGGTATCTATGTCAAAAACCAAGCCATCCCATGAAACATGGCACGGAGCGTAGGATACAGCCGCCACTCCCCTGTCATTGCCTTCTTCCTTTTCCATCCAGAGACACTGGGTATACTTTGGCCACCCCTGGTGCATATTGGCGGTGCAACAGCCGAAATTGGGCTCCAATCCGAATATATTGGCATCTTTGCCGTTATTATACCAGTCGCGCGGCTCCGAGGTGCAAAGCACCTGGTTCACCTGCTGAACGTACTGATGTGCGCAAAAGTCCGGAGTAATCGTCGCGGGAAGCGCATTGAATGCCGCCTTTTCAAGCTCATCGCACAAATCGTTTCCTCCGAAGGTTTCAATATCCTGCTCAAGGCTATACATGTATTCAACTACGGCGCACAACTCCGTCCCCTGCGAGGGACTTCTGCCGTTCAAATGCTCATCTCCGGTGAACATGCCGTTTACAACACCATGGTGGTTTTTGAGCGCCTTTATTCCGTCCTTTAAAACCCCGCCGCAGTCTCCTCCCCTCAACTGCTGCATTATGGCCGGATGCTTCAAGCCCATAGCCACATTAACGACGTGCGTCTCAAAGTAGGGCAGTTCCTGCCGTTCTTTCAATGTATACTTCTTTTCCTCCACCTTCTTCCAATCCATATAGGCATCCGTACGATCCGTAAATGGAAACCTGGAAAAGATCGATGTCCAGTTGGTGCCCTGTTCAAGTATTTTTTCTGCAAGTTCGAGGAGGAACGGCTCTTCCGTTTGGTTATACAGCCACAGTATGGACGCTATTTCGTCACTTGCCCTGGCCTTCCCCCAATCCGACAACCTGTTTTTATCACATGCATCCAGACGATGCCGGAAATATTTCAAAAGCATGGGTATTACCCGTTTGTCTCCGGTCGCCTCATAATATTGAATCAGCACTTTCATCATGACAAACCGCGGCCACCAGTCGCAATTATCCGGGGGACCGAAGAAGCCCTCCGCATTCTGGCTGCGGATACTCCATTCCACCCATTGACCCGCCTTTTCTATGAGAGAGGCTTCATCAAGAAGATACGCAAGCGGGAGAAGGCCGTCGCAATAATACGGGCCACGTTCCCATCTCTCCCCGGTACCGCCGAGCCAGCCGCTGTCAGGCCCGACATCCGGCCATATTTCATCCAGCCGGCCGGTCAGTCCGTTCTTTTGCTGTATAAGCTGATTTAGCAGCCACCCCGCGGGCTTAATTGCTCCAAGCGGCAATCGGGACAATGCCTTGCTGAAAAGCGGGTGTTTGTTTCCGTGCACATTCACAGCCTCCCCTCGTTGAATGTGTTATGTGTTTGGCAAAACAAGAGAGCTTCGTTTTTTCCGAAAAATATAATCGCATAACCATAAGCCGGAATCATCCGTTTCACATCAGGTGCACTGAAGATTTTAGCGCAAGTTATATTTTCCGCAGTGCTCAGAAGCCCTTATCCAGATAACCATTTCGTTTTCAGCCCGATTTGCGAATGCAAAATAGGGTATGAATTTTATTCTTGTTTTGATCAGACAGCTGTCGTCCACAGGCTGATACAGGTTCCGGAATTTACCGGCATCACGTCTGTATCCGTCTGCTTCAATAACGCAGGCAGCAAAATAATCATCGAAATATATTTTAAAACCGGTATTCACATCGATGGCGATATCTCTAAGGTTTTTGCCGTTATCCTCCTCCTCGAGGCAGTATACAACCGGCCCCTTTTGCAAGGCAAACCTGCCCGAGTTTTCCTGCACATTCGGTGAAGCTTCCATAAGGACTGGCTCCATTTCGAAATCAAGCACGAAAGCAATATCATTTTCCGTGCATTTTAAGTGCACATAGCCTTTGAAGGATTCAGCCGCAACCTGTCCATCTCCGCCGGATATCCCGTATTTACGGCACCAGCCGGGTACCCTGACAGCCAGGCGTATACCTGCCATTCCTCTGGCACGGATTGCTATTTTACCATTCCAGGGATAATCTGTTTCCTGTATGATTTCCACTGTTCTCCCGCCTACATCAAAGGAAGTCTTGCTCTTCATATACTGGTGTATAAAAACTGCATCCTCGTTATAAGTATACAGGAGCCCCCCCAGCGAGCCTATAAACCTTGCAATGTTCGGCGGACAGCAGGAGCAGTTGAACATGGCGGCACGTTTCGTCAGAGGTAGACTCACTTCCGGTTTTTTCACCGACGTATCACGTATATGAAGCTCTGGACACACTTCCAGGGGATTTTCATAGAAGAAGGATTCCCCATCAAGCGATACGCTGGACAAAAAGCCGTTGTATAATACCCTTTCTATCACATCGGAATATAGCGAATCGGCCTCCAATTTCAGCATCCGGCTTGCAAACAGGACCAGGCCTATTGCTGCACAGCTTTCTGCGTATGCCGTCATATTGGGAAGATCGTAGTCTGTCGTGAATGCTTCTCCATTTGAGGTGGAGCCAATTCCTCCCGTAATGTACATCCTCCTGTATGCGATGTTTTCAAAAATATTGCGGCAAGCCGTAAAAAGCTCGATATCATCGAATTCATAGGCATTATCCGCCATAGCGCTGTACAGATAGACCGCTCTGACTGCATGCCCTTCGGCAGTGTGCTGATCCCTGACACTTGCGTGGTCCTGCGAATACCTGGCATTCGCATAGGAATAATACGAGGAGGGACTGTCCTTCCCCCGGTTATCCAGAAAAAACTTTGACAATTCCAGATAGCGTCTCTCGCCTGTCGCACGGTAAAGCCTGACTAGTGCAAGTTCAATCTCCTCGTGGCCCGGAGTGATATAGCCGGCGCTTTTTTCTTTTGAAAAAACCTGCTCGATGTGGTCAGCATATTTACACATCAGCTTTAAAAATTTGTCTTTCCCTGTCGCCTGGTAATACGCCACTGCCGCTTCGATGAGATGACCTGCGCAATACAGTTCATGTCCCGTACGGATCTTCCATCTGTTTTGCGGCTCAACTGTCATATAATATGTATTAAAATAGCCGTCCTCCAACTGGTTTTTTTCAATCTGCTCAACGAGCTCATCAACAATACCGGTGAGCTTGCCGTCATCTTGTGTCATACAGATGTAGGAAACCGCTTCGATCCATTTTGCAACGTCCGAATCCCAAAAGATTTGCTGCCTGTTGGGTTCACCCGGTTTCCAGCCGCCTTTGAACGCTTCAATCCGGCCTGTTTCGACAAACCTGTTGTACACGGCATGAATTGTAGTATTACAATTCATTTGCTGCTTTTTATTCCAAAAACCATCATCAATGCTGACGCAATCAAAAGTGACGCTCTTAAATTTCAACATGTCCCTGCCCCTAATAGTATTGACCTTTGCTGACTAAAAGCTTATTATCATTATATAAGAGCATACTTGCTCTTTCAATATCAAAAACAATACATAAAGTGAGAAAAACCGATATGATAACCATAAATAACAGCAACACCAATGTCGTTTATGCGTCATCCGGTCTTTTTGAAGCACAGAACGACGAGTGGATCCATCCTAAGCGTATAATAGACTCATATGAGCTGATTTATGTTGTAAAAGGCAGAATCTACCTTGAAGAAGACAACCACCAGAATATTCTCAATGAAAATGAGGTTATTATCCTCCTGCCCGGGCGCATGCACAGAGGATACAAAACCAGCGCTGCGGGCGCCTCGTTTTACTGGTTTCATTTTTACATATCCGATTATTCCTTGCTTGATAAATTGCCAAAGCCCTTCATGTTATCGGATAATTTGAAAATGAAAACGCTGCTAAGCCAGCTGCTTGATACGACAAATTCCCCGCTATATCCCGATTTTACCCCTGACCTTATTGCAGGCACGATCTTATGTGAACTGCTGGCGCAATACAATCACTTGAGCAAGCAAGGCAGACGTCTGACAAATGAAATCGCCGAATGGATCAGGATAAACAGTGACAAGAAAATATCCGTCATGATGGTGTCTGAAAAGTTCAGATACAACCCCGACTATCTGACCCGTCTGTTTAAAACCGATTTCAACATGGGAATCAAAGAGTATATTTACGCTGAAAGGATTAAAGCTGCGAAGAACCTGCTCATCTCTTCCTTTTATTCCATCAAGCAAATATCGGATATCCTTGGCTGGCACAGCCTGAACCAGTTCATTAAATTCTTCAAGTACCATGAAACTGTAAGCCCTAAAAAGTATAGGGATCTTTATATCAATACCCATCTCAATAAGAAGTGAACCTGTTTCTATTTGCAGCTTATTGCTCCTGACGGGTTCTTTCATAATTTAGCACAAAAGTATGGGGAAACAATAGAAGATGAGCATCCTTTTCTGTTATTGGTGTGAGAGCTTATATCTTAACAGGATGTCATCTTCTATTCAATTGTTTATGGGAGGTAACTCCATTTTATCCTTACAGTAATTTTACTATAGCGATTAAAGTTGCGGCTAAGGTCTGATGCTTTCAATGCTTTCCTTTATATGGTATAATGCTGGTGGAAGTGAGGTTCTGATATGAAAAAAGCAATAATTCATTTTTTCTCAGGCACCGGGAATACACAGCATGCCGCAGAATTAACGGCTAAGATCCTTGAAACGGCAGGCTATACCTGTTCGTTGATAAACTCGGATTCTGCGAACCGGGCCGCACCGCAGGAAACTGAACTTGAAGTCTTCATGTTTCCTGTTTATGGCTTTGCCGTGCCTAAAACCATGCTTGCCTACATGAAGAGCCTGCATCCGGCAAAGGCCGCTCCCGCCGCAATTATCTCCGTCGGAGGCACGCAAGGGAATGACAACGGTTTCCCCGGCGCCTCGGTATATCAGGCGGAAGCATTGCTAAAAAAGAAGGGCTATAAGGTTTTTTTCATTGACTTTGTGTCCTATCCGGAAAACTGGACTCTCGTGTTTAATCCTTCCTCAAAGGAAGTATGTTCGAACGTATTCTCAAAAAAAGACGCCGTCGTAGAAAGTATGGCCAGACAAATTGCATCGGGTCAGACCAGTATAAATAAATGCAGTACCTTTCACCGGATATGGTCACGGCTTGTCGGCATATTATTCCGGTCAATGGGAAGCCGCTTTCTTGGAAAAATGATTGTCGCGGATGCAAAGTGTATTTCCTGCCGTTTGTGTGAAAAAACATGCCCTTCAAAAGCGATACATATGGCGGAGGGAAGACCACGGTGGAATTGGCAGTGCCAGCAGTGCAACCGCTGTGTCAATATTTGCCCCAGGGAAGCCATTCAGACCTCCGTCCTGAGACTTGTGCTTCTCCTGCTGACAATCCCTGCCTCAATAGTGGGAGTGCTGGCATTACCGGAAAACATGCTAAACATCACCGGAATCGGTATTGTTAACACGCTGTATACCTTGATCCTGATTCTGGCTGTTTATATGCTTTTGTGCTATATTGCTGACAAACTGGCTTTTTTGCTTGAGAAGATCCCTGGGATCCGCAGGCTCTTTGAAGCTTCATTTACAAAAAAGTACCGGCGCTACACGGCACCTGGATACAGGCCATTGAGAAGAGATCTGTAAGACAGGACCATGGGGATCATTTTAAAATAATCCCCATGACCTCCTTCTGTGCATCTTTTACATCTTTCATGGTATATTGGCTGCAAATTCCAAAGCAGGCTCTCGCGGCCCGGATAAATTTCAACATGTCGCAGTTGCCCGCCCGTTCACCGATTCCCCCTATAGTGCAATCAACAAAGCCCGCACCTGCCTTTACTGCGGAAAGCGAATTGGCAACAGCCATCCCCAGATCATTATGGGCATGCATTTCAATATCTATATTCACTTTATCTTTAATGGAACGGATTTGCTCATTTATCCTGCTCCTCGTCAGTATTCCGATGGTATCGGCATACCTGACCCGCTGCACGCCTTCAATTAACGCAGAAGCAATGATCTGCAGCAAAAAAGCGGGGTCTGCCCTGGAAGCATCCTCAAGCCCTAAGGTGACGGCAAAGTCTTTTTCCATGCAATAGGAAACGCACTTTTTCAGGGTATCCGCCACCCACTCCCGGCTCTTGCCAAGCTTGCTTTTAATTTGTATGTCGGAGGACGGGACCGAAATATGGACAATGCCGACCCCGCACTCCATGGAGTGGGTGATATCGGACAGGTTAAGCCTGTTCCAGGCAGAAACCTTGCATCTTAAACCAAGTCCGGCAATTTTCGAGACACTTTTCTTTTCTTCTCCACCCATGGCCGGTATGCCCGCTTCGATCTGAAATATGCCCAAGCGGTCCAATATCCGGGCTATGCTTATTTTGTCGCCGGACCTGAGGGCGATTCCCGCTTTTTGTTCTCCATCCCTGAGTGTCGTGTCTACAATACAAATATCCATCCCCTCCCTCCTTTACGCTTTCATCATTTGTCCCGTGACGTCATAATAAAGGCTTGTAACCTCCTCATCCCTGAGGCTTCTGCCGGATTGGATGCTTTTTTCCCTTATCCGCTCAAGCATATTCTCCAAATCACAGCCGTCCGCCTCATGCCCTAATTCCGTCAGTTTTTTTCTGACAGAATGCCGTCCCGAATGCTTTCCTATGGTCATAATACGCTCCTGCCCAACTACCGAGGGATCATAAGGTTCATAGGTATTCGGATCCTTTTCGATTCCGCAGGCGTGTATACCCGACTCATACCTAAAAATATCCCTGCCGATAATCGCTTTGCCTCCCGGGATTTCTCTGCGGGTGAATTTTTTAAACCTCTTACTCAGCTCAGGAAGAGCAGTTAAATCCGCTTTAGCGTTTTTGTCAAGAAGTACCTTCGTTGCAACAAGAAGTTCCTCCAGGGGGGTAAAGGCATATTCCCGGCCGTATCCGGCAAAGGATGCCGTCACAAAATCCATTCCATGCTCCACTGCTTCCAGCGCAGCCGCCGTCCCGAGCGAAAACCTGTTTCCCGGGCAAATATCTACTTTAACCGCCAGGAGGCTTTGAATCTGTTTAACTGCATTCACCCATGCATCCGATACAAGCTTGCCCAATCCGGCAATCCTGAGACAGCGGATAATACTCAGGCTGCCGGTATATTTCAACCGTTTCAGATTATAAATGCCTTCCAGGGTGTTGATATTGACTTCCAGAGTGGCATCCAGACCGTTTGCCGCTATGCCGCCGGCAATTCCGGGCAGCATAAGGACGGATTTACGCAAAACACATTGTTTGATGCCGCTGGAGGCACAGGTCTTTATATCCTCCACGGAATGGATTCTGAAAATGTAGTCCAGCCCGCTGGGTAATTTACCGACTTTCCGCATCAGCTTCCCGTCGATTTCGATAATATCGACCCCCATGTTTTTAAGTATCCAGGCAAAATCAAGGATATCCAGCCTGCTCATCTTACCCTGGGGCTGGTAAATTTCAGGCAGTGTCCTGTCTATGATCAGAGTGTTTTTACTCCCTTGATTCAGCCGCATAAATTCAACTCCTGTCCGTCGTTCTCCTTGCAAAATGGCTGATGCCGATGTCAACTTTTACTTCAATTCAAGTCTTTCAACCCTTTTACCATTTTCAAAATGTGACTCCACGATTTCCGGCACATCATCAACGGTAATTCCCCCATACCAGATCCCCTCCGGATAAACCACCGCTGCAGGTCCTGAGCTGCATATACCGAAACAGCCGCTGTTTGAAACCAGTACATCCCCGGAGAGATCCCTTTCCTCAATTTCTTCAATGAATTTCTGTATGATTTCCACCCCTCCCTGTGAATGGCAGAAGCCTTTCTGCTGTCCGTTGATTTTTGAGCTTGTGCATACAAACAAATGATATTTAGGTTTTTGCATATTCCATTCCTCCTTATAATAACTACCCGCCACCTACAGAGGTGGGGGACATTTTTTGATGCCTCGTTATAATCGGCGTCAAGCCGGCATTTCTTGATTTTCCGGCACTATATGGTCCGGTGGGCGGTTTTCTTCCAGTTTTGTTATGGCATCCTGCATACATTCCCGTATCCTGCCGCAGGTTTGTATCACTTTTATCCCCTTTTCCTCAAGGGCTTTCAGGGGATGATACCCTATCCTTGTTACCAGTACTGCATCACAGCCCTTTAAAGCCTTAAGGGCTTTATCAAGTTTGGATACCTCATCACCACAATCTTCATATCCGTTACAGTATTTTTCCGTATCCCTGATTTCCACCAATTCAATATCAGAACCGCTGCAGCGGTATATATGGAACTCTTTTGCATGGCCGAAATGGCAATCTACCTGCCTGCCCGTAGTACTGGCCGCCGCAAGCATATACTCCCTGCCCGTCACCAAAACAGTATCCGGTGCTTCAGACGCATCCTTACGGAATTCCGCAGATACATCATTATCCAGCATGCCTATGGCGTCAGCCCTACATTGCCTGCAGTGGTACATCTGCTTCAAATGCTTCTCGCAGGTTTTCCTCATGGCATTCAGCTCTTTATTCCCGGTAGGCGCCATATTTTCAAAGCTGCTTCCCCTTGCCGGAATCAACGGCATGATATTTCCGATGAAAGCGCCATATTCCTTGACCTTTTTTACAACCTCTTCAATATGGCTGTCATTGATGCCCTTGATCATAACAATATTGACCTTGCACACGACTCCCCTGGAGGACAGATAGGACAGCCCCGTCAATTGATTTTTAATCAGCAGTGCCGCAGCGTCCTCTCCATAGAATTTTTTGCCTGCATAGTTTACTTCTCTATAAACAAGTGCCCCAATCTTTGGATCAACAGCATTTATTGTTACGGTAATATGAGTAATGCCCAGTTTTATAATTTCATCGGCATACTGCGGGAGCATAAGGCCGTTGGTAGAAAGACAAAAGGTGATATCCGGATCAAGCTGCTTTATAAGCTCGATGGACGCCTTTGTTTTTTCAAAATCGGCCAGCGCATCTCCGGGTCCGGCAATACCGACTACTTTGAGGTTTCCCAGTTGCTCTTTCACTTTTAAAAACTTGGCCGCTGCCTCTTGGGGGGTAAGTATTCCGCTTGTGACCCCAGGCCTGCTTTCATTGGCGCAATCATACTTTCTATTGCAGTAATTGCATGAAATATTACAGGCAGGCGCTACCGGTATATGCATGCGGGCGTTTCTACAGGCGCCACCGCTGAAGCAGGGATGCGCCAGGGTCTTTTGCGCCAGCTCCGCCTCATTGGAAGCCTCCTGGACATGTTCCGTCTCAGCGGCATCCGGATCGTCAATGGGCTTTTCGTCTTTATCATAGTATTTATCAAAGGCTCTTTGCCTGTATTTATCATTCTTATTTGCAAGGAGTGTATTGGCTATATCGTCAAGCAGCTGCATTGTCCCATTGTATCCCGTATAAACCAATCTTTGCCCGCCAACCCTGTCATGGATGGGATACCCTACCCTGACCAGCGGGATGCCCAGCTTTTCAGTGATAACCTTGCCGTCGGAATTGCCCAGAAGTATATTGGCGTTCATGCCGGCCGCGCTGGCAAGGATGGTCTCAAAATCGGTATCGTCAAGTATCACCGGCATTTCCCCCTGATACGCCTCTGCAAGGATGGCTTTGAACCCTGGATGATCGGCGCCTGTGCTTACAAGTACCGGTTTTATCCCGTTTTCAGCACAAATACCGGTTAAGGCCGCCACCAGGCCGGGCTCGCCAAAAATGACCGCCCTGCCCTCACCATTGTATTTGTGGGAATCGATCATTCCGTCCAGAAGCCTTCCCTTTTCTTTTAAAAGTACCGGTGGTACAGGGATTCCGGAAATTTCCGACAGGAGGTCAAGAAACGCTCCCGTATTGCGCAGCCCCATGGGGAGGCCGCATCTATACAGCGGTACATTGTATTTATCCTTCAGAAGCTTTCCGGGTGACAGGGTATCCGAAGCAGCAGGACCTAGTTCTATTGTGGCTTTGGATCCGGACATATTGCGGATATCCGCAATGCTTGTGCCACCTTCCGGTATCTTGTTGTAGCGTTCCGAATAAGGTGAATCAAGAGTGTCCGATATGTCAGGCAGAAGGATATACTCCACTCCAAAGCACTGCAGCATTCGCTTTACGTTTCTTATGTCGGCTGGGCTCATATAACCGGCTATAATATTGATCCGGTCACTGGGCTCACTGCTGCGGCAAACGGATTCAATAACGCCGCACAGCGCCGAATAATACCCCTCGAATTGACTGCCTCCATAGCCCGGCGTATGGATGGGAATGATAGAACCTTCCTCCATTCCGTTTTCATGCTGAAACTCCTGTGTCATTCTCTCAATATCCTCACCGATGGTTTCTGCCAGACAGGTGGTTGCAACTCCTATAATGGCGGGATTATACTGCTTGATAATGTTCATCAGACCCTTTTTCAGATTTTTTTCACCGCCGTACACGGTCCCTTCCTCGCTAAGGGAAGAAGATGCAATGTCCACAGGCTCATTATAATGCTCGGACATGTGCCTTCGGATGTAGGTGCTGCAGCCCTGGGAACCGTGAAGAAGCACCATGCTGTTTTCGATGCCCTTGAAGGCGGTTACCGCTCCCATAGGCATGCACATTTTACAGGGGTTTATATTTAAATTTGTGAAGTTTCTGTTTTTCATCTCTTTGTCACCTCCTGACCCAATGCCAAACCGGGCTGTTGATACTCATTTCCACTTCCTGCGCAAAGTTCACCGAGCCCTCAAAGCCGCACAGGGGATCCTTTCTTTCATGGTTGTGGTCGCAGAATGCCACGCCCAGCTTATATGCCAGAGGTCTTTCCTTGACACCGCCCACCAGAATGTCGGCGCCCTTTTCCTTCATAAACTTTTCCAGCTCTGAAGGGTTTGCGTCATCAAGGATGACCGTTTCCTCATCCACAATACTCCGGATAATATCATAATCATCCGCCTTTCCTGTCTGGGTCCCCACCATGACGGTCTTCATTCCCAGCTCCGCGAACTGCTTTATGAGGGAGATGGCTTTGAAACCGCCGCCTACATAGATTGCCGCCCTTTTTCCCTGAAGCTTGCTTTTGTAATATTTCAGTTTTTGCACTACACTGAGTTCCTCAACAAATATCAGCTCCTTCAATTTAGCAATTGATTCTGAATCCCCCACCGCTTCAGCAATCCGCAGAAGGGAATCTTTTGTATCCTCAATGCCGAAGAAACTGACCTTGATGTAAGGAATCCCGTATTCCGCTTCCATTCTTTTCGCCAGGTATGTCATAGAGCCTGCACACTGCACAATGTTCAGCCCGGCGCGGGGTGCCTCCATAATTTCACTGTATCTGGAATCACCGGTTATTTTTGAGACGATCCCGATTCCCATCTGCTTCAGATACCTGGATATAATCCATATTTCGCCTGCAAGGTTGAAATCTCCCAAAAAGTTGATCCCCTTGGGCTTTGAGCCGCCAGGCATGACTTTCGGATAAAAGGGACCGTCTTTTTCTCCCCCCATCAACCGCATAAGCGCATCACAGGCCGCCTTGTAGCCCATTGACTTGTTACCGGCAAAGCCGCTGGATTGAACAGGAATAGCCCTTATGCCGTGTTTCCGCTCGGCATTCCTGCAAACCGCTTCAATATCGTCTCCTATAACCCCGACGATACAAGTGGCATACACAAATATGACCTTGGCGGAATATGTTTCTACAATTTCATCAATGGCCCCCGCCAGCTTCTTTTCTCCGCCGAAGATGACATCCTTCTCCCGGAGGTCTGTCGAAAAGCTGTTTCTGTAAACCTCCGGCCCGCTGCTGAGGCTTCCTCTGATGTCCCAGGTATAGCTGGCGCAGCCAATAGGCCCATGGACAATATGGAAGGCATCGGTGATTGGATTCAATACGACCCTGGCTCCACAATAGACGCACGCCCTCTGGCTTACTGAGCCGGCAACGCTGTTGCTGTCGCACTTCAGGCCTCCACTGTCTTTTGGGGAGCCACAGCTTATTGACTTTTTCCGTTCTTCAAGAATTTCTATTGTATGCATATTATCCATAAATTAGGCCCTCTCTTTTCGTATTGCATAACGCCTGTCATTGCGAGCAAACGCAGTGTAGCGCGGCAATCTCAAAATTGTTGCAAATAAGTATATAAGCTAAGATTGCCGCGTCGCAGGCTCCTCGCAATGACAGCCACCGGAAATACACTTATCATTCCAGAGTCATCATTGACCGTCCTTCACTACCCTTCGGGGAGAGGCGACCAGTGGTCGCCCCTACACCATATGAGTCAGAGAACCGTCCTCCGACTCACCGGCTTACAGCAGCAGCTCAAGATCTTCGTCTGCCGCGTCCCTATCCCGCCTGTCAAGAAGGGCGTTACTGATGAGCTCTACGAGGCGCATTCCGCCTTTATAGCCCACGATGGGCATGTAGGAATGCACCGATCTGTCCAGTATCGGAAAGCCGACTCGTACAAAAGGCACATCCTCGGCTTTTGCGATAAATTTACAATGGGTCCCTCCCATTAGCAGGTCCACCGGATCCTCCTTCATCCACTGGTGAAGTGTAAAAAGATCTCCCGCCGCTTTGACCGTTGGCTCAAAATCTGCTTCCCTGATCATCGAAGCCGTTTCTCTCTCGAAGTATTCTCCCGGAGTTCCGGTTAGTACATATTTGGGGATCATCCCCAGGGATAATACAAATTCCGTCAGTGCAATGAGCAAATCCGGGTCTCCGGCAAGGGCCACCGTTTTCCCCTGGTATTGGTGCTGGGAATCCAGCATGATGTCTACAAGCTGCCCTCTCTCCTCCTCCAGTTCAGCCGGTATGGCAACTCCTTTTGTTCTTGCCGCAGCCATGAGGAATTCATCCGTTGCTTTTACACCGATAGGAGTTTTCAGAATTTTGGCAGGCACCTTGCACTTTTTCTCCAGTTCATTGGCTGCATCTGCCGAGGCAAAGTACCCGAGGGCCAGGGTGACCCGGGAATTGCCGGCATCGGCGATGTCGGCCACCCTGGCGCCGCCCGGCGGATACATTTCATATTTTCCTGTCATGGGGGCGTCAAGCACCCCGCTGGTGTCAGGAAACAGAATGCTTTCCACGCCCAGAAGCTTCATCAGCCTTTTTAGCTCACGCATATCCCCTGGATTTACAAAGCCGGGAATGATATTGACCTTTCCGTTTGGTTTTTTAGAATTGACACTAAGGTATTTGACCATGCCCTTGACCATATTGGAAAATCCGGTAATATGGGACCCTACATAGCTTGGCGTGTTGGCATGGATCACCATTTTCCCTTCAGGCACCTGGGCCTGCAGTATATAGGTCGGAATGTCGTCGCCGATAGTCTCGGAAAGACAAGTGGTATGAACCGCAATGATGTCCGGATCATAAATTGAAAAAACATTTTTTATGGCGGTTTTCAGGTTTGATCCGCCGCCGAAGACCGCCGAGCCTTCGGTAAAGGAGCTGGTGGAAGCCATGGCAGGATCCCGGAAGTTCCTTGTGAGCAAAGTCCTGTGGTAGGAGCAGCAGCCCTGGGATCCATGGCTGTGGGGCAGGCATTTATGAATTCCAAGGGCCGCGTACATGGCCCCCACGGGTTGGCAGGTTTTTGCCGGATTAATGACCAATCCCGACCTTTTTACATATTCTTTCGGTGTTGCATCTAACATAGTAAACTACCTCCTTTAAGCGGGGACATTCTCCTTGACTCCACCCGTGAGGAATATCTCCTGTGGGTGCGTCCCCTTGCATTAAACTGCAAATGTCCCTTCCAGTATGGGTTCTGTCTTCCAGGGCGGATTGACGAGCTTCCAGGCCGGAGCCGTGATGCCCAGGGCAATATCCCTGGCGAAATTCACAGCTCCTGCAAATCCTGCATAAGGGCCGCTGTAATCATAGGAATGCAGCTGCTTTGAAAAGATGCCCGCCTTATGTGAAACATATTTGTCCTTGATACCCGAACAGAAAATATCAGGCTTCATCAGCTTTAAAAACTGCTCTGTCTCATAGTGGTTCAAATCATCTACGACAACGCTTTTGTCCGGCATTTCCTTAATCATTCCCTCATAGTAATTGAGAGAAATCTCCTTACGCAATTGTTCGAATCTTTCCTTGGAAAGAGTTATTTTGTAATGCTCCGGATCAGGCTCCATCACCAGATTCTCAATGTTTTTACTGTCGGCGTCTATCTTGATGTCGGGAATGACCTCCCTGCCCTCATAATCGTCCCGGTGTGCGAATTCATAGCCTGCAAGAATTGTCTCGATACCCAGATCCTTAAGAAGATGCTGGTAATGGTGGGCTCTTGAGCCACCTACATATAATGCGGCAGTTTTACCTCTTGTAAACTTTTTATAGTATTCTATCTTCGGCACCGCATCTGCAAGCTCTTCTTCGATGACTGCTTCCGTCCTTTTGGAAAGCTGGGGGTCGTCAAAGTACTTTGCCATATCTCTCAGACTCTTTGCCATCGCCTTCAAGCCGATAAAATTGACTTTGATCCAGTCTGTCCCATACTTTGCATTCAGCATTTCCGCGATATAGTTTATGGAACGGTGACATTGCACAATGTTCAATTGCGCCTTATGCGCATTCTTGAGTCCTTCTACGGTGCCATTGCCGGTCATGACGGTGATGACGTCATAGCCTATTTTTTTGAGTATGCGCTCTATCTCAAAACCGTCTCCGCCGATGTTATATTCACCGAGAACGTTAACGGCATATTTTCCTACCGCACTGTCACCTGTACCAATAATGTGCCTGATCAAACCGTTATTCGCTATATGATGCCCGCCAGACTGGCTGACGCCCTTGTAGCCCTCGCAGCTGAAGGCCAGTACCTTGATCCCGTAAAGCTTTTCAGATTCCTGGGCAACCGCGTTGATATCATCGCCGATGAGACCCACGGGACAAGTGGAGCAAATCATCACCGTTTGCGGGTTGAATATCTCCACTGCCTCCTTCACGGCCTGCCGCAGCTTTTTCATGCCGCCGAAGACGATGTCTCCTTCCTGCATGTCTGTCGAGAAGCAATAATTTATGAAATTATCCTCACCGTCATTTTTCCTTGCCTTGTTCCTTCTTGTGCCCCAACTGTAATATCCGCAGCCGATAGGCCCGTGGGTGATAACAACGGCATCCTTCAGCGGACCTACGACAACGCCCTTGCAGCCTGCATAGCAGCATCCCCGCTGTGTCATTATGCCCGGAATTACCCTGGTATTTGCCGCAATTACCTGGGGCTCCGGAGAATCATTTCTTTTAACAATAATATGGTCCTTACGGTTTTTGAAAACACTGCCGGGGTAGTTTTCCAAAATCCTGTCGACTTTTCCCTTCATTTGACTTCACCTCTTACCTTAATAAATTCTTTATATGGCACTTACAATACTGCATCCCCGCTCTCTCCCGTCCGGATCCGGACAGAGTCGGTGACAGGCATAACGAATATTTTACCGTCCCCCGGATTCCCCTTGGAGTTTGTGTTTATAATGGCATCGACGGCTTTACTTACTTCTTCATCCTTGACAACAAGGGAAAGGAGTCTTTTGGGAATAAGCCTGTGCCCCTCGGATATTGCTTCCGCAGTCTTTGGAGAACTGATTTCCAGGCCGTCCGTTATTATTCTTTCAATGAGAGTAAAATCAACCTTTTTCTTGCCGCGCCCCATTACCTTTCTGCAGTTCATCGCCGGAAAGCCTTCCAGCAGCAGAGCTTCCTTTGTTTTGCTGATCATGTCCATCCTGATTACCGCCATAATTTCCTTCATACCTGCCTCCTTTACAGTCCTTTTGCACTGGAGCTGATGGTATAGACCTCTTCAACGGGGCTGACGAATATTTTTCCGTCGCCGAAGGCCCCATTCATCCCTGTCCGTGAATTCCGGATGATTATTTTAATGACGTCATCCTTATCCTCGTCATTGACAACCATCATGAGCATTTCCTTTGGGATTTCATCATAGAAAACATCTCCGACCTTCACGCCTCTCTGCTTCCCCCGTCCCATTACATCCATTTTTGTAACTGCCGGGAATCCGGCGTCACTGAGCTCTTCCAGTACGACCCCGACCCTCTCCGGCCTTATTATCGCTCTGATCATCAACATGTCCGATACCTTCCTTTCAATTTTCATTGGGAGGCATGCCCCCATCCCCTCTCGCTTCGGGTGAAATGAATTCTCCCTACGCTACAATTCGTGCGCCATGCCTATAATCCGTTACCGCTTCTACAGTCCAAGGAATCCGTGCTTCATCATCAATTCTTCCAGCCGGTCCTGGGTCATGGGCTTCGGGATGACATACATATCGTTTCCGTCAATAGCCCGGGCAAGACCTCGGTATGCATCCGCCTGGGGTTCCTCCGGCGCAAAATCAATTACTGTCTTCTTGTTGATTTCCGCCCTTTGCACCAGGTTGTCTCTGGGTACGAAATAAATCAACTGACTGCCTAGTTCTTGTGCAAAGTTTTCAAGCAGTTCCTTTTCATGATCCACCTTTCTGCTGTTGCAGATTATTCCGCCCAGACGGCATCCGCCTGTATTTGCGTATTTCTGCACGCCTTTTGAAATGTTGTTTGCCGCATACAGCGCCATCAGCTCGCCGCTGGCAACGATGTATATCTCTTTTGCCTTTCCCTCCCGGATAGGCATTGCAAAGCCTCCGCATACAACGTCTCCAAGTACGTCGTAGAAAACATAGTCCAGATCTTCGGTATAAGCGCCGAGGCTCTCCAGCATGTTTATGGAGGTGATAATGCCTCTGCCCGCACAGCCCACGCCGGGCTCCGGCCCTCCGGATTCAACACACCGGATATCGAACTTGCCGCGCTTCATGATGTTGTCCAGCTCCACTTCCTCGCCTTCTTCCCGAAGCGTGTCAAGGACGCTTTTCTGTGCCAGACCTCCCAGCACCAGCCGTGTGGAATCCGCCTTGGGATCACATCCGACGATCATTACCTTTTTGCCCATTTCACCCAGACCTACCGTCAGGTTCTGCGTTGTGGTGGATTTGCCTATTCCACCCTTGCCATAGATTGCTACCTGTCTCATATTCATTACCTCCGAAAAAATTATTAGAAATGAAAGCTTATACTGCTCTTAAAAAACAAAAGGACGCCGGTATTTTTTTAAATACGGCGTCCAGGCCTTCGATGCGTTAACCTAACAGGGGATATTGCATCAAGTATATTAAGCTATAACGTATGTGTGTGCGTTTGACAATTATTGGAATAAATTGACTTCTCCTCCGGAAAAGTCGGGATATGCGTCCTCACCATGCTGTGTTACGTCCAGCCCGTCGACCTCTTCTTTTTCCGTAGCACGCAGTTTCATAAAGAGAGACAATACCTTGAGGATTATAAATGTCAGCACACCGGATAATAAAACTGTAACAAGGACACTTAACGCTTGAATTCCCAGCTGTCCGGGATTTCCGAAAAACAGTCCGTTATTGCCTGCAGGATTGATATCCTTGGTGGCAAACAATCCTGTGGCCAATGCACCCCAAATTCCTCCGATACCATGGCATCCAAATGCATCCAATGAGTCGTCATATCCAAGCTTTGCTTTGACGACCGTAATTCCAAAATAGCACAAGGGGCTTACAACCAAACCGATAATGATGGAAGAAATCACATTGACGAAGCCTGAACCGGGAGTAATGGCAACCAAACCGATAACCGCGCCGGTAGCAGCGCCCAGAAGCGTGGGTTTGCCTCTGTGAAGCCATTCAATGATTACCCAGGAAAGCATTGCTGCTGCAGCCGCAGTGTTTGTCACCAGGAAGGCATTCATGGCAAGACCGTTGGCAGCAACAGCGCTTCCGCCGTTGAAGCCAAACCAGCCGAACCACAGGAGGGCGGCTCCGATAAGTACGAAAGGAATATTATGAGGCATCATGGGTGAGGTGCCGTGGCCTTTCCGTTTTCCAATGACCAGTGCGGCTACAAGTCCTGCAACACCGGAGCTGATATGGACGACAGTACCACCTGCAAAGTCAAGTGCGCCGAGGTTTCTGAGCCATCCTCCAACTCCCCATACCCAGTGAGCCAGTGGATCATATACCAGGGTAGCCCACAGCAGGATGAAGACCAGGAAAGCCGGAAAGCGCATCCTTTCTGCAAAGGAACCTGTGATAAGCGCGGGAGTAATTATTGCAAACATCATCTGGAACAGCACAAACAGCGATTGCGGTATTGTGCCTGCATAATCGGCATTGGGAGCGGCGCCTATACCATGCAGCCCAAACCATTCAAGACCGCCGAACAGGTTGAATTTGTCCGGCCCGAAAGCGATTGAATAACCTATAAGCACCCATTGTATGGAAATCAAAGCCATAATGATGAAGGAATTCATCATTGTATTCAGTACATTCTTTTTCCTTACCATGCCGCCGTAAAATAATGCAAGTCCGGGCGTCATGATAAATACCAGTACGGCTGACGCGAATACAAATGCGGTATCACCCGTGTCTGCAACTGCTTCGTCTGCTGCAAATGCCGCACCCGGTATGCATAAAACAATTACCAGCAATAAAAATGACAAAAATAATTTTTTATAACTCCTCTTCATAATTCCACTCCCCTTTATTTATTATCAGATTGCTTTCTCTCCCCGTTCTCCGGTCCTTATCTTCACTGCATCCTGTACATCGAATACAAATATTTTTCCATCGCCGACTTCTCCAGTTTTCACTTTCTTTACCAGGCTCTCCAGAAGCTCTTCTACAACCGCATCCTTCACCACAATCTCTATCTTCACCTTTGGAAGCAGATTGATGGTATATTCGGTCCCCCTGTATACTTCCTTCCTGCCCTTTTGCAAACCACAGCCTGAAACCATACCGACGGTCATTCCGTAAATCCCCGAGTTGTTGAGAAGCTCCTTCACATCCTCCAGCTTTTCCGGTCTTGTAATTACCTCAAGCTTTTTCATACACTCACTCTCCAATCTGATAAATAATAAATCCGGTAAGTTTGATAAGCCTAAAAACAAAAAACGCCGCAATCAACCTATTTAAATATGATTTAAATATATCGATCCGGCGTCCTGGCCGACAAGGCGCGATATCCTTCATGGCGTCTCGCGTTCCTTGCATCTATTCAATTTATGAATTTATTATACTGCCATACTTGCAAAAATGCAAGTATTTTTTTACTATTTTTATAATTTTTGCAGCTTTATAAATTTCATCCTGCAAAAAAATTCTTAACTTCCGCTGCCCCTCGTCAGAATAATGGCCTCTGCGATTTCGTTCATGGCAATCCTGTTATCCCTGCTTTTCTTCTTAATGATTTTATATGCGTCCATCTCTGTGCACCCATCCTGTTCCACAAGGATCCATTTGGCCTTTTCAATGACCCTGCGGTTTTCCAGCGTATTGTTCAGCTGCCTCAATTTGTCTTCATAATCCTTGATCCTTAAAAAATTGGACATGGACAGGTCGACGATCTGCAGCAGCACGTAATCGATAACCGGCTTGGATAAATAGGAAACTATCCGTGTATCCCTGAGAAATTCAAATACTTCCTCATTTCTTGAGTCCAGCAGCAGGATACAGGCAGCCAGCAATTCTTCATCAATCACCCGGATCGTCTCTTTCAAATCCCTGAAGTTGACGGACAGCTCAAAGATCACCAGATCCGGCTGGATACTCCGGATATGCCTCAGAATATTCACAGGGTCGCTGGAATAGCCTACAAAAATATTTCCATTTGAAGTAAGTGCATTCTTAACTTGCGTCAACTGCTTTTTATCCTGTCCCGAAACTATGAATTTGGCACAATTCATCTTTCCAGCCTCCCTTCCCTAAAAATACCTTCATTCCGCTTTTGCAGAATGTTCTTACCCGTGCTTACAAAAATGACTTGATCTGTACTTCCGGCAGAATTTTTCCTATTTTCTGCTGCATGGCCACCATATTTGCAACAGAGGGCGGGGTCATCCTGGCAAGCTTCCCTCCGGGAAAAGCGGAAATCAGGCACATGGACGCTATGCCGCTTTCTTTGCACATTTGAGCAATCTTCAAGATATCATCGTCGTTGATCCCCGGGAAATAAACGGTGTTTATGCGCACAGCCATGCCCAGCTTGATGCACTTCTCCAACCCCTTCATCTGCTTTTCATGCAAAAAGGAGGAAAGCTTGGTGCCGGAAATAATATCATTGTCCACAATAAGCTTTGAATAAAGCTTTGTAATGGTTTCTTCCCTGACTGCGTTTATGGATATGTCCACCATCCTTACTCCCAGGGCTGCCAGTATCTCTGCCTTATCTTCCAGTCTGAGCCCGTTGGTGCTGATGCCGAAAATTACGTCAGGCAGCTTTTGTCCAAGGCGCTTGAACACCTCAAAGGTCTGGCTGTTGCAAAGCGGCTCCCCGGGTCCGGATATTTTGACCACCTTGATCCTTTTATCCTTTAAAATAGAGCTTGCCGCCCAATTGACCGCCTGCCTGGGCGTCAACATCCTGCTGCAGTACCCCGGATCATTTCCGTTGCATATGCAGTCGCTGCCCTTCGAACAAAAATTACACAGCATATTGCAAGTCGGAGCAACATTAAGCTGCAATTCATCAAACCACCGGGTAATCATTCTGCCTGCCACCGTCCTGCTGTCAGGTTGTGCATATGTTTTTGAACATTCACTTTGCATCATATTCAAATCTCCTCCTTCAATTGCTTTTTCCAATCCTGGTTGTACAAATAAAAAAGCTTTTCAGACGGCAACCAGGCCTAATGTCCGAAAAGCTTCAATGCTGTTTTTGAACCACTGCGAGGTGGTCCTCCGATCCTTTATTCACTTTCCAATGGGGGCATGCCCCATATCCCCTCGGGGGACTGTGACGTTGCTCAAAAAAATAACAATAAAAATATAATACCATGGAGAAATAAAAAATGCAAGAATTAATCTTAAAACTTGCATTTAGAAATTTTTTCTTTGTGACTATTCAGGTACCCGTTACGATAGAAAGTAAAAGCAAAACCTGGGTCATTGCGGGTGCAACGCAGCGGAGCGCAATCTCAAAATGCCGTCCCGTTAAGATGCAGAGCTTGCCACGTCGCTCCGCTTCTCGCAATGACAACCAGGTACCTGAATAGCCACATTTCTTTTTACTTTTTCAAGCTGTCAAGCCTCTCAGCGACTTTGGCGTACATGTCCCTGTACTTCTCTCTCTTAGCCTTTTCTTCCTCTATCACCTTCGGGGGCGCTTTGGCTACGAAGCTCTCGTTGCCCAACTTACCTTCCACCCTGTCAAGCTCTTTTTGCAGATTGGCTTTTTCCTTCTCCAGCCGTTCAATTTCCTTTTCAATATCAATCAGGTCCTGGAGCGGGATATAGATCTCAACTCCGGAAATGATGGCCGCCACGGCATCGGGAGAAATTCCGCCCTTGTCTTTCTGAACGGTTATCTCGGAAATACCCGCCAGGCGTTCGAAGAATTTCTGTCCGTCGCTGAGGACCGCGCCTGCTTCAGCATCGGTAACGAATACTGCCTTGGCTTTTCTTGACGGCGGAACATTCATCTCCACCCGGATATTCCGGATTGCCTTGATGGCGTTCATAATCAGCGCCAGCTTCTCCACATAGCCCGGGAAGCTGTAATCCTCCCTATATTCAGGCCACCTGGAAATCATAATGCTTTCGTCCTCATTGATCAGATGCTGATAGATTTCTTCCGTAATAAAGGGCATAAAGGGATGCAGCAGCTTCATGGCAGCGCCAAGAGTATAATTCAATACATACTGTGCTTCCAGCCGGGTAGCATCATCCCTGTCATAAAGCCTTGGCTTCACAAGCTCGATATACCAGTCGCAGAATTCTTCCCAGATGAACTCATAAATCTTCTGCAGCGCTATACCGAATTCAAATTTGTCCATGTTTTCGGTAACCTCTTTCGTTACCGAATTCGCCCTGCTTAAGATCCACTTATCCGCGGCAGTGAATCTTTCCGGGTTTACACCTGCGAAATCCAGCCCCTCGTCAAAGTTCATCAGGACAAATCTTGAAGCGTTCCATATCTTGTTTGCAAAATTCCTGCTGGCTTCAACCTTTTCCGTGGAGAATCTCAGGTCGTTTCCCGGAGAGTTGCCTGCGGTGAGTGCGAACCTGAGGGCGTCGGTCCCATACTGGTCAATGACCTCAAGGGGGTCAATGCCGTTGCCGAGGGACTTGCTCATTTTTCTTCCCTGGGCATCCCTGCAAAGCCCATGGATCAGCACATATTTAAAAGGTTCCTTCCCCATATGCTCCACGCCCGAGAAGATCATTCTTGCTACCCAGAAGAAAATGATATCGTAGCCGGTAACCAGGACATCCGTCGGATAGAAGAACTTCAGGTCTTCCGTCTGCTCAGGCCACCCCAGCGTAGAGAAGGGCCAAAGGGCGGAACTGAACCAGGTGTCCAAAGTATCCGGATCCTGTTCGAATCTTATACTGCCGCATTTCGGGCAAACATCCGGCATTTCCCTGTCAACAGCCATATATCCGCATTCCTGACAGTAATACGCAGGAATCCTGTGGCCCCACCAGAGCTGCCTGGATATGCACCAGTCCTGAATGTTCTCCATCCAGTTGAAATAGATCTTGGAAAACCTTTCGGGTACAAACTTTATCGTCCCGTTTTTAACAACGTCAATGGCGGGCTCCGCCAGTGGCTTCATTTTTACATACCACTGCTTTGAAATGATGGGCTCGACTACCGTGGAGCATCTCTGGCAGGTGCCTACATTATGCTTGTGAGGCTCGATCTTCACGAGGAAATCCAGGCTCTCCAGATCCTTGACAATTTGCTTTCTCGCCTCGTACCTGTCCATTCCGGTATATTGCCGGGCATTCTCATTCATTAACGCATTGTTGCTGATAACATTTATAAAGGGCAGATTATGCCGCATACCGACTTCAAAGTCATTCGGATCATGAGCCGGCGTAATTTTTACCACACCTGTTCCAAAATCCTTATCTACATAATCATCTGCAATCACCGGTATCTCCCTGTTCATCAGCGGAAGGATCACGGTTTTGCCAACCAGGTGCGCGTACCTCTCATCCTCGGGATGGACTGCAACCGCAGTATCGCCAAGCATTGTCTCAGGCCTGGTAGTTGCAACCGTTACAAATTCATTGCTGTCCTTGACAGGGTAGCGGATATGCCAGAAGCTGCCGTCCTTTTCTTCGTACTCCACCTCAATATCGGAAATGGAAGTATTGCATTTGGGGCACCAGTTGGTTATCCTTTCTCCCTTATAGATCAAACCCTTATTGTAAAGCCTCAAAAAAACTTCCTTTACGGCGTTGGAGAGTCCTTCGTCCATGGTGAAGCGTTCACGCTCCCAGTCGCAGGAGCAGCCCAGCTTTTTCAACTGCTCAACGATCCTGCCTCCGTAGACCTTTCTCCATTCCCAGGCTCTTTCCAGATATTTCTCCCTGCCCAGCATCTCTTTGGTGAGGCCTTCCTTAGCCATGGCGTCAACGATTTTCGCTTCCGTCGCAATGCTGGCGTGGTCGGTTCCGGGAACCCAAAGAGCGCAGAAATCCTGCATCCGCTTCCAGCGTATAAGAATATCCTGGGGGATATTATCCATGGCATGCCCCATATGAAGCTGGCCTGTTATGTTTGGCGGCGGTATCACGATGGTGAAGGGTTTCTTGGAAGGGTCGGCTTTGGTATGAAAATAGCCCTTGTCCTCCCATTCCTTGTACAATCGGTCCTCCACCTGTTTGGGGTCGTAGGTTTTTGCCAGATTATTATTTTCTTCCATTATTCTTTCCTCCCTTATTTAAAAGCTAACAGAATTAAAACCAGACCCGGAATGGACACCAGCATCCCAATCATTTTCAGGTTGACGGTGGCCTTGTCGAATTTGTACTTCTCCAGCTCTTCTTCCGACATTTCGTGTTCAAAATTGCATTTGGCATTCCTGTCCAGGCTATATTTTTTCACAAAGCTTTTGGCGGTGAATACCATGCCAAAACCCACAATCAAAAACAAAAACCCGATTATCTCCATTACAAGCATATTCTTTCTCCTTTCCACGGTTTGCTGCTGTAAATCTTCCAGGCCAAATACCACAAATAAAAAAGCCCTTCATCCAAAATTTATTGGACGAAAAGCTGATTTCCGCGGTACCACCAAAATTCCCATATCCGGAGCAACTGAAAAGTATCTGCTCCGACAGGGCTGCTCTTGAAATAACGGTTCCTTCCGCCGCAACCTATCTGCCAAAAGCGCTTTATCGGAAAATACCTCTTCAGAAATGCGCTCTGTTTTTCAGCTGCGAAGCTCCTAAGCTACCTTCGGCAAACCATTACCTGGAAGTCTCTCAGCCGCCGGGCTTCCCTCTCTGAAAGGCTGGTATCTGCCTACTCCTCTTACTCATTGCCGCTTCCATATGTTTTGTATAAATGATACATTATATACGGAAGTGTGTCAAGGAGTGCGGCTTTAGAAAATTACATGACAATTCAGGCCTCAGTTGACAAAGTAAATGCAAGCGTATCAGCCGAAGGTAATTGCAGCACTCCGCTTCGTCGCATTGATACAGGTATTTGCTTACCCGAAAAAGCTTCATCTCATCCGGCCCGATCTTTTCCATGGGCCTGTGGCAAATATCCACCTGCTCGCTGTCCTGCTTTTCCTTCCATCTCGGAATTTCAACGAGGCGGGGACATTTTACCGCCTCGTTATAAAAAATCAACAGCATGGGAAGGTGTGACAGGGAATTACTGTCGCACCTTTTTTATTCACAAAGGGAATATTTATGAATCTCCGGAAAAATGCACCAGCTTGAAATGAGCATGATTCCTCAGTTTCTCAAACATATTTTGCACAATTTGTTGAATAGCAATCGACATTTATGTATAATTTAAATGTTCAAGACATAAAGGAGAGCAATTTTCCTTAAAATAAATATGAGGTGAATCGAATGCATGTAATAAACGGTGGAATAACGGCTCCGGAAGGTTTTTTTGCAACAGGTGTGGCTTGCGGCCTGAAAAAAGACGGTAAAAAGGATCTTGCAATTATTTGCTCCGAAGATAGTGCAGCGGCTGCAGGAGTCTTCACTACCAACAAGGTCAAGGGCCATTCTCTTCAAGTTACCATGGAACACATCAAAAACGGCTATGCAAACGCTCTAATCATCAACAGCGGAAATGCAAATGCCTGCGTGGGTGAACAGGGGTACAAGGATGCAAAGGAAATAGCAGCCACTGCGGCGCAGCTGCTTGATTGCAACACCGAGGGTATCCTGGTGGGTTCGACAGGCGTCATTGGAAAGCCACTGGATATGGCTGCCATAAAAGCCGGAATCGAAGAACTGGTATCGGGAATGGACCCGGACGGCGGGCACGATGCACAGGAAGCAATTATGACGACAGACCTTATTCATAAGGAAATTGCAGTTGAACTGGAAATTCAGGACAGTAAAGTAGTCATCGGCGGTATGGCCAAAGGCTCGGGAATGATCCATCCCAACATGGCCACCATGATCGGAGTCATCACCACCGATGTAAACATATCAAGAAAGCTTCTGGACAAAGCCTTGAAGGAAACTGTGAAGTACACCTTCAACCGGGTCTCGGTGGACGGTGATACAAGTGTCTGTGACATGGTCATTATCATGGCCAACGGCCTTGCGGACAATGCAGGCATCGTTAATGAAGATGAAGACTATGAGAAATTCAAGAGCGGACTGGAGCTTGTCTGTACCTCCCTTGCAAGGCTCATCGCCAAAGACGGAGAGGGAGCTACCAAGCTCTTGGAAATCGTTGTGGAAGGCGCCGCCAATACGGAAGACGCTTACAAAGCAGCCAGTGCAATTGCAAAGTCTCCGTTGGTTAAGACCGCAATTTTCGGGGAGGATGCAAACTGGGGCAGGATTATCACTGCCGCAGGCTACTCCGGCGCCGAATTTGACCCTGCCTATGTGGATATCTATATTGGCAGCCTCCTGGTATGTAAGAGCGGATGCGCCGTCGATTTTGAAGAAAATAAGGCGAAGGAAATCCTTCACGAAAAGGAAGTAAAAATCCTGGTAAAGCTGAATAAAGGAATTTATTCCGACCATATCTGGACCTGCGATTTCTCTTACGACTATGTCAAAATCAATGCCAGCTACCGCAGCTGATGCATGGCGCTGCTCCATGGATATAAATGATGTTTCAAAAATTAATCTTTAAAATTTTTTAGAGGGACCTCGGGTCCCTCTTTTTCATGTCTATATATGTCGATAAATGTATTTTTTTGTAGATTGCAATCAAATGCACTTTGAAAGACAAATATTCTATGATATAATGTTGCCATCAATAAGGGTATGGGAGGGTTAACCATGGCTACGCGTCAATTGGTTGTGTTCAGTGTCAATGATGAAGAATTCGGGGTGGATGTTTCCCAGGTAAATATAATAGAGCGCCGCATGGATATTTTCAAAGTGCCAAATACGCCGGAATATGTAGAAGGTCTGGTTAACCTGAGGGGTAAGGTTTACACGGTTTTCAACATGCGGAAAAGATTCGGGATTCCTGCAAAGGACTTTGACGACAATACCAAAATCATCATGGTAAATATCGACTCCACCGTGGTTGGCCTTATTGTGGACGGCGTTAACGAAATCGTAAAGGTGGAGGATCAGGATATTGAAGCTGCGCCTGCAGTATTGGAAGACGCAAGGCGCAAATTCATCAACAGCATTGCCAAAGTGGGAAACCGGATCATCATGCTGTTGAACCTTGAGAATATTTTAGTCCTGGAAGAGCCGGCAAAGGCTTCGATATAACTTCGGAAGCCGCAGCTCCATGCAGTAACAATATGTGATATCAAAATGAAAGCGGGCATCCGGCCCGCTTTTTTCATGCATTTTAGTAAGTAGTGTTGCAACATTTTACCTGAAGATAATATAAATATAATCCGGATGCGGTAAAATCTGATTAACGGTGAAAAACCCGGGTATTATTTATTATCGAACATCGATAAAATTATTATTGAAAGGAGAAGAATATGTTTAATTTCATAACACTAAAATGCAACTACTGCAATTCCGTAATTGCCAATCTTCCGGAAACGGTCATTGACAAGCTGGAAGGTTTGACCTTCGAATGTGAATGCTGCAACCATTCCAATATGCTGAAGGGATCGAAATTTCAAAAATGCCCCGAGAAGAACGCAACCAGCATCTTTTCACTGATTAATGAAAGCCTCTCCGCCTGATTGACGGTGAAGCTTTCTTCTGGCAGTTCAAATGAAAAATTCTAAATTCTCATGCCTAAAATGTGGATAAACCGTATATCCACCCACTCGTAGCCCGTCAATGGGTAGTAGTCGACATCATCGGTATGGGCAGCTACCAGGATATTGTCAATTGCCGGTACACTTCCGGTTTGGATAATCACAGGCGAATGGTTGAAAAATCCGCCTCCGACAAAGGACAACTGAGCCAGGTCTCCGGGTCTCGCGTCCCTAACGTCCACCAATTCTGCAAAAGGTCCTGCTGCTTTATTGTTCATCACAAAATCATAAAGATAGTTCACTCCGGTCCAGGACGGCGTCCTGTTATAAGAGGATATGTAGTACCAGCCATAATTCGGCGTATAATTCATTACTCCGCTCCCGGCATAAATGCATTGGGATGCAAAATTTGTGCAGTCTCCCCCCAGGGTTTCAAAGTCAAGATACGCCGGATTGCGTCCCCTGGCCCATCGATGGGCATATGCCACCGCCTTGCCCCTGTCATAGGAAAAGTCCCTGTAGGTCCTGTAGTTTGTCGTATAAATAGGTCATCGCCCACTTCCGATATCGTTACTCTATTATATGAGCACCGATGAAAAGTGAGTCCCCAAAATGGAAGTTTTAAATTATTTCGCAAACCCTCAGACGATATCAATTTCCAATGGGGTTATGATCACCAGACAGTCCGCACCGCAAACAGCCTCTTCCACAGACCCGGCCATGCTTACACAATAATCAAACCGGTATCTATTTCCTTGATTGCAGGGTCGTAAGCAAATATTTTAATTCCGGAGCTTACAAGCTTTTCTATCTGTTGAATCGCCGGGGAAATCCTGGTGTCGCCGGTAATTGTAACCTTCATGTGATTTCCTCCTTAAGCCAATTTGTTTAATGGTTCCTGTGCATTTGCCTCATTGAATACAAGGCTGTAATCCGAAATAAGCCTGTCAAATACCGAAGCCCAGGATTTTGTCAATGCATAGGCTCTCGCATTTTTGCCCATTGTCTCCAAAAGCTTTTCATCTGTCAGCAGCGCTTCAATGGCAAGTGTGAAGCTGTCAACATCTCTGGGCCTGCACAGTAACCCGTTATAACGATGCAGCATACTGTCTTTCACTCCGCCCGAATCGACTGTAATCACCGGCAGGCCGGAGGCCATGGCCTCCAAAACTACATTACCAAAGGTCTCGGTGCTGGAAGGAAATACGAATGCATCACAGGACGCGTACATGGCGGCCAGTTCCTTCCCTTTTAGGTAGCCCGGAAATACAACGTTTTCAGGCGCCGTATTCTTCAGGCTCCCGGCATAGGGTCCGTCTCCGGTAAGCACGAACTGAGCCTTTCCCGGATATATACCGTTGATTTTTTTAATACTCTGCAGGAGGATATCAAGGTCTTTTTCCACCGCAAGCCTGCCAACGTACAGAAATATCTTTCTTTCACCGGCTCCCAGTTCTTTTCTCAAAAGTTCATCCCTTTGATGAGGGTTGAACTTATCGGTATCAATCCCTCTGGACCATATTTTAAGGTGCTCTATACACTTGCTCTCAAGGGTTTTGAGGGTATCCTCCGAAGGACAGAGATTAAAGGCGCTGAATCCATGAAACCATTTAAAGTAATTCCATAGTAACTGATGGAAATGCTCCAGATTATAGTATTTAAGATACATGTCGAAATTTGTATGAAAGGACGAAACCACGGGTATGCCGCGTTCGCGTGCATATTTGAGTCCTGCAAGCCCAATGCCCAGGGGTGTGACCAGGTGTACGATGTCCGGCTTAAAGCCATCCGCATACCTGCACAAACCGGCATATACGGGAAGGGAAAGCCTGCATTCCGGATAAATCGGAAAGGAAAGACTTTTGAACCTTTTAACGGACCTTTCTCGAAGGGTTACGGTTTTTTCAGGATATTCGGGAGCAAAAAACATATGCTCGATATTGTTATTTGAAAGATAGCTTCCCAGCTTTTCAAGGGTATTGGTAACCCCATTTACCTGAGGCAGGTAGGTATCCGTAAAGTATGCTATTCTCATAAACAAACCTCCTTATGCCGCTGTACTGATATTTTCAGGAAGGTAGAATTTTATTATGGATGCACAGAGTGAAGCGGACATTATCATGGCATATCTCATATCACGCCTACAGGAAGCCTTGTTCCCCGCATTCAGGTATTCATTATGCATATTGTCGATGTATTCGCGAATGGAATCGAGATCCGTATCGATTAATGTGATTTCATAAAGAATGCTTTCTGCCGACGCCGCTTTGTTTTTTCTGCAGTAGCCCGATAATTTGTTTTCATAGATCAGGTGCTTCAATAGATTGCCCTTAAATTTCTCATTGTGGGCGTAACAAAAAAAATCCGAGAGATAATGTGTAATGAGTCCCATTCTCTCGGAGAATTCCCTAGTACATCTGCTTTTTATTTTATCTTCCATGGATAGGAGGTTTTTTATCTCAGCGCTTACAAAATCTATTACGGTGTTTTTCACGTGGGGTACGGATGAGAGCTTTGGATCAATATCAGGCTTTATATTCCCGAACATGAAGCCGACCCGGTCCAGTTTGATGCCTAGATTTCTTTCTATGACAGCCATTATTCCCCTTGCTATCCCAAGGTGAGTAAAAATATTCATTGCCATGACCCTTTCATCGATTTACCGGCAGTGTGGTTCTGCTGATTTAGTTCCTGAATAAATCATACAAAAGGAGTAATAACATTGAATTAAGAGTCTGTAAAATTTCAGTAAAACCTGATGGGACAAGGGCGGGGAGTGTTCATCCACACGGGTAATATAATTACAGCAGCTTGTTTACTTCGGCTCTAAGCTCTGAATTGACAGACTTTACAAGTCCCCAAATAATATTGAAATTAATTCCAAAATAGAAATGTGATATCAGATCACGTACTCTTGCATACTTATTCCACAAAAATTCATCGCTTCTCTTAATATCGTCAGGTAGGTTCTTTACTGCTTCCCCAATAATCTCAAGATTTCTGACTACTGCATCCTGAAGCATTTGATTTGCTAAAAAGCCATCGTATGTAACACCCTGAGTATACTTTTCTATATTATTTACACATTTAATAATATCATTGAGATATAGCTTATAATTTCGAGGCATATTTTACACTCCCGAGAATTTCTTTCTTTAATTCTTCTCTTATATTCCCTGAGATCACCAGATCAACTTTTTTTGAAAATAACTTTTCCAGGAAAAAAAGGAGGCTCATATAATTGTCAAAGCTTTCCTTACCTTCTTCAAACTCAACCAAAATATCCACATCACTTTTATCCGTTTGTTCATTCCTTACAAATGAGCCAAACAGACCTATCCGGCTTATACCGTATTTTTTTATGTTATTTGATTCTTCTTCAAGCTTTTTTAATACTTCCGTATAACTCAGCATCTTGCTTTTCACTTTCTACTATTAATCAACATTATTAAGTAAAGTACTTAAATTTATTATACCATATCACTTCCCGTTTGCTCAATTATTTACCGGGAAGCTATTTCTCAGGGAGAGGTTTAAAACACGGGTGAAAAGGGGCTAGCCGCGTATTTTCTCGTAAGCATTCTGGTCAATATTAACACTGGCTTCCTTCACCAGCTTATCTACGAAGATATCGTAGTTTTCGTTAAGGATAAGCGTTTTAATGCTGTCCTTTACTTCCTCAAAACTTTTGTAGCCATTTTCTTCACGGGCGATACAAAGGAGAATATTTGCCGAATCAACCGTCTCGAGAATACCGCTGTGCTGTCCTGCTTTCAGCTCCATGGCTGCTGTTCTCAGTTCAGGATATTTTCGTATATCAGAACGTTTGCTGTTTTCATCAAAGGTCTGCTCCAGCACCCGGTGGTCTCTGTTAAATTCCCTTGACAGCTCTTCAAAGCTTCCGCCGTTTTTTAATCTTTCCGATAACTCTTCCATTTTTGCCTTTGCCTGTTCCCTTGTAAAAGTATTGTCCTCTGATGCCGCAAAGGGAAGGGATATTTTTTGCACTCTGACGGACACGAGCCTGAAGTACTTATCTTTTCTGGACTGGTACATTCCCTCCGCCTGCAGGTCGGAAACAGCCAGCTCCTTTTCCGCCAGCTTTGATTTCAATTTTATGATGAGATTGCTCATGACATAATTGAAGTAATTATCCTCCGTATACTCCACTGGGCCGTAGATTACTTTGTTTTGCCGGAGGGCTTCTTTTCTTTCCCTGTTCTCTTTTTTTAAAGCGTTCAAAAAGCCGGCGTAGCTTATATCGTCAGCCAGACCTTTCTCCTTTGCCAGCTTTTGCTGTACAATCGTCCTTACGATCGCAGCCAAGGCTTTTTTGCGGGCTACTTCCACCGGCACCTCGCCGCCATACGGCGTGGTCCAGAAATTTTCACTGTCCTCAACCCCATATTTCGAATGGAAATAGGAATAGGTTTCAGCTGTCTGCCTTGCCAGCTCCACCCGGAAAAACCTTGAAGAAATCGGTTCACCGTTTACTTTCCCGATAGCATCTCCCGTCCGATGGGAATTAAAAGAGATCAACAGCACGGCTGAAATGACAGCCAAACCGGTGACAATCAATATGCCGGCGAGCTGCTGCGATTTTAAACGGGGCTTTGTGTTAGTTTTGTTTATCCGTATTGTATACTTCAAGCTCATAGATCGAATATCCCCAATCCGCATCTGCTTTTTGCGTGCAATAAATTCTTACGTACCTTGCGGAAATATCCGGGAAGGTCCTGACATCCGCGGACACTTTTTTACCGTCTGCAACTACGGCTACATCCTTATAGACTGTGCCATCGGTGGATACCTGGAGCTTATACGCTTTTGCAAAAGCGTTTTCCCATTTTACGATGACCGTGTTGATGGTCTTCACACTTCCCAGATCCACGCTTACCCATTCAGAGACGTCTCCGCCGCCTTCCGTGCTTGCCCATCTTGACGAAGCGTCGCCATCAACGGCTTTTGCCGCATCCATGCTTTCCTCTTCAATGCTGGAAGCTTTTGCCTCCTTCCCTCCGGCAAGATTGACACCGTATATTTTCAGATCATCCTGGCTGGTTGCGGGAGAGGGTTCCAGGGTTATTACAGGCCTCGTGCCGTCCGCTTTCAGACTGCTTGCGTATTCATAAGCGCCTCTGTCCGTTGACATCCCCTGCGGAGCTGCATTGCCCCAGAAGTCCTTCCCTCCGCTGTTTGATATCGTAATGCCGGAATCGATGCAGGGGGACCCGGCTTTCAATTTGTACCCTTCAAGGGTATGCCTTCCTATGCTGCCGGTGCCGGGTTTTACAAGCCCGGGGTCTGTAATTATTTTGTGGTTATCCATGGGTTCGGTGGATGGATGTTTACCATAGAAGACATTATAGTCAAAGACGTTTTTTGTGCTCTTCTCCAGATAATAGCCGCCGCTGCCTAAATTATAAAATAGATTGTTATAGGCGCTGAACCCGTCATGCCAGCCCTCATAATCCTGGGCTTCAATGATTTCGGTTTTCATTTTTGGACCCAGGAAAATCGTATTGTTATAAAAGTAGGTGTTTGTCGATGGGCCTGTCAAGGTTATTATACGGCCTGCGTCATTCTGGCTTATGTTGTAGCGGATAGTGGAATTATCGGAGGGACAGCTTTGGTTTGAACAGACAAGCAATGCGCCGCCTTCATTATCATGGCTGTAATTATACTGGTAGACGGTATTCTTGTTATTGCCGTCCACATCCCATGCCTGACCGTCGTCAAAGTCTTCTGACAGCTTTGAATTATAGGCTTCATTGTACTGAAAGATGGCACCGTTGCACGAATAGGGCCATATTGCACAGGAGACGCCCTTGCTTACGGCATCGGAGGTGTTGCATACATTGTATTCGATCAAAGGATTTGTGCACAAAAGCATGATAATTCCGTCACCGCCGGGGTAGTTTATGGCATTGCTCCTGACCACCACCTTGGTGGAATAGCTGCCGCAGGACTCTACGGCCAATATCCCTGTCCTGTCGCACCGGTCAATGGTATTTCCTTCGATGAGGATGTCATTGTATTTTGTATTGCTGGCATTATCACCGTATAAGATGATCCCTCCGGTCAATTTACCCGTACTGAAATCGTTATTTCCCCTTACGTTATGGATATAGCAATTTTTTATATAAATATGCTCGGTGGTTCCATTTCTGGCGTTGATGAAAATTCCTCTGCGATCCCCCTCCGACGCTGCGTTGTTGGTGACCTCAAGGCTGTCGATCTCCCAATGGCTCTGGCCGGACAAGTAAACTGCGCTGGCAGCTCCACCGCCGTTGATTACCGGCTTTTTCCCTTTGCCGTACTTCCCGATGGCGATGGGCAAACCGGGCTTCCCGGAGCCCAGGGGGTGCAAGGTCCCCGTCCAGCTCGAGCCCGCTTTGAACAGGATTTTATCACCCGCTGCAAAAGTTGTGCCGTTTACCTTGGACAAGGATTTCCACGGTTTGCTGCTGCCGGTGCCTTTGTTGGTGTCCTTTCCTTTTACAGAGTCCACGTAGTAAGTTGTCCCGGCTTCATAGCCATTGACGGCTACTGCAGGTATAAAGCCCGCCATCATGAAGACAGCTGCCAAAATGATATGCACCTTTTTATAAATGTAATTTTTCAAGGCCTTCCCTCCCAAAGTCATTCAGCGTGGTATACTTATAAAATATATGGTAACCTGCGGTATTGGCTTTATATATATCACAAACTAATTTACATATTCTCGAAGGTGTTAGAGGGGACGGGGGTGTCAGGGGGGAAGGTGTCGATGCATCTGTCCCCCTGACACCTTGAAAATTCTGTTGAAAGACATGGGTTCTGATGATAAACTTATAGTAACGGCTGTGGAATAATGTAAATAATGGATGAGAATGGCCGTATTTATTTCCACACGGGGCTTTCCTGAGAGATACAGTCTTATCGATGGAGGGACAGCGGATGCAATTGAAGAAAAGGATCTATACAAAGATCAAGTACAGGGAGCTTGCCTACGACGAGGATGATGAGGAGGAAGATTTCCCCATCATTACCGGTGAAACCCTGGGTATTGATAAATCAAGTATCATGCTGCATTACCACAACCATATAGAAATATGCTATGTCAAACGGGGGACAGGAAGCTATCTGATTGATGGAAACGACTATTCCTTCCAGGCGGGAGATATTTTCATCATAAACGATAATGAAGTCCATCTTGCCTACAATGATAAGGATGTAATCATGCAGGTAGCCCTGTTTAAGCCTACCTTGCTCTGGAACGGTGCGGGATACACTTTTGAGATGGACAGCCTGCAAACGATACGGGAAATCAGGAAGAGGCTGAACCATAAAATTACGCCTTCCAATAAGCATTATGACCTGTTGGTGGACATTATAAAGGAGATTTTCACCGAGAATGATCATAAGGAGGAGGGCTACAAGCTGGTCGTTAAGGCCGCCCTCATGAAGCTGACGGCAACTTTGCGGCGGTGTTTCAGTTTCGAGCACAGCAACGAGGAAAGCAGCAAGGTAAAGAACTATTACCTGTTACTTCCGGTATTTGAATATATCAAAGAAAATTATGACAAAAAAATAACGTTGGAGGAGCTTGCTTTCGTCGCCAATATGGGTACATCCAATTTCAGCCTTGTTTTTAAAAAATCTGTGGGCGCCACGCCCATCGAATATCTCAATAAAGTACGGATTGCCCGGGCAACCCAGCTTTTACTCCAGACGGACAATAAAATAATCGACATTGCCGCGGATTGCGGATTTTTCAGCCTGCCTCACTTTATCAACTGCTTTAAAAAGTTTACCGGAAAGCTTCCTAAGGACTTCAGGGTATTTCGAGAATATATAAATTAGTTTGTAATATATGTAAAGAGGGAAAACGGATACTTTCTTATCATTAGATACGAGAGTACTCCGTTTTTTCTTATTTTTTATATTATCCAGAAATTATACGATTAATTTACTTTTATTACTGTTTCACCTATGGAAGCTCGCTCTTCCATGAAAAATAAAAACTGGAGGTATATCTATGTTGAAAATCGGTAAAAGGAAAGTAGCTGCCTTTGTTATGGCCCTTGTGATGATAGCGGGTATCATTGCTGTGGCGCCTTCAACCACTCTGGCAGCAGGAACGACGTATTATGTGGACTCAGCCAGCGGAAATGACAGCAACAATGGTACCGGTACGGGGACGGCATGGAAAACCCTGTCCAAGGTTAACGGCACAACCTTCACGGCGGGAGACAAAATACTTTTCAAGGCAGGCGGCTCATGGTCCGGAGAACTGCATCCATTAGGGTCGGGTGCGTCCGGTTCGCCCATCTCCATTGATATGTACGGTACCGGCAATAAGCCCATTATCGCGGGCAGCGGTGCGTCAAAATCATCGGCGGTGCATCTTGTAAACCAACAGTATTGGGAAATCAGCAATCTTGAGGTTACAAACAATGCATCCTCTGCCGGTACCAGGCAGGGTGTCCTGATTGAAGCAACAAACAGCAGCGGGGTTATAAACCATATTTATTTGAAGAACCTGAACGTACATGACGTAAAAGGCGTACTTACCTTTTCCGATGAGGGGAAGGCAACGGGGGGCATCATTTCTGTCAATCCGAACGGAGCCAGATACAATGACTTCCTGGTGGAAGGCTGTTATGTAAAAAATACCGACCGCAGCGGGATCGTTGCATGCCAGGCAGGAGGGACTGCCAAGTCCACCAATGTCATCGTCCGAAACAATACGGTTGAATCTGCCGGCGGGGACGCGATCATATGCTATATCTCTGAAAGCCCTTTGGTTGAATACAATATAAGCATTAATGCAAATGCAAGAGCCTACAATTATACGGATGGGTATGCCTGTGCCATATGGCCTTGGGGCTGCAGCAATGCGGTCTTTCAATACAATGAGGCCTATGGGACAAAGCCCACGCCTGAGGGTGACGACGGTACGGCATGGGACTGTGACGGCGAGAACCGTGGGACTGTTTATCAATACAATTACAGCCATGATAACGGAGGGGGCTTCATGCTGGTATGGGGCGGATCCGGAGATGACGGTTACCGTGCGTATGATTCCGTTGTGCGCTATAACATAAGCCAGAATGATAAGTTAAGGATTTTCTATCTCTGCGGTGATTCCAGCAATACCACCGTCTATAACAATACTTTTTATGTTAAATCAGGGATGAATACAAAGATGTTCCAATGTGAAAGCAGCCCTTCAGGAGCATGGTACAACGGGCTGTATGCATACAACAACATATTTTACAATCAGGGCAGCGGAGGGTATTCCTTTGGATCGGGCACCAACAGGACCTTTGACTACAATGTATTTTATGGAAACCATCCGTCTGGCGAGCCAAGTGATGCACATAAGCTGACTTCCGATCCCTTGCTTGCAAATCCGGGCAGCGGGGGGACAGGAATCGGCAGCGTGGCGGGATACATGATAAAGGCAGGCTCTCCCTGTATAAATTCGGGGAAAGCGATATCTGGCAATGGCGGAAAGGATTACTGGGGAAATATAGTGCCTCAGGGAACTGCCGCAGACAGAGGCGCAGGTGAATATTCGGGTACGGCCGCCACAGTTCCGGCTGTGCCCACAGGCCTGCAAGCGGCAGCGTCCGGTACTTCCCAGATAAACGTATCGTGGAACGCAGTATCGGATGCAACAGGCCATGATCTGCTTATTGACGGAACTACCGTCAGTGAAACGGCCAACCCTTATGCACATACAGGTCTGACGGAAGGTACCACTCACAGCTATCAGGTGAGATCAAAGAACAGCGCCGGAACGAGTGCATGGAGTACTGCCGTGACCGCCACAACGCAAACGGCATCGGTGAATCTCATACAGAATCCGGGCTTCGAATCCGGTACTACGGCCTGGGAGGACTGGGGAAACTCCACCGTGGTTGCGAATAACGCACATAGCGGGACTTCTTCTTCAAAAACAGGAACCGGGGATGGCGGAAGAGGTCAACTCATAAGCGGTACTCCCGGAAATGCCTATTCCTTCAGCGCATGGGGGAAAGTCAGCGGCTCCGGAGTAACGGGATATATAGGGGTGGACTGCCTGGATGCCAATGCGAATGTTTTGCAGAAGTATGAGCTGGCATTCAATGGTACCGCCTACACGAAAAAGTCCGTTTCCTTTACGGCACCTCAAGGAACTGTAAATTTACAGATTTACATATGGAAGGAAGGGAGCGAAGGAAACGGATACATCTATGCGGATGACTTTAGCCTGAACTGATTTCATAGCCGCAGCAGGTCAATGCAGGGAAAGGCCCCTTCCCTGCATTGCCTGTTTCGGGGATCGGAGGACCGGGAAGACCGCTTTCCGTGTTTTGGATAATGACGGCTGCGATAGGTCTGAATCATTTTAAAAACGTATACGGGGAGTTATATTTTCACCGGTCCTCATTTCTTGCCGGATTTTATGATCGGAAAATATATAGATTTGTTTTTGCAGTTACGTTTTTATATATGTTATGCAGTAATCTTGATACTACAAATGCTTTTACCGTATTTGCAGATTAATACTTATCGCCGAAAATTGTTCCATCTGGCGCGTATAAATATGATGCCTCATGTAACTTTGCATTTTCCACATATTCGTGGTTGCGGTACTTATCATAATAATATCCAATTGCCAATCCGAAATCATCAACACGTTTTTGAACTTCGGGCTCACTCCTTACAGCAGCAGCAGTCATAAAGAATAATTTATCAAAAGATAATACTTTATATTTCTCATATTCAAATGCACCTTCTGAATAGAAATTATAATCCAATCGTGATATACTTATGAGTAACTCATATCGGTTGAATCTGATACCCAAATCTCCCCATGTATCTATCTTGTACTCCGGATATTTATTTGCTAATATTTGATAATCCTTGTTTGAGATAATAAGGTCGATGTCATCTCCGCATTTACGTAACCCATAATATTCCATTGCAAGGCCACCCACAACGAGCGGCTTTGATGAGAAAGATATATCAAAAAGAGATAAGTTAATTATTTTCATATGATAACACCCTTTCGATTTTATTTATTATAACGCCACCAAATATTATATAAACTTGCTACATTGCTTGAAATTTAGCCGTTTATTACGTTAAGCTTATTATCAGAATTAAAGGCTAAAACGACTTTCCTGCAAAATCTTTTTGGCAGGAACATTGATTAAGTCTGAAAACGATATGTCCGGGTGTTTGTGTAAATAATCTCCAATAATTGTTCGCCCTAAAGAATAACCCACACTAAATGGTAATCCTTCGCTTTCATCACCAAACATATATTTTGAATGTATTTCTTGGTCTTTACTTAAAAGTATTGGTTTTACCTTTTCCCAAAGTTGCGATTCGGTATTTCTATCAAGCGATTGGTTCCACTGAGGAGTAATTGCGGAAATAAACTCTCGGCAAAAGCGTCGGCTTGACCTTCATTAAGCATATATTCAAGAAATGAACCTTCAAGACCTTGCCCACCTTTTATGACGAACCAGTTATACCCCCAAACGCTATGGTGATATTCATGTGCAAAAACGTATGGAATCCAATCTTGATAGTCTTCAGCAAGCGGATTTATATTGATTATAATGTTACCAAATACACATGCGCCTACCACCCCATTTTGCCGCTCCTTAACGATTGTATTGCTGTTACATAATGGGTATAATGCTACAATCATAGGATCATCGTCGTCTTTGGGAAGTGTCTTTGTAATCTCAGTAAATCTGCTATGTAGTTCCTCAATAGAACAGCAGATAAGAGCGAAAGTTGTTCTTTTAGATCATCAATATTCTGTATGTTTACTGGTTTCATATAACTCATATCAAATGGAGCCCATTGAGAAATTTCTACCCAAAAATGGGTCTATCATATATTTTTGCCACAAATTTTGTTTGCCAAAGCCATTCTGCTCGGCAGCCTTTAAATATTCTTTTGCTTTCTCAAATGTAGAAAGCATTTTTATTTCCATCTACCCCACTCCTGTCACTACTCTAAAAACATCTTATTCCATATAGCTATCAATAACAAGATAATAAATGGTTATATTCGAATGCACATAATATAAAGAATGTGAAATAACCACTTGTCATTGCGAGTGGAACGAAGTGAAACGCGGCAATCTCAGACTTTTATGCAACTACTCATAATTAAATAATTTCACATTATCCTACCATTACTAACTAAAGGTTCACATTAATAATACCATGTTTATCCAAATGAAGAAAGTATATAGATTTGTTCCAGTTCACATTTTGAAAAGAAATAAAGTGAAAGAATTCAATAATGATAAAGATTATAAATCTAATATATTTGCTTATTAAGCTTAATTAATAAAAGAATGTATAAAAATACATAATTATTTCTTATAAACGATATTTCCTATTTTACCATCTTCCCTTAAATTATTATTCTCAGACTTTACTTTTTTTGCAATATATCCATCATTCATATTAGGTACTGAATATGGGATATCATCTGATTTACCATCTAATATCAGGTCACAAATATGTATTACTTCATCCAATATCTCCTTGGCAGAATCCTTGGGTGCATGAGAGAGATATACCTTATCATACTCTTCTTCTCTTGTCTTGATCCTTAATAATGAATTTTTGTATTCAGCGACACCTGTAGATTCGGGTAAAAATAGCCATACGAATGGATTGCAGGAATCACCAAAGATGATGGCTCTTTGTTCCTTAATTAAAACTACTACACTTCCTTTAGTATGCCCAGGGCATTCTATTATCTCGAGTGTCAGCCCTCCAAGCTCAAACTTATCTCCTTCTGAGAGAGGCAGAAAATTCTTATGATAAGGTTTGACCATATCCTTCTCATGCAAATGAATTGCAAGTTCTTTGTTTGTTCCGGCTACGAAGCCTTTAATCCCCTGATACATTAGTCTACATTCTTCTTCGCTAAACTCCAAATCCAACAATTTAGCATCATGTTCATTTAAATAAACATCATTAAAATAAAAAGCTCCAGCCGAATGGTCAATATGCGCATGGGTCAATATAACAATAGTAGGAAGTTTCGTCAACTTCTCCGCATATTCCTTTATATTCCCTACACCTGATCCTGTATCGATCAGAGCTGCCATTTTGCTTCCTACAATCAAATACATTAATTCATTTCCGGCTCCAGTGATTCTAATAATACCAGATTCTATCAGTTCCCATGAAAAGAAATAGTTAAGTTTCATGTTGTTTACAATCAGCCTAAACCTTATTTTTCTCTATTTAAGTGGATGTATTCCATCTTTTCTTAAGGTAAGCTAAATACTCCTCACGCATACAATTTTTATCTTAAACAATTATTCATTGTATTTTATAATTATCGTGAATTAACTTTATACATATGATACTACTAAAAAATATATATTACCACATATTTCTAGTTGATAATTATACAACCGTAACATGATAATGAACATATTTATGATATTTGTTTATCATACTACTTAATTAAGCTATATAATTAAAATACAGATGATTGCCTGCCTGTGCAAAAAGAGAGGTTCTTCTATCACAGTAAAGCTAAATGGGTGGGCATGGCTGCGAATAAATGCGTCATGTGGAGTCATGGCTGCAGGCTGTTTGTCCAGGCGAAGTTCGAATGCGGACCCCAGAGGAATACCCGTGACCCTTCGGCACGGATGCCGAAGACGCTTGTCTTTGAGCCAGGGATGGCGAATGACAAGCGCCCGCATTGAGTACTACATCGCTCATATCAGTTAAAATAATATTTCATAATGAGCGATGTAGTATTCTGAACGAGCCTGGAC
>JAEZCO010000017.1 GCA_023433505.1 Bacillota bacterium | reverse complement strand
GAAGGGTCACGGGTATTCCTCTGGGGTCCCGCATTCGAACTTCGCCTGGACAAACAGCCTGCAGCCATGACTCCACATGACGCATTTATTCGCAGCCATGCCCACCCATTTTGCTTTACTGTGATAGGAAGTCTATAGCCGCATCTGTCATTGGAGCTTAATGCAGTGATACGTGGTTATTGCGCATTCTTTTCATTCCCGCTACATCTCACCCACAGGGTCGTAGGTCCTTTCGATTTCCGCTTCAAAATATACATCGATATACATAATATCCGGCATGTTTAATGACCTGTCGGCATCAGCCGGATGAAAAGCAGCCCTGAATTCAAATTCCGGCTCCATTACGCCATCTCTGGCGCTTCTGTCATACGGAATTTTGCTTGATTTCTGTATACCATATGCCGTAAGCCTTTCAGCGAAGGCATTAAATTCATCATGGCCCATGACTTCCAAACAAGGAATTTCTCCTTTTTTCATCTCTTCAGCTGCCTGTGGCACTTCGCCTGTTTGATATCTCATTTGTCTGAACATATTTCGTCAACCTCCGGTAGTAGTTCTACTATATTACCATTCTTACAGTATATCATAACATAAAGTCGGGCAATGATACCTGCTGCTAATAATTTCTCTTGAAATAATATGCAATAATCAGTAGAATTGAATTATAAACATTAACCTAACTGGATACAAATCGGGGAGAAAATGAAAAAAGCGGAACGTAGTGTAGTTTTTCTCTTAATATTTTTATTATTTGGTATAGTGATCGCTCTTCAGTTTAAAAGTACTCTCAATACCAAGAGGCTGACGGCTTCAAGTGCGCTAAATGCCGACACACTGGTAGGCCAGCTTGCTGCCGAGCAAAAAGCCGTAGATGAGCTGAAGGTGGCCATCGACGAAAATATTTCCCTAAAGGATAAATTCATAAAGGAATATTTTGAGCAGAACATGGATATCGAAACTGCCAGCGAATGGGATAAAGCAAAGTTGAAAGCCGGTTATACCGATGTCAAGGGGGCGGGCATCTCCATTAAGCTTGATGACGCTACTGCCAGGCAGGAGGATATACCGCTGAACTGGCTGATTATCCACGACCAGGATATAAAAGTAATTCTGAATGAGCTCAAAAAATCCGGTGCGGAGGCAATCGCCATCAATGGAGAACGGATAGTGCCGATGAGTGAGCAGGTGTGCGCCGGACCTACCATTATGGTCAATGACAACAGGTATTCGGTGCCATACTTGATTGAAGCCATCGGAGATCCGGACATACTATATGAAAATATTGCTAATTGCCCGCGTGTGGCCGAAATGCTGGAGTATAACATACGGATAGAGATTACAAAATCAAAAGAGTTGAAAATCAACAAGTTTAGCGGAATCGACCATGTTGGCAGGCTGATTTCCGGACTGGAGGAGTTAAAAAAATGAAAGCAGCAAAAACTATTGCCATAACGATGGTATGTATAATATTAGGTGTGATGCTTGCCTGGCAGTACAAAAGCATAAACTATAACCAAAGCATGAATGCCTTGCAATACAAAAGAACGGATGAACTGAAGGACGACCTGATAAAGCTGCAAAAGCAGAAAACGGAATTGCAGGACAGGCTGAAGGAGCTGGAAAAAGAAAACCAGACCTATGAGACGGTGGAAGCCGGCGACAGCGCAGCCGCACAGCAGATCAAGGACAATCTGGCAAAGGCCAGAATGTTTGCAGGCCTGGTGGATGTCAAGGGAAAAGGCATTATCATAACCCTTGATAACAATGAGTATGTGCAGGTGGAGGATATAGACATCCTCAATATTGTCAATGAATTAAGAGCTTCGGGCGCACAAGCCATTGCCGTAAATGATGAAAGAATTGTGGCAATGAGCGAAATACGTGCAGCCGGCCGTTATATCATGGTAAATGGGAATCAGCTGACACCGCCTTATATAGTAAAGGCCATATCGGATCCGGCCAACCTGGAACGTTCATTAAGGCTTCTGGGCGGTGTTCTTGAACCGCTGGAGGATTTACAGCTGAAGGTTGATTTAAAACAGGCGGACGAAATAATCATCCCCAAGTTTGTCGACGACGGTACAGTCATTAAATACGACCGGCTAACACCCGTCAACTGAAATTCAGGCCGGTAGAAATATAGCTTTCCATACGATAAGCTTTTTAAAATACCATCCGTTGCAGCCGTTATTTCCTGAAAAACGGGAAGTAATATTTTCACTGCGTCTAAATTTAGTATTTTTTTACCTTCCGGATAATATGAATATAATGGAGTCATTGAAAGGACTTTTATAATGGCTGTTAAAATATTCATATTGATGGTAGCAATTGTAATGCTTTTTTCATTATTTACCGGATGCTCGGCGGGATATCAGGAAAGATATTCATCCCTGAGCGATCTCGGCGGTGTTTATTCAAGTATGCAATCGGATCTGGACCTGAGTGTTGAGGTAAGCGGCAGGTTATCGGAGGGCGATATGCCGATTTCCAGTGTCAATATTGAAGAACTCCTGGCCCAGAGTGCCGAATCCGGCGTTTTAAGCAACAAACTTCTCCGCTGGGGTATTGCCCGTCGTTCCGAAAGTCAGACGCCTGCGGCGGACCCGGGTGCTCCCGAGCTGCTTTCAAAGTATGGCGCCGCCTGGCTGGGGGATACCTCTGAAAAAACCCTGTACCTTACTTTTGACGAAGGCTATGAAAACGGCTACACTCCGCAAATTCTCGATGCATTGAGAGATAACGGAGTCAAGGCTATTTTTTTCATTACCGGGCCCTATCTGAAGGATCACCAGGATCTGGTAAGAAGGATGGTGGAAGAAGGCCATGAAGTCGGTAACCATACCATACACCATCCCAGTCTGCCGGAGCTTGCCGATGCAAATCTGGAGGAAGAAGTACTTGGACTCGACAGGGCATTTACCGATAAATTCGGATTACACATGAGATTTCTTCGCCCGCCCAAAGGTGAATACAGCGAAAGATCCCTTGCTCTCACAAACAGGCTGGGATACTGCAACCTTTTCTGGAGCTTTGCGTACGACGATTGGTATAGGGACCAGCAAAGAGGAGCTGATTACGCTTATAACATCGTCATGCGGAATCTTCACAACGGTGCTGTCCTGCTGCTGCACGCAGTATCAAAGGACAATGCCCAGGCGCTGGATTCAATCATTAAAGGCGCATCGGAAAAGGGGTATACCTTTGGTACCCCTGAAGACTTGCTTCAATTGGTTAAGGCGGGAAGTGAGAAATAATGGCGGGGGGGAAAAAGAAAAAAAAACCACTGGAACCAGAAAAAGAGCCAAAAGCAAGCCTTAAAGAAAAATTTTCGGAGATTCTTGATCTTCCCAAGGAAATCGTACTAAACATCCCAAAGATGACCCTTGTCGGCAACGGCGACATGATGCTGGAAAACTATAAAAGCATCATTGAATATGACACCAGCAGGATCCGTATAAGCACGGGAATCGGAGTTGTGAGGATTACCGGAAGCCGGCTGCTCATAAAGGAAATAACCTCCGAGGACATAATCATTAGCGGTGAAATACTTGGAATGGAGTTTATTAAGTAATACGCTGGTAAAGCTGGGGTGAAATACTTGTTATTGCTCAGATTGTGGAATTATATACGGGGATATGTTATTATATTAGTCGAGGGCTATTTTTTAGAAAAGTTCATGAATATATGCACTCACAGGCAGATCCTGTTGTGGGATATACGGCGCCATAAGAACAATATCCTTACCATGAAGGTATCCATTAAGGGCTTCAAGCTTTTAAGGAATGTCGCCAGGAAATCCAGATGCAGGGTGAGGATTGTCAGAAAAAAAGGGATGCCTTTTCTTTTCAACAGATACCGGAGAAGGAAAGCTTTTGTTGCGGGTGCTGTGATATTTGTAGGACTAATCTATCTGATGACTTCGTTTATCTGGAGTGTGGAAATTACCGGCAACGAGAAAATGCAAACAGCGCGGATAGAGAGCCTGCTTGCGTTACACGGCATAAAGCCGGGAGTGCTGAAATACGGTATCGATACGAAGAAAGCCGTCTCGGACCTGATGCTGGATGTGGAGGAGCTCTCGTGGGTTAGTATTGAAGTTAAAGGCACAAAAGTAAAGATACAGCTTCGGGAAAGAATATTGCCGCCTGAAGTGGTGCCGAAAAATGAGCCCTGCAATATCGTGGCAACAAAAGAGGGAATAATTAAACAGTCTGTAGTAATGGAAGGGATTGAAGCCGTAACTGCCGGAGATACGGTGAAAAAAGGCGACGTATTGATTTCCGGAAAGATTCCCTTAAAAAACGAAAAGGATCAATTCAGGCTGGTTCACGCAATGGGTACAGTCAAGGCAAGAACCTGGTATGAGGAGGAGTACCCTGTAGTGCAGGAGGTAGTGGAAAAAATATTGACAGGCCGGGAATATACAGATTATTCCGTAGTACTGTTTACAAAAAAGATAGATTTGTTTCACAAGAAGGATAAATTCCAGAATTATGAAATCGCCGAAGGCAAGAGACAGTTGACGGTGGGAGAAAATCTTGCTTTTCCCTTTGAATTGGCGGAAACCAAATATCTGGAAGTTGAAAACCGGACCCAGAAAATAAGTGACGAGGATGCAAGAAAAAATGCGGAAGAAAATGCGTTAAAGCTTATTATGGAGCAGAAGCCGGAAAATGCGGAAATTGCTAAAACAAATGTCAAGTACATCGATGATGAGCTTGATGGCCTCAAAGTCCGGGTTACGGTGGAATGCATTGAAGAAATAGGCATAACGGAAGCGATTGGAGGAAAATGATTGAATAGCATACTGGAAAAAACTATCGAGTTCGATAGGCTGGAACATGCCATTAACCTTTTTGGAAATTTTGACGAAAATGTGAATGTGATTGAAGAGGGCTTTAATGTAAATATCATTTCAAGGGACAACGAGATCCGCATCGTGGGTACGGCGGAAAATGTAGAGAAGGCCATGATGGTTGTACAAAGGCTTATGTCTGTGGCGGTCCAGGGAGATATCATTACAAGGCAGAGCGTCAGTTATCTTGTACAGCTTGCGAATGAAAATCAGTTGGACAAGGTGAAGGAATATCTGGGAGACAGTATTTGCCTTACAGCCAGGGGAAAACAGATAAAGGCCAAGACCCACGGGCAGAAAACGTATGTAAATGCAATTAAGAACAATACCATCGCTTTCGGTATCGGTCCTGCCGGTACGGGAAAGACCTTTCTTGCCGTGGCAATGGCAGCAACCGCCTTCAGAGAAAAGCAGGTCAACAGGATCATACTGACCCGTCCTGCGGTAGAAGCCGGCGAAAAGCTGGGTTTCCTTCCCGGAGATCTCCAGAACAAGGTGGACCCCTATTTAAGACCGTTATATGACTCCTTGTATGAGATCATGGGGATGGAGACGTATCAGAAATACCTGGAAAAGGGAATGATCGAGATCGCTCCCCTGGCTTATATGAGGGGGCGGACTCTGGACGATTCCTTTATCATCCTGGATGAGGCGCAGAATACGACCCCCGAGCAGATGAAAATGTTTCTGACCAGAATCGGCTTCGGTTCAAAGGCGGTAGTTACCGGCGATATCACACAGATCGACCTTCCCGGCGATAAAAAATCCGGCTTGAAGGAAGTCATTAAGATCTTGAAGGATATCAAGGGCATTGAATTTGTTCATCTCACGGAGAAGGACGTCGTAAGGCACGAACTGGTACAGCGGATAATCAAGGCATATGAAAAATACGACGAACAGAAGGTATAGAAGGTATAGAGGAAAACATTCCTTATAAAATGCGAGGTGTGAAGCTTTTGCACGACAAGGACAAAAACAATGCGCAGCGGTATTTGAAGACATACTTGAAAAGTAAATCCTTTCAAAGGATTGTTATAGGGATTGTCACGGTAATCATTGCATTTTTTATTGTTGAAAACGGGGCTGCTCCAAAAAAGTACAAACTCACCCTTGGAGAGAAATCACCCTATGACATCACAGCCCCAAGAGATATCGAGAACAGGCTCAAAGCCCGTGAATTGGCTGAAGAAGCCGCAACTGCCGTGCCCTCGGTGATGATCCGGCTGGATAATGTGGCAATCGACATACTGAATACGACCGACGACTTTTTTTCAACGGTGGAAGAAGCCCGAAAGAGTGTGGAGAAGAGTCTGAGGGATCAAAATATAACGAAAAAGGACAAGGACTACGACAAAAAGCTGGAACTGGAGCAGGCCATCGGTGCAGACAGGCTTGAGGAGAATCTTTTGCAGTTTAAAGTGCCTTTGTCCGGCGAACAGATGAAATATCTGATTGCAAAAATGACGGACGACGACCTGACAAAGTTTAAGAAAATTACCAAAGATGCCGTCAGTGAGGTCATGAAGGAAGAAATCACCGATGTTAACCTGGCTGCAAAAGTGAGCGAAGTGCAAAACAATTACCAGGAAATTGAAATTAACCAGGAAATCCGGAACATAGGCAGTTTATTTGTAAAGGCGGTACTGCAGCCAAACAGCACGGTGGATACTGAGCTGACCGATGAGAAGAAGAAGGAAGCCTATGATTCGGCACTGGAAAACAAGCAGATCATTGAAGCAGGCACTAGGATATTAAGCTTCGGCGACCTGGTTACGGATGATAAGCTGGAAGTGCTGAAGGAATTAAACCTCATTGAATCAGAACAGTTTGACTTTACCTTTGCCGTTGGAATTCTTCTGGTGGTTCTGATGCTGGCTTTTCTCCTCGTATTGTACATGAATCAGTTTTGCAGGAAAATTCTTCAAAACAGGAACGATATTTTGCTCTTGTGCGTGATCATCCTTATGACCCTGATAATCTCGAGAATTCTATATCCCTATAAACCGCTGCTTATCCCCGTATTCATTGCGCCAATGCTCATTTCCATATTGCTGGACCTGAGATTGGCCATTGTTGTTAATTTCTTACTTGCTGCATGTATTTCTCTGATCACTAAAGGTCAAATGAGTTTAATTTATATTTCCGTCATCAGCGGGACCTTTTCTGCCTTCATTGTATCCAAGGCAAACCAAAGGAGCAAGCTTTCCGCTTCCGGCCTTATTGTGGCAGGAATGAATGCACTGGTTATCGTCTGTCTGGGCCTGTTGGACAAGAACACCCTTGCCAGCATTGCCAATGACAGCGGCCTGGTTGCACTAAACGGTGTGCTTTCCATGATCTTCACCATTGGAATACTTCCGTTCTTTGAAAGCACCTTCAATATCATCACCCCCTTAAAGCTTCTGGAATTGGCCAACCCCAACCAGCCGTTGATAAAAAGGCTTTTGATGGAAGCCCCCGGGACCTATCACCACAGCCTGATGGTAGGGAATCTGGCGGAGGTTGCTACGGAAGCCATCGAAGGAAATGCGCTCCTGGCAAGGGTCGGTGCGTATTATCATGATGTAGGTAAATTAAAGCGGCCCAATTTTTTCAAGGAAAATCAGCTGACGGACAACCCTCATGACAGGATGACAGCCAATCTCAGTACTCTGGTGATAACCTCCCATACCAGCGACGGCGTTGAAATCGCCGAAAGATATAAAATACCCCTGGCCATCAAGGAAATCATCAGCCAGCATCATGGAACCACCCTCGCAGCCTATTTCTATTATAAGGCGAAAAAGGGCGACAGAAGCGAAACCGTCAAGCAGGAGGACTTCCGGTATCAGGGGCCCAGGCCCTCCAGTAAGGAAGCTGCCGTGGTTATGCTGGCCGATTCGGTTGAAGCGGCTGTCCGGTCCATGGTGGACAAAACCGAGGGCAAGATCGAGGGGTTAATCAGGAAAATCATCAAAGATAAACTGGACGACGGACAGTTGGACCTTTGCGATCTGACACTGCGAGACCTTGATATGATCGCCAGGGCATTTTTAAGGGTTTTCGGCGGGTACTTCCATGAACGGCAGGAATACCCCGAAATCAAAATTAAAAAATTGCCGGCGGAGGAGCCCAAACCGGAGGAGAACGGCAACATTATCGAATTGCCAAAGCCGGCGCCGGAAAGTGGCAATATAAGCGCATCACAGGAGAAGGATAAATTGTATTATGAAAACTTTTGATACGGCTGACAGTCCTAAATGTGAAGTATTTATAGAAAATCTGCAAGATAAAATCAAGGTCGAGGAAGAATTGGAAAAACTTCTTGAAAGAACCGTGAAAGAGAGCATCAAGCTGTCGGATTTGGATGCGGGATGTGAAGTGAGCATCACTCTTGTGGACGACAGCAAGATTAAGGAGATTAACCTGGAATTCAGAAATATTGATTCAGCCACAGATGTTTTATCTTTCCCCATCCTGGAAATGGATGAAGGTACCGTTTTATCAACAGAGGGCGATGTTGACCGTGATGAGAACCTGCTGCTGCTGGGTGATATCGTTATATCTCTGGAAAGGGCTGAAAAACAGGCGGAAGAGTATGGCCATACTTTTTACAGGGAAGTGGCCTTCCTCACTACACACGGTGTTTTTCACCTGCTTGGTTATGATCATATGAACGACGAACAGGAGAGTAAGATGCTCGGGAAGCAGGAGGAAGTCCTGAAAGTCCTGGGGCTGGCCAGAGAATGAAAAACAAGAACCTGATCGATAGCTTTAACAACGCCATCAACGGCATAATTTCCTCCATTAAATCCGAGCGGAATATGAAGATACATATTACTGCTGCTGCGGTTATTTTGCTTCTCAGCCTGTTCTATGACCTCACAAGGACAGAATTGCTTCTGGTCAGCCTTACTATTGTCCTGGTGCTGATTTGTGAGCTTTTTAATACGGCAATTGAGGTTCTGATAGATACCATCATAGAAATTTACCATCCGAAAGCCAAGATAATCAAAGACACGGCGGCAGGTGCGGTTTTGGTTTCAGCATTTTTCTCGCTGATTGTGGCATATTTCATCTTCTACGACAGGGTAAGCACCAGTCTGGAAATCGGAATCATCCGGATTAAACAAGCTCCGATGCACCTTGCCATCATCGCATTGATCATGACGATGATTTTTGTTCTTGCCCTGAAGGCATTTACAAAAAAAGGGACGCCTCTTAGCGGAGGGATGCCCAGCGGACACTCTGCCATAGCTTTTTCAATTACCACCGCCATAGCTTTGTGGACTGAAAATGTTAATATTACCATACTGGTTCTTTTGGTAACCTTTCTTGTGGTACAAAGCAGGCTGGAAGCTAAAATACACAGTATACTTGAATTACTGGCAGGCGCGGTGCTGGGATTTTCCCTGACGCTGCTGCTTTTCAGGATATTCTATTAAGGAGGTTTTATGACAGAAAATGAATTGGTACAAAAAGCAAAAGCCGCTATGGACAAAGCATATGCACCGTATTCCGGTTTCAGAGTAGGCGCGGCTCTTGTTGCCGGCTCCGGTAATGTATATACAGGCGTAAATATTGAAAACATATCCTTTGGAGCAACAAATTGTGCAGAAAGGACAGCCGTTTTCAAAGCTGTTTCAGAAGGTGAAACCAAACTGAAAATCATCGCAATTGCAAGCGACAGCGAGGATTACATATATCCATGCGGGATCTGCAGGCAGGTGCTTGCAGAATTCAGCGACAAGAATCTCAAAATTTTGTGCAGCAGCAAAAAAGGCGACATCCGGGAATACACTCTTGAGGAGCTTTTACCGAATGCGTTTTTAAATATGGGAGGTAAATAGGAAATGTCTTTCAAATCAGGCTTCATTACAATCGTAGGGCGTCCAAACGTCGGGAAATCAACATTGGTAAATAAGTTTGCCAAAGAAAAGATTTCTATTATATCCAGCAAGCCGCAAACCACGCGCAATACAATAAAAACAATCGTAAATGAGGAAGACTGCCAGATTATTTTTCTCGATACGCCGGGGATTCACAAGCCGAAAACCAAACTGGGAGAGTATATGGTGAACCTTGCGGAAAGTACCCTCAATGAGGTGGATATCGTTCTTTTCCTGGTAGAAGCTACCGATACGGAGCCCGGAGCGGGGGACCTGTTTATCCTTGAGCAGTTAAAAAGGCTTAAGACCCATGTATTTCTGATCATCAACAAAATCGATACCGTTAAAAAAGAGCAAATTCTTACCTCCATCAGAAATTATAGCGCTATTATGGATTTCAAGGCGATAATCCCTATTTCGGCCATCAACAACGACGGGCCGGATATCGTGCTTAAAGAGATAAAGAAGCTCCTTCCCGAGGGGCCGAAATATTTTCCCGACGACATATTGACCGACCAGCCTGAAAAAATGATTGCCGCCGAGCTTATCCGGGAGAAGATCCTGAATCTGGTCAACGAGGAAGTTCCGCACGGAGTCGGCGTGGAGGTCATTTCCTTCAAGGAAAGGCAGACCAAGGAGCTGATTGACATTGAAGCCAATATTTACTGTGAAAGGGATTCCCATAAAGGCATATTGATCGGCAGGGAAGGCAAAATGCTGAAAAAAATCGGCATGCTTTCAAGACAGGAAATAGAGAATCTTCTGGGCTCCAAAGTTTTTCTCCAGCTGTGGGTAAAGGTAAAGCCCGACTGGAGAAACAGTGACAACATGCTAAAAACACTGGGCTATAAATAAACGATTTGAGAAAAAATCTCAAGTATACAAAAATTATTTTAGTCAAAGCTAAGTTCAGTAGCAAAAGTCTATAACAAAGAAAGAAAAGCAGTGAAACGGCAGTTTTACCAATACAAATGACGAAGGGGGATTGGATCAAGTGTTGAAGGATTTTGCATGGAATACCTTTGAATTTACGGGAAGCATTGATTCTTATTTTTTCTTCAAAGAGATCGAAGAAAAAAATAGCGGGGCGGAGCAGAAGGGAATTGCTGAAGCAGAAGCCGCTATAAGTAAAGGTATATAATCTATCAATAAAATACTGCGGGTTTTGTGGGTTTATTTGCATGAGTTATTTAAAAACCAAGGGTCTGATCATACGAGAGGTCAATACCGGTGAAGCAGACAAAATCGTTACGATTTTTTCCAGAAACAGGGGAAGGATTTCCGCCCTTGCCAAGGGAGCCAGGCGGCCGCGTAGCAAGCTGGTCGCCGGGACTCAATTTTTAAGCTACTGCGACTATTTACTGTTCAGCGGCAGGGAAATGTATTCTATCAATAGTTGTGAGGTTTTGGAGCCCTTCTACGAGATCAGAAATGATATGATAAGGCTTACCTATGCTGCTCATTTTGTGGATATCATCAATGATGTGGTGCAGGAAAACCAGCCTTCGCCCAGAGTGCTGCAGCTTCTTCTTAATTCGCTTCATATGCTTTCCAAAACGGATAAGGAACCGGAGCTTATCGCCAGGATATTTGAACTCAGATTTTTATCCATTATGGGGTTTGCCCCTTTCGTAAGAGGATGCATGATCTGCGGCAGGGAAGAGAATGCCGGGATATCCTTCAGCTTCAAAAAATGCGGCTTTATTTGCAATAATGAAGTCTGCTCAACAAACGATCTATATGCTCAGGAGCTTTCACAGGGTGCGGCTAAGGCAATTCAACATATCATCCATTCGAAGATCGACGACTTGTTCAGCTTCAAGCTGTCCGCGCAGGTTCTTGACGAACTGGGGAAAGTCGCTAAAAGATACCTTAGGGAAAGACTTGAAAAGGATTATACAAAGCTGGACTTTTTAAAAAACATTTAGCAGGATGCATGTATCCTATAGTGGTACTCATGAGAATGAAAAGATGTAGCGGCGATCATTGCTCGCCATCCAAAGTCCTGCGGGGGGGGGCGACCAGTGGCCGCCCCTACACTGGATTACTTTTCATACCAACCGCCTTCAGAAGCTCAGCTAACAAACAAATACCACCTGAAACTGATCCTCCTATTACTCCGATAAAAACGAAAAAAGAGAGGTTTAAAAACCTCTCTTTTTCATCTGGTGCGGTCGATGGGACTTGAACCCATATGCTCGCGCATACGCCCCTCAAACGTACGTGTATGCCAATTCCACCACGACCGCGTGTAGTGTGCTGCAGCTCAGCGCCATCAGCAAAATCAATTATACAGGCATAACTAGTGAGTGTCAATACTTTTCAATAAAAAAATATTGGGAATAAAATGTATTGAATAAAAGGTATAGTACTGATAAAATAAACTCTAACGGGATGATAACTCCAAATGGCTTATTGTCCGTATACCAAACATGAAATGAGGAATTTACACATGGCAGGTTTTTTCGGTTTTTTTGATTATACAAAACCGGGTCCAGGAGTTCCAAGTCCTGAAGATGCACCGAAAAAAGCCAGGATTCTGGTGTTTTTTGAGATCCTGCAGAGGAAATTTTGGAATCTGATAAAAGTCAACCTGATGTTCAATATCTTTAACCTACCGGCAATTATTCTAGGCATGTTTGCAGCATTATTCCTGTTTCCCAATATCATCCCTGAAGCCCTTGGCAATGCGGATGCTCTGGTAAGCGATATATTTCTGAAATTCATCCTTCTGTCCGCCTTGCTTTGCATCCCAATGATAACGGTAGGACCTGCCCAGGCTGGTTTCACATACATTCTCAGGAATTATTGCAGGGAAGAGCATGCATTTATCTGGGGTGACTTCAAAGAACATGCCCTGAAGAATTTCAAGCAAAGCATGCTTGTGTCCGTAATCGGATTTTTTGCCACCTTGTTGATGATCTGGTCCATCAGGGCATATATCATATTGGGTGGGGGCAACCTGATCATGACCATTGGTACTACGCTGATGATCATGATGTTTGTTATCTTCATGATCATGCATATGTATATCTATCCCATGCTTGTAACCTTTAATCTGACGATAAAGCAGCTTTACAAAAACGCATTGATATTTGCCATTATCAAGCTGATTCCCAATATTGGTATTTTACTTCTCTGTCTCTTGATAATATTCCTTACCTTCGGAATGATCATACCTTTCAGCCAGATCATAGGCTTGATACTTTACGTATTTCTGACCGTCAGTCTCATAGGGATGATAACCAATTTCTATGTCTATCCCAAGCTGATGAAATTCATGATCAGGGAGGAAGAGAAGCCCGAGATTGAAGACGAGGATGAATACGAAGAAGATGAAGAGGACACTGACCAAGAATCAGAAGGCGACGATGAACAGGATAGTACGGAAGATGAAGAGGGTGGAGCCTCTCCGTCTGATGAAGATAACGATAGCGACAGCAATGGGGAAGACGGAGATTCTGAAGTAAAAAGATATTTCTAATAATAAATTGCACAAAATAGGACGGTCCTTCATTTCGTTTTCAGCGAAACAGAAGCACCGTCCTCTTATTTTTCAAATACTTTTTCTTTATCTTATATCATATTCTTTCTTAATCGCGTTAAGCGCCTTGTCTACGTCCTTTTCATAAATCAGGTAGGAGATATCCACTTCCGATGTGGTGACAAGCTTTATTTCCACACCTTCATTGGCCAAAACAGTGAAAAGTCCGGCGGCTACGCCGGGAATATCGCGCATCCCCTCGCCGTAGACCTGAAGCTTGGTGTTGTCGGCATCGATTTCTATCTGCAGCTCCTTGATGCTTTTCTTAAATTTGTTCAATTCACTGAGCGCTTTAACAAGGTCGTCTGAAGGCAGACTGAAGGAAATACTGATGGAACCGCGAAAAGGCGGGGCCTGGCTGATCATGTCAATATTGATTTTCTGCTGTGCTATCGTGTTGAAAATGTCAGAAATCAGCCTTGTGTTGTTTGGAATATTCTCGATTGTAACAAGGGCCACATTGTAAGTGATATTGATTTTTGATACCGGTTTTTGCGGCATTGCTTTCACCTCCATTATTTTGAAGCACCGGCTGCTGTATTTGCCTCACGGCGGCCACAGGCAGCCGTCATTACTCTTCTGTTATTAAATCATTCATATCATACATTCCGGGCTTTTTTCCATAGATAAATTTGGCTGCTCTGAGTGCTCCGGTCCCGAAGATATCCTTCGACATTGCCGAGTGGTTTATTTCTATGACTTCATCATTACCTGCAAAAATAATGGAGTGCTCTCCGACAATTGTGCCTCCGCGTACGGCATGGATGCCGATCTCGGATTTGCTCCGTTTTTTCCTGCGGGAATGTCGGTCATAGACATACTCCTGTTTCTGTTCAAGTGCGGCATTGATGGAGTCCGCTATGGCAAGGGCAGTTCCGCTGGGAGCATCCAGCTTTTGATTGTGATGCTTTTCAATAATCTCTATATCAAAATTCGGCTCCAGTATTTTAGCTGCTTTACGGACCAGATCGATGACCAGATTCACCCCAAGAGACATGTTTGCCGAAAAAAAGACCGGAATCATTCTGGAAGCAGATTCCAAAAACCTTTTTTGATTCTGTGAAATCCCGGTCGTAGCAACGATAATCGGGATTTTTCTTTCAACGGCATACCGCAGGATATTTTCCAGAGCATCAGGATTTGAGAAGTCGATGATTACATCAAGCTCCTCTCTGCACAGACCTAAATTAGAAAAAACCGGGTAACTGTTTTTACCGGAGTCAAAGATATCAAAGCCTGCTGCAATTTTCAAATCGTCGTACTGCTCCGAAAGTCTGGAGATAACCTGACCCATCTTTCCATTACAGCCGCTCAACAATATGTTTATCATTGGAAACACTTCCTATCTGCCTATGTATTTTTTCCTAAGGGGGACATTCTCAAACAGGAAGTGTCCCCGGTGTATTCAGAAGTCCAGAAAATATTATTTCCTGTTTTTTGAAAAATTTTCAAAAGCGCTTAAATCAAACCGTATTCCTTCATCACAGAGCTTAATAGCTCCAGGTTTTTGTCCGAAATCTCCACCAATGGCATTCTGCACGGTCCCACATTCATCCCCATAAGATTCATGGCGGCCTTTACAGGGACAGGGCTTACTTCCGAGAACAAACCTTTTATAAGGTTAAGGGTCTTCAGCTGAAGCTCTCTTGCGCCGGCTAAGTCCCCGGACAGGAATTTGGCCGCCATGTCATGGGTATCTCCGGGAATGATATTGGCCATAACCGAAATAACGCCTTTTCCGCCCAGGGCCATTAACGGGACAACAAGTCCATCCTCACCGGAGTATATTGTAAAATCGGAGCCGCAAAGGTTTATGGTATCTCCGACCTGGTTCAGGTTGCATTCTTTTATGGCAACAATATTTTCAATTTCCGATAGTTGCTTAATTGTTTCAGGATTAATGTTCAAATTGGTTCTTGAGGGCACGTTGTACAAAATTACAGGGATGCTCAAGCTGTTGGCTATCGCCTTAAAATGCTCATAAAGCCCTTTTTGGGTTGTTTTGTTATAGTAGGGTGTGACACTCAGGACAGCATCTGCGCCTACCTCTTCGGCTTTTTTACTAAGATGGATGGCATGCTTTGTATCATTGCTGCCTGTACCGGCAATGACCGGAAGTCTTTTATTGACCTTTTTGACAGTATATTCGATGACCGAAATATGTTCGCTGTCAGGCATTGTAGAGGCTTCGCCGGTGGTCCCGCAAATAATGATGGCATCGGTTTTCCCTTTTAGCTGGAATTCGATTAACTCTCCCAGTTTTTCATAATCAACTCCGTCATCTGTAAAAGGAGTTACGATTGCAACACCCGAACCAGTAAAAACGCACTTCTTCATATAAAACATCCTTTCATGTTTGGTAATGAATAAATCTAAAATCTAAAAGTAACCTTCCGCCTTCAGAAGCTCAGCCATCAATATTCCTCCGCCTGCGGCGCCTCTTACGGTATTGTGTGACAGGCAGGTGAATTTATAGTCGAAAATATTATCTTCGCGAAGCCTTCCCACGGATATGCCCATACCGTTTTCCAGGTCCCTGTCAAGCTTTGATTGCGGCCTGTCGGGCTGGTCAAAATAAGTCAGAAATTGTGCCGGTGCGCTGGGCAGCTTGAGTGCTTGGGGTTTGCCGCTGAATTCTTTCCAGCGGGACAGGATTTCATCCTTGGAAGGCTTTTTGCCAAAAGTGATATATACCGCAGCCATGTGACCGTCTGAAACAGGCACCCTGTAACACTGGGCGGAAATAGACGGTCCATTTGCCTTGACAATTTTACCGTCTTCGATTCTGCCCCAGATTTTCAACGGTTCATTTTCGCTTTTTTCTTCCTCGCCGCCGATATAGGGGATAACATTGTCAAGAATTTCAGGCCAGTCGCTGAAAACCTTTCCTGCGCCTGAAATCGCCTGATATGTGCAAGCAAGTATTTTTTGAGGCTCAAATTCCATCAGGGCATGGATGGGAGGTACATAGCTCTGCAAAGAGCAATTGGACTTAACGGCGATAAAGCCTCTTTTTGTACCCAGACGCTTTCTCTGATGTTCTATAACCGCCGAGTGCTCCGGATTGATCTCCGGTACCATCATGGGAACATCCTCTGTCCATCTGTGGGCTGAATTATTGGAGATTACGGGTACTTCAGCCCTTGCGTATTTTTCTTCAAGTTCCTTTATCTCATCTTTTTTCATATCAACGGCGCAAAAGACCATATCCACTTCATCCGCAACCTTTGAAATTTCCAGTACGCTTCTGACCGTGATATTTTTAACATTTTCAGGAATCCCGGCTTCAAGCTTCCATCTGCCTTCAACCGCTCTGGAATAGGGAAGCCCGGCAGATCTTTCACTGGCTGCGATAGAAACCACCTCAAACCAGGGATGGTTGTCAAGCAGTGTGACAAATCTCTGCCCAACCATTCCGGTACCGCCCAATACACCGACTTTTAGTTTTTTATTCATTGCCAATTCCTCCATATTTATTAATTTACCTGTATAAATAATTAAAACTGCTGGAAGAGTACCAGCAGTCCGTATAAACAAAAAACCTTGCCGTAACCGGCTTGTTTAAAAACAGATAGCGCTCCACCAAAATCCTTGATGACAGTTGTACAGCTGTTTACTGTATAACCAGGACATAATCCTCCAGGAGATCATTCCTTCGGCATTTTTCCCTTTCCATGATATCATCAGGTCCTGTAACCTTCTACTTCAGTACTTTTGAAAAATGCGCCTCTACCAATACTTTATTTTATTTTTTATTATAATAACACCCTAAAAGCATGTTGTCAAATATTTTAAAGCCTTTTTCCTCCATGCAGAAGGGTCAAGCCCAAATAAAGAAGGAAGCTTTCTGTTTGGAAAGAGTGTGCTCCTTACCTTATTATATAATATATGCAGCTTCTTTACAAATTTGATCTTTAAATTTCTATTCCGGAGGAAAACCTGCTAACTTTTATGATTGTTTCTAGCGGCAGAAATATTACAAATTTATTAAAAATCCATAAAAAAGGACGATATAGAAGGAAGAAGCGCCGTTAATGTCGAATACAAAACTTTGGAAGAAATTTATCCAAAAATTTACTGGGCCCAGCTTTTTACAGATGAGAAGGTGATGTTAAAATGTACATGCCAAGCAAAAAATGTTGTAAAAGAACAGCATACATAATTATTTCATTCATTATCCTTATGATGCCGTTTTCCATGTCTAAAGCGGAATTCAACGTACCTGACACCATAAAAGTCGGTTTGTACTATTCCGATCCGTCGGTTTATGTTAACACTGCGGTGGCGTCTCTCACCGCAAGTGCAAAAGCAGGATTGAGCGTCGGTTTCTTTAAAGACAATTCGTTTACCTCCATATGCGACTATCTCTCTGAGAATCAGCTGACTCTAAGAAAAGACGCATATTTTGTCAATTCGGCAGGCAGTATACGGGAATATACTCCCGGTCAGATACCGGAAGGCGAGAAAACAGGTCCTTTCCACATTGTACTCGGAACGGGCTATTCTGACCCCGCCGTTATGAATGAGCAGGTAAAAGGCTTTATCCAGAAGGGAATTCAAGCTTATCCGGTTTTTGCTGATTCATGGCAGGTATGGTCGGGCTTCTACCTGGACGAAAATACGGCGCAGCAGGATCTGGCGAATGTAACTGCAGCCCTTGGAGAAGGGGCATATTCGGTGTCCCAGCCTGCTTCAAACAGAATTGCCGTGTTTGATTCAGCCGGAAAGCCTGTTTGCCTGTTCGGCAGCGACACAGCATTATTCCGTGTCATACCGTCCCAGGGAAATGATCCTCAAATACTGTCCATCAACGGGAAGGTTTATAGGGGAGCACTGGAGGTTCGGCGCTTATCTGGCAGTGATATGACGGTGATCAACGTCGTAGGAATTCAGGAATACCTGTATGGCAACGTTCCTCCCGAAATCGGTGGAAATTCTCATCCTGAAGCGCTGAAAGCCCAGGCAATGGCTGCCAAAATGTATGCCATAAACAATATCGGAAAGCACAAGAAAACCGGCTTTGATGTTTGTGCAACGACCCACTGCCAGGTATATAAAGGCTATAGCTTTGAAGTTAAAGCCTGCGATGATGCCATCGACGAGATCAAGGGGAAGGTTATTACCTATGACAGTCAGCTTGCAAAGCAGATATTTTATTTCGCTTCCAGCGCAGGAAGGACTGAGGACCCGGTAAATGTCTGGGGCTATCCGCAGCCATATCTGAAAAGTGTTGAAGATAAATATGAGCCTATCTATTCATGGACGAAAACACTCCGGGCATCGGATGTTATGGCAAAGATCCCCGAGATAGGAAATGTCCTCGGCATGAGCATACTCAAGACGTCGGATGCAGGGAGAGTCACACAGCTGGCTGTAAGAGGAGATAAAAGAAGTGATCCTGCCATTTATACCCTGGAGAGATGCCGGACAATTTTCAGCCTGGACAGCCAACTATATACAATAACGACGGACGCCGACGTTTATATGGCTTCCGCAGCTTCCAACCCTTTAAAGACCCAGATTGGAGGCAAGAAGGTGATCAGCTCCTCCGGGACCAGGACGGTCAACATTTCCGCCAATAAAGTCCATGTCCTTGGCGCCGGAGGCAAAGAAAAAACGGTTGCCCTTGTACCTGAAACCTATGTATTCTCGGGCAAGGGATGGGGCCATGCCGTCGGGTTGAGCCAGGAAGGCGCCAGAAGCATGGGAAAGGCCGGTTTTAAATACGATGAGATCATCACGCATTATTTTCTTGGGACAAAAATAGAATAAATGTTGCCAAATTTGCTTGGTTCATGTATTATTTCAATTGAATTAAATGAATAATAGATAATATTGGGCGTTGACGGGCATTTTGCAGTAAACCGCCGGTTTTTTGTGAAAGCAAAAGCCAATGATTTTACGCAGGCCGGTATTTGCCCGACATTGTCGTTATAACAAGGATAGAGCATATTCGGTACAGGTGATAAATGAAAATTAATGATTTTTTATATGAGCTGCCGGAAGAACTCATTGCGCAGCACCCGCTTGAAAAGAGAGACATGTCAAGACTGCTGGTGCTGGATAAGCATAGCGGCGAAGTTCGGCACGGACAATTCAGTGATATCCTGGAGTATTTAAACAAGGGAGATTGTCTGGTACTGAATGATACGAGGGTCATCCCTGCCAGGCTGCTGGGAACAAAGGAAGGGACCGGAGGCAGGATCGAATTCGTACTCTTGAAGCGTATTGAAGGCGATATCTGGGAAGTCATCCTTAAGCCCGGCAGAAAAGCCAAACCCGGTGCCCGGTTTGTATTTGGCGACGGTTTGCTGAGAGCAAAGATACTGGAAATCGTCGAAGAAGGAAACAGGCTTGTTGAATTTACCTATGACGGAGTATTTGAGGAAGTGCTGGACAAAGTGGGAATTGTTCCACTGCCGCCGTATATTACCTGCCGGTTGGATGACAGCGAGCGGTATCAGACGGTGTATTCCAGGGATAAGGGTTCGGCCGCGGCGCCTACGGCAGGACTTCATTTTACCAAAGAGCTGCTTTCGGCGCTTGAGAAAAAAGGAGTCCGTATCGTTTTTGTAACGCTTCATGTTGGATTGGGCACCTTCAGGCCTGTAAAGTCCGAAAATATTGAAGAACACAAAATGCATTCGGAGTATTATACCATTGGCAATGAAGCATGCAGTACCATAAACGGGACGCGTAGTGAAGGCGGCAGAATAATTGCCGTAGGAACAACCAGCTGCAGGGTATTGGAAACAGCCACAAACAGTGAGGGCGTCATAACCCCCGGGTGTGGGTGGACCGACATCTTTATTTACCCCGGGTACAGCTTCAAGTCGGTAGATGCTTTAATTACAAATTTTCATCTTCCCGGTTCAACTCTGATTATGCTGATCAGCGCTTTTGCCGGTAGGGACAATGTTCTGGAGGCATACAGGGAAGCAATAGAGAAAAAATATCGGTTTTTTAGTTTTGGAGATGCAATGCTGATAAGGTAAGGATTGCCTAAATGTTAGTTCGGATTCTTTTCTGGGGAAGGTCGTTCCTTTTGGCGTAGTTCTCCGGAAAAGATTATCCGAAGCGAGTCCTAAGTATAAATTTTTCAGTGCGACTAATTTGGATATATGTCCGGAGGATTACTATAAGTGGAAGCTGTACGTTATGAATTAATAAAAAAATGCAAGCAGACCGGAGCCCGGCTGGGCAGAGTGCATACACCCCACGGTTCATTTGAGACTCCCGTATTCATGCCTGTTGGTACCCAGGCCTCTGTAAAAGGCATGTCGCCGGAGGAATTGAAGCAGGTGGATGCACAGATTATTCTCAGCAATACCTATCATTTGTATATGCGCCCGGGAAGTGAAATCGTCAGGGACGCCGGCGGACTTCACGGCTTTATGTCCTGGGACAGATCAATTTTGACAGATAGCGGCGGCTTTCAGGTCTTCAGCCTCAGCGACCTCAGAAATATCAAAGAGGAAGGCGTGACCTTCAAATCGCATATTGACGGTTCCAGGCATTTTATTTCCCCCGAAACCGCCGTAAAGATCCAAAATGATCTCGGGGCAGATATAATCATGGCATTTGACGAGTGTATACCTTATCCTGCCGATTACGACTATGCAAAAAAGTCTCTTGAGAGGACAAGCCGGTGGGCAAAGCGATGCAAGGAAGCCCATGAAAATACCGAAAAGCAGTCGCTTTTCGGCATCGTTCAGGGAGGGATATACCGTGATCTTAGGATTCAAAGCGCAGAGGAATTGCTGGAAATCGGTTTTCCCGGATATGCCATCGGCGGTTTAAGTGTCGGAGAGCCAGCAAAGGATATGTACGATATGCTGGATTGTACCGTGCCTCTTTTACCACAGGATAAGCCAAGATATCTTATGGGCGTCGGAAGCCCAGATTATCTTATCGAAGGTTCAATCAGGGGCATCGATATGTTTGACTGCGTTCTTCCTACAAGGATCGGCAGGAACGGGACGGTACTTACAAGCAAGGGAAAGATCATTGCCAGAGACGCCAAATATGCCAGGGATTACAGCAGTCTTGATCCTGACTGTGATTGCTATGCCTGCAGGAATTTTTCCAGAGCATACATCCGGCATCTGCTGAAAGCACAAGAGGTCCTTGGAATACGGCTTACTTCCTGGCATAACTTAAAATTTCTTTTGGACTTGATGAAAAAGATAAGACAAGCTATAATAGAAGACAGACTGGGTGATTTTAGAAATGAATTTTTTGCATCCTTTGGGTATAAAGGATAGAGGACACACCTAAAAAGATTATTAAAGTTAAAATAACTTTTAATAAAATATAGTAAGTGGAGGGAAATTTATGCCGACAGCAACAGGGCAAGGTGGAGGAATATTTCTGACGGTTGGTTATTTGTTATTTTTCGTCGTTATCATGTATCTCCTTATCTTTTTGCCGCAAAGAAGAAGGGACAAGAAGGCCAAGGATATGCTGGGTGCATTGCAGGTGGGCAATAATGTGGTCACCATCGGCGGCGTATCGGGCAAGGTAATTAATATTAAAGACGATGAAGTAACCATCGAAACCAGCGTGGAAAAAACAAAAATGAATTTTAAAAAATGGGCGATCAAGGAAGTTATAAAGCCGGTTGAATCTTGAGATCAGGCGTTGTGTGAAGATGAACCCCGATTTCCAACGGGGTTTTGATAAACGTTCCAGCATAGGCAGAAAAAGCGCTGTATTGCGCTTTTTTTGTTGTTCTAAAGCTGCCTGTACCTTAATAGTATATTATTGTGTTCAATGCTATTATACAGGGGGTACCTTTATGGTGAGGAGTTCAAACCAGTCAACAAAAGCACCATTGAATGAAAGCATTACGGTCATGTCTGTTGTCAGGGGTATTATCGTTTCTTATATCATTACGATACCTGTTTTCGCACTATTTGCGCTCATTCTTTCCAATACAGACTTTCCGGAAAAATTTATATCGACCGCAGTTGTTATTACAACCATCATAAGCGTCCTGACTGCCGGCACCACGTCCACCCGGGGGTTAAAAAACAGGGGCTGGCTCAACGGCAGCATTGTTGGTTTTATATACATGCTTATTTTGTATCTGCTCAGCAGCTTGATTTTCAATAACTTTACAATCGACAAATATGTGATAACCATGACGGTGATCGGTGTATTGACGGGTGCCATTGGCGGTATTCTGGGAATCAATGTTAAAAAAAGCGGGCATAAATACATGAAAAGCAAAAGTATGTGAGCATATAAAAAATCCTTTCCAATACAGGTTTATTATGTTATAATACATTGTTGAAAAAAGACATGGGAGGGGATTATATGAAGCACATAAAGACCATAAGCGCATCTACTTTGAAGGATGGTTTGAAATACGGCGGCTGCGGCGAATGCCAGACTTCCTGCCAATCGGCATGCAAAACGTCATGCACGGTTGCAAACCAAAAATGTGAAAAAAGATAATTCAGATAACGCAAGTAGGGGCGGTTCTTGACTTGCTTTTGGCAAGCCGGGGATTCGTCCCTGTTTGCGTCTGAGAGGAAAACGGATGATACATAAATTTAAAATTCATGATACCCATATCGTAGTGGATGTAAATAGCGGCGCGGTTCACGCCGTCGATGAAACGACCTACGAAATTCTTGATTATTATAAAGAACTGGATAAGGCTTCCATACTGGACAAGCTGTCTGCACGTTTTGAAAGAGAGAAAGTTGATGAAGCCTACGAAGAGATAAGCGAGCTGGAAAGAGCCGGTCAGCTGTATTCGGAGGATCCATTAAAGGACTACGAATTCAAATCCGAAGCAAAGCCCGTAATTAAGGCGCTATGCCTTCATGTGGCGCATGACTGTAACCTGAGATGCAAATATTGTTTTGCCGCTACGGGGGATTTTGGTGTCAAGCGGACTTTGATGAGTGCTGAAACCGGGAAAAAAGCCATTGACTTCATCATCAGGTCTTCAGGCAGCCGAAGGAACCTGGAAATCGATTTTTTCGGCGGTGAACCGCTGATGAACTTCGAGGTTGTAAAGGAAGTTACCGCCTATGCGATGGAAAAAGGCAGGGAATTCAATAAAAATTTCAGGCTTACGCTCACAACCAACGCACTTTTACTCAATGAGGAAAATAAGCAATTCATCAATGAACATATGGGCAACCTTGTCATGAGTATAGACGGCCGTGAAGAGGTAAACGACCGGATGCGCTATAGAGTGGATGGGAGCGGGTCCTATGCCTCCATACTCCCGAAAATCAAGGATATGGCCGATTCACGCAACCAGGACAGGTATTACGTCAGGGGGACCTTCACCAGAGAAAATACCGATTTTTCTGAGGATGTCCTGCACCTTGCCGACCTGGGCTTCAAGCAGATTTCCATTGAGCCGGTGGTAGCAGGGAAGGATTCGGGATATGACATAAGAGAAGAAGACCTGCCTCAGCTGCTGCAGGAATATGAAAAGCTTGCAAAGGAATATATAAAAAGACATAAAGAGGGAAACGGTTTTAATTTCTTTCATTTCATGATCGATCTTGAACAAGGGCCATGCGCTGTGAAAAAGCTCAAGGGCTGCGGTTCGGGACACGAATATGTGGCAGTTACGCCGGAAGGCGATATTTTTCCCTGTCATCAATTTGTCGGTATGGATGATTTCAAAATAGGAAACGTTAATAGCGGGGATGAATTGAACAAAAACGTAATCAACCGCTTTAAGGCATCCAACATATTATCAAATGATGCCTGCAGGGAGTGCTGGGCCAAGTTTTACTGCAGCGGAGGCTGTGCTGCCAACGCTTATCAATTCGGCGGGGATTTGAGCAAACCTTACAAGATCGCTTGTGAACTGGAAAAGAAAAGGGTTGAATGCTCCTTATGGATCAAAGCAATGGAGATGGAGTAAATGGCTTTAAACGTAAATGATTTAAAAAATAACGAAGAAGTACGGAATTTTCTTTCAATCGCAGAAAAGCAGATGCGGGTTCTGGGATACACGGAGCACTCCTTCAGGCATGTCAGCCTCGTTTCCAAAAATGCCGGCGACATGCTGGAAAATCTGGGGTATTCCGAAAGGGAAGTAGAGCTTGCAAGAATGGCAGGGTATCTCCATGATATTGGCAATGCGGTTAACAGGTGCGACCATGCCCATTCCGGCGCAATAATGGCGTATAACCTGCTTACAAAGATCGGTCTGGATGTAAGTGAAGCCGGAGAAATCATGCTTGCTATCGGAAACCATGACGAAAAGTCCGGAACGGCTGTAAGTATAATTTCAGCGGCATTAATTCTTGCCGACAAGTCGGATGTGCATCGCAGCAGGGTCAGGAATACGGATTTCGCTACTTTTGACATTCATGACAGGGTCAATTATGCCGTCGAAAGCTCAAGTATTTCCGTGGATAAAGAAAAGCAGACTGCACAGCTGGAACTGAACATCGACACAAAAATCTGCCCGGTAATGGATTATTTCGAGATATTTCTCACTCGAATGACAATGAACAGAAGAGCCGCCGCTTTTCTGGGATTGAATTTCCAACTGTTGATCAACGGCACACGGTTGCTATGATCTCCCGCAAATAACGGCAAAAGCTCCGGGTCACGGTAAATTCATGAAGCAAGAAAATGGAAAACGAGTCTAGTCCGCTTTTGCTAAAAGGTAAAAAGATTGCGCAGCAATCTTTTTTTTCTTTTTAAGTAGAGAGATGAAACAATCTAACAATTTA
>JAEZCO010000013.1 GCA_023433505.1 Bacillota bacterium | reverse complement strand
AATTGTTAGATTGTTTCATCTCTCTACTTAAAAAGAAAAAAAAGATTGCTGCGCAATCTTTTTACCTTTTAGCAAAAGCGGACTAGACTCGTTTTCCATTTTCTTGCTTCATGAATTTACCGTGTTTTTATTTATTTATTTGTATTTTGGGGTCGGAGTAAAAACAAAAGCCGTCGAAACATATTTTAAAGCCTGTTTTATTTCTTGACACGCTGCCATCGGCATACAATTAAAGCCGCTCTGCAAGCGGCTTTTAACTGTATGTTTTCTGCATGCTCATTACCGCGCGATTACCCTGGCAGGATAAAAAAGATACCCTTCGTCAACAGCCTTTACCATCGACGGAGCAGGAATCTCCGGTCTGCTCCGGTTTTTCTGCGCCGGTGAAATCATTGATGTCAAAAGTTTTCGAGTTATCTTCCAAAATGAAAAACGGAATACCAATCCCGCCGCCCTTGATGACCGGAATAAACATTTCCTCGTGATCACGGTAGGATAAGAACTCTTTCAGTGTCTTTGTATCTTTTGTAATGTCTCTGTAATCCAACTCAACCGTGGAAAAAGCCGCCAGTTCCGCTTTCGCTGCCACGCAATCCTGGCAAATTTCCGCGCCGTACATAATAATTTTCATCGAAATCCTCCTTTCAATTTCTAATGGGGGCATACCCCCATACCTCCTCGCTGCGGGCGAAATGAATTCGCCCCTCGCTACACTTCTTATCCCTTATTATAATTGATTTATTGTCACAAAACCATGGCTTGTTACCCCAGTATGCATTTTACTAAAAAAAGAAGGCCTGTCAATCTGCTATCCACGTAACAAAATGATGTGCTTCTGTAACTGCGGTCAGTTCGCGGGAATCCATTGAATATCACTATCAAGCCGCAAATAACCGGTTGCAACGCTATGCAGTGCAGATTACCGCCAGGGACAAAGCTTCACAGAAAGAAAGTCCACTGCAGCAAACAGTGCAAAGCCGACGACTGATATCACGATAATACCGCTGTACATACCGATATAGTCGATTTGCGACCAGGCGTTAACAATATAATATCCCATTCCGTACCTTGTCCCATAGCCTTCCACAAAGAACAGAACGGAAACCGCCGTCCCAAGGGAAATGCGCAGGCTGGTCAACAGCTCCGGCAAAATCGCAGGCAGCGTAATGTGCCAGACGATCTGCCCTTTAGAGGCTCCTGCGCTGACGGTCACCAGATACAGCGAAGAATCGATATTCCGTATGCTGTCCCGAACCGCAACAATTACCTGAAATACAATAATCAAAAAGATAATGGCAATCTTTGAGCCGTCCCGCATTCCCCATAAAAGCATGGCAATTGGCAGTAATGCGGTTTTGGGAATCGGATAACTGAAATAGACAAGCGGATACAGGATTTTGTTGGCGTTTTTCGAATATGCCATAAGCATTCCCACCGGAATGCCGACCAACAGAGACAGGCCCAAGCCCTGACCGATCCTTCCCAGACTGTACAGGATGTGTATCAGGATGTCGTCCGCAACTACCGTACCAAAATTCCGGTATACCGTTATGGGATTGGGAATTACCGTTGTGTGTACTGTCAGATATCCTATATACCAAATCAAATTGATAAGTAAAAATCCCTCTAAGAAGAGACAGATCCTATTCAGCAGTTTTTTCATGGTATTTCTCTCCTGTCAATAGGTTTCAGCAATCCGTGCAGTCTCCTCTTCATTTGGAGGAAGTCCTCCCGGACTGTCTCCGGCTGGCCGAAATAAGGATTGTCCATCTGTTCGAGCAGTCTCCCCTTTTCTTTGTCAAGTACCGCAATTTTCTTGCCCAGGTACAATGCCTCCTCCATGCTGTGGGTAACCAATATGGTTGTAAGCTGCTTTTGCCTCCAGATTTTCAGGAAAAGCTCCCATGCGTCGGAACGGGTAATTGTGTCCAGAGAAGAAAAAGGCTCGTCCATTAAAAGCAGGTCGGGTTTCTGCAAAAACGCCCGGGCAAGCGCGGCCCGCTGTATCTGGCCACCGCTAAGCTCATGAGGATATCGCTCCAATAAGGCATCAACATCCAAAGAACGGCAGGTCTCTTCCAGTTCGGCAAGCTTCTTATCATCAATCCGCAGGTTGTGCAACCTCAGGGGCAGCAAGCAGTTTTGACGAATGGTTTTCCATGGAAGCAATCCGCAATTCTGTGGAATAACTGCAATTTTGTGAGTCTTAGGGTCAAGCGGCATTTCCACGCTGTCAGGGACAACAGTCACCGTGCCGCTCTCAGTCGGAAGCATGCCGGCAAGTACCTGAATCAGCGTCGACTTGCCGCAGCCAGACGGGCCAAGCACCGCCAGTACCTCCCCCTGCCCAAGCTGCAAAGAGAAGTTTTGCAGGACCGGCACCTTCTTGCCCTTTATTCGGTAGCTTACGGATATATTATCTATTTTCAGCATCTTTATCACCGGCTTAATTGGATTTGCTATAAACATTATAGGTCATTTGCTCATAGGTAAGCGTCGGCTTACACAGACCCTTTCCGCTGGCCCAACGCACCGCAGCCTTAACGTCTTCTTCGGGAGGAAGCCCGCTTTTGCGAAAGGGCTTTACCGTAATCTTTCCCACCATTTCCTTGGGATAGCCCACAGCATCGACCACAGTCTCTTCATACTGCTGGATATCCGTATGATTCATATAGTCAACAGCCTCGTTATAAGCCTTATACAGATTTCGGATTGCTTCGTTTTTGCTGTCAAGTGCGGTTTTTGAGAATGCTGAAACAGCCGGGAAAAGGCCGTATTCATTTGCGGTACCGAGCTGAATCTCTCCGTCCTTCAAAGCAAGGGTTGCAAACGGCTCCGGCATCAGGCCAAGAGCGATTTTATCGTTTCTCAGCAGTTCCAAACGGTCCGGAATGCGGGGGACCACCTCTTTTACCACATCGGTATCTTCCATGCCATTCTTCTTCAAAATGTTGTCAAGGGTATATTCAATCAGCGTTTTTTCCGAAATTGCAATGCTCTTTCCTTTTATCTGACGGATATCGCTGATACCGCTGTTTTTGCCCGCCAGCAGAATGTAATCTCCATCCGTAATGCCGGTGATTTTCACGTCAAAACCGGCATTCTGGTACATACACACGCCGATGTAATCAGTAAGAACGCCGTCCAGTTCACCTGCCTGGAGTGCCGCGTCCCGGTCCCTGGCGGAAGTGAACACCTGTAAATCAAGCGTAAACCCATATTTATCGGAAAGCTTGTTTTCATTTATAAGGACAAATGGAATGACATCGGAGGAAGACATCATTCCAATTCGAATGACCGGCTTTTCCTCACCGGCTGACACAGTCTCCCCTTCTTTTGAGCACCCTGCAATAATAAGCAGCAGGGCTAACAGTATTATGATCAAAACAATTTTATTATTCCTCATGGTAATATTCCCATCTTTTCTAGTAACTTTATTTTCAATTTCCAGTTCCCATGGGGGCATGCCCCCCAACAAAATCCATCAGGCCGTCCATTGTCCTATTGCATTACCTTTTTACCCCTTTCTCCCATAAAATTGAATAATTTTGTGCTTTTTACTTTTATTTATAATTTCATATTTAAAGAAAAACATCAAGGATTCCAAATATCAATAACGTCAGGCTGACAAGCTGGTTTACGCTATAGGACGCAATATTGACATTTGTCAGGTTCGTAGGCGATATTATGCGGTATTCCGCAATAAACATGGCTGCAATCATACCAACGCCGATATAATAAATCACCCCAAATTGCGGCACTAAAATTCCAATTAGAATTAGACAGAGCAGCGTAACGATATGGAACAAACACGCAATCAGCAAGGCGCCTTTTACACCGAATTTAACCGGAATGGAATGCAGCCCGTTCTTCCTGTCGAAGTCGTAATCCTGGCAGCCGTAGATGATGTCAAACCCAGCGACCCAGAGGGTATTGGCAGCGCCCATCACCAACGGGAGAAAGTCAAAGCGCCCCGTAACCGCAAGCCATGCGCCGACAGGCGCACAGGCACAGGTAACACCCAGTACCAGGTGACACAAATAGGTAAAACGCTTACAATAGGAATAAATGACCAGCAGGATCAGCGCTACCGGAGAAAGAGCCAGACAAAGCCCATTCAGCTTGTAAGCGCCAAACAGCATTATCAGGAAGCAGATTCCCGAAAAGACAATTACCTCCCCCAATTTCATTTCGCCTTTCGGAAGCTGACGATTTGCCGTACGCGGGTTTTTTGCATCGATCTTCGCATCAATTACACGGTTGATGGCATTAGCCCCCGTGCGAGCACCCATAAAACAAACGATGATCCATAGGAGTTTGGAGATATTAGGAAAACCGCGTGCAGCAAGAACCATTGAAACAAGCGCAAAGCTGAAGGAAAAAATAGTATGGGAAAACATCACCAGTTTTCCATAATCTCTGATCTTTCTTATTCCTTTTTTAAATATTTCCGTCCAAACCATATTGGCCCCACCTCTCGCTGACAGCCTGCTTTATCTCAGCGTCCATAACAATATCCTCCGGCCAGTCGCGCGACAGTCCCTCCCCCCGGAACTTCCTCGTGGCATCGACACCTATTTTTTGTCCGATGATGACCAAATCTCTTGCGGCATCAATATTATTGAATACCTTCCACATCACCGTGGATAAATCACCCGGAGCAACGCTGCCATCCACACAAATCACAAATTTTTCGGGGTGCTCCGGCAGATAACCCTCCAGCGTTTTTCTTCCCTGAAAATCATACTTCTTGTCAACCGGAATAACGGTAAAGGTATCCTCGATTCCAGCCTCCGCGGGAATATCCCTTTCAGTAGCATCAACACCCAGGCGGCAGCCATATAGCGCAGCCCCGGAAGAATGGTCCAGCGCGTCCAATGGCCCGCTGCAAAAGAAAAGACTTTCCCGGCCTCTCACGTTTTTCAGAACCGTATCCCGCACCATCGGAAGATTCTGCACATCAACGGACTCGTCCACCGCAACGATCATTTTTGTGTACATCATCTGCCCCATACCCCATACCGCATTCATCACCTTGCGCGCTGCGCCGGGGTAACGGCTTCGTATGGAGACAATGGCACAGTTATGGAACACACCCTCAAGAGGAAGATTCAAATCCGCCAATTCAGGAATCTGAAGGCGAAGAAAAGGCAGAAAGATACGCTCCGTCGCCTTGGCCATATAGCAGTCTTCCATAGGCGGCTTACCCACAACGGTAGCCGGATAAACCGGTTCTTTTTTGTGTGTAATGCAAGTTACATGAAAACGCGGATAATCGCCGGCCAGGGAATAATACCCGGTATGATCGCCGAAAGGCCCCTCCCTGACGAGAGCTTCCTTCGGGTCAACATACCCCTCCAGCACAAATTCCGCGTCAGCCGGGACGTAAATATCATTGGTAATGCACTTTACCATTTTCACACGGGCTTTTCTGAGCCAGCCTGCAAACATGATCTCGTCCGCCATTTTCGGAAGCGGACTGGTTGCCGCATAGGTAATTGCGGGGTCACACCCCAATGCCACGGCCAACGGCATCCTGCGGCCAGACTTCGCATAAGACAGGAATATTTCCGAGCCATCCTTATGTTTATGCCAGTGCATGGCCGTACTGGTCTTATCAAGAATCTGCATCCGGTACATGCCAACATTCTGACGGCGGCTGTCCGCCTCTTTGGTAAAAACCAGCGGAAGAGTAAAAAATCGGCCTGCATCCTGCGGCCAGCATTTCAGTACGGGCAGAGAAAATAAATCCGGCTCTCTTTCAATCACCTGCTGACAGGCTCCCCTGCGCCTGCTCCGCCGCGGAAATACATGAAGAAGCCGCAGCAGGCGGGGGATGCTTTTGATCAAGCCGCGAACGGAATAGTATTGTTCAAAATTCAGGTATTCCGCGATTTCCGCTCCGATATCGTCCAGCTTGCTTACTCCCAGTGCCATGCTCATACGCTTTTCGCTGCCCATTACATTCATTGCCACGGGATAAGCAAACCCTTTTACATGCTGAAATAACAGGGCTGGCCCCTGCGCCTTGCTGACACGGTCCGCTATCTCTGTCATTTCAAGTTCCGTGGATACCGGGATCTCTATTTTTTTCAATTCTTTGCTTTCTTCCAATTTCTTCAGGAAACTTTGCAAATCACGATATGCCATGAGGCCACCTCCTCTCCGGTTGGTCTGTATTACTCGCTATCAAAAATCATAATTATCATATTGCATTAAATTATTATATAACGGACTCAAAAAGCTTGTAAACTTTTTTTGTCTATTGCCATGGCAAATTCACAAGTCCATATTTTTCTATGCTTTACACAAAAGCTTTTTTTAATGCCGTTTCAGCATTCATATTCAAGAAATCAAAGACACGGGGATGTAGAAGCTCTTTACACAAGGATCAGCTTTGACAGTATCCGGAAATTGATGGTAGATGATTTGAAAAGAACACTATATAGCTTTTGCTTCGGAGCCCGGAGTGTATTCCTGGCAAAAGCTTAATACCTATACGTTTTCACCTTGAAGATGCAGAACGGCTTTCCCGGCAATTTTGACCCGATCACCGCAGCTCTCGCAGTAAAAATTGCCGCTCCGCACTGAAAGTTGTTTTGCCGTTAACCGGTATTTGCTTAAAAGTAAGTTCAGATCACAGAAATAAACGCGCTATAGTAAAATATGATTTGAGCCCTCGTGCTCAGGCAATAACACCTATTTGTCACAAGATATCCAAACCAGCATTTCACCTGGCTTACGGTTACCCCAGACACAATAAGGTACAGCTTTTAATTGAACCGGCTTCCTTTCACTTTGCACCGGTCTGTACAATGTATTCTCCCATCCGTCCATACAGCTTCGAAAGCCCTCACCGTATATGGCTGTGACTCCTCCCAGCAAGCCGGCTTCAAATACAGCTTTCAAATTTGCATTGTACGGTACGCTGATAGCAGACAAATTATCTCCATTATCCGCCGCTTCAAGGCAATAGACCACCGGTCCCTTTTGTATAGCTACCTTTCCGGCATTCGCCCGGACAAGGGGATTCGCCTCCATCAACCGGATTGGCATTTCAAGCTGAAGCTCCAGGGTATCGCCGTCATTCCAGGATCTTTTAATAAGAACATATCCGTCCTCTTCCATTTCCGCTACACCGACAATTTCGCCATTGATATGAAGTGAAGCCTCCCTGCACCATCCGGGAATTCTCAAACCAACGGTGAACTCCTTGGGTGCTTTCATGGATAAATCGAACCGGATATCGCCGTTCCATGGATAATCCGACTTCTGACTGACCTTGACTGTCTCCCCCCCCAAATCAACAGTGACCTCACTGCCGATATACTGATGGATATACAAGGCATTGTCTCCCACCGTATAGATATACTGCCCCAGCGAGGTAATAAGCCTCGCAAGATTGGGCGGACAGCAGGCGCAGCCATACCATTTCTGTCTGACCGGCTTCACATGGAGCTTTCCTGGATTTTTCCGGCTTGCTTCCGGCCAGACTTCAAGCGGATTTACATAGAAATAATGCTTACCGTCCCTGGCCATGGAACCGGGGATAATATTAAACAGCGCCGTTTCAATTACATCTGCAAAGAATCTCTTATTCTCCATCTGGAGCATTTTCTGCGCAAAATTGATTAATCCCACGGATGCACACGTTTCAGCATAGATCGTGTCGTTGGGAAGGTCATAATCGAACGTGAATGCTTCCCCGATACACGCAGAACCGATTCCACCCGTAATGTACATCTGCTTTTGGGTAATATTCTCCCACAAGGTTTGGCAAGCCTGCAACAGTCCCGCGTCATCGGTCTCCTTTGCTACGCCGGCCATCCCGTTCAGCATGTAAATCAACCGGACGGCATGGCCTACCGCCTCCGTCTGTTCCCGGACAGGCTGGTGCGTCTGATTGTATTCCCTCATATCACCCGGAGCTTTTTGGACAATGTTCTCCCAATAGGTAACCCTTCCTCTTTTTTCCCACTCCGCTGTGAAAAAGTAAGGTTCTTTTCCTCTCGCATCAAGAAAAAATTTGCTGAGCATGAGATACCGTTTATTTCCCGTAGCCTTGTATAGCCTTACAAGAGCCAGTTCAATTTCCTGATGTCCGTCGTAGCCTTGCAGCTTTCCCGGTTCGGGTCCAAAAACCGAGTCGATGTAATCCGCAAACCGGCAAACAATGTCCAAAAGCTTGGGCTTACCCGTTGCCTGATAATAGGCGACGCCAGCTTCTATGAAATGTCCGGCAGTATAAAGCTCATGGCATTCCTGGAGGTTCGTCCACCGTTTGCCTTTCGCTTTCACCGTAAAATAGGAGTTTAAATAACCGTCCGGCTGCTGTGCCTGTTCTATCAAAGCAATGGCTCCGTCGGCGATTTTCTCAAGCTCTGCGTCGGGGTCGGTCTGCAGGCTGTACGCCACTGCCTCCAGCCATTTAGCCAGATCGGTGTCCTGAAAAAAGTACCCGTAGAACTCGCCTTCCTCAAGTCCGGCTGCAATCCGCAAGTTTCTCATGACATGACTGGGCTCCGCTTCAGGGATCCGGTCGTTCAGAACCTCCCACTGGTATGGAATAACGACCTCCTTAACCAGCTTTCTATACGGCTCCCAAAAAGAGGATTGAATTTTAACCTGGGCAAGAGATAATAGATTTGAGTTGTTTTTAATTGCATTCATTTCTCCACCTCATCGAATATAAAATTTAATTATTAATCATATACACCCTTATATTTTTTTGCTATCTTCGGCTCCAATTCCCGAAACGCATCGGCCGTGCTTTTCAGTCCCAGCCAGACATCATCAAGCGCCGCATTGATATCCACATTAATCTCCTGTGAATTCTTAAGCCAGTATCCGTGATTATTGTAGCCATGCTCAAGAAGGACATCGACCACAGCCGTCTTAAACCCGCTGGGATGCCCCGGTTTTACCGTCGCCCATCTGGCCAGCAGTTGGGGATCTGTATACCATTCCTTTACAATAGGCATCCAAAGACCGCTTTTATAGATATCAATATTAACTTCAGGATTAATCATCCATTTCAGCAGCTTCCATGCTTCCTCCCTATGCCGGACCTGGCCGGACATGACAATCATTTCGCCAAACTGCTCGGTGGAAGGCACCTTCACTTTTGGCAAGACTCCCACATCAAAGTTCATCCCTGCCGTGCCCAGGTCGACGTTTATCCATTGGCCGTCCAGATCCATTGCAACCTTTCTGCTCTGCAATGCGACGGAAGGGTTGGGAATATCCTTTTCCTCCGTCAGGGTCGGAGCCACATGGTGGACATTGATAAGATCGGCCAGCATTTGTACGGATTCTGTGACCGCCGGATCTGTCAGATTCAATTTGCTTTTGTCGGAAGTGACGATACTGGTCTGATTTGAATTAAAAAACAGCGACCACATCCATCGGTTGAACCGGACTCCATACTGCTTGATGCTGTCCGGATCAAAGTTGGGAGACAGCGCGTTATTTCCGTTTTCATCAAGGGTCATCCTCTTGCAGATTTCAACAAACCTGTCCCAGCTCCAGGCCTTATCCGCGGCCGCAGGAGGCATTTCGACGCCGGCTTCCCTAAACATGTCCACATTATAATAATTGGCAAATACCTCTTCGCAAATTTTAATTCCCATTACTTTATCGTCGCTGATCTTCAGCAACGCATTGGGAATCAGTTTGCTTTCGTCAATGTCTTTATCCTTCTCCAGCAGCTCTTTCAAATTGAATAAAAAGCCTTGTTCCCCCCACTTTGCGGAAATGTCCTTGAAAAACATAAATACATCCGGCAGTTGGTTTGCTGCTGCAAGTGTCGCCATTTTTGTCGAGTAGTCGGTCGGGATATGCATATAAAACACTTTTACATTTTCATTTTTTTCATTAAAGCTGTCTATCGCTTTTTGTGTCACATTTTTCTCGTTTGCGGTTCCCCACCCGGCGTAAGTGAGATAAACCGGCTCTTTCGCTGCGCTGGCACGAGCATGTGCAGTCACCGATGTGTCCTGTCCCGCAGACATGCCAGCTCCTGTACACCCTGTATACATACTCCCTAAAAGGCAGGCAATCATGACAATCAACAGTAATTTGTCCGGTTTTCTCATCACTACCTCCTGATTCTCTTTACAAGTGGGATTTGCTTGTGTTTTATGGATTGTGTTGCCCCTTGATTATGTTTCCCAAATTATTCTTCTTGATTGGATACCGTATTTTTCCGTTTCCGCACTGGTCCATCGGGCATGGTAACGGTAACTTTCGTCCCTCTTGACAGGGTTGATTCTATTTTTACTCCGTAATTGCAGCCATAAAGAATCTTTATTCTCTCATCCACATTGTGAAGCCCTATGCTCATGCTGTTATTCCCAATACTGCCTAATATTTTTCCGATTTGTTCCTCCTCCATCCCTTTACCGTTGTCCTCAACGGCAAATATCAGGACATTCGACTCCCTTCCGGCAGAAATCCTTATCTGTCCGTCATGGGTCAAATCGGTAAACGCATGCGTAAAAATATTTTCAACAATCGGCTGAAGAAACAGCTTGGGTACCTGAGCCTCGAATAATTCGGGATCCACCTCGTAAACCGCGGTGAATTTGTTCTCAAACCGGATGGACATGATATGCAAATATTTTTTCAACCATTCAAGATCATCTTCAAACCTTACAATGTCATCCTTCGAGCGTATGGTATAATTGAGCATATGCGACAGGCTTACCAACATGGTGCTGATATCCTTCTGTTTATTTCTTATGGCCATCCAGTTTATGATATTAATGGTATTATAGAGGAAATGCGGATTCAATTGCATGGTCAAAGCGCCGATTGTCGCTTCCTTTTCCCTCAGCACCACCTCATAGTTTTCCTTGATCAGCATCTTTATTTCTCTGCTCATTTTATTAATGGTATGGATTAAGTGCTTAAAGTCCACATCTCCTTCTTCCGATATGACAATGTCGAAATTGCCTTCCCCGATTTTTTCGGCAGCTCTAACCAGCCTGTTGATGGGATTTGTTACCCTGACGTAAATAATATAGGCAATGATAAAGGACACGATGCACAGGATGATGGCCAGGTATACGCTTCTGCTCCTTATCTCGTCAAGAAGCGTTTTCGTCAGGTCTCTTGAATTTACTGCAACCAGCGTAATCCAATTTGTTATACCTGAAGTATCATAGGATAGTATCCACGGATTTCCGTCAACAGTGATATATTCATATCCGCTGGTCTTATCCCCCATACCCTTTACCCAGTTTACCAGAAAATCCATACTGAATCCATTGGTTCCGGAATGTGTCACAAGGGTACCGTCCTTGCTTATCACGGCATAACACGACTTCCTGATGATCTCATTATCTTCAAACCGTTTGTTGTAAAAATCGGGTAAAAAGTCAATCACCAGCACCGGTCTCTCAATCTCTTTGTTCAAATGCTTTATTTGCCCGCTTTCAAATGTCAGGCTATCGATCACCCGGACGGCGGAAAATACATAGCGCCCCTCCATTACACTGTTTTCCAGTTCTTTCTGTGAATAAACCTTTACGAAATCATACGTAGGAATCCAGACAATTTTCCCATGCGCTTCCATGGCGTCTTTGAAAAGATACGTATGGCTAAATTCCTTATACGGCAAAAATCCCGGCTGTGTGGACCCCATATCCGGTGAAAAGGTATAATAGCTGGTTACCAGCTTATAGGAATACGCTTCGGGTTCGGAGATGAAGTAACGTGTTAATATTTTGGAGATTTCATTATCCGCACTCACTCTGCTTTTTCCGTCTTCCGGATTGATGCCGGACAGGACCTCGAAGAGGTTTTTGTCAGAAATAAGGGATAAACTGCTATTCACCACGTTTGAGAGCCTCTGGTCCATAATTTCATTATTTTTTTTGATCAGCTCGTAAACATTCTGAGCGGCAAAACTGGACATCACATCGGTACTGATCCTGTAAAACGATACTCCGAGAAAGCAGATGGAAATCGTGATCATGACAAAAAACACAAGCATCAGCCTTGTCCTGAGGCTGAACATATCCAGCAGCCTGCCAGCATTCATCCTTCTTTCCGTTTTTTTTCCGCTCCGCGTCATTCCGCTGCACTCCCAACGCCGGCACTTCTTCTGAAACAGTTCGGGGTCACTCCGAATTTGCTCTTAAATGCCTTGCAGAAGTATTTCACATCCCTGAACCCCGCCTCCCGTGCAACTTCATACACTTTATGGTCGCTGCTTTTAAGTATTTGCAGCGCTTTTTGCATCCGCACGTCGAAAATATAGTCCGACAGGCCGACGCCCGTATTTTTCTTAAAAATTGTACTGAAATAGCTGTGGTTGAAATGGAACCTGCTTGCCAGTATCTCTACGCTGATATCCTCCGTAAGGTGTTCCGAAATGTATTGCAGGCATTGGGCCACAGAAGAACGGTTTTTATTCCGGATCATGTCCTCGCTGATTTCAAGCATCTGCTCGGCGATTGCTTCCGCTGCGCCAAGCAGCATGGAAAAATCGCCGCACCGGTCCAGTTTTTCGATATTTTCATTCACCTCGTCCAAGCGCCATTTATCCGCTGCCAAAGCAATGGAATTCAACCCGGCCGCCAAAAAATCCTTAATATAGCTTGCTACTATGGAAGGCTGTGGCTTTTTGCACATTTCAAGGCCTGCAGCCGCCGTTTCGAAGCATTCCCGCACCTTGCTCCTGTTAGCTGTCCCTATGGCATCCTTAAGCAGGATTTCCGGCATCCTGTTTTTTATGAAAATCCTGCTCAGCGATTCAGAGGGATGGGCACCATAAAAAACAACCGGCTGTCCGGTATAGAATCCAAAGTCCAGCGCATCCGTCGCTTCCCTGGCGGCCGCCCGGAAATCCCCAAACAAGCGTGAACGGCAATTGCCGACACCGATTCTGAGCCTTGCCGCACAAGACGTGCTAACCGTGTCGCATAGCCTGTTAAATTCATTTTCCAACTGCAATAGATACGAGGCATCCTCTTCATGCGACGGCTGTAATATCCCTGCCATCATTAAATGCGAAGTGTTGAGAAAAAACGAAAGAGTATGTCCAAAGGACTTCAGACGGTCATGTACGGTATACCGCAAAAATCTTCCCAGCTCCTCCCTTCCACAGGTGCCGTCAATACCCGTGTCTGAGTCGTCGAAGCCGTACAAGTGGAGGGCAAATACCCTGCCGCGCCCATCTCTTTTGATCATACCATCCAGCAGTCTCAGCTCTTCCGGATCCGTATCCGCGTGGAGCAACCGGTTTATCGCATAATCCATATACATGGGATAGGCCTTATCGATCTGCTGCTGCAAATCCTCTTTAACCCCTTCGAGCTTCTTTTGCTTTTCAATCAGGCTTTCCACACGCCGAAGCATGGAGTGTACAGCCTCTTCATCGACAGGCTTGAGGATATAGTCGCAGGCTCCGAGCTTTAAGGCCCTTTTCGCATAGTCGAAATAATCATACCCGCTAAGTACGACCACTTTCAATCTGTCTATCCGCTCACCCATTGCCTCGATCAATTCCAGACCATCCATCAGCGGCATTTTGACATCCGTTACAAGGATATTGAAATCATCGCACCCACTCAGGATTTCCAGTGCAGCTTTCCCGTTATCCGCCTCGCTTACGTCATAATTATCACGCAAAGCGCGGATCAGATTTGCAAGCTCGCGTCGATGAATAGGCTCATCGTCAACTACCAAAAGCTTATACATACCATTTCCACCTGCCCCTTGTTTCCCTGAATGACAAATTACCTCGCAGCATATGACAAGATTATACCATATCTTCCGTTTTGTTTCATCTGGTGAAAAAAGAGGTTTTTCTTCGCACCAGCTATTTTCTTTCCTTATAAGCTCTACCAAACACGCTTCTGCAAGCCGGTTACACCTTTAAACCGGTAAGTGTGATTCCCTCTATAATGTATTTCTGCCCCAGTATGAAAACGATAATGATGGGCAGTACAACCAGGGTAGAAGCGGCCATCAGCAGGTTCCATTGCGCGCTGTACATGCCCCTGAACTGGAACAGCCCCAGAGCAAGGGTGAAGTCCTTTTCATTATTCAGATAAATCAAAGGCCCCAGGAAATCATTCCATGCATTGATGAAGGTGAACAGGGCGACGACAATCAGCGCCGATTTTGCCAGCGGAAGTATCACCTTGAAAAAGATCAGCAATTTACCTGCGCCGTCGGTATAGGCCGCCTCATCCATTTCCTTCGGGATGGAAAGGAAAAACTGCCGGAGCAGAAATATGTTGAATGCCCCTCCGCCGAAATACGCAGGCAGTATGAGAGGGAGAAACGTCCCAACCAGTCCGAGCTTCTGCCATCCCACAAAGGTGGGTATCATGGTTACCGCATAGGGAAGCATCATACTGCTCAAAATAATGGAAAATACCAGGTTCCTGTTCCGCCATTTTAACCGGGAAAAGCTATAAGCCGACAATGCACTGCTCATTACCACGCCAATTACCACAAACAATACGATGACGGCGGTATTGATATAATATCTGCTAAAGGGCAGAATCGTAAACGGCTCCAAATAGTTTCTGAATTCAAACGGATTCGGAATCCAGATGGGCGGGAGCTGGAAAATCTGCGCAGTATTCATAAAAGAGCTCCGTATCAGCCAAAAAAACGGAAAGAGCGATGCCGCCGCTCCCAATATAAGAATTATATATAGAAAAGCACGAAAAAGCTTGGCATTCAAGCCCATCTGTCATCACTCCCCTTCATAATAGACCCAGCTTCTGGAACTTTTAAAAACAATCACGGTAAACACCATAATAATGATGAATAATATCCAGGCAATGGCACAGGCAAATCCCATTTTTTGAACGGTAAACGCCTGCTTGAACAGATAATATACGTACATCAGGCTAGAATTACTGGGTCCTCCTTCCGTCATGATGTAAGGCTGGACAAAAACCTGAAAGCCGTTGATCAGACCCATGACAAGATTAAAGAAAACCGTTGCGGTCGTCATGGGGATAGTAACATAAACAAGCTTATGGAAACTGTTTCCTCCATCAATATGGATCGCCTCATAATAAACTCTCGGTATTTCCTGCAGGGAAGCAAGAAATATAAGCATCGTCCCGCCCACACTCCACAAGCTCATCAATACCAGGGTGGGAATTACCGTCCGGTCATCATAAAGCCACTGGCTTGTAGGCAATCCTAACGAACGAAGTATTTCATTCAAAAATCCAAGGTCGGGGTTCAGCAGCCATAGCCAGACCATTGACGAAGCTGCCAGCGGCACAATGGTAGGAAGATAGTAAACGGTTCTGAAAAATCCCAGCGCCTTTACGTTCTGGTTCAGCAGCATGGCCATGGCATAGGAAAATATGATTTGAAGCGGTACGCTAAGGAACACATAATACGCAGTAACCTTCAACGCCTGGTAAAAATTCGACACAGGGGACGTGAACAGTTCAATGTAGTTGGAAAAGCCGGTAAAATTGGGCTTTATAACAATTGTATAATCGGTAAAGCTCAAATACAGGCTGAAAAGCATCGGACCCAGGACAAAAATAATAAAGCCAAGGACAGCAGGGGCTGCAAAAATCCAGCCTGCAAGTTCATCCTTCCTCCTGATTTTTTCGCTGGCGGAAGACCTAAGACTAAATGCTGACGATATACTTGACATTTTTCTCTCCCCTTCAGGTGAAAGCAGCACTCCCGCTGTTTCTGCAAATGAGGTCCGCAGCGAACCGCATTTGCAGAAATACATAGCGAAAATCATACTGTCACATGTGTTTAGTTATATACTCCCTTGAATTTGGCAGCCACATTGGGTTCGATCGCTTTGAACACTTCCGCTGCCGTCTTTTTGCCATACCATATATCATCCATGGCAGGATCAATCACGGTGGCTATATCTTCCGCATTTTTCAACCAATACCCGTAGTTGTTTTTTCCGTAATTAAGGACGGTATCCACCACTGCGGTTTTAAATCCCGGAGAATGTCCGGGCTTGACGTCGGCCCACTTTGCAAGCAGCTCGGGATTGGTATACCATTCCCTCACGGTCGGCATCCATAAGCCGCTGCTGTATATGTCCAAGCTCTCCTCCGGATTGATCATCCATTTGAGCAGCTGCCAGGATTCCTCCTTGTGCTTGGTTTGACTTGCCATGACAATGGCCTCGCCAAACTGAACCGTAGAAGGGACCTTCATTTTTGGTAAAACTCCCACATCAAAGTTCATATTGGCCGCTGCCAGGTCAACGTTCACCCACTGCCCGTCCAGGTCCATCGCCACCTTCTTGGTCTGCAGCGAAACCGCTGCGGAAGGAAGGTTCTTTTCCGTACCTACCGATGGCGCGACATGGTATACATTGATCAGGTCCGCCAGCTTCTGTACCGATTCTATAACCGCAGGATCTGTAAGGTTCATCTTAGACTTGTCTGCGGTGACAATCGACGCCTCGTTTGAATCCAGGAACAGCCCCCACATCCAGCGGTTGAAACGTACCCCGTATTGCTTTATCTGCTTCGGGTCAAAGTCCGGCGACAAGGCGTTGTTCCCCTTCTGATCGATGGTCAGCCTTTTTGCCACCTCGAGGAATTTATCCCAATCCCAGGCCGCATCGGCTGTTACAGGAGGAGTCTCAATGCCTGCCTCCTTGAACATATCGACATTATAATAGGTTGCAAAAGCTTCTTCACAAATCTTGGTGCCTATGATTTTATCGGCGCTGATCTTCAGAAGAGCATTGGGAATCAGCTTACTTTCGTCTATTTCCGAATCCTTGTCAATAAACTCCTTGATGTTGAACAGTTTGTCCTGTTCTCCCCACTGGAGAGCCGTCGTCTTGTAAAACATGAACACATCCGGCAGCTGGTTTGCCGCCGCAAGAGTAGCCATCTTGGTCGTATAATCGTTAGGTACATACATATACGTCACCTTGATGTCTGTGTGCTTTTCATTAAACGAATCAATGGCCTTCTGTGTTACAGTCTTTTCATTCGTGGAGCCCCAGCCGGCATAGTTGAGATTTACCACTTCCTTGGGAGCCGAATTGGCCGGTGTCGGTTCATTGGCCGTATCCCCCTGTGGAGCCGCAGTAGCTTCCGTTCCGGATGAACTGCCGGTATTGCCGCATCCGGCAAAAATAACGAATACAAAAGATAAAATTATGCACAAAGTCAGCAACCGTAATACCTTTTTCATCTTCAACCTCCTGTAGTTTAATCGAAGGCTGCGCAGCCATCCTATAATTTTATTATACGGGTTCGCCGGTTGACTTTAAATTCGAACTTCATTGGAATAGTGTCATTTCGTTGGCTTTTTGCCCCAGCCGGATTTACCTTTAAAACAGGAAAACCTTATGGGACGGATACCGCTTTGTTGAAGGAAGCCCTTGCCGCATTCCTCTCCCCCGGCCTGCCGTTCCAAACAGGCCGGTTCCTTTCATTAACTGCTGGCACTGCTGTAATTTCTTACCGATACCCGCCAAAAAAGCCTTAACGCGGCCAGGGAAAGGACCGGTATGACGACGGACCATACCGCATACATAACGCTCATTTGCCTTAACAGGAAAAGACATGGAAAATTGGAAATTACAAAAATCGGAATAATGTAGATTCCCACCCTCTTCATCCATTTCCCGTAGATTCCCATAGGCATCGTATTAAAATCCCAGAATGCGACGACGATATCCAGGATGGACTGGGCGTTGACTACCCAGAAGGCCAGCAGGGCAATGCTCATGATTACGGCATAGGAGACCGCCACGCCGTTGATCACCAGGAGCGTATACCCTGTCAGATTGGCGAAGGATGCAGGGATACCAAGCCTGCTCCAGGCAACGGCAATCATGAGGATTCCCCCGCACAGATTGGGGATGGCGACACTAAAGTCCACATACCGCAAAGTGGTAATGAACTGAAGGGATATAGGCTTTGTTATGAACATATCCAGGCTCCCGTCCCTCACATAGCCGGAAATCCTCACGTAATTGCAGAAGATATGCGCGCTCATGACGCCTGTAATGAAGGTATACGTACCGATAAACAGCAGGATTGAATCGGGCGTAAGCCCGTTGACGCGAATATCCAGACCGTATGCGACGGTTATATAAAGCGCTTTGGGAAAGAGATACCCCATTTCGGAGATAACGCCGGCAATAAAATTGGCTCTGTATTCCATGCTGGCAATCAGGCAGTTTCTGATAAAAATCCAATAAATGTGCAGGTACTTGCCCGCCGTTTTCTCAAGCTCCATCCCTTTTCACCCTCCTACGGCAATGTATTTTCTGGTCCCTTTTCTCCACAGCAGCGACGCAAGCGCGGTCAATATTCCGCTCCACAGCAATTGCAGCAAATAGCCGCTCCAGACCAGGCCCAGGTCCAGTTTTCCGTTAATGATGGTAATGGGAAATGAAATGGTGTATTTGAACGGAAGAAAATCAAAAACCCGCTGCAGGGTGCCTCCGAAGACCTCCAGGGGGAAAAGGCCTCCGCTGAGCATATTCACCGCCAGTCCGACGGCAATATAGACTCCCCAGACTTCATTGAGCCAGAAGGAGGTGGTGCTGATGCAAAAAACCAGCGAATAATTCAATAAAACCGCCAGGAGACCGGAAAGGAGGAAGAGCGGCACTCTCGGCGCCTCCACCTTCAGTCCGAGGAAGCCGCTGATCAGGCCCAAAAAAACCGTGATCAGGATGCCGACCATGGCCAGGTGGGCGATCTTTGCGCCCAAAAAGCAACTGACCCGGTATTGGTAATACCCCACAGGCTTTACGATATATTTGTTGAGGCCGCCGTTTTTCACGTCGTCCGCCACTTCCCATTCAAAGCCGGTGGAGACCATTTTTGTGACCAGCGCCGCCAGGATGGAATATGCGATCATCTGGCTGTAGGTAAAGCCATAGACCGTTTCGTTTGAGGAACTGTTGAACACACAGGTCCATAAAAAAAACTGAATGGTCATGGGAAACAACATGCTTGTCACGCTCAGAAGGAAATTGGTCCGATATTCCATGGCATTCTCAAAGCCCAGTTCAAAGGCTTTGAAGTATTTACGCAGGAGCTTCAATTTTCTCACCTGCCTTTTTCCGGTAGATCTGCGCAATCCCTTCTTCAATGGGGATATCCTCAATGTTGAAATCGGAGATGGCAAAGCGCTCCAGGATAATTTTTGAGAAGTCCTTGACATACTGCTTTTCCATCTCCAGCTCCGCACGGAAGCCGTCCGATTTCCGGATGACGCCATACGCCTTGAGCGCGGAGCAATCGGTATACTCCGGAAACTGCAGCTTGACGATCTTCCTTCCTCCGAAGCTGTCGTTGACCTTTGCAAGCTCCCCTTCGTATGCTATGCTGCCTTCATTGATGATAATGGCCCTTTTGCACAGGTCCTCGATATCGTTCATATAATGGCTGGTAAGTAAAATTGTTGTCTTTGCGGTCTGGTTATAATATTTAAGAAATTCCCTGATTTTTTTTTGTGAAAGGATATCCAGGCCGATGGTAGGCTCATCAAGAAAAAGGACCCGAGGCTTGTGAATCAATGCCGCAATCAGCTCCAATTTCATCCTTTCTCCAAGGGACAGCCTCCGCACCTGGACCTTTAATAACTCCTTCACCTCCAGCAGCTCCGTAAGTTCTTCCAGGGTTTTCCCGTAAGCGGCGTCGTCGATTTCATAGATGCATTTGTTGAGATACAGGGATTCATTGGCGGGTAAGTCCCACCATAGCTGGTTTTTCTGCCCCATGACAACGGAAAACCGCATTTTAAATTCTTTTTTCCTTTCCCACGGAACATACCCCAGGACCGTGGCACTCCCTGCGGTTGGAAACAGGATCCCCGCCAGCATTTTTATGGTGGTGGTTTTGCCGGCGCCGTTGGGTCCTAAAAACCCGACGATCTCCCCCTCCCCGATTTCAAAGGAAATCCCCTTCACAGCCTTCCTTTCCAACCGTTCCCGCTTGAAGAGATTCCTTACGGAGCTTTTCAAACCCAGCTCCTTTTGGTAGTAATTGAAGGTTTTTGTCAAGTTGTCGGCCTTAATGATCATGTTCCTCTCCTCCATGCAAGGTGATGGCAAAAATGTGAATATTGCTGCAATCCGGAAGCCGGATTCCGCTGATTTCACAAATACCGCCCAGGTCGCAGGTCACCAGGAACAGCTTTGCTTCCTGCTGCATGATTTGAACCTTTCCGTCGGACATGCCGGCGCTCTTACCAACCCATACGGTTTTCTCCCCATACCTAGTCGCAAAGGCAAAATCTGAAACGCCCAGGTTTATCTCCAATTCTTCACCTCCGGTATTCATAAGCCTCACCGGTTCAAAATAGTTCCCCCATTCGGCGGCGGTAAGAAAGGAAATTTTCCCACACCTGACCGGCTCGAAAGCCACTACCTGCCCGGTGCAGGAAATATTGTCTTCTTCCGGCTTTCTTACCTCCGCCAGTTGGAAAGCCATATCCCCTGTCTTCCATAAGGTTTGTTCCGGGAACCCGTCCGCCAGGATAAACTCTCCATGTCCGGTAAAGTCCGCCCCATGGCAAGGTTCCATACTGTCAAAAGCCTTGTTGTTGAAATGCTGCTTAAGGTCGAGGCATACACAGCCGCTTCCCTCCGTCTTTCCCCCGCCCTGCGTATTTTTCCGCCCATATACCGGATGGGTTTTCCCCGGTGATTTCAAAATATCCAGCAGCCTTTCCGCCGTTTTTTCCTCATAATCCGCCTCCTCCGCCAAAAGCTTATACACCGACCGGATGACCCTGCCGGAATCGGTCGAAAAGGCACGGCGCTCGCTGGGCGGAAGGGCTTTGTCCTGCATGCGGAAGGTCCTTTGCAGCATGGCAATGACGATGTTCCATTTCGAGATCATTCTCCGGAAGCACACCGTCAGCTCATCCATTTCCGCACTTTCGTCCGCCTCCGCCATATATTTCATCGTAATGTGAAAAAGAGACCGGCCAAAGGCCATGTCAATCATGCTGTAATGAAGAGGCCTCCATGCAAACTGACCACAACTCTCCGCCAGCTCTACGGCCGGATCGAAATACCGCAGGAAATCCTCCGCAAAGGTTCTCATCCTGTGAAAAGCATTTTTATTGTCCTTCCCCCGGAGCAAATTACCGATGATCTCTCCGAACACGCCCCTTCTGTCAAAGCTGCTGTTTTGCTCCCGGTCAACGGCATAGGTGATATAGAAGCCCGAGGCTTCCTGCAGCAAGCTTATTGGAAATTGCAGGTCCACCAGCATGTTGAAAGGATCGATTACCTTAATGTACCCCAGACTTTCATTGACCTCCACAGGCATGCATACATGATTGGTATGCCCTCTTTGATAGAGGGCGTCCCAGGGCAGACAGTAAGAATCCATCCGGATACTTACAGGCCGTTTTGCCGACAGCTCCTCCCGGACCGCCCGCAAAATCTCGCAGACGTCTTCCGTCTCGCATCGGTTCATTTTAATGCGGTGATATTTCTCTACAAAACCGTAGCGTTCCTTGACATTCTCCGTACCGATCCGGTCGCTGAACTTCAGATACTCGTTTTCACTCCAGGGTGTATACAAAAAATTCCACGTTTCCGGATAGGCAAACCGGTATTCGATTCTATAATATTTTGCGACGGTCGCGATGGTATCATCAAGGCAGCAGGTCCACTGAAATTCGCGTCCGATCCTCACTGGTTCCAGATTAAGCATCGTATCCCTCCTTCGTCCTCAGACTCTTCAGCAAACGGATGAATTCATCGACGGACAGCTGCTGCTGCGCATCGGAAAGCGCCAATTCCGGCCTCGGATGGACCTCCACCATGAGGCCGTCGGCTCCGGCGGCCAGGACGGCTCCGGCGATGACGGGCATGATATCCTTTCTTCCCAGGGAGTGGCTCAAATCCACCATCACCGGGAGAGAGGTCTCTTTTTTCAGAATGGGTATGCTGCAGATGTCAAGCATGTTCCGCGTCTTGTCGTCGAATGTTCTGACCCCCCGTTCGCACAGGATGATCCGCCGGTTCCCTTCGGCCGCAATATATTCCGCCGCATACTTGAATTCCTCCGTTGTCGCGCACATCCCTCTTTTCAGCAGCACAGCCTTTCCCGACCGCCCCGTCTCCTTCAGCAATTCATAATTGCTCATATTTCTGGAGCCCACCTGTAAAATGTCCACAAGGCTTCCCACCTTTTCCACATCCCGTGTGTCCACCACCTCCGTGACGGAAAAAAGCCCATATTTCCTAGAGACTTCCGACAGTATCCGGAGTCCGTCCTCCCGCAATCCCTGAAAGGCATAAGGAGAAGTTCTCGGTTTACAAGCGCCACCCCGTATGAACCTTATTCCGTATTGAACCAGTATCCCGGCGACCTCCTCCATATACCCCATATTTTCGACGGAACACGGGCCGGCAATGATAACAGGCTTTTCCGAAACCAATCCGAACATCTCCCGGATGGTTTTGAAAGGCTGATTTGACTCCCGTTCCACCAGCAAGCTCCTCTCCTTCAGCATAAATGCGTCTCCCTCCCTTCAAAGGCGGCGAAGGCCTCCTCCGTATCAAACCACTGGAGCCTGGTAAAGCCAAGGTCCAGCGGCCGCTGCTGGCTCCTCACCCGTGAGAGCTGTTCCCGGTTGTATTCCAGTATATCGCCCCTCAGCCCACACCCTACGTTTTCTTTTTCCGGTGAATCGGGCATTGCCTGATAACAATCAATCCGGGCAAGCATATCCTGCGTCCGGCCGATCAATCCCACGATGCCGTCGCAAACTCCGGCGGGGATTATACGGTATTTTGCCTTCAGCAGCGTCAACTCCCTGACGGCTTCATACGTAATATCTACCAGCTCTCTTCGGGACATCCACCGCGTTTCATAATTCAACCGGTCCCCCCAGTGCATGCAAAGGAGCGCCGTACGGTGCTCCTCAAAGCTTTTGCGCAGGATCCGGTAGCCGAATTTTTCCGCCCGGTCAAAAAACAAGCTGCCGGGGTCCAGGAACGGAAGCATGGGACAAATAAACGGAATCACTCTTTTCCCTTCATACCTTTGCAGAAGCTGCCCGCAAAATTTTACCGTTTCTCTTACATCCTCCCGGGCCTGCCCGGGTATGCCAATCATAAAATAGATTTCAAAGGAATGAACGCAGCCAAGCAGTGCATTGATAAAGCGCTCCATTTCCTCCATCGTATAATGGCCGTGGCCGCAATTCCGTGAAACATCCATCCGCTGCGAATCCGGCGACAGCTCCACGACCAGCTTTTTCCCCCACTCCAGCTTCGCGAACCTGGACGGGTCGGGCAGGCTTCTGACACTGACATGGACCCTGTCGATCCGGTCGCTGCAAAAGGCGTCGTGGACAGCCTCAAGCAGTTCATCATTTTCATGCCAGTAATTGATCATTGTCACCGTATGCCTGCGGCTCCCTGAAGCCAGAATGCTGTTCAGCTCGTTCACCAGCGCTGCCGCAGACTTATACACCGCATCCGCCTGCCCCAAATGCTTTCTTCCGGCGTACCGGCTGCCTCCGCACCAGCGGCAGTCATACCGGCATCCAACCTGCGGTATGACCATGTTGTACGGCGTAATCCGCCCCTCTTTCCCCTCAAACACAGGCTTCCAATCTATGCATACGGTATACGTCCCAGCGTCCCGTCCCATTTCATTTTCCACGGGTACACCCGCCCTCATCCACGTAAGCCCGGGAATCCTAAGCAGCTTTTCTTCCTCATTTTCCGAATCAATGAGCTGTTCGACCGCCTGCAGCGTATCCACTCCCCTTATCACATAATCGATCTGCGGATACCTTATGACCTCCGTATGGAAATAGGATGCGCTGATGCCGCCCAGATACACCTTTCCTTCCGGGTGCAGCCTTTTGTATATTGCGGCCAGCTCCAGAGCACCCTGCGCATGGGCAAGCCAGTGCAGGTCGATCCCCAGGAGCCGTGTCTCCAGCCTGGCGAAGAACGCCTCTACATCAAACGTATCGTCCCTTAACATATGGGAGGCAATATTGTAAAATACTACGGTCTTCCCCCTGGCGCTGAGATACTGCTGAATGGCCAGCAGTCCTGACGGCGGCATCTCAAAAATAGGGCTTACATGGACACTGTCCGAATTTCCCAGATACGCAAACAATAGGTCATCCCTGTTTCTAAAGTCATAAACACTGGGTGCGTGCACCAGAGCGACGTCCAACATCATTTTCCCTCCATGCCGTTTGGTATATGGCTCCGGTGGATCTTTCCCCGCTCGTTCCGTTTAAGCTCGTCCACAAACCGGATATCGTAGGGAATCATGTATTCGGGAAGCGTCCTTTTCAGGAACTGAAGAATATCCTCTCCGGCTACCGGACCGCTGCATTCCACATAAGCCCTCAAAAATGCCCCTTGTCCTTCATCCTCCTGGCATTGGACCAGACATGCGCGGATCTTCCCGTGCTTCATCAGCGCTGCTTCAATCTCTTCCAGTTCCACTCTGAAGCCCCTTACCTTGACCATATGGTCTTTTCGCCCGATAAACCGGTATTTTCCCGGCTCCAGCACCAAAACCACATCTCCGGTGAAGTAGTAGTTTGCCTCCTGTCCGTCAAGCCTTACAGGACGGATAACCCTTCCGGTCAGTTCCGGCTTGTCCAGGTATCCCAGCATCAGCGAAGCACCCCTTGCAACCAGTTCGCCGCGCTCACCGGGACAGGCTTCCTTTCCTTCCTCCGTCAGGACTCTGATTTCCGCATAAGGACACGCATACCCGATAGGAATATCTCCGCCGATTTCCTCCGCCTTTTCTTTGATGGGATAATACGTGACGACATTGGTCTCCGTCGGTCCATACAGGTTATAGAAACAGGCATGGGGCAATTTCTTCATCAGTTCCTTCAGATACCGGACGGGAAATGCTTCCCCGGCATAGATGATTCTTTTCAGTCTGCTGAATTCCGTTGGCTCCAGGTTCCCATGGAGCGCAAGATTCACCAATACCGAAGGGACGGAATACCATGTGCTGATTCCTTTTTCCCTGATAAATTTCGCCAGCGAGGCGGGAAAAGCCGATGCGGCTTTCGGGACAAGGCACAGCTTTGCGCCTGCCAGGAGCGAGACATAAATGTCGAAGACGGACAGGTCGAAATAAAAAGGCGCGTGGGACGAAAGCACATCCCCGCTGCCGATGTTAAAATAAGCGCAGGCCCAACGGACAAAGCTCAACGCATTCCGGTGGGAGAGCACCACCCCTTTGGGATTCCCTGTGGACCCGGAGGTATAAAGGATATAGGCCGGCTGGTCTTCTGCAACGGACGGGCCGCAAGGCAGGTTTTCCTTTTTGTTCGCAGGCCAGCAGACCCGATGGATATTTTCCCCTTCCACTCCCTCCAGAAAGCTGCCGGATCCGTCTTCATGCCCAAGGACAATAATCGTTTCAACCGGTTGGGTTTTCAGTATTTCCTCCAGCACCTGCCGCTGTTTTGCACCGGTGATCACCATTTTGATACCCGCATCCTGAAAGATATATGACAGCCTCTTCACCGGAGCCGACACATCCAGGGGTACATAACAGCCTCCCGCCTTAAGCACGCCCAGGAAAGCCAGGATCGCCTCAATGGACTTATCCAGCAGGATTGCGACATTTTCCGAGCTTTCCAGGCCAAGTCCGGATAATGTCTCCGCCAGGGCAGCACCGGACTGTTCCAGCTCCCGAAAGGAGATCCGGCTTCTGCCGCCGTCGACGGCAATCCGGTCAGGGTCGTTTATCGCCGTTTCCTTCAGCACCTCATGCAAAAGCATCCCGCATCGCCACCTTTCTTTCCGGCATTACACCAGGCCCGCAATAATATTCCGCTGGATATCGGAGGTGCCGGAATAAAATTTGCTGCCCATGCTGTCCCTCAGGGCTTGTTCTATCCCGTATTCCCTGATATAGCCCCCGGCGCCGAAAATCTCCATGGCATTCATGCTGTTTTGCACAAGGCTTTCACTGATAAACAGCTTGGCAATGGAGGACGACAGGAAAATACTCCTGTTTTCCTGTTTCTCCCGAACCACCTTGTACAGCAGGAGTCTTGCCGCTTCCAGCCTTACTTTCATATCGGCGATACGGTTGGAGACGGATTGGAACCCGATAATTTTCTTTTTGAATTGCTCTCTCTTCTTTGCAAATTCGACACACTGCTTTAATTGATGCTCCATGATTCCCACCTGGAAGGAAAGCAGGAAGGTCCGCTCATATTCCATGGTATAGTTGAAAATGCTCATTCCCTGTCCGGACCTTCCCAGCAGGCCGGATGCAGGGACCAGGCAGTCGTCCAGGTAAACCGAGCTCATGGAGGAAAGCTCCATACCCATCATCCCTATGGGTTTGCCTGCCGTAAATCCCTTCATGGCTTTCTCGACAAGAAAGCAGGTGACGTCCTTAAACCCTCTGCTGCCCTTCTTCCTGGCATAGACAATATACAACTCCGCCAGCGGAGCGTTGGTAACATAATTTTTCACTCCCTGCAGACGATAGCCATCCTTTGTCTCCTCATACGTCATTTCAAGATTCCAGACATCGGAACCCGCATTTTCTTCGGATATGGCATGGGCTCCCATGCATGTGCCTTTCATCATTCCCGGAAGATATCTCCTCTTCTGCTCACAGCTTCCGTAATGCAGAATGGGAAGCAGGCATGCCCACAGGTGTACATTGACGGAAAAGAGGATCCCGACGCTGCCGCTGCCCTCTCCCAGGCCTTCCATAATGACGGCGATGCCCGGCAGGTCCTCCTCCAGGCCGTCCAGTTCCTGTGGGACGGGAAGCGTAAAAAGGCCGAAGGCGGCGCATTGCTCCCACAGGGCTCTCATCAGACTCTCCCTGCCTTCCTCCGGACCGGGCTTTACCGAAAGGTATTTCTTCGCAAATTCGAAAGCCAGCCTCTTCTTTTCCAGTTGTTCTTCCGTAAATTCAAACATCCCCGTTCCCTGCCTTGCTGTTTTTTTTGACGAAAGCCGCAATGCTGTCAACCGTCTCAAAGTCTTCCACATTCATCAGCGAAGGATCAAAGGAGATCTTGAACTCCGACTGAAGAAACAATATGAACTGGATCATTTTCAGCGAATCCAGGATACCCAGCTCATAAAGCGACGCATCGTCGGCGAAGGTCTCTTCCCTTCCGGCGATATCTCTCCGGAGATAGTTTTTGATATTTTTTTTCATTTCCACATGCTTCACCTCGTATTTGAATTAGGAGTATTGCAAAAGCCTGCCGCATAAGTCGATGCAATACCGGCAGTCGTCACATAGCCTGCCGCATTGCTTTTTTTGCTCAAAAAGCCCATCCAGCTCCCGGTTTGAAATATAAAAATGCTTTGCAAGGCCCGAATCCACAAGGTCGATGCAGTTCCCCCCATAAGCGCCTTCCGAATAGGCCTTTACCCTTGCCAGCAAGTCCTGAAGGGGCACAAGCCGTCCGACAATTTTGAAATCACGGGTAATATGCACATAATTCCCGAGGTCCTCCGGCCGGATAAAGCTATTGGTTAAAAACAGATACGGCTTTGTGAAGAACTGGGTCTTGCACTGGAGGTGATAATCCCGTTCTTCACTGGAATGCGCATAATGATTATGGTGGAAACGCCTCCATGGACAGTCTCCCAGGCAATGCTCGTTCACCATGATCCGCAGGCCGGCATGTTTAAGCTTCAAGCGCATTGCTTCCAGTGTCCTCAAGTCGTAGTTGGCATTCATGCCCGGGATGATCACATCTGCGCCGATTTCTTCATAATACAGGGCCGACCGCACCGTATTGATCTCACAGATGGTTGACGCCACGACCTTCATGTCGGTGGTTTCCTTTACAAGCTTCATTAAGAAAGGATGGCTGGCAATAACCGCGTCCACGCCGCAGGCTTCCAATTGCTTTAAATAATTCCTTATTTCCTGCCACCAGGTCGTATTGGACTTCGGCTCAAGGCCGCAGGGCGCATTCAAGGCAATTTCATACTCCACACCCTTTTCATGGGCCAGCTTTACGCTTTCCGCCAGCGTATCCAGGTCGGAAACGTATTGGGGCCGTCCTCCGGCAATCCTGCCTGCCAGGCCGCCGGTATATACGCTGCGCAGGCAGTCCGACGCCTCCAACAGCCTTTGCAGGTCTCCCCGCCCTGCGCTGTAGCCTACAGATAATTTTATGTCCCCCATATCCGGCCCTCCTCCGTTTCCCCTTTTTCGGAAAGAAATTCTTCCAGAACCCTGCCGACCTCGGCATGATCGTCCCACAGGCACCAGTGCGTGGCGTGCTTCAGATAAACGTAGCTGCAGTCTTTTATCCTGCCGGCGGCTGTCTGCGCACAGCGGAGGTCGGCAATGACGTCGCGCCCCGCGTTGATGATCAGGACCGGGCATTCAAGCTCCGGCAGCACACCCGAAATATCATGGCGCTGGAGGTCAAGCGTCAGCTTCGCGTAATTTTTCAATGTTGCCCTGTCCCTAAAAGGAGCGGTAATAATTGCTTTTACCTCAGGCTCCGCGGAGCCGATAAGGTTTTCCAGAAGCCTGTCCGTAATGCCGCTTTGCGTTTTACCGGAAACTGCTGCCGGGATATTGAAGCTGAAAAGCTTTTCAATCAGTGTCATGATAAAGGGGCTTTCCACAAACCCTTCATCTTTTGCAATCATTTCCGACAGTTTTCCTATGGTCCTGTCAAACTCTGTCCACAGCCCCTTTTCCTGGGCAATGGGATTAAAATACCCGCATAGCGCCGAAATTGTCCTCACTTTTTCCGGACAGGCCCTGTAATACTCCGCCATAATCTTGAATCCGGAGCACCAGCAGATAAAATCCGCCCGGCGGGCCGCTTCCTTTTCCAATATCTTTCGCAAGTCCTCCCTGTGGGCATACCTGTCCATCGGCAAGCCCTCATGCTCCGGCAGCGTGCCGCGGGTCTCCCAGGTAATGATCCGGTACCTGTCCGAAAAATGAAGCGCTACATACCGCCATATTTCCATGGGGATTCCATAGGCATTGACCAGGACCAATGGGGGCTGCTGTTTCCCGCCGCAAATAAAATAATCCAGCCTGCGGCCGTCTTCCACAAAAATGCTCCTTCGCAGAAAGTGCGCCGCCGTGGCGTTTACGGTTTCAGCACCGGGGATGGCTTTTGCTGCGCAATACGCTTCGTACCGTTCCCTGCAGTAGCCCGGCAAGCCATCCCATCCTCCGGGATCCGTTTTTTCCGGATTCCTCTTCCCATGCTCCCCCGCATCACGCTCCGTACCGGCATAAAGGCCGTCCGTCACAGACCGGAAATATCCGTCGATGGCATTGATCCGATGGTTTTCATCCGTAAACACAAATTCCAGCTTCAAGAGCTGTCCCAACAGCCGCAGGATTTCGGCTTCCATCCCGTTCACGCCGGAAACGTGTACGGTCCGTTCCCATAGCTCCTGCGGCAATTTTCTTGTGACACATTCCTCAAACCGGAATACATCCTGTAAAAAATCATTGATTTGTGCCAGCGTCAAATCCCATCGATCCTTTCCCGTATCAGAGCAGGAGGTTGATCAGCATACCCACCCTGTTGCTTTCAAAGAAGCGTTCGTTTTGCTCCTGAGGACTGCCTTCCCGTATATTTGCCGCAGCCTTACGGTATGACGGCTCCGCAATAGCCGCTTCCTCCAGCAGCAGCTTGATTTTATACCAGCATATCTGCGCGTATTTGTCGGCAATCTGCCTCCAGTCGCAGCTTTTAATGATTTCCGCATTGTGCCGGATTGCATCACCGACCTGCCATATCAACATATGGATCGCCCTCGTATCTTCTACCTCCCTGCCATCTGCCAGCAGCCTCCATTTCTTCAAGTTCTCCGGGAAGCCGGCGCCCTCCTGAAACATATGATTGTATGCGTCAATACGCAGCCTTACCGCTTTATCATACTCCGTACAGACGCAAAGGGAGTCGATACCTGCAAACCTGTATTTACTCCATAATTCCGCAGGCGCCAGATTATGAAATTCCCTCACCAAAATGGAAGCTCCGCCCGTTATACCGTATGGGCCATGGATTTCCTGTGATATATCGTAAATACGGAAATAAAGAATCTCCGCATAAGCCTTCATCATTCCGATCAACTGATGGACAGCCAAGGATGCCTCCCTGTCGGCGTCTTTCCATCCATCGGCGGCTCTTAGCCTTTGAAGTCCCTCTTCATCAAGAATCCGGTTTACTCCGTCTTCATTCAGTATGGAGCCGTGCTTGGTTTCCTGCGCACACCGCAACAGCTCCGCAACGAACTGTCTTTTTTCCCCGGAGGCAATTTTCATCAAATACATCCCCCTAAGGAGCAGGTCAAAGCTCCTGAAGATTTTTAAAGCACCGCCGAAAAGCTTCGCAATCTCGTAGCGGCTGTAATTCTTCCTCACCAGGGAAGCAAAGGCTTGCTCCACATCCTCAAAATACTCCCGTGCAAAAAGGTGCGACACCGTGTTAAAGCGGATCGGCCAGTCATGCTTATCCTTCACCGCCCATATCCCGGCCAGGGTCTTTTTAAAATCCTGTAGCAGGATATCAGTCTCCCACTGCATATATGTTCCCTTCCTCCGCATCCATCATGACCTGCTGCCCGTCCGCCAGTATTTCCATGGCATTTTCCACCGCCGTAATGCAGGGGATTCCCATCTCAAGCGCTATCACACATAAGTGGGCCAGGCGCCCCCCTCTTTCCACAATTACCCCTCCCGCCTGCATCACGCTCAACACAAAAGTCGGATCACTGCTGTGCAGGACAACAATATCGCCTTTACAGACGTTTTGCCCCGACCGTCCGGATATTTTTTTGATTTTCCCATGAGCAACGCCCTTGCATACGGGAAGTCCCCTGCACAAGACCAACCGTCCGCTCATAGGGAAAGCAGCCCTGCGGCGGCCCTGTCTTCCGCGCTGTCTATGCCTTGCGGGAAAATCAACTGCGCGGCAAGACCATATTGATTAAGATACCTCTCCACTTTTTCGCTCTTTCCGATTTCCGTCCCCTTATGGCTGTCCGAGCTGACAGAGAGCTTCAACCCGTGCTTGCGGATCAGTTCCCAGGTTCTTTCCTCAAAAAGCTCAAAAAAGTATTGATGACCTTCGGCATGCTTTTTCCTTACCATCCCCTCCGCTTTCTCCTTTTTCAGCCTCTCGACCATCTCCGCCACTTCGAAGGCGGAACTGAAATTTCTGCGGATTTCCATCATCTGCTGCAGCAATATACCATCCACCGCCTTTTTCCCCTTATCCTCCGCTTCGCATAGCTCCAGGAAAATATCGTTTTCCTTCATTTTCTTGATAGCCTCCCCGGTATCGGGAAAATTGCGTTGAAAATTGTTATGGGCCAGACCGACCGGTATTCCAAACCTGGACCGTATCCGGACCAATTCTTCCAGGCTTCTTCCATCCACCGGATTTCCTTCCACCTCTTTCGTTTCCACATGCTCAAACAAAAGATACTCCGCCTGGTTCAAGGCATCAAAATCATATTCCTCCGGTGCGGCGCCATATGCATTGGAGAAGTCCACTTCCAGCCCAATGTGGACTTCCGGCTCCTTATAGCGGGCACGCAGCGCACTCAATGCCTTCACATAGGAGGCAATATCCGTCACCTGAAACCGGCTGGAATACTTCCGGGTTCCCCAATGGTCACAGATACCCGCTTTTTTAATATTCCTTTTTGCGCACTCATCCAATAACTGTTCCGGTGTGAGTATGCCGTCGGAAAATGTCGTATGAAGATGAAGGTCAATATTCATCATGACTGTTCCCCCGTTCCGCTACCAATTGGATTCCCATAATCAATTTTTTATGAATCATGCCGCACATTGCCGGGTTGTGTGCTTGCAGGCTTTCCAGCAAAAAGCGGGTGGCTTGCTCCGTTTCCGTCGACCTCACGCTGAATCCCGCCGCATTCAGAAGCCGGATATATTCCTCCAGCGAATAGTCTTCCATTTTCCACTTCCTGCCCCCCAGCGAAATCCTTTTCAATATACCGTGAAACGCGATGATTCCGCCCGGTTTCAGCACCCTCCGGCATTCCCGTATAAACCTTTCTTCCTCCCCGCCATATACCGAGTGCTGTCTGAAGACCCCATCAAAGCACCCGTCTTCAAAGGTCGTCCCGTAGGCGTCCTCCAGCCGGAACGTCACCAATTCCTCCAGCCGGCAGGCCCTTGTCCTGAAGATGGCATCCAGAAGCCGCACATAATCCGTGTCAATACCAATCACGCTGCACCCATAGTTTTCCGCCATTACTCTTGCCGCCCCGCCATGCCCCGTTCCGGCATCCAGTATCCGCATTTCCCGATGGATCCCCGCTATTTCGCATAAATCCATGGTAGCCCGGATCCCTCCCGGATGCAGGTTGTTCCTGACCGACCTGGCCTCCTCCTCATCCCGGAAGATTTCCTTCCGGTACATCCCTTCCGGCTGTCCTGTGCAAAAGGAGAGGAAATCTCCGGCCGGTACAATTCCCCTGGCGTCAAGATAATCCATCAGCGAAAACAGGATCCCCAGGCTTCGTTCTGCCCGCAGGGCCTCATGCTTATCCGCATCTTCCACCGTCTACCGCCCCCGACTGCAATTGAATTTTTTTGTAAAAGTATTCCGCCAGGGTTCCGAAATTATCAAATACTTCAATGTACAGGTCCTGATAATCCAGGTTAAAGCCCAGCGTATTTTCAATGGCCACAAGGTATTCGAGCAATTGGATGGAATCCAGGGCCAGATCCTTTATAATGGAGGTGTTTCGGCCGATTCTGCTCTTATCCAGTGTCAATGAAAAAAAATCGGTATGGGTGATTATGCTGATTAACTGCTCTTCAATCTCTTCCACATTGATTTTCCCATTCTCCAATGCGTCCACTCCTTTGGAAAATTCAGATTTTTAACCTAACATTCTTGTGAAGCACCAGTAGCCTCTCCATCTGGCGTTCCTTCTCCGACAGGATGTATCGGCGGACGATATCGTCCGCATAAAGGCATGCCTCTGCGCAAAGGCGGATTTCCGCTTCATCCGTTTCAATACAGCCATCGCGGAGCATACGCTCAAAGCCTTCAGGACATATGTCTACGGGATCGGCACCATAGCGCTGCAAAAATGCTTTCCGGTCTATTTTCGAGGTCTTCAGGCCAAAAACCAGTGCCCGCTTGATTTCTTCCTCTCTTGGCAGCACATAGGCGCTTTTTACCGGCAGCACATCCTCTTGCAGCTTATTTACATAGACCTCCATGCTGTTTGTGTTCTGGTAAACCGTCCCGTTCATAAACGAATTGGCGGATAAACCGATGCCCAGCACCTCATCCCCGCCGGTTCGCGACGCCCTGTAGCTATGGTCGAAAGCCCTGGATTTTGTGAAGGTATAGGGAGTTGCGGATAATTTGTAGCCTGCTTCCCGCATTCTCTCATAGAAGTACCGGATGCGCCCGACTTCAATTTCATCCTCTACTACAGAACCGGTCTTATGCATCTTATCCAGCTTTTTATACAACTCGCTGCTCTTATATACATGCATTTTATACACCGTAATGTTTTCAGGCGCCAGCCGCAGGACGGTATCAATGCTGTCCTTCCAGCTTATGTCCGTATCTCCGGCCATTCCGGACATGATATCGATATTGATGTTGGCAAAGCCGATTTCCCGGAGCCGCTCATATACAGTAAAGAAGTCTTCCAGTTTATGCTTGCGTCCGTTGATATCCAGAACCTCCTGGCTGAAGCTCTGCGCGCCCATGCTGATCCTGTTGACACCCGCTTCGTGCAGGAATCGCAGCTTTTCCTCCGTTGCCTCTTTGCCCGGCCGTACCTCGACACAAAATTCATATTCACGCTGAATATTCAATTGTGTCCATAAGCTCTGTATGATGTCACTCAGATATGGCGTCTTCAAATAGGTTGGCGTACCGCCTCCGATATAAACCGTGTGGAACCTCCGGCGCTGTACAACCGGCATCTTAGACAGCAGTAGGATCTCCCTTTGGAGCGCTTCCACATAGGCCCGAACCGTGGAATCACCGGCTGTAAAGGAGGTGAAATAGCAAAAATCGCAGCGCTGCGCACAAAACGGAATGTGGACATACAGATTGGCAGGCTCTTCCGCCTGGCTTCGGATGTTTTTTTCTTCCCAGATCCTGTCCACGTCTTTTGTATTATATAGGATAATGGGAGGATAAATGCTGATGGGTGCTTCACGCTTCAGCTCGTTTTTCATAAACAGACTCCTCTTCCCAGGGCTTATGCCAGCGAAAATCCGCCGTCGATATAGAACTCGGCGCCCGTCACCCATCGGGCCGCAGGCGACAGCAGATACCGGCAGGCATTTGCCACATCCTCCGCTTCTCCCACTCCCAAGGGGTGTTTGCTAAAGACGGCATTTTTCTCTTTTTCCGTCAGTATGTACTGATCCCAGATTTCCGTTTTTACAGCTCCGGGGCACAAGACATTTACCCGGATATTTCTCCGGGCCAGCTCAAGGGCAAGCAGCTTTACTCCGCCCACCATCCCCGCCTTGGAAGCCGAATACATAAACAAGCCTCCGCCGCTGGGCTTGCTGCAAGCCACGGAAGATATCCAGACAACGGAACAGCCGCTTTTGCAAACCCGCTTTATGCCGATGGCAGCCTGTGTTGTTGTCATCGCCCCCACCAGATTGATGTCCAGCACCTTCAGGAACGCATCCTTTCGAATCACTCCGAAGGCAAGATTGGCCGATACTCCGACGGAATAGACCAGGCCGTCGATCGGTCCCCGTTCTGCTGCAAACCGGTCAAACACGTCTTCAATGCCCTTCTTCTCTCCCGTCACATCCAGCACATGATAGCCGTGCCCATTCCCTTTCAACCCGCTTGCTACTTTCTGCAGCCGCTCTTCCCTTCTTGCGCATAATGAAACCACCGCACCTGCATCGGCACACACTTCTGCCGTTTTTGCCCCGATTCCCGAAGACGCCCCGACAATTACAATATGCTTCTTTTCCAGAGAAAACGCATCCATATTCCCGCACCTCTTTGCCACAACCGGCCTTACCGGCATTTTACTTCGCCCCGGATACGGCACAACCAAGCTTTTGACAGCAACTCCCTGACTCAAACGATTCTACCTCTGCAAAAAATCCCTTTACACATTTACACCTCTTTGATGCTGCCAACAATACCGGGGGCAAGCTTCACAATTGCCGCGGCCCAGGAGTAGCCTACCCCAAAGGCCACAACGGCAGCTTTTAAAGGCTCTTCATATTTTTTGCCTCCAAGGTGGTCACAAGCCGCCAGTACAACCGATGAACTGCTGGTGTTTCCATAACGGTCCAGACATATCGGGAGCCTGGACTCGGGAATCTTCATTTTTTGCCCCAGATACCGGATCATGTACAAATTGGCTTGATGAAACAGAAAGAGGTCCATGTCTTCCTTTGCAAGCTTCGCATTTGCAAGCGCCTTATCAATCATGGCCGGAACCTCCCTCAGACAAAAGGTAAAAACCTGTCCTCCGTCCATATAGGCATATCCCGGGTATTTGACGGCTGTGTGCAGCTTGTCCTCACCGGAGGTGTAAAAATGTTCCACAGTGGGATGTCTTGCCATCCCTGCATGGATGATCAGGTGTTTCCAGCCTGAACCATCTGTTCCATAGGAATAACCCAGCAGATCGTCCTCCTCTTCGCTGCTTTCCAGCAGGGCGGCCCCAAAGCCGTCGGCAAATAGGGGGTACGTACTCTGGTCCTCAGGAGACGCATTCATGCTTGTGACATCACCGCTGATTAAAAGAATCCTGGACACAGTGCCGCTTTTTATCAGGGAAGCCGCTGTGATGATGCCATATGGGAAGCCGGAGCAACCCAGCCCGATATCCAGTGCGAAGGTGTTTTTTTTGAGTCCCAGCTTGTCCTGCAGCATGCAGGAAGTAGGCGGAAGCCTGTATTCCGGCGTTTGCGTGATGACAATGATACCGTCGACGGTGGAAGGGCCGGCACCGGCTTTGTCCAGGGAATACTTTCCCGCCTCAAATGCCAGATCCAGTGTTTTTTTATCATCCGAAACATGTCTGTAGTGAATGCCTGTGGTAGATACCAGCCTTTGGGCAGTCTCTTTTCCAAAACGGGCGGCCAGGTCATCCATACCCAGTTTTCTCGTTGGAACCACCGATACCAGACTCACAATTTTTATCCCCTTCGCCATTGTTCCTCCTCGGATTCCATCAAGACGGATTAAAAGCCATATCCGCAAGATTCCCTATTGTCAGACATTCACTCAACAAACCGGCATCGACGATTTTGTCCATGAATGTGTCAATTACCGAGATCACGCCAAGCTTTGCAATGGAGTCGAATTCAATATCGCTAAGCAAAGTATCCTCTCCGGCATGTCCCTCCTCCAGATTCAGTACATTCAAGATTTCCAGCACCAGTTCCCTGCGTTCCATAGGATCTTCCTCTCCCAATGCAAATACATCCAGAAATCAGATAAGTATCATACGTCTTATCTTCTATACTAAACCATTATAAATATTCCATCAATTGTAAAATCCTTGGAAAAGTGTCTTTTCATTGGAAGTAAAGGCTTAAGGCAGGAGATGATTTTTTAGAAACAACGGGATGCTTTCACTAAAAAAAGAATTAAAGGTGTCGATCATTTTCTTTAAATCCTCGGGCAAAACTTCCAGGGCCTGCTGTATGGCAATCCCGTCGATGGCGGCCACCAGTATGGCTGCAACCGCTTTTTTATATTCCGTATTTTCTATTTCAAAGGCATCGCCAAACAAATTGGCGGTATTGTCTATGATCTCGGTGTAATTGCTCTGATACTTTCCTTTTATTTCTCTGTTTCTTGCAATCACATCATTCAGCAAAAGTATGTGCAGCTTTTGCTCATCCGCCTTTGACAGCCTTTTGCCCACTTCCGAAACGATCTCGGAAAGCAGCTCCCCTCCTTTTTTGGACTTCTTCTCATTCCTTACCCTTTCGATCATCCGATGGGTAAACTGAAGGGATTGCTTCATGACATCAAACAGTATCTCATCTTTGTTTTTATAATGATGATATAACGAGCCTGTTGTCAAACCGGCCTTTGATGCTATTTTGCGGACAGTGGTTTCTTCAATTGAGTTTTCCTTCAAGACTTCAATGGCAGCATCGATAATCCGCTGTTTTCTTTTATTTATTTCACTCATGGTTTTCTTTGCCTCATTCTTTTGCAAATATATGCTTTATATTAGCATAAAAAAACTAATTCCGATATACGGATAAAAACAATCAGGGAGCCGGACTGTTCATGGTCCGGCCCCCTCGCCAAAAATGCAAACCAACTGTCAATGCCCCTTTTATTCGGCCATTGCCTTGATCTTCCCATATTCCGTATGGTCGGTATACAGCTCTCCTTTGTAGGGATTTCTCTTCGTTTTCACTATTTTGTAAATCATATAAATAATTACCGCAACATTGCTTGCAAGTGCCAAAGCCCCCCAGAAGGTGTAGATGGGCTGGCTGTATGTGGACTTTACCATAGCGATTCCCTTGTCCTGAAAGGAGGGAAAGGTCTGGGCGAACATACACCAGATGGCAAGGGTCTGAGCCCTGTGCTGAAGCCATGCGCCTTTGCCGAGGGTGAATGCGCAGAGTGTTGGTGCAAACAGCAAAGCAAAGCCTGCATACCATGAATGGGTAGGAATACAGTTATAGGTATAAGTGAAATTCCAGATATCATAGGCGATAATCCAGAACCATAGCATATCCGGCCAAAGCATGTCCTTACTTCCGTCTTTTCTTGTTTTCTTCCGGATGACAATGCCAAACCAGCCTGTAATTGCAATAATATTCAAAATCCCTGCCGCCGCATTCATATAGTTCCAGGGCCCGCCCATCACCCCTACTGCCTCGCCCTCTATGGGGCCGGAGTTGAGAAGCCAGTATTGCATGCCTACCTGCGCGTCTCTTGCCACCGCTTCAAGAATGTTGATTGCAAGGATCAGCGGAGGAAAACAGAGGGCGATTTTATTGTCCGCAAGCCTCCATTTGACCTCTCCCGTCAGCTTATCCTTCTTCTGCAGGTGCCGGATACACCAAAAGCCAATACAGCCGGCTGTTGCAGAATAGACCTTTGCAAGATGGAACCAGTCGGTATAGGTTACGTCCTTCAGAACCGTAAACCAGAGAATGCTTAATGTCAGGGGCAGGAGGATAAAGCTGAAAAACCCGGCCCACTTCCATCTTCTTGACAGTTCATTGAACAGAAACAAGCCGGCAAAAACCACAAGCCAGATTCCCCACCCGGAAAAAAGGGTCGCACCTTCCGCATAATTAAAAGTAAACATAAAAGCCTCCTTTTGATAAATTTTTATCAGTACTCAGAACGCAATGATTTCCTTGATCATAAACTCCTTCCCGCCCAACGGCTCCCAGCGGTTACTTCCACATTCCGGACATTTCCTGCCGCTCTTGAGAACATTAAATACCTTATTGCACTGTCTGCACATACCATTGCCCGGCAGGATTTCTATTTTCAGCTTCGTATTCTGCAGCAGCGTACCGTCCACTGCCGCGGGATAGCATTGCCGGATGTATTCCGGAACCACCGGGGCCAGCTCTCCGATTTGAAGCACTAATGTATCAATTTGGGTTACGCCATTTTGTACTGCAATATTTTCAACCGTCTTAATAATTTCAATCATAATTCCCAATTCATGCATTGGAACACACCGTCCTCATCTTAAGCCCAGAACCTTCTTTACTTTTTTAAGTACAATCCGGCCCTTGCGTTTCATCATGTATTTAACGACGATGGGTTTCATATCAAGAAGAGCTGCGCCTTCCCCGTCATATTTTCTGACAAGGGAAATTGCATCGAATTTACATTTCGTTGTGCAAACGCCGCAGCCTACGCACAGGAATTCATCGGCAACGGTAGCGCCGCAGCTCAGGCAGCGTTCCGTTTCCTTGATAATCTGCTCCCGGGTAAAGGTGCCGCGTAAATCCCTGAAGGTCTCTCCGGGCTTCTCTGCACTTATATGAACCGCTTTTTGTCTTGGCATGCGGTCATATCCGCTAAAATCAACGTTATCTTTGTCCAGGGCACGATATTCCCTCTTACTGCGGCCGATGGTCAGGCTCTGTCCCGGATGCACGTAACGGTGTATTGAAATGGCGCCCTGCTTGCCAAGCGCAATGGCATCAATGGCAAATTTAGGGCCAGTCACCGCATCCCCGCCGGCAAACACGTCAGGCTCTCCTGTCTGGAAAGTAAGGGGATGGGCTTTGACCGTCCTGTTGGCATTCAACTCTATTCTGCTGCCCGCAATCAGGCCTCCCCAATCCATATCCTGGCCTACGGAAATCAATATATGGCTGGCAGCAACAAGCCGGGTATCGTGCTCATCATAGGCCGGGTTGAATTTTCCTTTTTCATCAAATACCGACAGGCACCTTTTGAATTCCACACCCACAACCCTGCCATTTTCCGTAACAATCCGCTTTGGACCCCAGGAATTGTTTATCCGGATACCCTCTTCCAGCGCTTCTCCGGTTTCCTCCTCCAGGGCAGGCATTTCTTCACGGCTTTCAAGGCAGAACATATCAACCTTTGAAGCGCCTACTCTTGCAGCAGTTCTGGCAACATCGACAGCGACGTTGCCGCCGCCGATTACAATTACATTTCCAGCAAGCCTGACATTACCGCCGAGATTTACAAGGCGCAGGAAATCAACGCCACTCATGGCCCCCTCGGCATTTTCCCCCTCGATTCCGAGTCTTCTTCCACCCTGGGCGCCGATGGCAAGATAGAATGCTTCGAAGCCTTGTGCTCTCAGCTCCTGAAGGGATACATCCTTCCCGACTTCAACACCCGTCTTGAAGGAAACTCCCAATTCTTTCAAAATATCAATTTCCGCATTCACCACAGCCTTTTCCAGCCGGAAGGAAGGAATGCCGAAGGCCAGCATGCCGCCAAGGGCAGGCTGTTTTTCAAACACCGTAACCTTATAACCGTCAAGGGCCAGGTAGTAAGCGCAGGAAAGCCCTGCCGGACCTGCGCCGACAACGGCGATTTTGTTCCCATACCGGTGCCTCACCCGGGGCATGAAGCGTTTATCCTTATGCAAATCCTGTTCTGCGATAAACTTTTTGATCTCGTCAATGGCCACGGGGTCGTCAACGTCTCCCCGGGTACAAGCGGATTCGCACCTTCTCGGGCAAATACGCCCACATACGGCCGGGAACGGATTTTCATGCTTGATCAGTTCCAGGGCTTCCGTATACCTTCCCTGGGAAGCAAGCTTGATATAGCCGGGAATCCCAATATGGGCGGGACATTCCGTTTTGCAGGGCGCAGTACCGGCGCCGGCAACGTCCTGCCTGTTAAACCGGTAATCCGGATTCCAGTGCTCCGGGCCCCACTCGGTATCATAAGGGAGCACCTCCCTTTTAAATTCCTCTACGGGCGTCTTGCCGCACAGTTTCCTGCCCAGCTTCAAAGCATTGACCTGGCATGCCTCCACACATTCTCCGCACCCCACGCATTTGGTTTTATCTATTTTTGAAACATAGTTTGAACGGACCATATCCGGATTTAAAAACATCTCGGCAGTTCTTAAGGAAAGGCAGGAACATCCGCAGCAGTTGCAGATCGCGTGAGTTTTTCCCGGGCCGTCGGTATTTGGGATTTGATGAACCAGCCCGTTTTCCTCCGCTCTTCGGAGGATGTCAAAGGCTTCCTCCCGCGTGATCCTTCTGCCTCTGCCCGTACGGATATAGTATTCGGCTGCATGGCCCATCTGGATACACATATCTTCCTTCAGGTGGCCGCATCCTTCCCCCATGATCTCTCTCACGGTACGGCAGGAGCAATCGGACACCGAGAACACCTCATTTTCATTGAGATACCGTGAAACCTCCTCATAGGATGCTCTTCTGGATTCGCCGTCAATGGCTTTTTCGATGGGGATAACCCGCATCAAGCCGATCCCTACCGGGAAATTGCCCGCTGTGGCCGGACCTCTCACCCTTCCGTATTCTTCAAAGGCTTCGGCAATCTGAGGATACTTTCTGACATTTTCCTTATTGTTTGACATCATTTCCATGATGCCGGGAACCCATGCATCATGCCAGTATTTGTCCACTCCGTCCATTTCATTGACAAAGCAGACACCGGCGGCGGCCAGCTCCCATAGAAGTTTTGCCGTTTCCGGAACAGATTTGCCGCAGCTTAGGGCAAGCTCTTCAGCAGCCAGCGGCTTGCGAAATTCCAGGTGAAGGGCTACTTCCGCCATTTCCTCCGTCACAACGGGCTCCAGTATTTTATATTCGGGATCCTTCACCGTAATCCCGTTTTTAGAGCCCATCTTTTTTCTGCTGATTTTGTTGGCAAGCTGCAATACCTTTTCTTTTGCCATGCGAGGCGCCCCCTAACTAAATTTTATTTAAGGAATGACCCGATAACAAATTCCCGTTCTTGACCGGTTATTCTCCCTGCTTCCGCGGGTATCTGCATCGGAGTCAATATCGGCTTCCATCATTTCGGCCTGCATTGCGTTCTTCAGAGCTTCAATTGTCCGCAGAACCGTTGTTGTCGTTTTGCCTGAGCCCGGGGATGACATTCTATTCAGTAAAAGGTCTACTCTTTTTTCAGTGCGCTTCTCTAAGCAGATTTGCCTGGCGATTGTTGTCATTAAAAACACTTGGCTTGATTCCGGGCACCTTAAACCCGGTCCATAGCAACCGAACCTCCCCGTAAAGTTTAATTTAGGGCAGCCTGTTTTATGTCAAAATCATAACAAGTGTTATGTTGTATGCTTTTACAATACCACATTCTTGATTTTTCGTCTATTGTTATCCTGAAAATTTCGTTATTTTAGCATTATAATAATCATCCACCCGTAAAACGGGTGGTATTTATTTGAACCCTGAAAGGGTCTAATACTAGCTGTGCCTGAAGGCACTTTTGGGTTCCGCCAACCGCATAATTGTTACTCGCTGCCCTTCAAAG
>JAEZCO010000003.1 GCA_023433505.1 Bacillota bacterium | reverse complement strand
CGATTGAAAGCTTTGTATAGATCCAAGTCAAAGGCATAAATTCTTAAATTTTTTTGAATGAATAACAAAGAAAAAACATTGTAAAAATAAGCTGAAGCACATTACTAAAGAAAGGGTCGTATCCTATGCTTGTAGTTTTTATAAGGGCACTTGTTTTATATATTATCGTCATTATTTCCATGCGGATCATGGGTAAGCGGCAAATCGGACAGTTGCAGCCCTTTGAGCTGGCAATTGCAATTATGATTTCCGAGCTGGCGGCCGTTCCGATGCAAAATACTGGGATTCCCATGATCAACGGGATTATTCCCATTCTGACGCTTTTGATTGCTCAAATCGTTGTTTCCTTCCTGTCCTTAAAAAGTGTCAGAGCCAGAGGCCTGATCTGCGGCAAACCCAGTATTCTCATTGAAAACGGCAGGATTATTGAAGACGAGCTCCGAAAAGAAATGTATACGCTGAATGATCTTCTTGAACAAATGAGAATCAAAAATATCGCGGACATATCCGATGTGGAATACGCAATCCTTGAAACCAACGGACAGCTGAGTATAATTCCCAAATCCCAAAAACGCCCGGTGACACCGGCGGATTTGAAGATACCGACCGAATATGAGGGTCTGTCACTGGACATCATCATCGACGGCAAGCTGATCGACAAAAATTTAAAAAAGGCAAATCTGGATACCGACTGGCTCTATGCCGAGCTGGCAAAGTCAGGAATAAGCCGGATTAAAGACGTACTGTTTGCGTGCCTGGATTCAAGAGGCAGTCTTTTCTGCCAGAAGAAAAGCAAAATTAGCTAAAGGGGAAATAAAATCATGAATCATACATTCAAGGTTATTCTATCCATTGTTATACTGGCTGCACTGATCCTTGGAATAAGTGCCGTTTCGCAAAGAATATTGACCGTGACCGCTTCCGATCTGGAAAAGGAGCTGTCCCGGGTAGAAGACAGCACCGTTTCAAATGATTGGGCTGCTGCGGAAAACAGCCTTAAGGATGTCAATGAAAAATGGTCCGGCATAAAAAATACCTGGGCAGTCTTAATCGACCATATGGAAATAGACAATATCGATATCACACTTACCCGGGTAGAAAAATACATCCTTTGCAAGGATACTTCCTCCGCTCTTGCGGAAGCCTCGGCCCTCATGAAGTATATTAAGCATATTCCGTTAAAAGAGAGCTTGAATATTGAAAATATCTTTTAGGCGTACTCAGTTTTTACTTAAAGCCGGTGGAAATCAGGTAGCCGATAAAGGCTGCATAGAAAATACCGCCAAATATCAACGGCACCGGGTTCAGGCTTCCTTTCAGCTTTATCCACAGGTATGTAACCAGCGATGAAAGCAATGCCATTAACGCACTGACGATAACCTTTGTGTCCAGTACCCAATGTGTAGCCAATATGCCGATTGAGACGGGAATACAGCTTTGAAAAACCATCGCTCCCGTTATATTGCCCAATGCCAGTGTATCTTTCCTTTTGCTGATCCATATGATACTGTTGAATTTCTCGGGCAGTTCCGTTGCCACAGGAGTTATTATCAGAGACAATGCCAATGCGGATATGCCGAATACCTCGGCAGTGCTTTCGATACTTCCGACAAACAACTCAGCTCCGAAGACGATACCAGCCAGAGCCAAAACGATCTGAATTACGATGAAGGGCATCTCAGGCTCTTGCTTTAACACCCTGGACATATAAAGCCGCTCAAGTTCATTGTGAGAAGTTACATCATTTTTTACCGTAAGAACGATATAATACACGTAGCAACCTATCAGGAAAACTGCTATGAGATATTTCAAAGGTAAAATATCAATAAAGCTGGCGGCAAGGCCTATGATATAAATTATTATGAAAAAGCCTATATCCCTGGCGAGAATCTTTTCATTGACATGCATTGCAAGTCCGGACTTCCTCTTTTTCCAGAAGACAAGCACACTCATTCCCGTCAGAAAGAAAGCCAGGGTACTCAACATGAAAGGTGCGCCGATGATGGCGCCGATGCCGATATCGACATTGTTTGCCGAGCCGGATGTGAATAAAATTGCAATGATGGGGATCATCGTCTCGGGAAGGCATGTTCCCACAGCCGAAAATATACTGCCCACGACGCCGTCTCCGAATTTAAGCTTTTTTCCGAGCCATTCGATTCCGTTTGTGAATAATTCACAGCTCAAAAGTATAATTCCGAGACTTATCAACAACTTAAGTATGTCAAACCACATATAAACCGCCATTCCTCCGCTGTTCCACAGCATATATTTTTTCTTAACAAAGCCCGTTCCTGGTTTGCATTTTCTCCAGGAAATATTTTACATTCTTTTCCTATTTTACTATAAGGCTTGACTATATACAATGCTAATATTCCAGTCAATGCCAGAAATCAAATCCATACACATTTTACGTTTGCCAAAGGAATAAGTTTTATTTCAAAAAAAGACCTTTAACATAATTTCGAACAAATTCGAAACCATGTTAAAAGTCTCGTTACCTTCAGGTTGCAGAGCCAGGCTTTATAGGTGGCCAGGATGTTGACTTTGCAATTAAAACTACTCCCCTTTAACAAAGAATACTATACCTCAGTGCTTAAAATTTGTCAATTAAAACTTTAAATGCGCTGCGATAACATTGCAGCGCACCCCTTTTCCTACATTCTTTGTCTGACAGCTTCATAAATCATGATGCCTGCCGCTACCGAGGCGTTCAGGGATTCCGCCCTGCCGGGCATTGGAATTTTTACAAGCAGATCCGCCAGAGCTTTCAATTGGTCACTGACGCCTTCCGCCTCGCTGCCCACTACAATGGCGGCACCTGAACGTAAATCCGCCTCAAACAAACTGGCCTTGCCGTCAAGATGGGATACGAGGATATTGATCCCATTGGATTTCAATATTTTTATAGTTTCCGGCATGTCTCCGGCATGGTATACCGGCATGTGAAATACCGATCCCATGGTAGAACGCAGAACTTTGGGATTATACACATCCACACAGCCCTTTGACAATATGACTCCTGAAAATCCGGCAGCGTCTGCGGTTCTGATTATTGTCCCCATGTTACCCGGATCGCGGATAGAGTCCATGATCACATAAAGCCCGTTCCTGTCCAACTCCGATTCAAGCTCATGCCTGCGTATTCTCATAACCGCAAGAATCCCCTGGGGCGTCTCCGTATCTGTGATTTCCTTAAAAAGCTTTTGAGCAAAAAGATATGTTTTTATCCGCAGCACCTCTATCTTGCCAAGGATGCCGGCATTTCGGGCATCGGCGGCAAATTCTTCGGTAACGGCTACTTCTACAATATCTGCATTTTCCTCTAAAGCCTCTTCAACGATTCTGAGGCCTTCAACGTAAAATAATCCTTTTTCTTCTCTGTCCCTGCGGCTCTTCAAGGACTTGATCTCCTTGACTGCCGGGTTCTGGCTGCTGGATATGAGTATCATAAATCCCACCACTAAAAAATTCCCGGGGGCAGCAAGCCCCTCTCACCTTTTATCTACAACCGCTAAAATAAATAAAGGGCTTTTTAAGCCCCTTATCATTTCTCATTATTTCTTTATTGTGCTTACCAACTGTGCGAAGCCTACCGCATCATTCACGGCCATGTCAGCAAGTACTTTTCTGTTAAGAGTGATCCCTGCTTTTTTAAGTCCGTTCATGAACTTGCTGTAGCTAAGACCGTTAATTCTTGCTGCAGCGTTGATCCTGGAGATCCAAAGGGATCTGAAATCCCTCTTCTTTGACTTTCTGTCCCTGTATGCATAGGAAAGAGATTTCATAACGGCTTGATTCGCTATTCTGAATAACTTGCTCTTTCCACCGAAATATCCTTTGGCAAGTTTAAGTATTTTCTTATGTCTTGCACGGGTCCTTAATGCGCCTTTAACTCTTGACATTGTGACTTTCCTCCTTCTTACTTGTATGGTATAAGCATTTTTATAGCTGCTTCATTGGCTGATGAAGCATAAGCGCCGAGCCTGTGTTGCTTCTTAGCTTTTCTTGCCTTTGAAATAAGTCTGTGGCTTCTAAAAGCGTGATTCATCTTAATTTTGCCGTTGGCGGTTACTCTAAATCTCTTTTTAGATGCACTGTGCGTTTTGATCTTTGGCATTTTACTCTCCTCCTTATATTGTTAGGGGATACACCTTCTGAACAGACCATATGCCTTTGCGTTAAGACATGTCTCCTTTTGAATCGTCTTAAGGCAAAAACCTTTCCTGTAATCTTAGTATATCTCCCAATAACAATTTTATTGTTGTTTGGGATTGAGTATCATAATCATACTCTTTCCTTCCAGCTTGGGTCTTCTTTCTATGATTCCCACTTCTGCTACCGACTCTGCAAATTTCTTCAGAACTGCTTCTCCCAATGAGGTGTAATTCATTTCCCTGCCCCTGAACCTGACACTTACTTTTACTTTGTCTCCGTCTTGCAGGAACTTATAAGCATTTTTGGCCTTGAAGGAAAAATCGTGGTCTTCTATTCCGGGTTTTATCCATACTTCCTTGATACTGATAATCTTTTGATTCTTTTTTGCCTCTTTTTCCTTCTTTGCCTGTTCAAACATGAACTTGCCGTAGTCCATTATCCTGCAAACCGGCGGGGCCGCCTGAGGAGCTATCTTAACAAGGTCCAGATTCTTGGAATTGGCCAGCTTTTGGGCATCCTTGACAGTTAATATGCCAAGCATGGACCCGTCGGCATCGATTACACGCACTTCCTTATCTCTGATGTCCTCATTAATCATCAATTCATTTTTACTTATAACCAAACACCTCCGAGTTACTTCTGTTCGATTCCATTTGCGAATAAGCAAAATAAAAAGTGGATTGAAGAAAATCAATCCACCTGATAGCTCGGCATTATATGCTAAAACCTTCACTATTTACCCTGTCGGAACGATCCGTAAGGTGAGAAGCGGATGACTTCTTCTTTGTTTTGCTCATTTATGATAACAAAAAGCTGGGCCAATGTCAAGTAGCACTTTTTTTTCCTGTACTGAGATGTTGCTATAAGATAGTTGGTAAATATACTCAATGCGCATTTCTCTTAAAAAAGGAGATGTTTTTTGCAAAAACATTTTGATTCGATTAGTCCTGGAGAGTGCAAGGACGAGCGGCCATGACTACAGAATCTTGCATCAGGTTACATAATGGGCAGGCTGTAATGTATCAACTCGTCACAATGCAGGCGCGGCTGAGTCGCCGTCCGTGGCTCCACATTGCGCCTGCGGCATCCGTGCCGCAGGGAGCCGCATTCCGACTTCGTCAATACAAACAGCCTGCAGCCATTACTCCACACGACGCCTTCATCTGCAGCCATGTCCGCCCATCCTGGTAAAAAAGCAGTGAAAAATGAACAAGCTTTCTTTCTCCATACTTTAAACATATCAAATACATAGTTCTACTTTTTTTGAGCAACCCAAACAGACATACCCCTCATATATGTCTACCAATAAGTATTTAAAAAGAATCAGGCAATGTTCAACAATTCATTTTTAGTTTGTTTTTTTGTTTTATACCCAATATATCAAGCAACTCAGTAATCTCGAATAATGCGTAGTATTTTTGTTCTGCAATTATGAGTATTTTGTTTCGGTCTCTTAAGAACTCCTGTCTCCTCCATTCACGCATACAGTCTCCATCGGATTGCTTCACAACCTGCTTCTTGCGCCAGCCTAAAAATGCATAGAACAGAGTATGGGCAAATACACATAGCATGATATGCATGTATGCCGCACTTTCGGCATTTTCACCTCTTCTTCTTGGAAGTTGCTTAAGAAAAGCAGCCTGTTTTAGTTCTCTGAATCCGCTGTTTTCTATGTACGTCCTTAGCCGGTAAGCTTTTGCAATTGCAGCCGCATCTTTTTCAGCCGGACGACTGGTCAAAAGTACAACTTGCTTTGACAATGAAACAGCCTTTCCCCTCCATGTAGTTATAACTACTGCATTCAAGGGACTCCCACTTGTTTTTTTATTGTCCCTTATCTCAGGCGGGTTATACTCAAGATATGTTTTCAGATCGTCAACTCCATACCCTTTGCTTATGCCTTTTCCATATTCCCATTGAGCCGGTGGCTTATTTTTAGAAGTTTTGCGTAATGCTATTGCATCTTCACGGACTATCATACCTACTTTCGCAGGAATAATGAAATCAATCCCCAGCTTGTGCTTTAGTTCCCATAACTGAGATCCATCCAAAAATCCACGGTCCGCAATGATCATTTGAATACGGCCTCTGCCACAATTATGTACTCCTTGCTTGATCATAGGCAAATAATACTTGTGGTCGTCCTCATTTGCAGGTACAATATACATGGCTACAATTATTCGTGTTTTGACTTCGTACAAAATGAATAATTTGAAGCCGTAGATGTATTCGTACTGAGGAGGGTCGGTAGGACGGCCTTCCTTTTTTCTTTTTGTCTTCCCACACCCCGGGAAATCCGGTTTCGTTTGTATTATTGTTGAATCCAGTGCATATGTACCGCCTCGCAGCATCCCTCTCATTGACCGGATACTCCTGTTGAATGCGCTCATCACACTGCACTTGCAGCACTTCTCAATATTGTCTAATACTGTAAACACATCCATGACACAAGGGATTTTTTTTTATAACCATTACCGTGTTGATTGGCATCCCCTCTACTGCACAAACCGTTCCTCAGGTTATCCACATTAAATCCAACTAAATTCATTGCCCCCAGGTCTCCGAGAAGTGCTTCGCTACCCCGCGTCGTTGGTATGCCGGCAATAATTTTTAATATGTACAATACTATAAATATTTTTGGCTTCAACATTTGGCGTGCCTGGGTTCCGGTTATTTTCCCAAGCTCCTTCATGACTCCTGCTCTTTCTATATACTTTAAAAACGGCCCGATGAACGGCCAATTGGTGCTGATTGCAAGGTCAATTTTTTTATTCCTCAATGCTTTTTTCACTTTTCTTTGGTTTTCTACCACGCTTTTCACCTTCTTTCCGTACGAATTCCTTTGCGTCTACTTCATTCAATAATTCAATTTGTCCAATCAGACTGGTAATCTCTTCATCCAACTTCTTAATTTGAGCATAATTTTCCTTGAAAGCTTTGAAATTTCCTGAGAAATTTCGGGCATCTTCTACCTTTTCTGCCAAACAGGAAGTAGATATTAATTTCTCTCCTTTTCTGTTCTGGTAAATCCATGGGAAAGGACCGTGAAGTTCTCCAGATGCACACTTACAGTTTGGGCTGCTGCACTTGGTGAACCTCTCATAAAATGAGGCTGTCAATAACTTTCCGGGACTCATTACATTTTCTAACAGCTCCCATCTTTTTTTGTTAAGCTGATATATTTTCTGACGAATTTGAGATAATTCTTCCATGCTTCGCTCTCCTTACGTTGTTATTATATATATCCACGTAATATTTTACCATAAAATATAGCGGAATGCAATATTTTTTTGAAATATTTATTCCGCTATTCCTGTAATGCCAAGGCTTCTAAGTACTTACTTATCCTTATTTCTTATAGCAACACCTCAGTTTTTTTCCTGTACCTGGCAGGCGTGGTTTTATTTTTATTTTATCCATCTAATTCAGCAAAGCAAAAGAATGCTATGATAAAATCCAAATACGCCGGAGGGCTTCTGTCTTTTAAGGGAAGGCCGGAGACGGTTTGAGGCTCCCAGCATTCTTGAATTTCCTTCGTAATACATAATATGAAAAGAATTCGCAATAAGTTAATAAGCGATGTCAGTCACCTATTTATTAACTTATTCAATGCACATTCGTTGTTTGTCATTGCGAGGGAGCGCAGCGACCGCGGCAATCTCAGCTTCTTACCGGAATTGCATTCTTGAGATTGCCACGCTTCATTACATTCGCTCGCAATGACAGATGTGACCTAAAAATAGAAACCTTATTATGATAGAAACCGTCTCCATTGTTCGCTTGATTCCCACCTCTATGCTGTTGTAACACCAAATCTCCCTATCACATTCAAGCAAAATGGGTGGGCATGGCTGCGAATAAATGCGTCATGTGGAGTCATGGGTTCTTTCTCAAAAATGGGTATTTATTAATATAAGTTTGAGAAGAAATTTTACCCGGAGCGCGAACCGTCATGGAAGTCGACTCATTTGTAACTGTGAACAGATGCATTATTTTACTGCATCTGGCTGTGTTAATTGCCTCAATTTAATGTTATCAAGTTTAGATTGAAATGCAATATAGCTTTTCTTAAAAAGATTGGCTAAATCTGCTCTGCCATATAAAATACGTTTGATAAGTTTAAATTTGTTGTTATTTCCTTCAACAAATCCACTGCTTACATTATGGGATATTGCATTCTTGACCGGAGCAATATCCTTTTTAATTCCCTCAATGAAACCTGCAATTGAAGAAGTTTCGTATTGCTTGATGAAATCTTCCAGATGCCCTGGTTCTTTCTCCATGAGCATTTTATGAAATTCATTATATGCCTTTTCAAGTACTGCAACGATTTCATATCTTTCTTTGATAATACCCAGGTATTTTCCTGTGTTTTCATCTCGCTTCACTTTTGGATTTTTAGTGGTTATATATTTTAAGATTTCATTTCGCTTGATTACGATAATATCTTCTGGATATTCAAACTTAAATGCCCAATTCATAGAAAGATCAAGTTTAAAGTTATTTTTAGAAAGCAGTCTTATGTATACCTGCATCGTTTCTAGATTTCCATCATATCCTGACTTGACAGTATAAGCAAGAATAACTGCTGGGTCTATCTTATCACACAACATCTTATAGATGATATTAAGATAATCATCGGCAATTGTTTTCCTTTTTCTATAGTTTACCGGCTGGTCCAGGCTTGTTATTTCTTCTTCCGTCATATTAATATATTTGCGGGCAGACGAGGGACTTATCGCGAATTCCTTTGAAATAGTAGCGAATTTCTTTTCCTCGAGCTCAGACCACCTTTTCTGTATGGACTCTATTAAGTATTGTTTTTTTCCCTGATTTCTGCCAGTCTCTGGTATCGCTTGCTGTCCATATCGTGTCTTTTATTATCATAAACAACCGGCTTTCCGCTCTTATCTACAGGAGTATCATTATCATAATGATACTGTTCCAATTGCTTCGAATCTGGGGACACTTTTAAAATTTTTACTTTTCCAGGTGCATCATTCAATATTTTTTCATCTTTTATGAAAATATCGCAAGGAATCTCCGACTTGAATATATCTCTCATTCTTTCTATGATATTTTGAAGCAAATGAAAGCGATCGGCTACCTGTATACACTCCGGCAATATTGCGTTGATTGCCTTTGCATAGGCACTGGCCCTGTCACGGGCTACAAGTTTGATTTTTTTATGATGTGTCAGCCATTCTCTCAAAATCTCCGCGTCCCTTCCATCTAGCAAGGCAATTAGATGATGGTCTTCCAGATCATAAATTGCGGTCGCATAGGTTTGCCCTTTTCGGATTGCCACATCATCAATCCCTACTGCCTCTACATCAGGGTCATCCTGGATAGAAATCTTGTCATAGATTCTTTTAATTGTATCATTACTTACTTTTATTCCCATAAGACCAAGAACCTTGCTGGCACCTTCGTTGCTCATGAAAATAGATACTGCAAGAATCAAAGAAGTTAGTTCTATAGTCTTTACATGTGAAGCAGGAGCAAATGGAAGGGTCTCCATGAACACTTTTAGATTACAAGGATTGTTCAGGCAATCATATTTATATGCAATGACATGGATATATGTTTTCTTCATCCGGATGGGGACTGTTTGAATTGTACGTTTATAGGTGGCATGAAAGCTGCTGCTATTTTCTTTACACTGGGGGCAAGTTCCGGTATGTGACTGTGATTTCAAGTAAATATGAATTTCTTCATTTGATTCTTTCCAATCATAGATTAAATAGTTATCGCCAAATAACATTTTGTTTACATTTAGTTCTGTATATTTCATCATTAACACCCCGATTCACTTTTATTATACCATAATACCCAAAGATAAGAAATGTATTTTTCAAAAAAAATGCTATCCATAGATATCATTTTTATAGTTTTAAATTATATTCTACCCATTCTTGAGAAAGAACCGAGTCATGGCTGCAGGCTGTTTGTCCAAGCGAAGTTCGAATGCGGGCCCCCGGAGGAATACCCGTGACCCTTCGGCACGGACGCCGAAGACGCTTGTCTTTGAGCCAGGGATGGCGAATGACAAGCGCCCCGCATTAGAACGAGCCTGGACATTACAGCCTGCCCATGACGGAGGCTTGATGCAGGGATTTGCTGCCATGCCCGCCCATTTCCCTGAAAGTCAGCAGGATCCCTTTCTAGCCCAGAATAGTATCTTGAAGTTGAGATTGCCGCGCTTCACTGCGTTCGCTCGCAATGACAAACGCTCTATAACGCCGCAAACCAATACCGGCCGGCTACCGCATTTCCTGTCCGCCGGTGACGTTTATAGCCTGTCCGGTCATGTAGCTTGCCTGGTCGGAAGCAAGGAAGACAAGGGCATTGGCAATATCTTCATACTGAGTGCTTCTCTTCAGCGGCACCTGATTTAAATACTTTTCCCTTACCTGCTCTTCTGTGATTCCCTGATTGGCTGCATACTGCTTCAAAAGGCTATTGGGGCCCTGTGTCCACAATGGGGAATCCAGAAGGTTACCGGGGCAGATGGCATTTACCCTTATGCCGTATTCGGCCAATTCAAGGGCAAGGCTCTGGGTAAAGCCGATGCCGCCGAATTTTGCAGCTGCATATGCGGAGTTTTTATAAGAACCCTTCTTCCCTGACTTGCTGTTGATTTGAATGATATTGCCTTTTTTATTTTCAATCATCACCCTGGCAGCCGCTTTCGCACAAAGGAAATAGCCGACAAGATTGACTTCCATCATCTTTCTCCACTGTTCCACAGGGAATTCAACCACCGACTTGGCTATAAGTATGGCTGCATTGGAAACCAGCAGGTCCAGAGTACCGTATTTGCTGACAGCAGCATCAACCATGGCATTCACCTGTTGCTCGTCACACACATCCACCTTCACAGCAATAGCATTACTCAAGCTATTTGCAACATTTTGCGCCGCTTCAAAATTAATATCGGCTACAACCACTTTACAGCCTTCCTGGTCCAGCCTTTGTGCCAGAGCTTCTCCCAGCCCCTGACCTCCGCCGGTGACGATTGCAACCTGTCCATCTAATCTTCTTATTTGACACATATCCGTTCATCCTTTACTGTTATATTAATTTTCAGCAGGAATGCCGCGCGGCACCCGCAACGGCACTCCCGGAATTGACTGTTTATACCTTCATAGGCGGGGGACATTTTTTGATGCCTCTTTATATCAGCACCACGCCGCATTTTTTAGCTTCATTGACGATATCCTGCGGCAGTTCCGTTTCCGTTACCCAAACATCGATATCCTCAAGGGTAGCATAGGTAAATGGCAGATTTTTATTCACCTTTGCGGTATCCATCAGCAAAATGACTTTTCTTGCTCTCTTGATAATTTTCCGCTTCAATTCGCATTCATAAATATTGGATACGGTAAAGCCGCTGTCGATTGAGTATCCGGAGGACGCCATAAACGCCGTATCGATATTGACATTATCAAGAGACGACATGGCATCCGGGCCTGAAGTGGAAAGTGTATTGCGGTTTACAAGACCTCCCAGAAGCACTACCGAGGTACGGAGTTTCTTTACGAGCTCCAGGGCTATATTTGCCCCGCTGGTGAAGATGGAATAGCTGTCATCGGCTAAAATCCTTGCCAGGCACATCACGGTGCTGCCTGCGTCAAAGTAAATCGAACGGCCTTTTTCCACCATATCGATGGACTTGTCGGCGATTTTCAATTTGGCTTCAACATTTTCAGCAGCCCTCCGTGTATAGGAATCCTCTTCGCCGTACACAACCGCGCTGGCAGAGAATTTTTTCAAGCCGACAGCTCCACCGTGGGTGCGAATCAAACGGCCCTCGGTTTCAAGTCCTATGAGATCCCTCCGGAGTGTCATCATGGAAACATCGGGAAACAATTCCTTCAGTTGCTGTAGCTGGACCTCACCTTTACTATCAAGCAGTTGAAGAATTTGCAGCTGTCTGTCATTGTTCACAAAAGCACTCCTCTCTTCCTAAAATTTACTTGCCTTACTACAAGTCTCAGGGCTTCGGCCCAAGGCCGATAAAAGTGTGGGCGACCCCAAGGCCGCCCATAAAAGGAATTATATCATAGACCTGTGAGTTAGTCACTATGCCATATAAGAATACTGACGTACATCTTTGTGCCTCGTTATAACGGTATGATTTCCCCGCTGTCGCTGGCTTCACTCCCCGGAATGACAATGAAACATTCCATTGCGGATTGAAGTCAAGCACAAGGGCACTACCGATGGTCAGACAGGCGGATATGAAATCCGCCTTCTGCTTATCGTTTATACGCCCAGCTTGTTTGTCCTCAACTGCTCATTGGCGGTAAAATTGTTTTTTGCCGCATGACCCTTCAGGGGCATAATCTTTTCGTGAATAGCATCTACGATCCATTCGGGCTGCGGGAAGAAAGCCTCCTCCAATTCATAGGCAGGAGTGATCCAGTTCTTTGCGCCTATTACCACCGGCGGTGCATCCAGATCGTCGAAGGCAAGCTCGGTAATATTGCGCGCCATGTCGGACAGGTGTGAGCCTCGTTCGCAGGCGTCGCTGGCAAGAACGATCTTACCTGTCTTCTTTACAGATGCCAGCACCTTATCATAATTGAAGGGCACAATGCTTCTTGCGTCTATAACTTCAGCGGATATGCCATATTTCTCTTCAAGTATTTTTGCAGCATCCAGAGCCCTGTACAAAGTAGCTCCTATGGTCAATATGGTAATATCCTTGCCTTCCTTCTTGATGTCCGGTTCGCCCAGAGGAATTTCATAATACCCTTCCGGCACGCCTTCGGTGTGGAACATCTCGCCGATTTCATAGATCCTCTGGCTTTCAAAGAAGATGACGGGGTCCGTCCCCATAAGTGCTGAATTCATTAATCCTTTTGCGTCATAAGGAGTTGCAGGGAAGACAACCTTCAATCCCGGGATGTGCGCTACGATGGAAGTCCAGTCCTGGGAATGCTGTGCGCCATATTTGGAACCCACGGAAATCCTTACAACGACAGGCATTTTCAAAACTCCGGCGCTCATGGACTGCCATTTGGAAAGCTGGTTGAACACTTCGTCACCCGCTCTTCCAAGGAAGTCGCAGTACATAAGCTCAACAATGGCCCTGCCTCCGCAAAGTCCGTAGCCGACAGCGGTACCGACGATAGCGCCTTCGGATATGGGGGAGTTGAAGAGCCTGTGATATGGCATTGCTTCTGTAAGTCCTCTATATACTGCAAAAGCGCCGCCCCAATCTCTGTTTTCTTCACCGTAGGCAACCAATGTGGGGTCTGTGTAGAACTTATCGATAATTGCCTCAAAGATACCGTCCCTGAGCTGGTACACCTTGTTTTTCGAAACAGGCTTTCCATCCTGGAAGGCGCTTCTTACCTTTTTCTGTATCTGCTGCACTCTGGGGTTTTCTTCCTTTGGAATCAGTGCGTCACAAGGCCTGTCTTCCAGCTTCTCCACCCTTTGGTTGGAGAACATGAGATCTCCGATGGCATTGGGGTTTTTCGTCAGATCCATTCTCGGGGAAAGGCTGTCGTCGGTGGCCATCTTGCAAGCCTTGGTAATAAGCTCTTTGGTATTCTCCAGGATTGCATCGAATTCTTCCGCTTTGGCAACACCGGCCAGGATTAACTTATTCCTGTACTCAATCAGGGAGTCGTTTTCCATCCACATTTCAATTTCTTCTTTGGACCTGTAGCTGGAAGCGTCCGACGGAGAATGCCCGGTGAATCTGTATGTCAGTGTGTCAAGCAGAACCGGACCGTCCTTTTCTTCAAGAATCTTCATCTTTCTCTTCATTACATCAATAACTGCAAGAGGATTGTAGCCGTCAACCCTTTCAGCATGCATCTGCTCGGGATTTACGCCGGCTCCGACGCGGGCCAGGATATTATAACCCATGGTTTCGCCCACGGTCTGGCCGCCCATTCCGTACTGGTTGTTGAAGAAATTCAGGATAAAGGGCAGTCCGCCTTTGTATTCGCCTTCCCAAAGGGTTTTGAACTGATCCATAGCGGCAAACATCAGGCCTTCCCAAACCGGTCCGCAGCCCATGGAGGCGTCGCCGATATTACCGATGACGATACCTTTTTTCTTATTGACCTTTTTGTACAGTGCAGCTCCGACGGAGATGTCTCCCGATCCGCCTACGATAGCGTTATTGGGATAGATTCCGAAAGGAGTGAAGAAAGCGTGCATGGAACCGCCAAGTCCCCGGTGGAAGCCGGTTTCTCTTGCAAAGATCTCAGCCAGGGTACCGTAGATCAGGAAATCTACCGCCAGTTCCTTCACGTTGTTTTTGTTTTTCTGTTTTCCTTCAACCACCTTGAGAATTACTCCGCCAAAGAACTTCTCCATGATGTCCAGCAGCGCCTTGTCGTCCAGCTTCTGGATCGCCGAAAGGCCTTTGGCCAGGATATCGCCGTGGCTCCGGTGGGAGCCGAAAATATAGTCGTCCTTGTCCAGCAGGTATGCCTGGCCGACGAACGCCGCTTCCTGTCCGATGGAGAGATGGGCAGGTCCCGGATGGTTGTATTGGATTCCGTTATATTCATTGGTGGTTTTTATTGCATTGAGCATGGTCTCGAATTCACGGATGATGGTCATATCCCTGTAAATCCTCAGGAAATCCTCCTTGGAGAAGTTGGCCTTTTCCTGTTCAATGGTCTTCTTGTACTGGTTTACGGGTATATCCTTGAATTTTACCTTTCCGCTTTTCCTGACTTCCTTTGGGTCGATAAATAATGATTTTGGCATTGTAACAACCTCAGCTTTCTACTTTAATAGTAAACGTAATTTATTTAAATTCAAATATTGCTTCACGTATCACTTCACACACGGTGGGGTGCGGGAAAACCAGCTCCTTGACGTCGTCGACCCGCATCTGGGTTTCGATCATCATCCCTGCGCCGTAAATGAGCTCCGACGCGTAATTTCCTATCATATGCACACCGATGAGCCTTTTGGTGCCCTTTTCGATGAGAACCTTGCAAATACCGTCTCCGCCTTCGTTCTCAGCCACATATCTTCCGCTGTACATCATGGAGATCTTGACTGCCTCAAACTCGATCCCCTTCTGTTTGGCTGTTTCTTCATTTTCGCCGACACAGCCCACTTCAGGGTTTGTATAAATTACGGAAGGTATGGCTTCGTACCGCATGATGTCTTTTTTTCCGAGAATGTTGTTGATGCACACCTCAGCCTCACGGTAAGCCGTATGAGCCAGCATTGAAGTGCCGTTTACATCTCCGGCCGCATATACTTCCGGGATATTTGTCTTGCCTTTGGCATCCACCTTGATAGCGCCTCTTTCCAGCTCCACACCGATTGTTTCAAGTCCGATGCCGTTTACTACCGGCCTGCGGCCGATACTCATCAGCACTTTTTCCGCATCGGCAGTGAAAGTTTGGCCTTCGGATTCATAAACCACGGCGCCTTCCTTTACCTCGACCACCTTGCAGTTCAGCTTGAATTCCACGCCTTTTTTCTTATAGTTTTTCAGCAATATCTCCGATATCTGCCTGTCGGTGAAGCCGGCGATATGATCAAGCATTTCAATGACCGTAACCTTGCTTCCGGCAGAATTGAAATAGGAGGCCATTTCAAGGCCTATGACGCCGCCGCCCACGATTACGAGGGATGCGGGAATACTTTTGATATCAAGGATTTCTCTGTTGGTCAGGACATAGCCTTTCTCAACACCCTCCTTCACTCCGGTGATGGGGGGTACCACCGGCATGGACCCCGTTGCGATCAGCAGCCTTTTTCCGGTGTACCGCTCATTGCCCGCTTTGACCTCATAGCCGTCGGCATTTCTGCCGCTGATCTCCCCCAGGCCTTCCACAACGGTTACATTGCTGCCTTTAAGCTTGGCCTTGATTCCTGTAACAAGTGTTTTGACTACTTTATTTTTCCTTGCGATCACCGCTTCATGGTTGAAAGTAACATTTCCTGCGGTAACGCCGTATTTTTCGCCATGCTTCACCGAGTCGTAGAGCTTGGCGGAATACAAAAGGGCTTTGGAAGGTATACAGCCTTCATTGAGGCAAACGCCTCCCACAAATCTTTTTTCTATCAGCAGGGTGTTCAGCCCCGCATGTCCGGCTCTCTCGGCTGCCAGATACCCGGCAGGGCCGCCGCCTACTATAATCAGATCATAAATCATTGAATCGCCTCCAGCATTTTTTATATCAAATCCTTATCCGCTGCTGCCCGGCTGTCATTTTGCCAGCAGTACGCTGAAATTCTCCAGGTTTGTCTTCAAATCCTTGAGGAACCTGGCAGCCGGCGCACCGTCAAGCGCCCTGTGGTCAAAGGTGAGAGACAGTCCCATGGCCGGATAGTAGACATATTGGCCGTTGACCTCCTTCACCCTTTGAATGATGTTGTTGACACCGAGGATCCCAGTCTGTGGAGGATTGAGCACCGGTGTAAAGGATTCAATATCCAGTGTACCCAGATTTGAAATCGTAAATGTACCGCCCTTGATGGCGTCAGGACTGATCGTTCCCTTCTGGCAGCTTTCCGCCAGTTTTTTGGCTTCTATCGATATCTCATTCAGGGATTTCAGATTTGCATTGAAAAGCGTAGGAACCATAAGTCCTCTCTCGGTGTCCACGGCCATTCCCAGGTTCACATTGTTGAAAACCAGCATTTTATCATCCAGGAAATGTGCATTCAGGCTCTTGTGATTCAACAGCGTTCTTGAAACCGCATAAAGGATGATGTCATTAATGGTGATATTCTCAAAACCCATACTGCCGGCCGCATTTTTTAGCTTTTTACGGAAAGCCAGCACATCGGTGGCGTCAAAGGATGAATTCAGTGTAAGCTGAGCTGTTGTAGACAAGGAATGATGCATGGATTTTGCAATGATTTTACGTATATTGGGAAGCTTGATTTCTTCGTATTCGGATAAAACAGCGGCAGGAGCTGCAACAGGGGCCGGTTGGGCTGCGCTTGCGGAAGCTGCGGCAGGTAAGCGGTTCACATCATCAACGGTGATTCTTCCGCCGATTCCGGTACCCTCCGATACGGCCGAATCCGGACTCAAGGCTTTTGCTGCCGGCGTAAGAAGGTGTCCGTTTTCTTTGAGCGCCGCAACATCCCTTTCAATAATTCTTCCATTGGGACCCGAGGGCTCGGCAAAGCGCAGATCGGCGCCGATTTTTTCCGCCAGATTTTTTGCACGGGGAGATATTTTTACCTTACCGTCCTGAACCTGCGGAATAATTTCAGCTTTCACGGCTTCGGCTTCAGGCTCGGCTTTTACTTCGGGTGCTGCAGCGGCCGCCGGTACTGCTGCCGGTGCGGCTTCCTGCTTTGCATTGGGATTGAATACCGAAGCATCCTCCCCTTCATTTCCGATGACGCAAACGTTCAACAGACAGGGTACGTCATCCCCTTCCTGAAAAAAGATATCAAGCAGTATTCCGCTCACCTTGGCTTCTTCATCGAAGGTAGCCTTGTCCGTCTCATATGTGAATAGAATGTCTCCGACTTGCACCTTGTCGCCTTTTTTCTTTGCCCATTTGGCGATGATACAGCTTTCGACGGATTGACCCTGACGTGGCATGATTACGGGTGTTGCCATATAGACCTCCTGTTTTTTGTTAGTTTTTTCGAATCTTCAATGTTAGTTTGTCACTATACAGTGTTACATATTAACATCAACAAGATATATTCTAACATATTACAGGAAAATATGTCAACGAAAAAAGTCTCCGAAACGTAAAGCTCGTCGACTTTTTTAACAGGTTTTTTTTAGTTTATTATTCATCGGATTTTTTACTCTTATTCAGAGGCTCAGCCCTATTTTGCTCCTATTGCCTTCATTGGGCAAAACATCACGCATTCCTCACATTGAATACACTTCTCATGATCAATGACCGGGGCCCCATAGCCCGTTTGCTTGATGGCGCCCGCCGGACACACCTTTACGGCAGGGCAGCGATGATTCTGGGGACATCTTTTTTTGTCAACGGTTATTTGCATCGGATTCATTCCCTTCCAAATTTATTTGAGATTGCATATACCCCCACGGGGTATATTGGATAGTATATGCATGCAGCTTAAAAAAGTCAACCTTATAACGACCTAATTTAAAATTAATTTTTTCGTTTGTAGAAAAAATTAATTACATCCGCGGAGTTTCAACGAGGCTGGTCGCAAATGTCCTGCATTTGCTGCTCGCCCATGCATCCCGGGCGGGAGATATGCTCACCGCCTGAACACCAATTCGGTACCCACCACCTGCAGAGATGGGGGACATTTTTTGATGCCTCGTTATAATAAATATATTGTAAGGGCATTTATTCCCATGCTTAGATGGAATAATTTTATTAGCAAAGCTATCGGATTTATGGTATAATAACGTGAAAATTTTTTTAGAAAGATGCGTAAGGGATTTGAAAAATAAATTTTGCATTATCATCGTCATCTTAATACTACTGTTTCAAGCAATCCCTGTCACAGCAAACAGCGCTGACGGGTATATTGAAGCTGCCCACAATGCTCATGACCTGGTATATGCAAAAATACTCGCTCCAGACCCGGCTTTAATCAGTCTTGGAAAGCAGACCTCCATCTTCAAAGCCAATTTGCCAAGACTATTCAATCTTTTTCAACCATTAACCTGTTTTTTATGCAATTCCTTGCAAAATCTCAGGCAAACCTTTATTCTCATCGATATCCGGCAGGAAACCAAAAAAATACTTTCCAGTTATTTTAACGGAAGCAAATACAGGATGATTCACGCCCTTATCTGAATCTGGATAAAGGAGGTGAATATATTGGACGCAGTAACTATTGGAGTAATCATTCTTGGCGTTGTTATTATTGTGGGCGGAATTATCGTTTCACACTTTGCAACAAAAGCCACGCTGAAGGACATGGAAAAATCCAACAAGGAAATAAAATAAATAAAGGGAATAAATAATAGATAAAAATTACTCCAAAGGTGCATCAGGCATTTACATGCAAAACATATGCCTGATGCATCTTTGGAATCAATTGTACCGGTGCTGATTTTTTAGTGTGAGGGGGATGAAAATGACTAAAAAAAATAAAGCCGTAAGAATTTTCCGCAAATATATCTTTCTTTTCCTGGGCTCAATCCTGGCGGCATCAGGATTGGAATTCTTTCTCATACCCAACAATATCATCGACGGAGGAGTCGTCGGTGTTTCAATCATCTCAAGCTATCTTACAAAAATGCCCCTGGGAATTTTTACCTTCGCCTTGAATTTACCCTTCCTCTTCTGGGGATACAAGCAGATTGGAAAAACCTTCGTAGTCTCCTCTCTTTTTGCAGTCAGCTCCTTCTCCTTCTGGGTTTCCGTATTCCACCCCATTCCCAGTCTGACCAACGATATCCTTCTGGCTACCATTTTCGGCGGTATTATTCTGGGCGTCGGCGTAGGTATGATTATTCGCTACGGAGGCTCGCTGGATGGGACGGAAATTGTTGCCATCGTATTGAACAAGCGGTCTGTTTTTTCCGTAGGCCAGATTGTAATGTTCTTCAATATTTTTATCCTGAGCAGCGCGGGGCTGGTTTTCGGATGGGATAAGGCAATGTACTCGCTGATAGCATACTTTATCGCCTTCAAGGTAATCGATATTACCATCGAGGGTCTTGACGAAGCCAAAGCAGCCATCATCGTATCGGACAACGGCCCCGAAATAGCGGAGGCAATAACCGCCCGGCTTGGAAGAGGAGTTACCTTCCTGGAGGGAAAGGGCGGATATTCCGGAGGTGAAAAGACCATCCTGTATTCTGTTGTAACACGTCTGGAGGTAGCGAAACTTAAATCCATCATCAACGACTTTGACGAAGATGCCTTTGTCACAGTGACCGATGTTTCCGACACCATGGGAGGAAAGCACAAAAAGCGGTCAATCCACTAAGCATGACCTTCCATGGCTTTGTCCGCCTGATAGGAGCTTCTTACCAAAGGCGCCGAAGCAACATATTTGAAGCCCATGTCAAGAGCCTTTGCTTTGTAGCTTTCAAAGACATCCGGATGCACATATTCCACTACCGGATGGTGGTCTTTTGATGGGGCAAGATACTGGCCTACCGTCAGGAAATCGCAGCCTGCCGCCCTTAGGTCCCTAAAGACCTCCAGCACTTCCTGTTCCTTCTCCCCGAGACCAAGCATGATGCCTGATTTTGTATATGTGTCATTGCTAAGCTTTTTTACATTTTCAAGCAGCTCCTGGGACCTGCGGTAGACAGCCATCGGCCTTACCTCAGGATAAAGGCGCGGCACAGTTTCAACATTGTGGTTCAATATATCCGGCCGGGCTTTGATTACTGTTGCCAGGGCTTCATAAGACCCTTCAAAATCAGGGATCAATACTTCGATAACTACCTTGGGATTCAGTTCCCGGACTTTGTTGATAACAGCCGCATAGTGTCCTGCGCCTCCATCAGCCAGGTCGTCCCTTGTAACCGATGTAATTACTACATGCCGAAGATTCAATTCTTTTACAGCCTGCGCCACATGCAGCGGCTCATCGGCATCCACCCTATCGGGAAATCCCTTATGGACATCGCAAAAAGTACAGTTCCTGGTACAGACCTTTCCCAGGATCATAAAGGTGGCTGTCCTTCTGCCGAAGCATTCCATTATATTGGGACAGCTTGCCTGCTCACAGACCGTGTGCAGGGACAGGCGTTTGAGTATCTCCTCCACCTCTTCCCGTTTTGAACCTCCGCTAACCCTTACTCTAAGCCATTCCGGCTTTCTTTGCTGCATATATAAACCTCCCGGAGCATACGACTTGGTTACAGCCTGTCTGCAATGCCAAACAATTTATCACGCTATTCAATAGCAAGTATTTTATCCAGTTCTGCCAGGCTGATCTGCTGTGCTTCCACTCCAAACACCTGTGTAAAGTACCAGATCACCCGGTCATTGAGCTTTTCATAATCTTCGGCATGACCCAACAGCTTTTGCAGTGAGGTCACCCCTTTATCAATGATTCCGCAAGGGTTAATCCATCGGAAATGGCTCAAGTCAGTATTTACATTAAAGGCAAACCCATGCATGGTGACCCAGCGCTTCACCGCTATGCCGATGGCTGTTATCTTGCTGTTTTCCACCCAGACGCCGGTATATTTCTTCTCATCCCGGCGGGCTGTTATGGCATAATCCTCTTTGAGCAGCCTTATAAAAATCTCTTCAATCTTTTCAACATAGTCCTTTATATCCCTGCCATATTCATTCAGGTCCATGATGGGATATCCGACAATCTGCCCCGGTCCGTGGTATGTGACGTCACCACCTCGGTTTACGTCAAAGATTTCCACCCCCGCAGCCTTCAATTCTTCCGTCGGCAGAAGGATATTGGAATATTCGCCTCTTCTGCCTACCGTAAGAACAGGAGGATGTTCCACCAGAAGCATGATGTCTCCGGTTTTTCCCGCCTGCCTCAGGGCCAGTAGCTTTTCCTGTATGGCAAGTGCTTTTCCGTATTCGAGCCTGCCCAGCTTTACAACCTTAATATTCATATTCTACCTTCCTCCAACAACAAACCAAGTACCGGTGCAAATATAATTCCCGTACGGATTTCTGAAAATGCAGTCCTGAAACGTCGGCATTTTCGGAAAAAGGGAAGTACTCTTTGCAGTACTCTTAAATACCGGTGGCAATATTCCCTTCCGCCCGAAGGCGTGTGTCTCTGTGCGCCTTAAATAAGTATACCCTAAAGCCAAGCCTTCAAGCAATACTTTCTGCACCGGCTCTTTTAAAAGGGGTATTCCTCACCTTAATAGGAATACCCCTTGCTTAGAAAATCGCGTCCGTTTTCGTTTAAGTACTGGTGAAAATATAACTTCCCCGTACACGTTTCTGAAAACGCAGTCCATTGCGGACGGCATTTTCAGAAAAACGGGAAGTAACATTTTCAGTACGCCTAAATCGCTTTTGCATTGGCAAGCAGATACTTCTCAGCTTCTGCCGACCACAATCCATTGTTGTTTTCCACGATATCCGCCAGCGCTGCAAACAATCCGTCGGTTTTCCCCTTTTCTCTGAAATCGACGATGGCCGTCAGCTCCATATCAATATTTGTATAAATAAGCTTTTTGCCGCCGGGGATTTTTGGCAGGTTCAGCGTCGTTTCCACCACGCTGTTAAGGCCGCCGACGTGGGTGATCATTGAGGAGGGATTTATTCTCCCCGATGCCATCATATCAAGGGATTCGATCATATCCTCGGTATTTCCGCCGCTGGTGCCCACAACGTGCGTCATGGAATAATGCACATTGTAGAAGTTGAATTCAGCGCTGAAGGCCGGATTGCTGGGTCCCGCAAAGAAGTTCAGACAGCCGTCATGGCCCAGTATCCTGTCACCCATTTCCACAACAGGCCTTACCGGCGCAAATACCATAACGTCGTTGAAGCCTTTTCCGCCATTCAAGGAGAACAGGTATTCCTCCGGCTTTTCCACCTTGGCGGTATTGACATAAATAAGCTTGACTCCGTTCTTTGCCGCTTCCTCAACGGTATAAATGGATGCGGCTCTTTCCAGTCTCGCATCGTCGATATCGGTGACAACCAGGAGACTGGGCTTTATTTCACGGTGAATGGCATAATCGATGGCACCAAGGCCCATGGGACCTACACCTGCCAGAACAGCCATGCTTCCGCCCTTTACGATTTCCATGTCATGGACATAGCTTCCGTTCCTGGTATGGTACATTGCATGAAATGTACCGACGATGCAGGACATGGGCTCCGAAAGCGACCCATAGAAATATGCATCGCCTTCATATTGAAGCAGGCAGCCGCGTTCCATTACTTCATTGGGTATGACGATATAAGTAGCGCTGCCGCCGATATAATGATAGGAATATCCGGGCGCGGCATAAGGATTTTCCGGCTTGTTCAATGCCGGCTGTATTGAAAACTTGCTGCCGGCCTTGAATTTATCCTTCCACTTGCTTCCCACTTCGACGATCTGGCCGCAGAACTCATGGCCCACAATGATGGGATTTTTATCAATGTCCTTGGGTACTCTTTTATGCTCATTGCCCTGAATAGCTGCTTTGTAGGAGGACATGCAGATGCTGTCCGAGATGATGTGTGCAAGTATTTCGTCGTCCTTTATTGCCGGCAGTTCGAATTCATCCAGTCGTAAATCATTTTTTCCATATAGTCTTACAGCTTTTGTTTTCATCACATATCCCTCTTTTTCTTAATAGATTTGTTCCATACTTCTAGTCTAGCACAAATTCCCCGGTATGTGAAGATAAAAAGTAAAAAATGAGCATAAAATGTTATTTTCATTCATTGCTGTGTAACTTTATAACATTCTATGTGCAAAAAAAGATTGCTGTCCGGCAATCTTTTCTTCCTACGAAGTGTAATTCTCTTCTGATATTCGGTTTACGTACTTCTCCTGGCACTGCTCGCTTCCCTTATCTTCCCTTTATCTTTTCTTTATCTTCCGGCTTATTGCATCTCTACATACTGCTTCAGCACCCAGCCTTCCACACCCGCAGCCGTCTTGATCTTCAACCAGTCGCCTTGAGTGGATAATACCGAAATTACTTCATCCTTGTAAGCTTTAGCGCGAATGGCCGCAGTGGTGTTTGCCTCTGCCCGCACGTTCAGCGCGGATGCAGTAATTTTGCCTTTGGAAGTCTCATTTCCGGGAGTTCCATTCCCTGAAGTCTCGTTTCCGCCTGTCGTTCCGGTATTATTATTCTGGGCGTCATCCCCCTTCTGGGGTGCCACGTCCACACTGCTTTCCGCCTCTTGAGTTCCGCTGATTTTATAGGCTCCCCGGATCAGCAGATAGCATTGGGCGGATGCCTTAAGCCCGCGCCCGTCATCCCTTGAGGATATCAGCAAATGATTTATTACGGCGGCTGTACCTTTTGCAAGGTCCTTTGCCGAAGTGACATCTGCAAGCTTGCCATTTGAACCTTCAACACCCGTTGCTTTCCCCGACCGGAGAATCAGCTCCGTTCCCGAGCCCGGAAGCAAAGTTTGTCCTGCTTCCACGGTCAATACCACAAAGCCCGCCGAGCCTCCGGATTGCTGCTGGTTCTTCAGTTCCGCCAACTGCTGCTTCAGCTGTGTTACTTCCGCAGTATTTTTCGCAATGATATCATCTACATAGCTTTTGGAAACAAGAGGGTCCTGATCCGAGCCGGGCTCAACCCCTTCGGAAAATACTGTTACTATATTGAAGCCTAAGGAAATCATTAAAAGAAGCACTAACAGAATAGAAAATTTGCGCATGTTAAATTTCATAAAAGCACCTCATCTTTCGTATAAACCCATTGCATATCCCCCTGCACAACTTCCGGAATACTCAAGTACTGCCCATGCCAGGAAAATGTTACTGTTGCAGGATACCTATGTATAAATTATAAACTGGCAAAACCTTCTTTAGGTTACAAAATACTTAAAATCGTGTAACGATTTTGTAACAATCGACAGCTAATAAAAAAAGAACTGTCTCGAAATAAAGAAAACTGTCATCCTGAGGCTGTAGAATGGTCGAAGAAGCTTCAATAACCGGATAAGCTATCCGGTTATTGTGTGAAAGTTCCTTCGCTTCGCTCAGGATGACAGACTGCTTTGGAAGCAATACCTTTTTGGGAATTATGTTTGCGGATTTATGTTTGCGGATATATGGCCTCGTTATAACGCCTAAATTCAATAGAAAATTTTTCGTTTGTAGATAAATTTCCTTACCTCTGCGGCGTTTCAACGAGGTGGCAATTATATTGCCGCTTCGTTATAATCTTCTATCAGGTCAATGATCCTGTCTTTCAATATGGCTTCTGCATCTTTCTCCAAGCGCCCTTCCCGTATCTTCCTGTATTGGTTGGGAAAGTACTGGCTGACCACCGTCAGGTTTAAATCCACTGACTGCAAATTATTCATAAGCGTCTGAATTGATTTTTCAACCTCAGGCACTGCAAGATAGTACCTGCACCTGTCGGAGAGGCTGTACTTCCTGGCTGTTCTTTTTTCTTCCTCCGTGCCGTGGTAGTACTTGTTCCAATTTGACGGTTCCTTGAGCATTGCAGCCTCCAGGGTATCAATAAAATTGGAAAGCGTGAAATCCCTGCGGCCGCCGAGAAGCTCATTTTCCATATGATTTAGCAGGAAAAGCCCCTCCCTCAGGGCATAGGTCAAGGCCGGCCCCACCTTCAATATAGCAATGCCGTCTTCCACCATTTCCTTCAAAGCCGCTCTTTTCTGATAGTCGGTGGAGTGTCCTTCGAAAACAAGTCCCGGGTATGCCTTCAGTGCACTGCAAAGCTGTCTTGCCGCATCACGGTCATAATCGTGGATCATTGCGTCGCCGAACTCCACCCCGGGTTGAACAACCACTGCGATGACATTCTCCCAGGCCTCCGGAAGTCCGCTGTCAGCAAAGGCCTTTTTGAAAAGCTCCACGGTTTTTATAAAATCCCCTGCCTCCGTTACCTTGAGTCCTTCGTCTTCCTGGACGCCGCCAGGCACAGGCACTTCACTGCCGATCACATAAACGGGACGCAGTGCGGAGGGATTGGTTTTCTGCAGTTCTGCAAATGCTTCCTCTGCCGCAAGGCAAAGCAGCGCACCCCTTTGAGCCACCACCATGGGATCGAGGGGCTGTGCGGAGCTGTCACTGCCTAGCTTCATGCTTGCATCCAGATGAATTTTGGTAAACCCGGCGGACACATACTGTTTTATCATTTCTGCCGCCTTGTCCATAGCCGCTTCGGCAGCTTCGGCCTTCCAGACCAAAGGCCCCAGATGGTCGCCCCCCAGGAGGATCTTTTCCTCCGGAAAGCCTTCCTCTTTGGCGGCAGTCCGTACAAAATCCCTGAAATCTACAGGCGTCATCCCGGTATAACCGCCATACTGATTCACTTGATTGGCGGTAGCCTCGATCAGTACAAACTCCCGCTTTTCCAGGGCGTTTTGCATCGCCGCCTTGATCACATATTTATTTGCGCTGCATATGGAGCATACTCCTTTGGGGACTCCTGATTTCTGCAGCCGGATTATTTCCTTTAACGGATGAACCGGTTTCATTTGCTTCCTCCTATAAAGTACCGTTTTTTATCAACCTGCGTACCTCGTCCAGAGTCGCGCAGGATGCCGCTCCGCCGATTCTTGTGACACTGATGGAGCCGCAGGCGTTGCCGTAATTCATGCACTCCTCCAGCTCCATTCCTTGAATAAACCCGTAGATAAAGCCGGCATTGAAGGAATCTCCCGCCCCGGTAGTATCTACGGGCTTCAAATCATAGGTGCCCTTTCTGACCAGCGTACTGCCTTTTTGGGCAACCGCTCCCTTTGGCCCGCATTTGACTACAACCGTTTTGCAGTGTTCCGCCAGCATATTCAAAGCGTCTTCCGTATTTTCCTTCTTTGTTATATTCAGCGCCTCTGTCTCATTTGGAAAGAAAATGTCTGTGAAGGCTAGGACATCAAAAATGCCATAGTCCCAATTCATCGTATCATCCCATCCGGCATCCAGGGAGGTGGTCACCCCTCTTTTGCCGGCTTCGGAGAACAGCCTGGCGATTCCCGGTCTCAACCTGCTTTGCAGAAAAAATGAGCCGATGTGTATGTGCCTGGTCTGGTCCAGCAGGCTGTAGTCAATATCCTCCAAGGTCATGGAATCGATGGAGCCCAGGTATGTAATCAACGCCCTGTCCTTTTCAGTGCTTAAGGATACAGTGACGCCGGTTTTAATTCTATCGTCGATAATGACGTTATCCAGACTTATTCCATAGCTCTCCAGGCCTTTGCGGGCTACTTCGCCAAAGCTGTCCCTGCCGGTTTTACCTACAAAGCCTGTTTTCAAGCCCAGCCGCGATATGCCGCAGGCACATATTGCCGTGGAGCTTCCCATAACTGTGTCAAAGCCCTCCGCAATGATTTCTCTTCCCACCACAGGCATACTTTTCATGCCTGTCATGATCAAATCTACATTTAATTCACCGATAGCCAATACATCATATTTTTTCATGCATTCCTCCTAAACCCGCCTCTGGCAGCTGCTACAGCTTTATCCATGCCTCCAGTCCATCCGGCTGGTCCGGATTGGCTCCTGATTTGACGGCTCTATAGTAGGATATCATTTGAGGAATAAAAATGAAAGGAATTCCACGCAAAACATGCTCCATCGCATATCCCGACGAAACATGAAGCTTCACGCCGTCAATGCTCTCCACCGGGGTATCGGTATAAACGACAACCTTGGCGCCTTTCCCCACAACATCGGAAATAAGGTCCTTTTGCTTTTGATAGTCTTCGGAGGTAAGGCAGGCGATAACCAGGGTGTCTTTGTTGATCATGACCATGGGACCATGCCGTGAATCCAGGAGGTGATAATAGTTTGAAGGGGTTTGGGCTATTTCCTGGAAGGCAAGGGCTCCTTCATTGGCAAGTCCCTGCAGTTCGCCGTCCGCAAGGACCACTGCATTTTTCCACTCTAAAGCCGCTGCTTTTTCCAGCTCTTTTTCATACTTCCGCATGTATTCATCCCCGAATCCAATGACCTTTTCCAATCCTTCGATGACCGATGCGTCCCCGCCAAGGTATCCGCTTATTTGCAGCACGGCGGCATAAAGGTTTGTGACCGTTCTTGTCTGGCAGACGCTTTCATCAAAAGCCCATGGCAGGCAAATGGTATAATCCGAGATTTTCGACAGTTCGGAATTTTCCACACAGACAATGCTCAGAACAGGCAGATTGCCGGAAGCCTTCAACTGTTTCACGGAATTGATGACCTCCGTGGTGCTTCCGGACCTTGACGCAGTTACCAGCATCGTGCCTTCAAGAAGCTTGGAATACCGCTGGTAATGAAGCATCAGGTCGCCTGCGGGAATTGAAGATGCGGGCATACCCATTTTCACCTTTGTCATCATCTCAAAGGATTGCGCAAGATAATAGCCTGAGCCGCTGCCTGTAAACGTGAGGGATTTGGGGCCTGCTGCGTTGAAAAAGGCTTTAAGCTCTTTCTCCTGGCCTGCGATACATTCAAAGGTTTTTTTCAAGGCATCATACTGCGCTTTGCATTCCTGATAAGTTAAACTCATAATGGCCTCCCTGTAAAATCAAAAATTCAATATATCATCATATTGTTATAACCATTATATCTTTTTTTCATCAACTTTACAATCCTCTTTATAAATATTCACAGCTATGGATGTTGCATCATTCTATATGCCCGGCGTTGAGAGAATTTTGCGGCATGGCACCCCAATGTTTGCAGAGCATTCACACATATTCCTTTAGGGTCGGAGATTGCCGCGCTGCACTTCGTTTCGCCCGTAAGGATGCGCCAGCATATCACACAAAAAAGGCCATTTCTGTTTTCTATTTCAGCACCACATTATACTTATACCTGTCACCTCTGATAAGTCCGGTACAATATTCGATGACTACGCCTTTTGATTTGGTTACCCGCTCTATCCTGAGTGCAGCCGAATTCCTTTTAACATTGAGATGGGCCGCATCGTTTTCGTCAGCCACAAGGACGGCCTCAAACGACTCCCAGGCTTCATCGGGAACGATACCGTAAGTGGCCTTGAGCGTATTATACAGGCCGTCTTTTTCAATGCCTTCTCTCGAAAGCTCCGGCGCAACCGCAACAGGAATGTATGAAACCTCCAAGGCAAAGGGCTCTTTATCCGCTATCCGCAATCGATTTATGCCGTACACCTTTTCGCCCTGGCTAATTGTAAGAATTTCAGACAGTTTATCACTGCCTTCCGATATGCTGAAATTTAAGATGTCTGCTTCGGGGACAGCCCCCATTTTCCGGATTTCCTCACTGAAGCTGTAAAAGCTGCCCAGCCTCTGCTCCAGCTTGGGAATGGTGACAAAAGTCCCCCTCCCCTGTTTTCTGTAAAGGTAGCCCTCCTTTTCAAGCTCATCCAGCGCCTGGCGGACAGTTATCCTGCTGACCTTATACAATTCGCACAATTCCCGCTCCGTAGGGATTCGGGTATTTACCGGCCACTCGTTTTCCTTTATTTTCTTTATCAGTATTTCTTTTAACTGGTAGTATAAGGCTACCGGCAATTTTTCATCGAGCATAGTCGCGAACCGCCATTCTGCCGCTATATTCCGGCATTTTAATTTATCCGTCCCCTATCCGGCACAGGCACCAGGGATAAAAATCGATTACCCGACACCTACATGCGGAGGGCTTTTTAATGCTTCGTTATAACCTTATAATAATATAATGACCGGAAGATATCAATAGCAACTCTCTTTATCCCTGGAAAGTTGCAGTATGCAGCTTAATGGATCAATATGCCGTTGTCAGGGCAGAATTTTACTATTGGGCAGGAAAGAAATGTACCTCAGAACGATTGACATATGTTCCCATATATGTATAATTATAATTAGTTAATAATTCATTAAGGAGTAGGAATGTTTCTGTTTAGAACTCTAAGGTGTTTCAACTGTAAATCCGTCATGGTCAACCTTCCCGAAGAGGAACTGAAGAAGCTGCATGGGCTTTCTTTCAGATGTGAGTGTTGTAATTATTTGAACCTGTTAAATGAATATACTTTTGTAAAGTCACAGGATCAAAATACCACCAGTATATACAATCTGATATAATAAAACCATAGACTGTCCTTCAAGCTAAGTGACTACAGTGAAATAAGCATCAACTTACCGGCATTAATGCGCCTTGCAGAAATAGCGCCAATCCTTGGGCACACTATTTCTGCAAGGCGCATTAAAATGTTCCGGCACAGCACCAGCGGTCAAAGGGACTGCCTTCCGGCTGTTACGGGTATTTAGGAGCACCGGGAAAGCTTACCGTAGGTTGTATTTTCGTCAGTCCTTACTCCAACAGGAGGCTTCCGAAAAAATGAGGCGCGTGAAAATCCGCAACGGCTGAATCAATAAGAGCCCAGCACCCATAATGAGGATAGGAGGTTTTATCGCCGCATTTGTAGAAATTCCCTTTTATCAGCTTTCCTGCCTTTGGTTGGAACCCGGTATAATATTCTTTAATAAATTCAAAGGGAATGGTATATTCAATGGTCCAGGACGGCCCCGCGAAGCTGTCATATCCGTTTCCGGGCACCGAGGACCTCACCCCGAACAAGCTGTGATCGGCCTTGTCCAACAAGCGCCAGTCGCTTCGGCCCGATCCCATGCCCAGAAGTAATTTTCCTGCGGCATTTGTTTCAAAATTCATATACCGGGTGTCCTTCTCCGGCATGGGGTTTAGAAAGAATTCCACACAGCTGTCCTCATACACCGGACTGTTTTCACTGAGATTCCTTACGGTAATATTATTTTCCCAAGTTGTAAATTGAATATGCAGGCCTGTGTCCGAGTAACAGACCGCCACTTCTGCTCTTGGCTCGTAGCCGTTCTTCTCCCATAGATAGTGGTCAATTTCCGCTTTGGGTAACAGGTCCCAGGTATTTTCCTTCAAGGGCTTGCTTACCCTTTGAATAATGTATTTTCTCTCCATGCTGTTCTCCTTTAGAAGTACTGCAAACATTACTTCCCGTTTTTTTTGAAAATGCAGGGTGCTTTTTCGGAAACCTATACGGGTTGAATTTGCACCGGTACTTACTATATCTGGATCAGCCCCGGGTTATCTCCTGTGATGCATTGGCCGCCTGCAGGCGTGACAAGAAAAGTATTCTCAATGCCTACCATGCCGACATTCTCTACGCCTTTTTTGGGCTCAAGGGCAAATACAATCCCTTCCTGCAGCGGCTCATTAAAGCCTTCGGCAATCACAGGCAGCTCATCTACCAGCAAACCTATCCCGTGTCCCAGGAATTTAACCTTGCGGCTGCCGAAACCCATGAAATTCGTGAGAAATTCACTGTCCAGCCTTCCCATGACCGTATTGTAAATATCCGCAGGAGCTACTCCGGGCTTAAGCATTTCAGCAATTTGAAATTGTACGTCAACGCATTTCTTATGTGTATCCAGCGCTTTTTGAGGAAGTGATTTTCCAAACATGTAGGTCATTGTTTTATCGGTGTGATAGCCGTCTACTCCGCAAGCCACATCAATAAAAACCAGATCGCCTTTTGCCAGCCTTCTTTCACGGCTTCCGAGCAAAGGCACCGCCGGGCTCATCCCGTAATTGCCGCCGGGTCCGTTGAAAGATGTGGGATAGATGGAGCTCTCACCGAAAGCGATATGCCCCAGGGCGATTTCGGTATCAAACATTCCGAAACGTGCCACCCCGTGATGTCCCTCTTCCAGCATCATGGGAAACAGCTCTCCCGCAAGCTCCGCCTCGCTCATTCCTTCTCTCAGCAAGCCGGGCACCCGCTCCTCCAGGACCCTCCGGTGAACCTCTCCGGACTGCTTCATCAACGCCAGCTCATACGGACTCTTTATTGCCCTTGCAGCGGAAATCTGAGCATCTGCCGACTTGACAACGGTGAAGGGAAAATATTTCTGCAGCCTTTGAACCATGGCAAGAGGGACTATCTCCGTTTCCAGATAAACCGTATCGGGTATTTTTGTGAAAAAAGGAGCTGCATCCCTGTAGCTGTTCATGGGTCTTATTACCGGGAAAAGCGACTCATCCAGGGCACGCTCATGGCTCCGGCGGACAAAGAGGATGGCTTCGCCGTCCCTCGGTACCACCAGCATGCCGTCCTGCATGGTCCCTGTAAAATAGTACATGTTGATTTTGCTGAAAATTATAGACATCTCCCACTGGGGATTCGCATTCTCCATAAGCCGGCGGAATTTTTCCATCCGCTGCTGCAATTCGCTGAAAGGCACTTTTTTAATCATATCCGAACTCCTCATAATACTGTCTTTAATAATGATAACTGTTAAAATATTATCTTACAAATGGGAATTTGGCAAGGCATATATGCCATGTGAATAGGCCCTGGTGAAGTTAGCGGCTGATGCTTTCTGATTATACTGTTGACAAAAAGGTGCAATCCGCATATACTATAAATTGAACATCGTTCAAAACAATGTTCAATTTAGCGTTCAATTTAGCGTTCAAGCTTGATTACCGGAGAAAAAGTATGGCGAAAAATGTAAAGGAAAAAATACTGGAGGCCGCAACGGCATTGATTGGAGAATGTGTTTCCATCGAAAGTGTGACTGTGAGGGATATCGCCGCAAAAGCCGGTGTGGGCGTTGGGCTTGTCAACTACCATTTCCAGACAAAAGAGAATCTGATCAATCAATGTGTGCAGAAAATCATCGGAAACGTCATCAATAATTTTGATATGGTTTATCAAAGCCTTGCCATGGAACCCCTGGACAAACTGCGTGTCCTCACCAAACGGATGTGCTCGTTTCTGGTCCAAAACAAGGGTATTTCAAGGATGTCCATTCTTTCCGACCAATTTGCCGGGAATTTTTCAGACAACACTGCACAGACTATCAGGGCATATCTCCCGGTGATAAGCGAGGTATGCGGCCACAAAAAATCAGATAAGGAACTGCAGGTGCTTGCACATATTCTGATATCCACGCTTCAGTCGGCATTTTTACGAAGAGATATTTTACTACAGAGTATGCAAGTTGATTTTTACGATGCACAACAGCAGGAATTGTTTATCGACGGGGTAATCGACAGCCTTTTCAAGGAATGATGCGCCGCTTTCCGCAAAACAATGCCGAAAGGAATTTAAACAAACATTTGGTGAAGGAGGCCAGTTAAATGAAAATACTTGCTATTATTGGAAGTCCGCGAAAGGCAAATACGTACCGCACAGTGCAAAAAATCGAACAAATCCATAAACAGATATCCGATTGCGAGTATGAGTATCTCTTTCTCAAGGATATTCGTCTGGACCTTTGTAAAGGCTGCTTCGTCTGCATATCAAAAGGTGAGGAGCATTGCCCGTTAAAGGATGACAGGGACCGTATCGTTCAAAAAATCGAATCCTCTGACGGCGTCATATTGGCAAGTCCCAACTACGCTGCCAATGTTCCCTGGCTAATGAAGAATTGCATCGACAGATTTGCCTATACCAGTCACAGGCCCAGATATTTCAATCAGAAATTTATGCTTCTGGTAACCAGCGGCAGCTATATGGGAGTAAAAAACGCAATGAAGGCTTTGTCTATGATGGTTTCAGGAGGCAGCGTCATTGCTCGTTTGCGCGTTTTAAATTCACCCGGCATGAATGACAACAAGCGAAGGAAGCAGGAGGAGCAAATCAAAAAATCCGCGGTAAAGTTCGCAAAGCGGATGAATAAAAAGAAAGGCGCAAAGCCCGCCTTTTCCCATCTTATCTGGTTTAGCGTTTTTAAAGCCTCCTCCGTAATAAACCGGAAAGACTTTCCCGCAGATTATCAATATTTTAAAGATAAAGAGTATTTTACAGACTGTAAACTGAACGTTTTTCAAAAGGCGTCCATAAAGCTCTTCACCTATTTCTTCCGCTTTATGATTCAAATAGGGGCTGTTTAGCTACATCGGATATCCTCAGGGCAGGAACGGAGGGATCTCCCCCATTCCTGCCCTTCTGTTTGATGAAGTATTCACATTGTCAAGTTCATTGAAAGGTTCATCAGGCGATGTCAAATACGCTCCTGATCTTAAGCCGGCTTCCAAGCTCATCCGCCGACAGGCTCTGTGAGACTCTGCTTTTCTCAAGCCTGACCCTTTTTTCAATCCCTCCGGACAAATCAAAATAATTATCTGAAAAAACGCCGTCAGCCCCCTGCAAATCAAGTTCAACACACTTTGCAAAAGCGCCGGACTTTACGGAAATGACAAATTCTTCACCGGAATCCTCCACCGAGAAACTTAGCTCAGGGTCAAGAAACTCAAAGTGCTTCGGTTTGATAAACAGCACCGTCCCTTCGCTGACAACGGCCCCATCCACGTACAGCATGAATTCCAGATAAGATTTCCTTCGCTGCTGCTTGACGGATAAACTATCGGAGAACTCCACACTGGCGCACAAGGCAGAGCTTAAAGGAGCAACCGCCGCCTTTTCTTTCCCTTCCAGCAAGATATTCGACGCATTATCCCTGAGCCTCCAGAGGATTTCTCCATCGACTCGGGACATGGTTTCGTTGGTAACATGCAATTCAACGCTGTTGCCTTCTTCACAGGCCGAAAGCAATACCGGGGCAAAGAACCTCTTCGCACTGTAATGGAGGGCCTTCCATCTCCCGAAGCTGTCAATGCTTGCCCAGGAGGCTACAGGCCAGCAATCGTTCAACTGCCAGTAAATGGCGCCCATGCATCTCCCACGGTTCCTTCTCCAGTGCTCCACACCATACCTTATTGCCTCCGCCTGCAGGATCTGCGACGCAAACAGCAGTGAGTCAAAATCCTTTGGATATTTGAGATTGTCAGCCAGATAGAACAATATTCTTCCGTTGGCGTCGCCATTTTTCTGATGCTGCTCCATAATGCGGGAAAACACGTTTCTGTCTTCGGGCAAGGTAAAGGATTCTACCGTTTTCAGGCATGGGAAGGATTGGAAACCGAATTCGGAACAAAATCTGAAAAAGTGTTTCCTGTATTCGGTAAAAGGCTTCAGACTATGCCACACCTCCCAGTAATGAACATCACCCATATTGTCGTCATTGGGTCTGTCAAAGCTGCCGCCGGACGAAGGTGAAGACGGCCAGTAAAGGGTATTGGGATCATACTCTGCCACAACGGAAGGCAGCAGTATTTCAAATTGCTTTATGTAATCGGTGCGGAGTTTTGGTGTTTTGTAAAAATCCCAATCCAACCAGCCCCACTCCATTTCATTGTTTCCGCACCACAGTCCAAGGGATGCATGATGCCGAAGCCTTTTTACGTTATCGATGGCTTCGTGTCTTATGCTGTCGGTAAATTCGGGCGTCATCTCATACACGGCGCACGCGAACATAAAATCCTGCCAGACCAGCAGCCCGTAGCTATCGCACAAATCATAGAAATAATCCTCCGGATAGATGCCGCCTCCCCAAACCCTGATGCTGTTGAAATTAGCTTCCACGCAATCTTTTATCAATCTTTCCGTTTTTTCACGGGAGCAGCGGGAAAGCAAATTGTCCTCCGGGATGTAATCGGCCCCCATGGCAAAAATGGAATAGCCGTTTACTTCAAATTCGAAGGTCTCACCCCATTGGTCCTTCTCCCTTTTTACACGGAGCTTCCTCAGCCCTATTTTGAACTCCTTCGTCTCCAGCAGTTCCCCGCTTCTTTTCAGCTTTACCTCCACTTTATAAAGGGGCTGCCTGCCGAAGCCGTTGGGCCACCATAAATCGGGGTGAGGTATGTGAACTACCATATGATTTTCAAAGCCCGATACCTCTGCCATTTCCTGAAGCACCGTCCCGTCAGGCGCAGTAATTATTGCTTCCAGGCTCAAGGCCGCCGGGTCCCATTTTTCCAGCCTTACTTTTATGTCCAGGGCTACTTTCCCATCCTCGTGGACTTGAGTAACATAGACATCATCAAGCCTGGCCGAATCGAAGCCCCGGATGGAAATATCCCTCCAGATGCCGCAATCGGGTATTTGAGGGCCCCAATCCCACCCGAACATGCAATGGGCTTTTCTTATGTAGGCATTGCCGTCGATGGAGCCTGATCCGTTACAAAGAGGCTGTTCCTTGAATTTTTTGTCCATGAACTCCAGAGGCGAAAAGACGGTGATGTTTATTCGATTGACGCCCGCTTTCAGTTTCTCTTTTATGTCAAACTCATAAGTCCTGTGCATATTGTCGGTTTTAGCGACAACAGCGCCATTCATCCTGATTTCAGTAAATGTATCCAATCCGTCACAGCGCAATAACACTTTGCCATGCGCCAGCAAAGACGGCTCCGCATGGAATTCGCGCTCATATTCATAATCGTAGGAAGCGATAATCTTTGCTTCATCTTCATTGTCCCGGTAAAATGGATCAGCGATCCTTCCCGCATTCAGAAGGTCGTTGAATACCGAACCGGGGACATTTCCCGCAATCCAGTCCTCCTGGCCCGCTCTCCTCATTTTCCAGCTTCCGCCCAAATCCAGCTTAAACATAAGACACCCCACATCGTTTGTTTTTATTTTATGATGACATTATAGCATTGTAAAGTTGATTTGTAAATTACATTTAACATTACTTTTATTTTTGTAATGTTACTTTTATTCTTCCGGATTCTCTGGTATAATGGTGACATTGAAAACAAATACCGGAGGTTTAAATGTCATCTGGAAAAGCCAGCATGGATATGATTGCAAAAAAGCTTGGAGTATCCAAAAACACCGTTTCACTCGCTTTCAGGGGAATGCCGGGAATCAGTGACCAAACCCGGAAGCTGATCATGGATACGGCAGCGCAATACGGTTACGAATACAAAAAGAAAGACAGGCAGCCGTCGGATAGCATCACTCCCTCCGGAAACATCTGCCTTGTGCTCTCCAAGTCACTGCTTCAGATAAGCGGCTTTTACAGCTTGATTCAATTCGGCATTGAAAGCGAAGCAAAAAAATATGATCAGAATATCATTTTACATTACTATGACGATACTTCCGATGAATTCGAAATCCCTTTGTGCATAAAGCAGGGAATGATTTCCGGGATTATCACCCTGGGTTCCATCCGGCGGCATATATTGAAGGCCATCTCCCAATTGGGGCTGCCTTTTGTCGTCATTGACGAATATTATGACGATTACAAACTGGACCATGTGCTTACCGACAATGTCAACGGCGGCTTTGCAGCCACCGAATACCTGATCCGGTGCGGCCATAGAAAAATCGGGTTTTGCGGAGATATTCACAGGGCCTCCAGCTATTACGACAGATATCTGGGCTTTCTGAAAGCCATGGAGGTCTATAACCTTCCTGTGGAAAACTCTTTATTAATGAACGACTGCCGTCCGGAGATGCTGGCCCAAAAATTTAAGTCCCTCCCTCAGCTTCCCACTGCGATTTTCTGCTGCAACGATTCGGAAGCCTTTACGCTCTACAAGCTGCTTTCCGCAAACGGCTTAAAGGTACCCGAAGATATCTCGGTCATTGGCTTTGATGATATCGATACTTCCGGTGATGTGACGCCTCAGCTTACGACCATCCATGTAGAAAGGGAGCTTATGGGCAAAAGATCCGTTAAAAGACTTCTGGATAAAATCAAAGACCCCGGCAGCCTGGCTGAAAAAACCTTGCTGCCGACCTATCTGGTAGAAAGGCAGTCCGTCAGGAAAATCGGCCCTGCCCACCCCTAGCAATGCCCTATACTGCATGCGGCACATCTGAGTAGGAAAAGATGTAGCGGCGATCATTGATCACCCTTCAAAGTCCTTCCAGGGTGGGCGACCCGTGGTCGCCCCTGCACTAGATTCCTTTTCAGCATCAAAAATGCTTATTAATTTTTGAAGTGACAGAGTACTAACTATTTTCATTCAGATGCTTGATGTAGCACCTGCGTCTTTTGTGCTGCCGTGTCTCGTAATGCTTCCATAAAGCCTGGACCTTGGTGTTGCTTTCCAGCTCGGGTCCGGTTTCCGCCTTCAGGATGCCGTTCCTGAGTGCAGACTTGTTTATCTCCGTCAGGAGCAGTGCATTAATGCCCTTGGACTGCAATTCCGGCCTGACCGCCACAAGGTACAAATCGATACAGTCATTTTTCTTTAAAGCCCTTAAAATATGCATGAAGCCAAAGGGGACCAGCCTTCCCCGGGACTTCCTCATGGCTTTTGAAAGGGAAGGCATTGCAATGCCAAAAGCCGCCACCCCGTTGTTTTCATCCAGAATGACCCTTACATAATCCACATTGATAAAGCCGAAGTATTGTTTGGTATAAGCCTTAATCTGCTTTTCCGTCAAAGGTACCACCCCATAGAGGTCCTTATATGCCTCATTGACCAACTGGAAAATCCCATGGATATATGGGACAAGATCTTTGGGTTTCTTGGCGTCAAGGATCTTAAGGTTCAAGCGCTTCAACACCACATCGTTTATTTTCAAGACCCTTTCCGGTATGCATTCCGGGACCTTCACCTCAAATTCCACCCAGTCAGTGTCCTTGACGTATCCGTTACTTTCAAGATGCGCCGGATAGTAGGGATAATTGTAGTTGGTAATCAGCAGGCTCAGCTCGTCAAAGCCTTCAACCAGCATGCCCTCCCTGTCCATATCGCAAAAGCCGAGAGGCCCGTGGACGTGCTCCATGCCTTTGGCTTTTGCCCAGTCCTCTACGGTACTGAACAACAAAGCTGATACCTCCGCATCATCGATAAAATCCACCCAGCCGAAACGGGCATTTTTTTCGCCCCACTTTTCCACAAACGAACGGTTGATGATTCCTGCGATTCTTCCCGCAATTTTTCCATCCCTGTAGGCAAGCCACAGCTTCGCCTCACAATATTCAAAGGCGGGGTTCGCGTCCTGCCGCAATGTGCTCATTTCATCAAACATCAACGGCGGAACCCAGTATGGGTTTTTGGAATAAAGACCGTGTGGGAATTTGACGAACCTTTTCAAATCAGCCTTGGTTTTTACCTCTCTAATCTCCAGCATTGCCGCACCCCTTATATTCTAAGTACCGGAACAAATATAGCTTCCCTATGGATTTCGGAAAATGCGGTCCATTTCGGCCGTGGCCGGTCATAATGCGGGGCATTTGCCCCTCACCTCTGCAACCTGCATTTTCCGGAAAACGAGAAGTACTGTTTGCAGTACTCTTAAGATAAAAAATCCTATGTTATCATTCTCTTTTTTAGACCTCTGACAGCAAACCACCCTACGAGGAGGATAAAAGCCATACAATAAAGCAAATCCAGCAGCAAGCCGGCATGAATACCGCCAGGTACGCAAAAAGCCCTGGCAAGACGCACCACATGCGTAAGGGGAACGATTTCGGCAATATATATCAGCGCTTTAGGCAAATTTTCAATAGGAAATACAACACCGGAAAAGAAAAACATGGGAGTAAGCAGTCCCGTAAAATAAAAATTAAAATGGTTGATATTTTTTACAAAAGAAGTGATCAGCATGGATAAGGCGCCAAACATGATTCCCGTCAGGAATCCTACAAATACCGTTAAAACGCTTAACGGATAGTTGATGATACCCATGATCCAGATCACCAGAAGAACCGCAAAGGAAAAGAAAAAACCTTTGGTACCCACAAAAAGCAATTCGCCGATGATCAGGTTTCTTGGCGAAATGGGCGCTCCAAGCATGCCGTCGTAGATTTTATCAAATTCCAGCCGTATAAAGGTCCCGAAGGTGCATTCAAAGGAAGCGGTATACATGGAGCTGGTCACTAAAAGCCCGCTTGCAAGAAACGTCACGTAGCTCATGGAACCCATGTTTTGTATATAGGCGCCGATGCCGATACCCATGCCGGCAAGGAAAATAATGGGCTCCAGAAACGGCGGAAGCGCATTGCTGAAAAAATTGGAGATATATACCCTGAAATGCCGGTACCATATGCTGGCGATCCTTTTGTAAAAAGAAGGATAGGCACTTGTATTATTGTAACTCATTCAGGCTCCTCCCCGTCACTTTCAGGAACAAATCCTCCAGATTTGACCTTCGTATATGGTAATCCTCATTCCGGAGAGTGTCTCCGAATCCGGCCAGAAGAGTGGAATCGTTGCAGAAGGCAAAAAGGGTATCCATAAAAAATTCATACCGGATTCCGTTTTCTTTGAAAAATTTGAGACAGGTGTCTTCATCCCGGTAAATCCCGTAGATCTCCATGACGTATTTCTCCAGATTGTCCGTCAGCAATTTCCTGGGATTGCCTTCAATGATCTTCTTGCCCTTGTCCATAATAATAATCCTGTCGCAAATTTGGAAGGCTTCATCCATATAATGGGTCGTCAGCAGGATAGTAACGCCTTTCTCCTTCAATTCCCTGAGCTTGTTCCAGATAAGGTGCCTCACCTGGGGATCAAGGCCCGTGGTAGGCTCGTCCAGAATCAGTATCTTCGGCCGGTTGAGCAAGGCCCTAGCAATGGTAAGCCTGCGCTGCATGCCTCCGGAAAGCTCCCTTACCTTTGCTCTGGCTTTTTCCTTCAGCTCCATGAAAGCAAGAAGCTCTTCCACCCTTGCTTTTGCCTCCCTGGAGGGTATGCCGTAGAATTTGGAATAGATCAGGAGATTGTCGGTGACATTCAGTTCGATGTCCAGATTATCCTGCTGGGGCACAATCCCTGAAACAGCCTTGATGGATAGGGCATCGGATTCCGGCGAAAGACCGAATACGCTGATTTCGGTATCCGTGGTTTTATCCGGCTCTGCCATACCGTAAATAATCTTCATGGAAGTGGTTTTGCCGGCGCCGTTAGGCCCCAGCAAGCCGAAGCATTCAGCCCGCTCCACATGGAAATCAAGGCCGTCCACCGCTTTGAAACCGCCAAAAGTCTTATTCAGGTTTTTAACTTGGATTGCAGCCTCTCCCATTCTCCATCTCCTGCCTGTAATATAAAAAAAGTCCAGGAAAAACAAGTTCCTGCCTTATTATTAACACAAATGCAACAAATAAAAGTATACCATAGAATTCCTTTCCTGATAATCACAAAATCAAGAAAAATTTGAAGAACGGCGCTAAAGTTGGGGTTACTATCTGTTTTGCTTAGCCGCGAGTGCATATCGTCCATAATTCCATCCTAAAGCGCCTTCTTTTTCTGTCTATTTTGAAAAGTAATTCGTACGTTTTTTACTCATATTTCGCACATTCCGGTTGCATTAATTTCCCTGGAATGGTATAATCCTATTATCGGGGGTGACATGATGAAATCCATCAATTATCAGGAAGGTATTATCGTAACTGCAACCGAATTCAAACAGAATTTCGGAAAGTATCTGGATTATACGGAACAGCAAAACGATGTGGTGATAACGAAAAACGGCAATAAGGTGGCCAGACTGACGCCTTACGTGACAGATATCGAGCAGTATTTTACGGTAAGGGAAAGGGCCCTGGACTACCAATACGGCGGAAAAAAGGTTTCCTATGAAGAGTTTATGGAGATTTCCGAAAAAAGCACCCTGAGAATGGAATTAATCAATGGCGAAATCCATTTGCTGGGTTCTCCAAACATTGGACATCAGGAGATCCTCGGAAGATTACACCTGATATTCAATGAATATTTTAAAGGCAAAAAATGCAGGGTGTTTTTAGCTCCTTTCGATGTACATTTCAAGAAGAAAGACATGAAAGAACCGGATGTGATGCAGCCGGATGTTTTGGTGGCCTGCGACCTGAAGGACAATGTTACGGAAAAAGGCCGGTACATGGGCACTCCCACTCTTGTTATTGAAATACTGTCCCTTAGTACACGAAGCAAGGATATGATTGATAAATTAAACACCTACATGATGTCAGGTGTGAGAGAATACTGGATCATCGATACAAGGCAGGAAAGTATCATGGTCTATGATTTTGAAGATAATCAAATCGACAGATTGAAGGTTTATGAAAAAGGAACCACTGCCCTGTCACTTGTCTTCAGCGGATTATCGGCTGATGTTAAAGAGCTGTTTCATGAATTGATCTAAGGAACGGCTAAAATATTAATTCCGGTTCTTTTTTGGGGAATGAAGCGGGCTGGTCGCAAATGCTTGCATTTGCTCTCGCCTATGCAGCCTACCAAGCGTAGTTCCCCGAAAAAGATTACCAATACTGCAACGAAGGTTATATTAAAGATAATTCGGAAACCTTCGTTGTAGTACCGGAAGTTATATTTTAACGTGTCCTAAGAATTACAGGAGGGACCAATGGAGGAACAAGTCACGCAAGGCTATCTTGAATGGCCTGCTGCAGGAGACGGCCACATAAAGGTTATGCGATGGGTGGGAGACGACGGGATACTGGCACACCGGCATGATTTCATTGAAATCGCTTTTCTTTCTCAGGGGACCTGCCTCCATAGCTATCATAACGAAAAGGTTAAATTGATTCCCGGAGACATTTTTGTCATAACCCCCCATGAAGACCATTCCTTCGAAATCTCTTCAAAGACCGTCATATACAACTGTCTTTTTTATCCCGACGCCCTTGGAGAGGATTGGGTAAGACTAAAACAGGTAACGGGAATCTATGACCTTCTTATCGTCGAGCCCTTTTACCGCCCGGAAGAGGGCCATCAGGAAATCCTGCATATGACCCCGGAAGAAACCGGCAGTTTGAAAACCATTTTGGACGGCATGCTCACGGAGCAGGAAACCAGGTCCGAAGGCTTTGTATTGCTTCAAAAGGCGAACCTGATCCGGTTTCTGTGCTCCCTGGGCAGAATATGGAAAAAGCAGTTCAACTCCGGCGGCAAACTATATTCAAGCCGTAGAAACATGATGGCTGAGGCAATGGCATACATCGAGCAGAATATGAAGGAAGACATGCGGATTGAAATACTGGCCTCCAGGGCCTATATGAGCCCCAGCTATTTCAGGAAACTGTTCAAGGAGGTCACCGGACTCACCCCCATTGAATACATCAACAGCCTGAGGATATCAAAGGCCCGCCAGCTGCTGGAAGGCGGCAGCTGCAGCGTCACGGAAGCCGGCGAGGCAGTGGGGGTCAACGACCTCAACTATTTTTCAAAGATTTTCAAAGCCGCCTCCGGCATGACGCCTACGGAATATAAAAGAAAGTTTAGGTAGCATTGCCTCCGTATGCGTATCGAATATTGATCATCGAGATATTTTTGTCCATTTCATAATAAGGGCCCGAGTCAAAACAACCGGGCAATTAAACCATTAACAAAAGAAGAGTCGAAAAATACTAATTCAATTGCTATTTTTTCTAACAACTCAAATCGGATGCTGGTATGATAAAAATCAGATACGCAAAATTCAATGACAGCCTATAACTTTTTAATCAATGGAGGTCCCTCATGACCAGCAGAGACAGGGAAAACATCACATTATCTTTTGGAAAGCCCGAAGAAAGAGGCTCCGTCCAGGAAACCTTCTATCCGTGGGGCCTTACAACAGAGAGGTTCAGAAAGGAAGGAATGCCGGAAGACATAACCAATGGTCTGCATAAGAACAATCTCACTGCCGCCCAAATCGAACTGGAAAAATACCTGGGAGCCAGTTGGGGGGAAGGCATTTTTAACTACGAAAAGCACCTGGGCCTGGACCCGGTGCGCAGGGTCAACTTTACCCTGCCCTTCCGGCGGTTTGAGAAAAAAATTATTGAAGACACGCCGGAATACACCATCATCAGTGACTCAACAGGCCGGCAGAACAAACACTATAAGGCTTCGGGCCTTGTAGAGGAATATAAGCCGGTCGTCAGTGACGAAGCTGATTGGGAAAGACTGAAAGAGCATGGGAATAAGGAACTGCAGAAATATTTCACAAGGGAGAATATACGGCAGGCCTATGGTCACCTGAAAGAAGGCCATGACAAAGGCGAATATTCTGTCAGGCTCAACGTGGAAGGTTTTTTCTGGACCGCCAGAGAACTGATGGGGATAGAAGCCCATATGTTTGCATTTTTTGATCTGCCTGAACTCTTGCATGATATCAATGAATACATACTGTCTGTCTTTCTTGATAAGCTGACCCAGGTCCTTGAGGTACTCCCGGCAGATATTGTCTATATCATGGAGGATCTCAGCGGAAAAAACGGTCCCATGATCTCACCGGAGCAATTTGACGAGTTTGTCGGCAGCTATTACAAAAGGCTTGTCCCCGCCTTGAAGGAAAAAGGCGTAAGACACGTATTCGTGGATACCGACGGAGATTTTCAAAAGTTGATTCCTAATTTTATTGCAGCTGGAATCGAAGGCTTCCTGCCCATGGATGTCAATGCCGGCATGGACATTGTAAAGGTACGCAAATCCTTCCCCCGGCTCAAATTCATCGGCGCCTTCAACAAGCTGTGCATTGCCGAAGGAAAAGAAGCCATCGACAGGGAATTTGAAAGGATTCTTCCCGTGATCCGGCAAGGCGGCTACATCCCGGGCTGTGACCACCAGGTCGCCCCGTCTACCTCCCTGGAGGATTACCGTTATTACCTAAGCAGGCTGAAACAGGTAATGGAGCAGGCCGGCGCCGATCTGTGACCTCAAAGGTCCGGAAAACGCCTTAAAATTCCTGCCTTCTCCATTCCCTGGGTGTGACATTCATAATTCTTTTGAAATGCCTGTTGAAGCTTGAGAGCGTGGAATAACCCACCTTCAAGGAAACGTCCAGAATGGTGAGGTCAGGGCTGCGCAGAAGCAGGCAGGCCATTTTTATCCTTACGCTGTAAAGATACTCGGAGGGCGAATGGCCCACTGCTGAGATAAACAGCTTGCGGAAATTGGAGATGCTTGTATTGCATAAAAAAGAAAGCTCATCAATATCAATATTTTTCATGTAATTTTCGGAAATGAAGTTCAGTGCGGAGGCCACTCTCTCCAGATTCTTCCGGTTTCTCACCGGCTGGGGCTTCCGCACTCCTTTGATCCTGGAAATCCTGGTAAGCAAAGCCAGCATTAAACCCTTGACAACAGACAGATACTCCTCTTCCTGGTTTACCGTTTCTTGAATAATCTCTGCTACCAGCTTGTTGATGTGCGGGTATTGCTTGGCCGTCAGGATATTATTTACCGCTTTGACCGACTGCATGGCCGATGAAATGATTTTAATGCAATTGATTCCAAATTCGGAAATCAGCTGCTCGGTATCAAGATGGACAAACCGCCATTTACCGGGCTGGTCCTGGCTGCTTTGGGCAATATGGATCTGGTCCCTTGCAATGATGCTTGCATCTCCGCTGGAGAAAGGCACAATCATATCATCAATAAAAAAGAGTCCATTTCCTTCATAACAGTACCCTATTTCCAGGCAATTGTGATAATGCAGGTAATTTAAGGGTGTACTCCGAGGGGAATGAAATTCTCCTGTCGAGGTTACGCATACATTACCTGCAAAGTAAAAAGGAGCATATCGGATACTGTACCGGGTATTTGATTGATCCTGCATAGTTTTTGCCTCATTTCACCGAAATAATTTAGCGTCATTCCTATCGTAACGTCATAATTCAATATGATGGTGTGAATTCGATTATAGAAACAGCATAGCATAACTGCTTTTTACCATTTACAGCTTATACATGGGACCTCTTCCCCCATATTCAATCGATAGTAAATACTATTTTGAAATATAAGAGAAGAATTATAACACCATTTATATACTCAAATCCCTTTTCCCGTAACACACTACGGTAATACCGGCAAAAACGGCTATGATAACCGCCGAGAGTACGGCGTACACAGGTTCAAAACCCGTATTTGACAATAGCTTGGCGGCATCATAATACATAAAGGGCGTTACATACTTAAGAAAGTCAATGCCGCTGTTTAGCTCAATGGCTTTGTACAGTATAAAGTCGGTGAGCAGAATGGCCGTAGCCGCAGAAGCCGCGGTCCTTGGCCGCTTGCTGGCAGCGCCGATGCCTGTGCCCACCAGCATGAAAATGAGCTGTAAAATAAACATCCCTGTCATCAGCTTTGAAATGTCGCCGGTGATATCCACTCCTTTGCTGTAATTTCCTACTACAGCCAGGGAAGCGAAGCATGTTACCAGGTTAAGCGCCAGAATATTACCAAAGGCAGCCGCCAGCTTGGCTTTGATGACCCTGCCCCGTGATACCGGCTTAACAAGCAGGAATTCGGAGGTTTTTTCGGCCTCCTCTTTAGAAATGATGGTGGCGCCCAGTACCGACGCATGAATGACCATCATAATCACCAGATACAAATAAAGTGTGCCGTAAAAGCCAATGGCTGTTGTAAGATCAAAAGAGCCAAAGCCGAGGATTGTCCGAAGGGACCCCGGCAGCTGTGCAACAAGCTCGTTTACAGCCTGGCCGGAGGAGGAATAACCTTGATATTTGGCCATTCCCGACGCTACCATCAAAATAGCGCCGATACACCATATCAGTAAAGATTTCCAGTTAGCTTTCATTTCTCTCAAAAATATATTCATTGATAAACCTCCCTGCTGTTTGTTGGTTTTAGACTGCATGAATGTCCTTCCCGGAATACACCAGGTAGCTCACTGCAACGGCCGCAATAACGAAAACCGCCCCGGTGACAAGATAGGAAGCTTCATAGGAGCCGTTTTTCAAAATATAGGAAGTATCAAAATACTTGAATGGCGTAAGATATCGGACCAATCTCTCACCAAAGATGGAATCCAGCATGTTCAATATGAAAAAGCCGAATACAATGCCAACAGATACCGAGATAACGGACCTGATCTTTGATACCGCTGCCGAAAGCAGTATTCCCATTGCCAGGAAGATGACCTGGAGGAAAAACAAGGTGATGGAAAGCAGGAAAAAGAGCTTCAGATTCAGACCCTCTGTATTCAGCGCCAATATCATGAGCAGCGCAGCAGCAATTAATACGGCATTGGTAAATACAATGGACGTGAAAGCGGCCATAAGCTTCGAGGTAAGGATTTGGACTCTGCTTACCGGCTTAGTCATCAGAAAGTCCGCCGTCTTGTCCCTGATTTCCTTGGAAAGTATGGAGGTACCCATGTTCATAGCTTGAATAGCTCCGCATAATACCACATACATCAGAATATATGCATAAAAGCCCAGGGGCGTCAGGAAATTTTCCAAATAGATTCCGAAGGCCTTCCTCACGGCCTCGGGAAAGCTTTCCAACATCTTCATGGTTGCATCCACATCTCTGGCAAATGCCGGGTAGATGGACAGAAAAAACACAGTCACCAGTGCAAGGGCGCCTGCCCATAGAAAAGTCGACTTTCTATAGGCTTTTAATTCATGAAGAAATATATTCACTGCTCATTCCCCCTTTTCATAGTAATGCAGGAAGATTTCCTCCAGATCCATTTCTTCTATCCAGATGTTTGACACGTCGATTTCCGCCAGCTTTTTCAAAACCAGATTGATGTTGCCCCGGAACAGGAAGCTGGCAGTATTGTCCTTCATTTCAAGCTGAGTGATCCCCCGGATATTGAAGAAATCCTTGCTGACGCCGGACTTAATCTCAATCTTGAACTTTTTGTAGTTATCTTCCTTCATGGTGCTGATCTTTTCAAGCTTGATGATCCTTCCCTCTTTAATGATGGCGACACGGCTGCACAAGCGCTGGACTTCACTCAGTATGTGGGATGAGAGCAGGATGGTGGCGCCTTTTTTATTTTCCTCTTCCAGCAGGTCGAAAAACTTCTGCTGCATCAGAGGATCCAGGCCGCTGGTGGGCTCGTCAAGGATGATCAGCTTCGGCTCATGAAGGAGCCCCTGGACAATCCCCACCTTCTTTTTGTTGCCGAAGGACAGGTCGTCAATCCTCTTTTTCAGGTCAAGATCCATTATTTCTGCCAGCTCCCGGATCCTTTTGCCACAGTCCTTTTTATAAAAGCTGGCGGAGTAATTCAAAAGGTCTATGACCTTCATCCTGTCGTAATAAAATACTTCCGAAGGCAGATAGCCGATATCCTTTTTTATCTCGGGACCATACTGAATGCAGTCCTTTCCGAAAATGGCCGCACTGCCGCTTGTAGGATAAATCAATGAGAGCAGGGTCCGGATCGTCGTTGACTTACCGGCGCCGTTAGGGCCGATAAAGCCAAATATTTCGCCTTCCTCCACAGTAAAGCTGACATCAAGGATCCCTCTTGCTTTACCGTAATATTTCGTCAGGTTTTTGATTTCTATAACACTCATAACACGGCCTCCCATCAGTTTTTTGACAATATGAAATAATCCTATGGCTTCCTGAAGATTCTTCGCCGGCGCCCATAATGACAATGTTTAGAAAACTTTTATACCAATGCCCATGCCGCGCAGTAGCATACCTGTGGCTGAAAAGATGTAGCGGCGATCATTGATCGCCATCCAAGTCCTTCCGGGGTGGGGGGGCGCGGGGGGGCGCGGCAAA
>JAEZCO010000002.1 GCA_023433505.1 Bacillota bacterium | reverse complement strand
AAATGGGTGGGCATGGCTGCGAATAAATGCGTCATGTGGAGTCATGGCTGCAGGCTGTTTGTCCAGGCGAAGTTCGAATGCGGGACCCCAGAGGAATACCCGTGACCCTTCGGCACGGACGCCGAAGACGCTTGTCTTTGAGCCAGGGATGGCGAATGACAAGCGCCCGCATTAGAGCGAGTCTGGACATTACAGCCTGCCCATGACGGAGCTTGATGCAGGGATTTGCTGCCATGTCCGCCCATTTCCCTGAAAGTCAGCAGGATCTCTTTTTAGCCAAGAATAGCATCTTAAAGTTGAGATTGCCACGCTTCACTGCGTTCGCTCGCAATGACACGCGTGCTAACACAAGGACGGACATTTTACTACGTATTATCCTACAAATGTGTATACTTGGCGTTCTCTCAGCTTCTGCTGATTTCCCGTATTTTTTTGGCGTAAATGTCCGTAAGCTCATCCGCAAATTCTGCCGAATAGCTTTCGCTTATCACCCTGCAGATGGGCTGCTCCGCATCGGGCAGCACCAGCACCCAGCCGTCCTCCTGGTAGATCTTTACTCCCTCAAGGGTCTCTATTGACTGATTGCTGCTTTGTTCGATGATGCTTCTGATTACTTTCCCTTTCGCGTCCCACGGACATTCAACTTCTTGCCTGCTTATATGGAATTCCGGTATCATATCCACCAATTCCGACAGCTTCAAATTATTTACAGCGATGAAATCCAGTATTTTTACAAGTCCCGCAACAGCATCAAAATGCATGGTAAACTGCTCAAGCATCTCTGCCTTTACTTCACGCCCCAAGATCTTGCCCATCAAATCCTGCTGGGAGGTTTTGGTACGTATGACCTTGCCGTTATTTTCACCGGCAAGCCTTTCCACAACGTTGCTGGCAGAAATGGGAACCACTACAGTGCCTCCTTGGATAGTCCTGAACAAGATGAGGGAAATAAGGGCAATAAATACGTCTTCGGTAATTATCCTTCCTTTATTGTCCACCAGCATCATTTTTTCCGAGGTATCTTCAATGGATACGCCAAGGTCGAATTTACCCATTTTGATGTGGCTGGCGAAAAACTTGACATCGTTGGAAGACATGCTTTGCCGCATGGTCTTCGTATTGACCAGCCTCAGATTGTTTACTTCCACCTCGCACCCAAGCTCTTCCAGTAAATTTTTCATTATGTTGGCAATGAAGGAAGAACGGCTGTTCAAGGCGATTTTATAGTTCATTTTACCTGACTTGACGCCATTTATAATCCCTTTAAGATAGAAATCACTGTACCCTGTGATTTCCTTAATTCCATTGATGCATTCACCCTCGCACCGGCTGAAATCCTCCCGTATGAATGCATTTTCTATCTTCCGCTCGGTCCCTCTGTCAATATTGCTTCCGTTTTTGTCCAAAAAATCTATATACAGCCGTGCGGCATCCTCTGTGGACGTGCTGATGTGTATGCCTCCATTCATCTTATAGAAGCGTATTGCCGACCGTGTGACAGGAAGCAGCATTTTCCCAAAATCGTAAACGTCGATGCCTGCAGACAAAAGCCCGGCAACAAATGAGATCCGGATCATCTGCGCCGTTGTCGTATCGTCGCAGCTTACGCCTATCTTGCCCTTTCCCTTGCTTACTGCGCCATAGGCTGCACCAAGCTTTGAAGCATACTCGGGTGTAATATCGACGTTGATCTCTCCGGCAATCCCTCTGTTTCCGAAAATCGTCCGTGTAAACTTGGAGCCCCAGATGAGATTGGAATTTACTTCTGTTCCCTGTTCGATCATCTTGTTCGGCCATATTTTTATGTTCGGCTTTATTACGGCGTTTTCCCTGATAACGGTATCATCCCCTATAACCGACTGCTCAAAGGTGGATACGCCTTCTCTCAGATGTACCTTGTTACAGATGACACTGCCCCGCAGCTGTGCGTTCCTTCCGACGATACAGTTTTTCCACACAATACTCCGTTTGATGCATGACCATTCTTCTATTATATTGTTTTCACCGATTACTGAGTAACTTTGTATTGATGAACCTTTCTTGACCTTAGTATTTCTCCCGATGATGCAGGGAGCGTTAATAATCGCATCCTGATCAATTTCAGCTCCCTCTTCCACCCAGATCCTGTCTTTTAGCAGTTTGCCGGGAATATTCAATTTTACATTCCCGTCCATGATGTCAAAATGTGCCTGCACATATGCCTTTAGATCACCTATATCGCACCAGTAGTCCTCTGTGACATAGCCGAACATGGGCCGCTTTTCCTTCATCAATATGGGAAAAAGGTCTTTGCTGAAATCAAACATTTCATTTTTGTTGAAATAGCTTAAAATCTCCGGATTCAGTATATAAATCCCTGTGTTGACAGTATCGCTGAATACCTCCCCCCAACTGGGCTTTTCAAGAAACCGTGTGATCCTGCCATCCTGATCCGTTACGACAACGCCATATTCCAAGGGTATATCCACCTTTTTTAAAACAATGGTGGCGATGGATTTCTTTTGGCGGTGAAATTCTATGGCAGCGGTGAGATCTATATCCGTTAAAGCATCGCCGCTGATTACAATAAAAGTATCATTGAGGAATTCTTCGGCATTCTTGACACTTCCAGCAGTGCCAAGGGGAGATTGCTCTACATAATACCTCATTTTGATCCCATAGTCCGAGCCGTCTCCAAAATATTCCCTGATTAAGTCCGGCATGTATTGGAGTGTGACAGCGACTTCATCCAGATGATGCTTTTTCAAAAGTTCTACAATATGTTCCATAACCGGTTTGTTGCCGACAGGAACCATTGGCTTGGGTCTGTTGCAGGTAAGGGGCCTGAGCCTGGTTCCTTCACCACCCGCCATGATTACAGCTTTCATCCGTTTCATCCTTTCATAAACATATCTTGTTAAAACTCAGGATTGAATTTTGTCATATTGCTACCAAATACTACGTTTCGCCGTAGTATCAATATTAAGTTTTTGTAAAAAACGGCGTTTTAATTCATGCGCCTTTTGTAAAAAAAAGTCAGGAAGCAATCCTGAAAATCCTGGCATAAGACTGACAAAATATATAAAGTATTTTTTTATCTGCCCGGCGAATAATAATAAAGATCTGTTCAGGCAAAACTTTGCCTTTTACAGGTCTCATTGCGAAAGGAGGAGATACAATGCCCAGAGCTACAAAATCAGTATCAGCCAGGGAAAATACGGACTATATAAAAAACGGTGTTTTAATCAACCCGTCTGTTCCCAGTGCAGGCGATAAGGTAAAAATAGTTTATGACGGTTTGCTTTCCAAGAGCGGTGCGACACATGTTTATGCACGTATAGGCTATGGCAGCCGCTGGGAAAACACTCAGGACGTGCCTATGATGAAGACGGGCACCGGTTTTGAAACAACCATTCCCGTAATGAGAGCAGATACTTTAAACGTTGCTTTCAAGGATTGTGCAAACCATTGGGACAACAATTCCGGCTTGAATTACTCGTTTGATGTAGTGCAATAGCAACACAACTTGCATGGGCGGTTATTGATCCTCAACCGCAAGCAAGGGCGATCATTTGATCGCCCTTTTTCTTATACAGCCTTCATTTACAGCCTTTATGGATGGACAGGAAAAAATCATAATGTCTGGATTATTTCCAATTCCCCCTTCAATTCCAGCATCCGTTTCCCCAAAATCGGGTGCAGAATGTAGGGTGCAATATCGCATAACGGCTTAATTACAAATAGTCTTTCATGCATTCTCGGATGGGGAATTACAAGTCTATTCTCCGATAGCACCAGGCTGTCATAGAAAAGTATGTCAAGATCAATGGTTCTCGGCCCCCATTGGATAATCCGCTCCCGTTTCAACTTAGCCTCGATGGAGTTCAGGAATTCCAGCAACCGATAGGGTGTCAACAAGGTTTTAACCTCTACGGCGCAATTGACAAAATCGTCCTGTTCCGTATATCCTACCGGTTTTGTGACATACATTTCCGAAACTGCCGTCACTTTGGTGGTACCTTTGCTTCCAAGAATAAAAATTGCATCTTCTATATTTTTATATTTGTCTCCGAGGTTGGAGCCTAGGCCTATATACGCCTTTGTCCATTCGCATTCTGCCTCAGCCGCCACATAGCCAAATGTTTTTCTTATGGGCGCCGATGGTTTCTTAATGCAAACCTTTACTTTTTCCGGAAGTGTATATTTCTCAAGTATAAATATCCCCAGCCGATAGGCTGCTGTTTCTATCAGGTCAAAGGATTGTTTTTTTAAAAATTCTTCGACGTCTTCGCAAAGGCTGGCGTAATTTACCGTGTATTCCAGATCATCATTTTCAGCAGCTTTATGAAAATCCAGTGAAAGTTCAATGGTAACAATGAATTTCTGTCCAAGCCTTTTTTCTTCCTCCAGTACGCCGTGGAAGGCATAGACTTCCAGGTCTTTAACGATTATCTTATCCATAGCAGCTCTCCGTTTTATAATCTGTATATGATATCAGCCATTTGACAGGCTCTCTTATTTTCCAGTACATCATGCACCCGTACGAAATCTATCCCTTTGGAAATACCAATAACGGATGTTGCCAGCGTCCCCTCTTTGCGTTGCTCTACAGGAAGCTTGAGCGAATTTCCTACGACAGATTTTCTGGAGGTTCCCAGAAGGATAGGGAAACCTATTTGCTTAAAAAATTGCAAATTGCGAATCACATCGATATTCTGTTCATATGTCTTTCCAAAGCCTACCCCCGGATCGAGAATGATTTTCTCCTTTTTTACCCCTTTTTTTATAGCGATTTCCGTACATTCCCTCAAAGTCCTTCCAATATCTTCAACTAAGTTGTTATAGACAGGCTTTTCCTGGTTGTGCATGAGACAGCACGCTACATCATATTTGGCAGCAACCGCAGCCATCGCCGGATCTTTCCTGAAACCCCACACATCATTGATCATTGCTGCCCCTGCTTTTATTGCCTCCTCTGCTACTTCAGCCTTGTATGTATCTATGGAGATGGGTATGTCGATTTCGTTTTGTAATGCTCTGATTATATGGATAACCCTGGAGATTTCCTCGTCCGCTGAAACAGGGGTATGACCAGGTCTCGTGGATTCACCGCCGATATCAAGGATATCCGCTCCATGATCCACCATTTCTTTCGCATGCTGCAGGGCTTCTGCCATACTCATGTAACTGCCGCCGTCGGAAAACGAATCCGGCGTCAGATTCAGAATACCCATGATATAGGTTTTGTCCCCTATTTCAAATGATCTGTTTCCTATTTGCATTATTTCAAACCTCAATCTCATTATTTTTCATCTTATTTTCCCATTTGCAATCCTTAGAAGCCGGACATATGAAGCATTTTCGCGAGAGCTTGTCACTTCTATACAATAAATACCTGAAGCTTCTATCTTTTGCAGTAAGACAGGAGTGATTCACTATGGCCTCCAGAATCATTTCCATTTCATCTTTGCTAAAGCCGCATTGCGGCAGGATTTCCTGTGCCAGGCACGCGCTAGCCTGAGCATGAGGAATGGACTCCCGGTATTGCCGCCATTTTCCTATGTCATGGAGCAAAGCGGCCGCATATATTATGTCCTTCCTGTACCCCAGACACTCCTCTAAATTGATTATATAAGCGATTCTTGCGACATCAAGAAAGTGATCCATATCATGCTTGCAGAAAACCCGGTCCGCCTCAGCCTTTATATTTTTCTTAAAATTTTTGATGTAATCCTTATTGCTGAGTATTGCAGCAATTCTTTCCATGGATTCTCCCATTCTATCATCAACTTTCTTTATTAAATATTATTGTAAACATGTCATGTAGTCATTATGTTCATACGGCAATTCATTGAATCAATGCTTTTCTATTTTTTAATTTTCAACCTGTCTTTGCACCTCTACTTTATACCCTTCCTGTATTTCAGCGCATTTCCTATTATAAGGACTATAGAGCTTGTCCTGTATTTGCCTGACAGGCATTATACCCATAAGGCTATTTGTGAGAAATACCGCATCTGCGCTAAATAGTTCTTCCAGTGTAAACTCCCCTTCTTCCACAACGTAATTGCGCAATACCCAGTCTCTGACAATCCCACTCAGAATCCCGCACCCGATTGACGGTGTAAAAATCCTGCCCTTGCTGACAAAGAACAAATTGGATACGCTGCCCTCTGCCAGAAAACCATATACATTGGTAAATATCGCCTCATTGAAACCGGCTTTGTGTGCTAGTTCATTCTCTATGATATTGTCCGTATAGTTTATTGTTTTATGAAACACAACATGGCTGTGCGGATTGCGCTTCAAGGCGCTTATACTAACCTTGAAACCTTCCTTAAACTGTCCGCCGGAGTAAATATTTTCTCTCGTATTTACGACAATGTTTTTGGGCGTGACCAGGACTTTCATGGCACAATCCGCAATGGCAAACTCATTCATATAAGCGGTTATTTGTTCCTGTCTGACTGCATTGTCAATGCCTAGTGCCGTCAATCCTTTTTTCAGGCGTTCACAGTGCTCTTTCAAAAAGACAGGTGTGCTTCCGACCACTGCAATGGTTTCAAAGACGCCCTTCCCGAAATTGACGCCCTGGTCGAGTACCATGCAGTCATGGGATTCTGATTTTTTCCCGTTTATTATGGTTATTGCTTGAAATTCCATTTTCAAAAAGACCTTTCAATTACCGGAATACCCTGAAAAAAGCCCGTGCCTTGTCCAAAGTCTCCATATATTCATCGGATTCCACCGAATCCCAGGTAATTCCGCCACCGACGCCAAGACATGCTTCCCTTCCTTTTTTGATCAAGGTCCGGATTACTATGTTGAAATCTGCGTTTCCGTTGAAAGAAAAATATCCGATGCACCCTGTATACAAAGAACGCTTTATCCCTTCCAGCTCATCAATGACCTCCATTGCCCTGATTTTTGGCGTTCCTGTAATTGAGCCTCCCGGGAAACATGCTTTTATGCACTGCAGCGCGCTTGTGCCCTCTTTCAATTCGCCAAGGATTGTCGATACCAGATGAAACACCGTGCTGTACTCCTCCAGCTTGAACAGCTCCGTAACCTTTACCGACCCCGGTTTGCACACCTTGCTCAAGTCGTTTCGTTCAAGGTCGACAATCATTAAGAGCTCGGCCTTGTCCTTTTCACTTTGAAGCAATTGCATTTTGTTGGCTTCATCTTCCTCCGGCGTCCTGCCTCTTGGCCTTGTGCCCTTTATAGGCCGGGTTTCCGCCATTCTGTTTCCGATACGCATAAATCTTTCCGGCGAGCAGGAAATGATTTCAAAGCCGTCAAAGGACAAATATGCCGCAAAGGGTGCGGGATTTATTTCTCTGAGCTTTTCATAGATTTCAAAAGAAGCTTTCTCCGTAACCCTGGAAAACCGCTGGGTCATATTGGCGATATAAATATCTCCCGCCCTGATGTATTCCTTCATTTTGGTCACAGCTTCCTCGTATTCCCTTCTTCCGAAATTTGATTTGAATCCGTTGAAGGGATCCGAACCATCGGAGTCATCAGAGTGTGCAAATGAAGCTGAATCGTGCTTTTTCGTTAGTGCCGAAGTGCTTGCCGTTTTATTTTTTTCAAATCCGCTTATTTTTGCCAGAATACGTTCTATACTCACTTCGTGGTTTGCCAGCCGGCCACAGGCAGAAACATAGCGTTTCCCGGACAGATTATCAAATAAAAGGAGATTGTCGTAAAATACAAAATATATCTCCGGTATGTCAAAGCCTTTGGCCGAAGTAATTTTTACCCTGTCAAGCCTGAGTCCCGCATCATAAGAGATGTAACCTATGCAGCCGGCGGGAAAAGGTATAGCAAAAGGCAGCTCCACATGGAACTCCCTCAAAAGCTCATCCAGCTTTTCAAATGCATCACACTGGCATAGGCAATCATTGATATAGCAACCCCCATGCTCTTCCTTAAGTACAAGAAATGCATTAACTCCGATAAAGGAATACCTTCCGAGATTTTCGAAATCTCTGGAGCTGTCCAGAAATGCCGTATTCTTCTCATCTTTAAATAACCGGTATATTTCAAAAGGCTCCAGGCGGCTTTCCAATTCACGAAGCTTAATTTCCATCCGTACCTCCGTGTACCTGCCGAGCAGTAGCGTGCGTTTTATACTCGCTGTGATAATGATTGCATTGGTTAATAAAATTCTTCAGCAGGGCATGTCCATCCTGTGTCAACTCTGCCTCCGGGTGGAATTGCACTCCTTCGACGGCATACTCCCTGTGCCGGATGCCCATGATCACCCCATCCCGGGTCTCGCTGGTAATTTCCAGGCATTGTGGAAGTCCATCCTTCCGCAGCACCAGGGAATGATACCGGGTGACCTTCAGAGGATTGGATACTCCTGAGAATAAGCCCTTTCCGTCATGCACTATATCGGAGATTTTCCCATGCACCGGTTCTTTTCCCCTTGCGACAACACCGCCAAAGGCCTCCCCTATGGCCTGATGTCCCAGACAGATGCCTAATATGGGTATTTTGCCTTTTAAACAGCGGATCAATTCAAGAGAACAGCCGGCCTGACCGGGTACTCCTGGCCCAGGTGAAATGATTAACCCCTTATAGCCTCTTGTACCGGCCTGTTGCGGAGTTATCGCATCATTTCTCAAAACCTCCACCTGTTCCCCCAGTTCTTCAAAATAACGCACCAGATTATATACAAATGAATCGTAATTATCTATCATTAAAAACAAAACGGCACCTCTAAAGGCTTCTTTTTTTACGATCTGTTGTGCCCTGAAATGAGCGCCAGCGCCTCCGCCCTGGTTTTTGCATCAGACCTCATGCTTCCCCTCAATGCCGATGTAACCGTTCTGGCTCCCGGCTTGCGGATACCCCGCATTGTCATGCAAAGATGCTCAGCCTCTATTACAACTGCCACACCCAGAGGATTGACGGTTTTCACTATAATATCTGCGATCTCGCTGCACAGCCGCTCCTGCAGCTGGGGCTTTTTGGATATTGTATCCACAAGCCTGGCGATTTTACTCAGGCCAAGGACCTCTCCGTTTCTTGGAAGATAGACTACATGCGCAACGCCTATGAACGGAAGAAGATGATGCTCGCACATGGAGTACATGGGTATGTCCTTGACCATTACCATTCCGTCATTATAATCTTCATGAAAAATTTTGATATGGTCTGCCGGGTTCCTGTGAAGGCCGTCAAATATTTCCGCATACATGCTGGCAACTCTGTCCGGCGTCTCTTGCAGCCCCTCTCTGTCAGGGTCGTCACCGATTGCGATTAGAATTTCTCTTACCGCTTTCCTTATTCTCTCGTGATCTACGCTCATATTATCCCCTTTGCAATTATAGTTTGTTGTCATTCAAGGGTGCCGTATGTTTCAGCGGCAACACACAAACGACACAATTCCATCATGTGCAACTCTTTTGCTTTTGATTCAGTTATATGACGAGAAATATTTGAAACCGTTGAAATGCTTCACAAAAGGAATAACCTATGTGTATCAGCGGAATGCGATAAGTGCACCGCAAACATTTTCATGTTTTTCGTCCGTAGGCAACTTCCCGTCCTGCCGGCACTTGACGCGCAAATATCTACTCTGTCAATTTGAAGTTTTACTGAAACATTATATATCAGCAAATGATTAAAGTATAGGAAAAATTACTGAATCGATGCACTATTTTGTGCAAAAAGACAAGGAATCACTTCATTTGCTTTCAATATGCCCGCCGCCTGAACACCAATTCGGTACCCGTCCATTGCGGCCATTACTCCGGAAAGTAACATCTGCGGTATGACCAGCATGACAACCAGACTTGCCGTACGATACGTAAATTCTGTCGTAAATGACCAAAAAGAAAAGGCTTCCGATATGACAATTGGTATCGAAAACCCTTTACTTAACTAATGGTGGGGGTGGTCGGAGTCGAACCGACACGGTATCGCTACCGCTGGATTTTGAGTCCAGTGCGTCTGCCAGTTTCACCACACCCCCGCAGATGCAATTTGCTTTATTATATTAACACATACCTTTCCATAAATCAAGACCATTTTCAGGCATTTATTCATGACTTTTTCGATACTTCATAAAGATCGGCCCGCCTGTGTTTGAGAAGCGGCAGTTCCCTGCGTACCCGCTCAAGTTCCTCGGCGTCTATATCGGCAAATATAATCTCTTCTTTCTCACATGCCCGTCCAAGTATGCTCCCCCAGGGCGATGCAACCATAGAATTGCCATAGGCCGTATAGGAGGCTGTCATGCTCCTGTCCGGCGATGCAGCAGCAACGTAGACTTGATTATCCAGTGCCCTTCCGCGGATCAATAGCTCCCAGTGTGCAGGACCCGTGACCATATTAAAGGCCCCGGGAATTATTATGACTTCCGCGCCTTCCAGTGCCATTACCCTAGAAAGCTCCGGGAATCTTATATCATAGCATATGGCTATACCGAACCTGCCAAATTCGGTTTCAACAAGGGTAATATCCTTGCCGCTGGAAAGGACCTCCGATTCCATAAACCTGATTTTCCCTTTGACATCAATGTCAAAAAGATGCATTTTCCGGTGTTTCCCAATCATTTCTCCCTCACGGTTAAATACCAGACTTGTATTATATAGCTTTGTATCTTCCCGTTCCGGAATTGATCCTGCTACAACATAAATCCCCAGCGCTTTTGCCTTTTGAGCTATTGCCTTTGCAGTCTGGCTGTCTGGGAGTGTTTCAGCGTATTCATTGAATTTACCATTATCATAAGGGCAATTGAACATTTCAGGCAAAACTGCTACTGCTGCACCGCCGGCTGCTGCCTTCTCCAGCATTTCTACAGCTTTCAGAATATTTTTTTCCTTATTATCCACGACATCCATCTGGCATAAAGCCATTTTGAAGCTTTTCATCATAATACCCCTATTACTGCATTTATAGATTTTTCTACCTCTTTAGTTTATTCCATAATCTGCATAAAATCCATAGGAGCAATACAAATCATTAGTAAATTGTTTTAATATGAGCATAAATAAGCCCTCTATGCCGCTGCTTCAGAAATCGCCAATGACGTAAACTCTTTATCTGGTTTACATCAGAACATTTTTATGTAAACTTGAATAATATGATACCAAGATGATGAATTTGGAGGTAATCTGATGAAAACAAACGAATGTTTCGATATTTGCAAAATGCAGTATTTCTGTCCTCAACCCATAACCAACGCAAGATTGGCCCATGCCTATGTGCCCTTCCAGTTTCTCATGTGCCTGTACCCGCCTGAAACAGCCCTGCAGCAAGGAACAGTTTTCCCTGAACTGGCCTGGCCTTATGGCACTGAACCCGAATATACCGTTGATGCATGATTGGAGGTGTCGATATGGATATAGCTCGTCAAAAAATGTTGGATGAAGTCATGGCGGCTGAATTTGTGCTGGTGGATCTTCAATTGTATTTAAATACACATCCCTATGACCAGAGGGCTTTGTGTATTTATATGAGCTCCGTCCCTAAAGCAAGATGGCTCAGATGCAATTACGAGAGAATGTACGGACCGATTACTGCTACAGCAAGCCGCAGCTACCCATGGCCCTGGATCGATAACCCATGGCCCTGGGAATGGCAATAAAAGGAGGTATGAAATAAATGTGGATTTATGAAAAGAAATTGGAATTTCCCGTAAGAATCAAAACCTGCAATCCGAAGATGGCCAAATATATCATTTCACAGTACGGTGGACCGGATGGAATAAATTTACAGTACAAATTTTCATGTTTTTTAGATATCGGAAAAGAAAGGATTATTCCTGGAAACGGTATAATTCAAGCGCTTCCCTTAAACTTCTTATTGTTTCCTTAGCAGTTTTTCCCTGGGGCGCTTCATTGTTTTTCAGTCATTTTGCGACGTACTAATTTTCTACTTTTATTATGTTAACTGATCTTAACTGTAGAGGTTAAGGTCATTTCAAAGAAATTTACTATTGCTTTTGCTTGTTCAAGAATATCCATTCCTACAATAGCATCAATTTCAAATCCGTATTGCATAGCCCCTACATCAACCTTAGAATTCACCAAGTTTACCGTATCCAAAATAATACTTTCAACACACTTTTCATAAACTGATCCAACTCCGCCAACACCACGCACAAGGTTCAATTCATCATCCGGATGCGGCCCCAATCCCAAACTTATAGCACTATCGATTGAAATGATAGTTGTTGCCGAGCCTGTATCGATAAGCACTCTGGAAAGCTTTATGCTTTTATCACCGTTCAATAGCTCTATTTCAGCAAAGGGCAATCCATAGTCATAGTATAGCTTCATCTTATCCCCCTGACTCCCGTCCAGTTTCTTTCTTTCACATTAAGTTCCGGGCGCGAAGTATGAACAACATAATATTCTCTTTCAGGATGAGCTTTATGAAGCTGAACATACCGGCGTAATGCACCATTATTATCTTCTCCGAACAGTTCAACGAGCTGGACGTTTTCAATAATCCGGTCGTCGCCTTCCGTATGCGCTTCAACTGCTTCAATTATTACCCATTGCTGTGGAGTTGTTTTTTTTACATCAATCCAACGCATATAATCCCATCCAATCCAGCTTTTTTCTATTAGCGTATTTGCTTCCGAGTATATTCTATAGCCTGTTTCATATCTTCCTCATCTAGATCCGGGTATTCCTCGATGATTTTTGAGAAGATTCCCCATGGGCCACAAGTTTTTTATCAATGTATGAATTTATATTTTTAATTATATCATACCTGTATGGATAATGTTGTAATATATTTCTAATCGTTTATTCATCAAAAGTATATTCGATCCTGATTGTATAATCTGACCTAAGGTAAATCCGCTTCACAAGCTTATGTAGTAGAATTTCTTTTGTATTATAATCTAAGTCATCAAGATGCTCAATAATATCCATAACCTTGCTTTTGACCTCTTCAAACCTATCTCCCATGCAATTAACACTATCATACTCTTTCAACTGTTTATTGACTGCTTCAATTTTCTTATTTATATGGTTTTTCTGGTCTCGTAACTCTGTAAGCCTGGTTTTATATTCATCCATTGACAAAACGCCATTTTCAAAAGCCTCTTGTTGTTTGCGGATAGCATTATTAATTTTTTCAAGGTCAGAATTTAGACTTTCTCTATGCTCCGCATCCTCAATCAGTTTGATATCCCTATTAAACAAATACTGTTTGGATTTTAACCTTTCTTCTATCAAAGCCTTATCAGAGAAGAATTTTTTGATTTCATCCATTACAATATTGTCAACACGCCCCATGTTCCAATATTTAGTTTTGGTATCACAAGCTCCGGACCTGTTTTGATCTACATAGGAATAAAAGGTATAAGGGTTTCCTTCACCGGCTTTTACCCTGTTATTTGAAACTGTTTTAGTACCGAATATTTTACCTTTACAAATATCGCAGTAAAGTTGTCCTGACAACAGGTACTTCTTACTGCATGACCACTCTTTAGAATCTTTTTCTTTTCTTTCTTCTATTATTTGCTGTATTTTATTATAATCGGCCTCATTTATCAATGGTTCGTGGGTATTGTTCCTCACTACCCACTCACTTTGAGGCCTGACAACTCGTCTACGTTTCCCTTTACTGTCTCGCATAAGGGTAGTGGCATTATAAATTGTAATTCCCAGATAAACAGGGTTTGATAATATGGTCTTAATGGAATTGGTATGCCACTTGCCGCCTTTTTTCGTGGGTATACTCTGTTGATTCAACCATTTACATATTTTGAGCTGACCCCACCCCTCAAGAAATTTTTCAACGATTAGCTTATATACCTTTGAAGTTTCACCATCAACAACAATATGCTGCCTGTCCTCTGAAAGCCTGTAGCCATAAGCAGGACAGGGCACATTTGTCTTTCCCTCTTTGGCTTTAATCATTTGGGTTACCTTTACCCTGCTGGAAGTCATTTTTCTTTCCTTTTGCGCAAGTCCGGCATGGATGATCAAAAGGAATTCATCATCATCGGTACGGCTGTCATAGCCTTCTTTTACTGAAATAAAAAAGGCTCCGTTATCTGCAAGGCTTCGTTTCAGTTCAAGTATATCCATGATATCTCTTGAAGTACGGGATATTTCTTTTGATAAGATTCCTTTGATCTTCCCTTTCTCAATATCCTCCCTGAGTTGATTCATTTCGTTCCTGAGATAAGAATAAGCCCCACTTTTTATATCCACATAAAAACGTACCAAATGATATCCGTTTACTTCTGCCCATTCCTTCAAATATTTTTTTTGATTTTCTATTGATGTAAGCTGACTATCCTTCTGCGTTGATATTCTTATATATCCACCGATATCCAAATTAATTTCATTTAAAGTGCTTTTATAATCAATGTATTGTTTCAGATTATTTCCGGCAACCAGTGGTGGAAGATAGGATTGTTTTATTTCCTCCATAGTTCTCCTCCCATTTCCTGCATTTTTCAGCCATTTCATCGTGCAATATCTTTTTAATAATGATTTCAAGAACATCATCAAGAACGTCGATTTTCGACATGTGCGAACAGCTCCACATACATAAACACTCTGTTTATAAAATATGGAGGTTTGCTTTTATCAGTTACAGTATCCTTTTATTTTCCTTTCGGAATCAGGTTTATTACTAGCTCTCCATGCCTGGTAATCTTGACGCTGACCTCGCTGCCGGTGATAAACCCGGCATTCTCCAGCCACTTGCCACAGATACAGATTAGCGGCATAATATTTTCCTCGCTGTTTGTTGGATAAAGACAGGTAATTGGAAGATATCTTATCTTCATAGGTTTTTCGACCCCTTTCAATTACGGAAACAGGGACGTTTTTGTAAAACGCCCTGCTTCCGCTATTTTTGAAAGGAAAAATAACAATAGGCGCGTGATAGTTTTTTTCCTACACACGCGCCTATTTATTGAAAAGAATACAAATATAGTCTATAATAGGCTATAGGTTGCTATGGGAGCTATGCTCCGCGTGTGGTAGTTACTGCTACCGCATGAGTCTCCGGGTGTTCCACCACTCGGAGATCATGGCGACCTTTTATTAAATTTCCTAAGAAGATTATATACATATTTGGTAAGTTGTTCAAGCTTTTTGTAACAAAACATACAGCACTTCATGTTTTTATAGCATATCCATACTATCAACTATTGCATCAATTGCTTCGTTTCATTATCAGGTACAATCA
>JAEZCO010000107.1 GCA_023433505.1 Bacillota bacterium | reverse complement strand
CTATCACTGCTTATTATTGCATGGCTGAGTTTTGGAACCATGGCAGTCGCCGCATTATTTTATAAAGATCATCATGATCGTCAAATATTAGGCGTGGTACTGTCGCAGGAGCATGCAAAGTCACCTCAAGTACAGGCAACGATTCAGGACTTCAAAAGGGTTTGTTATACGACTTTGCTGCTATCTGTAGGCCTTAGCCTTTTTATGCTGATTCAGATGATTCGTCCCTATGCGGAATTCTATATGTTATTTCTCGTTATGGCCAACCTCTTTGCAAATTGGTTTATTATCCACCGTTTTCAGCAGAAATTACAATCAATAAAAAGGAAAAATAAATGGGTTTATCCCCAATCACGGATCGTAAGGGTTGATCTGAACGTTTCAAAAGAAAAAGGTAAATCAGCCGTTACCCCTATATGGATTTGGCTATTCCTTTTGCTAAGTTTTATCCCTACGGCTTTTCTTATCGTCTATCCGCAAATGCAAGAATTCTATCCAATAGGATTCAGTCTTATTGGTCCATTGTGCCAATTAAGTACAATTTATTTCTATTATCAAATGAAAAACCGTCAAGCATCGGTACTGAGCGATAACACGGAGATCAACAAAGCATGTGCTAGGACGGGGGAGCGTATCAATACCATGTCGGCGACGCTTTCCTCTTTGGCCATGCTGGTATTCTGGATTCTGTTTAATATTTCTATAATCTATATAAAAAATGAAATGCTTAAGGTTCTCTCGGTGGTTATATTGATTTCTTTCCTGCTGGTAATTGCCAATTGGCAGCAGAGAAAAATTCGTGCAGTACAACATTACTTTTTCGGTGAAATATATGACAGTAATATTTATGAACAGGAAGGCACTTGGAAATGGGGATGTTACTATAATCCCAATGATCCCAGAATAATCGTCCCTAAACGGGTTGCCAACATAGGTTGGACCATCAATATTGGAAACCCGGTGGGCAAAGCCATTGGTGCGGGAGCTCTTGTCTTCTTTCTTGGTATCATTGGCATTGTTGCATATGGAGGTTTTAAGGATTATACCATAACTGAAAATAATTCCAAGATCATGATTGACGCTGCCATGTATGACATCAGCCTGGAGAAGGATCGGGTTGTCTCCGTGTCAATCACTGATAAAATTCCAAAAGGGTTTCGTACAAATGGGTATGGCGGAGTAAATAAAAGCTTCGGACATTTTTCAATTGATGGTTATGGGAAATGTATGCTTTATATTTATAATGATGTTGATAAATACATTGTTTTGAAACTGGAGGGCGATGATCCGGGCTATGTGATTATCAATGATAAATCTCAGGATAAAACGGAGCAACTATATCAAACCATCAAGCAATGGCTAGAGGAATAAGACTTACTATTGAAAATTAGCAATAAGGGACCATCCTTCGTCCTTATAAAAATTAATTTTTGATAGAGGATTTTTAAATATTAAGAAGAAAGAATTTACAAATATCTACTGAATAAGAGATTGATCACTTTTATTTTCCCTGCGCATTGCAGATTTTTAGTGGTTTAAATTGTCGTCGATCGCAGGTAGTGCAAAAACCCCCGGGGATCGACGACAATTTAAAAACATAAAACCCTTGGAATGAAAGGGCTTTGAAAAATTATGAAGCAAAAGCGGACATGAGTCTATTTTTACCATGTCTTATATTTAGCGGGCTGCAACGGATTTCTAGCTTACCTATAAGGATTTGAAACTATCTATCCCCGGCGAAGAGGACGACGGCTTGAACAATTTCTAGCTTACCTATAAGGATTTGAAACCTGCCGTTCACATCCACATCCCCATACCAGTGTTTCCGTTTCTAGCTTACCTATAAGGATTTGAAACATTAATCTGGGAGGCTATCAAATAGACCTTAAAATGTTTCTAGCTTACCTATAAGGATTTGAAACTGGCCAGTATTAAACCAACGAGTAACGGGAGATTTCAAGCGTTTCTAGCTTACCTATAAGGATTTGAAACCCCGTATACTGCACGTATACCCCGCTGTTTGGTATTGTTTCTAGCTTACCTATAAGGATTTGAAACCATGGAAAGCCGTTTTATGATGTGGTCGGGAACTTCAGTTTCTAGCTTACCTATAAGGATTTGAAACATTGCTGGCACATCATGTTCTGCCATAACTATGTTATTTCTAGCTTGAGGACATATACCATACCCCGGAACTACTGCATTCCAAGTAAAATCTAGTTTCGACTATGACACACGGCCCTAACCTTTTGAGGGATTGATTGGGTATCGTTTTTAAACGATTTAAAATGAATAAAGCCCCAGCAGTGCCGGGGCTAACATTTTGTAGTTATTTGATTTATATGTTGACAAAAAGCACCATCCCTTGTATTCACCAGCAAACCTCCCTAACAATTGAGACAGCCCCTGCTAATGTTAGCATGGGGCTTAAATGTTTGCGTTATATCAGGCTGTCGAGTAACCCGCCGAATTTTCAGCTATTCAAATTGGAAAACAGAGCTGCCGGATACTTTGCCCAGTAAAATATTACCCTGGGCAGGCGGGGCGCCGTTAATGGTAAAGGCTTGTTGAATCCTCTGTTC
>JAEZCO010000011.1 GCA_023433505.1 Bacillota bacterium | reverse complement strand
TTTTGGACACCAATATTCTACTACAAAAAGGATGCGGATTCCTTTTATTTTAGGCGTTTTTTGAAATCTGTTGATTACGTTACCAGCTTAATAAGGGGTCTGTGGATAAAACTACGGAAACTCAAGGAAGTTATCCTATTGACAACTAAAATTAACCTTGCCTCTTTAGGGCTATATGGGACGAGATATCCATAGCCGTTATTGCAATAGTCCATATGCCACCATGTGCTTATCGAATCCGTTTTAAAATCTCCAATGACCGTTGCAACGCGGGTTAGTGCTTGAAGCGTCGGCGTAAGTAAATTAAATTGCTGAGGGTCCATATAATTTCCTGTTGCTACGACAATATGGTCAAAATCGTTTATTATGTCGTCAATGTTCACTTGTGTGTTAAATTGAACCGGAAGGTCAACAGCTTGTGCAATTTGATTCTCAATAGAATCTGATGCCCTTCCTCTTTTTATAATATACCCATGCTTACCCATAGCGGAATACAATTTTTTATTGGGTGAATAAGTGAGAATTTCTCTTATATTATATTGTGGCTTGATAGTAATATTGTATTTTTTATGCAAAAATTTAAACGGGTCTCCATAGAAAGGAAAATTCGCACTGTTAATTAATATTGTTTGAAAATCTAATATCTCGCCGATAAAATCTTTCTTTTCAAATATTGTAGGTATAATCCCGCCCATTTTAAGTTCATGGGCACAGGATAAACCTGAGAGTCCGGCTCCTATGATTGCAACCTTCATTTTTTTCTCCTAAATAGCTATTTAAGAGATAGTTTGGTTAATTTTCAAAGAATTATTTGTTCTATTTTACCGGGTGCTATACCTCCGCATTACCGTCTGTGTTAGCAGGCGCCAATGCATGGATTATATCGCCGGTTACACATGTCTTTAATGAAAATATCCTCAATCCGGAATTAACAAAAAATATTTCAAGCAGGTCTGCTTTGGAGTTAATAAACCGGATGGTTCCCCTGCCATATTTCTTATGCGCTACAGGCATTTCAAGACACAAGTCCTTTTCTGATATGGGTCCGCAATCCGTATGTCCGCCATAGTCGGCCGTCCATTTGGCACTCACGGCTTTTACAGCCTGCCTTTTATCCGGAGCCATAAACTGCCCGATAAAACGGGAAGGCTTTACCTTTTTCCTATCCAGAGTGTTTGCCGTCATGAGCATGAGATCCTGCCGGGCTCTGGTAGCTCCTACGTAAAAAAGACGCACCTCCTCTTCCATCAGCGACTTATCTCCGGTCATAAATTCATTTATGCTGTTTGCCGACGGAAATTGTCCGTCAAAAAGATCAATAATAAATACCTTGTCAAACTCCAGCCCTTTACTTGAATGAATGGTGGAAAGAGTTACCGCATTTTTTCCCTTGTTAAATTTGGCATTGTCCATGATTTGCTGAAGCTGTCCCAGCCTGTCTTTGAAATCCTGGATACTTAAGGTTTTCGCTGCAATGCTTTTTAATCCGCTGATAATCTGCATCAGGCTGTCCGTGGTTTCTGTGCCGTCACTGCTCTGCTTTTTTATGTATTCGCCATAGCCCAGAACTTCAACGATGAATTCTATGGCTTCAAGGGCTTTCATTTTTGATATTTTCAAGATATTCTTCTTGACTTCCCGGAGCTTGTAATTCTGTCTGTCACTGATGTCCGGATAGTCCATTAAAACGTCAAACAGGCTTCGGTTGGAGCTTTTATTGTTTACAGCATGTTCAAACATGGCTTTTGATAAAAAGGCGTTCATTTTGTAATAAATCGGACGAAAGGCCTCCGTATTTGCCTCATCAATGGAAAGGTCCATGAAAGAAATAATATCGATAGTAACCCAGTGTTTGAAAAAGTGGGTTTTAGCCTCGCGCAGGTAAAAGGGAATACTGCCGCGGTGCAACGCATCCGCCAGTGGAATTGCGGAAACATTGTTCCTGTATAGCACAGCCGTTTCTGAAAACTCCTTATTTTTTTTCACTATGGAAACGATATGCCCGTATTGATCATTTTTATCTTGCAGGCATGTATACTGGACATGCGCACCTTCATCTCTTTCGGAAAACATATTTTTGTCATACCGCTCATGATTCTGCTTGATAAATTTATTGGCAGCCTCCACGATGTTTTTTGTTGAACGGTAATTATTCTCCATTAAATAAACCCGGGCTCCCGGATAGGTTTTTTCAAAATCCAGCAGCGCCTTGGGGAAAGCTGCCCTGAAGGTGTAAATGCTTTGGTCCTCATCGCCCACCATGAAAATATTATTCCTGGGATTTGCCAGGCATTTTATGATTTGATGCTGCAGGTATGAGGTATCCTGGGACTCATCCACGTTGATATAGGTGTACTTGCTCCTGTACGCACTGGCCAAATCCTTGTCCTGTTCAAATAAAACCAGGGTCTTTGTAAGCATGTCGTCAAAATCCATAAAATTATTCTGCTGCTTATAGGCTTCGTAATCTTTATATATTTCATAAAAATTCTTAATCCCTGTTTTGTACCCGGCAACCTCTTTATCCGAAATCATCATATTTTTCATATAACAGATTGCATTTGACAATTCCTCAAGCTTATCATCGCTTAAATACGCTTCGGTATGCCTTTGGTAGAGCTGCCGTAAAAGCTGGCTTTTGGTTACGGGAGCTTTTTCATCCTCAATAATCGTCGGAAAAGCCCTGCGCATTTTGTTGGTATACGTTCTCAGCACAGCATAACAAAAGCTGTGTATCGTAGAAAAATGAAGCTCACTTTCCACCTCGCTGCCGAATACTTTCTGGAACCGGTGCTTCATATCCAGTGCGGAAGCTTTGCTGAAAGTCAACGTTAATATATTCTCCGGACTGATTTTGTGATGGAGGACCATATTTGCACACCGGGATACAATAACGGTAGTTTTTCCGCCGCCGGGTACGGCCAGCAGGAGAATCGGGCCTTCTATGTCAAGAACAGCCTTTTGCTGCTGTTCATTTAAGCTGATATGATGTTTTTCGGATAAATGTTTTATAAAGTCCATCAATTAAGTTCCTATAATTATTTACAGGCTGCATCTATTTCACCTATAGACATTCTATTCGATTCTGAAAGCTTGTGCAATAAGGTTATTGATACCGGACGGTAACTCCCGACCCATTTTCATTAAAGTAAATACAATCCCCACTCCGGTAGTGCCAGGCCGACTGAATGACTTTGGGCTGCAAAATTCCGTTTACAGAATGATATTCACTCAAATATGCCGACCAATCCGCGATTGTTTCTTTGCCATCCATGTCGACGGCAACCCGGTCACCGGTATGGAAAGCGACCCATTCCCCTGATGCAGAGAAAGTAAAAACTCCGCCAACGGATACACCTTTCCATGTTATATCTGCCTTAACATGCGTATCGTCCATGGGCTCCCATTTTACAAATTCCTGCAGAGCGGCATTTGGCACCAACAGGCACTCGGCAAGCCAGGTAACAAGGCAGGAACGATCCATGCTTTCGCCGCGTTGATCGAATAATGGAATGACTTTCGCAAGCATCCCTTTCATGCTGCCCTTGCCGTTTTCATAAGAATCAAGTCCCTGGAAAGGAATGCCCGACAGAGAGGAAGAGATCAGCGCAAACCGTTCCGGCCGTTCGACCAGATTAAGCTGCTGATAGTCGATCTTTATCGTTTTGCTTTTGGACATGACAAAATCCACATTTTTTAGAAATGCCCTCATATGGGACATCTTCGGTGTACCCAAATACCCGCAATACCTGAAATAACGCTGTACGGGCAGTGGCAGGCCGTCTATGTCCGTCTCAGTAAATACATCCGACATGACGGCCGCGGTGCCAATCTTTTCTGCCATCCGATGGTTATATTTAGAAACGGCTGGCGAGTATGGAATTAGAAGGAGCACAGCGATAATGGCAACTATGAATATTGCTGATAATAAAATCCACATTTTTTTATATTTCCTTTCTTCATTGTTTTGCACCTTGCGGTTTATATTTTTTTCAAGTCTCGTGAGCGCTTCGCAGCTTATCGGAAACGGATGGCAAGTCCGCGGAGTGTATTTTTCTTCACGGATTACTTTTCCACAACCCTGTACTCACTTGGCGAAAACCCGAAATAGTTTTTAAAAGCTCTTGTAAAATGCTTTGGATTACTAAAACCAACGCTCTGGGCAATATCCTGAATTCTATTGGTAGGGTCGCTTAAAATTTCCAAAGCCTTTTCCATTCTGACTTTCTGAAGATATTCAGAAAAATTCATTCCGGTTTCATCCTTAAAAATCTTGCTGAAGTGGGAATAACTTAAGGAAACCAGATTTGAAACGAGAGACATATCAATGTCCTTGTAATAGTTCTGCTGTATATATTTTTTTGCAATTCCCGAAATGGATTTTTCAGTTCCTTTCGCTTTATCCAAGGCGATGATTTCAAAGGCGATTGTTTTTAAATATATTCTTAAATCACTTAGCTGCGCAAAACTTGAAAGCTCCCTGAAGTCTTTGCTTAAATAAAACAATTCGCAGTCATTTGCCGCATCCTCAAAGAGGCTTACGGTTTTTTTATAAAGCTTCCCGAACCTTTTGATACTTAGCTTCTGTATGTTTTCACGGGAAAATATCGTATCGAGCTTATCGCTGATTGCGACTGTATTATGATTTTTTATATGGTCTTTTATGCTTTCCAACTGGAAATTGAAATTTTCCCTGGCCTCCCCGTTGCTTTTTATATCCGAGGCCTTTATAACCTGGTTAAAATCAAAAACCAGCCTGTAGTCTGATATTTCCGCAGCCTTCAGATAACAATCTATCAGTCCTTTGACATCTGTTTCCGGATTGCAGACAGCGGCAAAATAATCCCTTCCCGTGCTTTCTCTTAATAAGTCGATCAACGTCTGAAGATATTGACTTAGTCTTTCTGCATCTACTTTACACGTATAATTGAATAAAAACACCAGATTGCTCCTGTAATTGGAAAAATAATGCACGGACATTTCATTTTTATCTGTGCCTCCATCCCCTATCCTTTCCAGGAAGCATCTTACATCCGCTAAATTCATTACCTCACCATGATTGCCGCATAAGGACAAGATTCCGACAGTAAAATATTTGTATGGAAAGGAAATATTCAGTTCGCGGAAAATACCTTCAATATTTACTTCTTCATAGTTGCTGTTAAATACTTTATTGAGCCTGTTTTCAAGTACGGCCTCTATATATTTATTCGTATGATTCTGCAAATTCCGATTTACTCTTTCCTCTTCTTCAATCGCCCCCATAACCTTTTCCAGTATTGACTTCAGCTCGTCAATACTACTGGGCTTTAAAAGATAATCCGATGTTCCCAATTTGAAGGCTTCCTTCACATATTTAAAGTCGTCATATCCGCTAAGCACTATAAATTTGATATCGGAATACTTCCCGGTAATATCCTTTATCAGGTCCAACCCGGTAATTTCCGGCATATTGATATCTGTAAAAATAATATGAGGTTTAAATTCTTCAATGAGTACTTGCACCTTCGCAGGGTCTGTCGTATAATTCACTGCCCCCACTTCATCAAAATTTATTCGTTCAATCATAGATTTTAAACCCATGCAAATGAGTTCCTCATCATCTACAATCAGAATATTCAACAAGTCATCACCTCAATCCATCGTGTATGGAATGTTTATCGTAGTCCTTGTATATTCACCTTCCGTGCTTTCCATCCGGATATAATATTGGTCCCCATAAAACAGCTTTATCCTTGCATTAATATTTGCAAGTCCGATATATTTATCTGTATTGCTTATACTTTCCAGGTCCTTTGAGTTTTTAAGCTTATGATTGATATCCTCTATTTCTTGCGGCGCTATTCCTACGCCGTTATCACTTACTTGAATTTGTACATAGCTATCTCTTTTTAAAAACTCTATCTGTATTATTAATTCATTTTTAGAAGGGTCCATGCCATGCTTAATGGAATTTTCGATGATCGGCTGCAGGATAAACCGGATGATTTGAATTTTCTCAAGGTCTTCCATAAAGCAAACCTTAAATTTAATTTTCTCTCCGAATCTGAGTTTTTGCAAGTTAATATATTTTTCAATATAAGCTACCTCTTCTTTGATCGTTGCATATTTCGTGTCTCGGTTTATATTGTACCGGAGTATTTTTCCGAAATCGGTAATCGAATCGGCCATGCCGTAATTCCCTTCAATCTCCAGCTTCATCCTGAAATTGTCGATTGTATTATAAATAAAATGAGGATTAATCTGATATTGAAGCGCCGTGAGCTGGGCATCCTTGTGCGCTGTTTCTTTTTTTATTACATCGCTGACCAGGTCGTTGATTTTTTGAATTAAAATATTGAAGCTTTCCGTAATATGCCCTACCTCATCCCTGTGAGCATTGGGCAAACGTATAGTAAAATTTCCTTTGGCGACGATGTCCATGATTTTCACAATCTGATTCAATCTTGAGAAAATCACCTTTAAAATAAAGTATGTGAATATTTCCAGGATTATGACGCCCAATACTACGCCCAAAATAATTAAACTGCTGGCCTGAAAGGTATTTTTAAACAAATTCACGGTGGGTGTTTTGCTGATGATTTTAAAATCCAGCGGCTCAATTGTCTCATAGGTGTATAAATTGTCCTGGTAAAACGAGTAGCCCTTTTTATCTTGGATAGCAATATTTTGCAGCTTGACATACTTTTGTATATCATCATATTTATGAGGGAAGATAAGGTCGCTTTTGTTATTTATAACAAAAATTTGGTTGTCCTTCAATGCGATATTCATGGATGAAAACATGTCCTTTTCCAATATCTCAATGATGGCTACCCCAAGGTATTTTTTATCAATCGCTCTTATTTTCCTGACCATTTTTACTACATAGATCCCGTCGGAAACATTTGATTTACTGCTGATATCCTCTTTGTCAGCAGGAATATTCTTCGTATTGGAAATAAATCTTTTACTTGTGGAAGGATATATCCATAGTTCATCCTTATCGCTTTTTATAAAGCTTTCATACCAATCTTCATTCTTAATCTTGGCCTCATTAAAAAAGCAATTATATTCAGGGATCGTATTATTGTTATAATAAATACCTATCTGATATATATTGGCATCGTTGAAATTTAACGTATAATCAATGGGCGTAGCAATGGAATTGATAAAGTATTCCAACACCTCGGGCGTCAACTCCATCCCGTAATAAAGCAGATTCTGTATTTTTTTGTTAAACGCGATATTATTGGCCACACCTCTGATTAATGCGATCTTTCTGTCCAAATCTCCCTTGATTTGCATCAGGTTTTTTTCCGCACTTTGGACAGACTCTTTTTTAATGTATTCCACGGATTGAAAATAAGTGAACGAGCCAATGATTACAGTAGGAATGAGAATCGCAATCAGGTAAGCCAGCGTCAGCTTACGCAGCAATCTCATATTGGCAAAATATTGGTATACTTTATAAAAAAATTTCTTTACGAAGCTCAGTCTCCTCATTCCTTTTCTTTCATTGATGGGTGAAGGTTATATTTTCATCAGCGCTTACCCATCTTGATTTTTTGTGCTTTATATTTTTCGTTGGCCGCAGTGTAAACCCTGTCATAGCCTAGCTTTTGAATATGCTTGACCGCTTCATGAAAAATTTTCTCCACTTCCTGTTTTGAATCTGCCAAAACCATTCGCCTTGTCTGATTTCCCCAATATTCCTTTATAATATTATCTATTCCCGCCTCAGCCGTCCCGATTTCCGGACCGACCCCCATAGTCTCCGGTGTATTGACGGAAAACTTAGAAAAATAGTCCAGTATTGCTCTGTAATTTTTATCCGCCTGCGGAAGTGCTTCCCTGTCAATATGCTCGTTATAAAAGGTTGTTTGCTGTAACGGCCAGAAGCCATTAATTCCATACACCTTTAACGCCATCTCCGGGTCTTCCGCCTTCATCCTCAGGTATTCATCCATATACCGGACTTTCCCGTTTACCCACGTATAGGTCTGACCTTCCAGACCGAACCAGGTTAGCAGCTGGCCTTCATCACTGGACAAAAAAGACAGCAGCTTTATAGCCTTCTCCGGATACTGGCACTTCTTAGTAATGTAGGTTGTCATCCAACCGGTACCCGCCTGGTCATACCGTGCCTCCGACCCATCCAGCGGGCGGATTGGGCCGACCGGTACATAAACTGCGGCATTGTCTAAATTGTATAGGATTGTCATGGCATTTGAAATTGCATCCAGATTTCCCGAATATGCAAAGCAGCTGCCGTCTTCAACCTTATCCCCTTGCCAGGCTGTTAAATTATCTTTTACAATGAGTCCTTCCCGCCATAAGCGGTTTAAAAATTGATAAATCTCCATGTACTTGGGATGAGTTATATAATCAATCCAGTTTCCATCCGGAGTTTCCCATGGAATCCCCCACATCCTGGCCATATTCCAATCGCTCCATTCAAAGTAGAAAGGCATTACTTTCTTTCCGTTTACTACCAGGTCCGCTGACTTAACCTTTTTCAGCGCTTGAATGGTGCCTTCCTGGGTATTGAAATCCTCCGCCTTTATGCCCAGCCTGTCCATGATGTCTTTTCTTGCCACAATACCATTCCCATTATCGACATGTCTGCCTTCCGGAAGTGATTCAGGCGCCGTATAGTGATTGGTAATTCCATACCAGTTCCCGTCTTCCTGGGTATTCCACCTTTTCATGCTCTCAGGAATAATCGCCGGAAGTTCAGGCGCATATTGATCCGCAAGCTTGTTAAGCGGTTGAAAATAACCGGATTTAATCATTTGCTCCCTTACGCCATTCCAATTGCTTATTGTGATTATATCCGAAAGGTTTCCGGTGGAGGCCATTGCGATTAAATTTTCATCGCTTTCACTGGTAGGTATGATTATATTGATATCAACACCGGTCTTCTCTGTGACCGTTTTATCGAATAAGGTTATTTCGGCGTCCCACTTTTTATTGTACCAGGCGCTGTGAATGTACCAGTCAAGCTTCACCGTTTTTTCTTTTTCCAGCGTGTTATTGCTTTGGTCCAAATTGCTTTCATCTCTGTCAGAACATGCTGAAAGCAGTAATGAGAATAGGATGAATGAAATAATTATATGGATTAACGGCATACGTTTTCTCATACAACTGTCCTTTCAATTTCAAATGGGGGCATTCGCCCTGCGCTACTAGAATAGTATAGCATAAAAAGGAGCATGATTAAACTATTCGCCTGTAATACCTGTTTTGTCAACACTTTCAACAAACTGCTTCTGCAGGACCATATACATGATGATCAAGGGAGCAATGGTAATTACTGTGCCTGCCATTCTTATACTTTCGTTAAGTCTGTTTCCGGCACTTCCGTCAGCGCTGGGATAAAGAGTAGCGTATGATTTTACAAAAGATTGCAGCCGCATCGGCAGGGTTTGTATCGCCTTGCCGAAGAATATTCCCGAAAGATAGGTCTCATTCCAGTACCATACGAAAGAAAACAGGAACGCTACGATTACGGCCGGGATTGACATGGGAAGAGCGATCCGGAAGAAGGTTTCAAATTTTCCCGCGCCGTCTATCTCTGCTGCTTCGTCCAAGGTAATTGGATAAGACCGAAAGAATTGGTAAAAGATCAAGACAAAGATACTGCCTTTTATCCCTTGCCCCAGCAGAGCCGGCAAAAATGAAGGCATTACCGTATTGATCATTTTATACGCATCAAAAAGTATGTACCTGGGAATCAGCGTGATTTGTACCGGAATGATAAAAGCTGCCAGCAGGAGGACCATCCAGAAATTTTTCAGGGGAAACTTAAATCTTGCAAAACCATAGCCGATAAATGCGCAGGAGGCAGTTTGGAGAATAGCCGGTACCCCTGCCATGACAAGCGAAGAAACCATTGCCTTGCCAACTTGCAATACCTTTATCGCGATGATGTAATTACCCCAATACAGCCTTGTAGGTACCCAGCTTACCGTCGGATTAACAAGGTCGTTTGAATCCATCAGGCTGTTTACCGCCATAAAGAAAAGAGGGTACAAATAGACAAAGCCCAGCGCAAGAAGCAGCACATAAACAAACAGCTTTGCTGTCAGACTTCCGGACTTGCCTTTCCCAAAGAACAGCTTTTTCTTTATCCTGTCCTTGCTTATTGAAACGCTTTTGATACTCATTTATCCCACCCTCTCCTTCTTTTCTTTGAATAGCAAGAATGCAAGCCCCAGAAGAATGAATACCGCCAGGAAGTAAGTCCAGGACTTTGCTGCCGAATAGCTGTATACCTTTCCCATTTGAAACATATTGTCTGCTATGGCTGTATTGATTTTATTATTCGGGAACGAAGCCATTTCTACAATTGTAAAAATTGTATTGACCAACGCCATGGGTTTTATGAAAGGCAAAATAATTTTCCAGAATACTTCCCACGCAGAGGCCCCATCCATATGCGCAGCTTCATAGGTCGAAGCGTCTATCTTTTGAAGCCCCGCGATATAGATCAGTATCTGGACCCCCGAAAACCACAAAATCAAAACCAGGTTGTCAAATACGTATAATACCGGTGAGCCCACTGCCTTCGGCAGCATTTCAAAGAACCTGTATACGATGTATTTTGTCGGTTCAACGATTTGCGCGGCTTTATTTGCGATAAGCTCATTCATTACCGGTCCGCTGATGATTATCACCGGAAGAAAGAAAAGTGCCCTGAACAATGCCCTCCCCATAAATTTCCGATTCAAAAGCAGCGCAACAATCATAGACGCAACCACAATCATCGGAGTTGACAATACGACCGAAATAACGCTTTCCCCTAATATAACGGGGAAGGCAGCGTCCTTGGTAAATATCGCCGCATAATTCGCAAGTCCGATCCATATACCCTGAATACCCTTCGGCGTAATTGTAATGCTGCTCATACTCAGGAATACGGAATAAAAGAACGGGTATGCCGTAAGCAGCAGAAAGCCTGCAAGCCACGGCAAAATAAACAGGTATCCGAACAATGCGTTCCTGGTACGGATCGTGAACCTGCCCATCTTATTGGTTTGATTTTTCTTACCTCTCATCTTGCCGCTCACCTCCCAAAACTACATAATCCTGCGCCGGCACCGTGGTACCGTCAAAATTATACTCGATGCCGGAATAATTCACGAGAATTGAAGTTCTGCCTTCATAATCAACCTTCACAACCCCCTGGCGTAAAACGGTCCTGTCGGCAATGCGCCTGCCCTCTACTTTGGAAAGGCCCCCGCTGACATAATTGTAAGCCTCCTGAATATTTTGCTGCCAATCTTCAAAATAAGTTGAGTATACCTCGGATAAAGTAGTGAATTTCAAATCGCTGTTATTTTTACCTGTTACTAAAAACGACGGATATGCGCCATATTCTACCAGCTTCAACATATCCGGCCTGGTGTAGAAGCTCAGATTCGTATAGGGTCCGAAATAATTGACGCTTCCTTTTAATACGATCTGTAAAAACGGGACCGTATCATTTTCAAACAGGTATTGGCTGTTCATCATCGGAGCATTAAAAATGTCCGAGGCATACTTCCAAAGATATTGGTTCGGATTGTATAGGGCCAATCTTTCAAGCCTTGAAGCGGCAACCTCCGCCGACTTTTCAAATCTTTCCCTTGCTTCGGTTCGAGTAGTTACATGGTCTTGCTGATTCTCAGCATAAAGCTTGCTCCCAAACTCGTTTATTGCCATTGCCTTCATGCCGTTTTCGGCATACTGCTCCGCTTTCTTGGCGACATAATCAGCGACAATGTTGGACTCAAGATAATACGTATCCTTAAACCAGATATCAGGGTTGTCTCTTTCAATCTTTATAAGGGCCTGAGAAAGAGAATTGCCTCCTTCTTTCCTTGGATCAAACTGCGTATTGTTCACGGTAACAGGGTTCTCATAATAGTAAAAACTGCCGCCCATTGATTTTACATATTCATCCAGCTCAAAAAATGCCTTCTTCCCTCCAAGCTTTGATTCAAATGCAAAGGCCGATGGCTTGCTGCCGCCAACGCCTCCTTTTTGCCAGCCCTGAAGCACCATGGTTATATTCCTGATTCCTGCGCCGGACAGACGGTCCGCAATTGATTTCGCTTGCCCGGGAGGAGTAACTTCAAATAGACTGTTGAACAAAAAGCCTTTTTCAATATCCGCTGCAATGACATCGATCTGTATCGGCATCTCCTTGTCGACAATTTCCTTATCCGGCAGGGCTCCCTTATTTCTGAGGGTTTCTCTGTAGAGCTTTGCCATACCGACATAGTCCGCGCTGCTTCCATTCAGGAAATCATAAGTAATTTCAGCTTCATAAGCATTTCTTTTCTTCTGGACGATTTGAACCCCGGCTCCGCTCCTGCTTGTAGGCTGCAGATACTTCTGACGGTAAATAAACTTTGCCGCGGCCCAATTATAATTCGTCAGCATACCGCTTGGGGTGGCCATGATTGACGCATACTCGGCCCCTTTTTCGATCGTAGCGAATAAAGCGTTCTGCTTTACGCCGTGTACAATACCAAAGACAGGCATCGGCACGGTTGCTTCTTCTGTTGTAAAATCATTGGGCCTGCTGCTTTTCAGGTCATTTACTTCAAAAAGCTTGTCAATTCCGTAGTCCTTGCCGTATACCCTCTTGTCGAAATTAATAAGATATTGGGAGGGTTTATTAAACCTGATCAGGGCTCCCGGACCATCCGGCACAAAAATATATCCGTCGAGCTCATCCGCACGGGTTGAACCCAGGAATGGGACAAAGTAAACTGCTCCGAGGGAGTATTCCTTTGTTTCCCTGATACTTGCGTCAAGCATTCTGAAGGTTAGCTTCCCGTCCTTCAGCTCCATCTCAAAATCAAAGCCGATCCCAAGCTGGGTGTAGCTTATTGCGTATTTGAGCTTATTTCCTTCGACCGTATACTTTTTTCCCACCGCAGCGTCTGCGATGCTAAGCCTTTTTTCAAGTCCCTTCCCATCAAAAAAGTCGATTGCCGCCAGGGAATTCCCAATTCCCGACCAGGTTGAGTTCATATCTTCGGGTTTATCCTGGGCGAGCCCTCCCCAGATATATCCCGTAGCTTTATCCACGACTCTTATGGAAGCATTCTTTTCCTTATGCCAGACCTCAAGCCTGCTATCTTCCATTATTTTGGCAAAGCCGTCCAAGCCCAGTCTGTTATTCACCTTTGTATAGCTTTCGGTTTTGGAGTATCTGTTTGAGGTTGAATTCAGCATTGCCGCTTTTGCCGGCAGCTTTCCCATCGAAGGCGTTATAGTATCGGCTGCCCTGGCAAAAGCAATTACGGAGCCTATGACGGCAACAGCGGATAAAACTGCCGAAAGGGCGGCAATACTCCCGTATTTACCTTTCAACATTATACGCCACCTCCTTAACAATCGAATAAATAAATCCAATCAGCTGATCCAACAGCATATAAATAATTGAGTAAAGGATGACTGCTACAAACATCAGGAACAGCGAAAGCAGAATGTTCTTAATGACCTCTTTTACTTCATAGTTATGGATTTCCTTCAATCCAAGGAAGAGTATTACCGCCGCCCACACCCATATCAGAAGCGCCGCAAAGGAGAGTACGAAGGCTTCATTTAATGTAACAACATAGCTCAGAGCAATTACAAAGGGCATAAAGATAATATAAGGCGCAAGCGAATAAGCGGTTGCGATATATACGTCCTTTACCCTGCCCTCGCCCTCATTAATGGAGCTTACCATGTAATTGGCGGCAACAAAAACCGCGCAAGGCAGTAAGAACAGCGACATTAAAAATACATAGGATACATTTCTGGCATCCTGGTAATTAAAAATGAAACCCCTGCCCATGTAATTCAATGCAAATAGTATAAAGCCGGTCAAATACAAAATCGTCGCTGAAAGGACTGACCCGGCCCTATCCCTTCTTATTTCATACATGCTGTCAATGGGGTGCCGTAATATCCTTTTTAAAAACACCAGATCTCTTATCAGTTTATTCTTCAAGGCCCTTGCGCCAAAGCTTCTGAAAGGGTCAAATATTCCTTTTTTCGCGTCAATTTTCTTTAAAATACCGCAAGCAAGGAAAAAGCAGACAAGGAAAAGAATCAGCAACGCCGAGTTGTTTTGAAGCCATTGATTTCGGATTTCCCAAAAGCTTTCGGAATAGTCTGCGCGGTTTTGCGCGATTTTAAAATGATAGGCCGCCTTTTCGAAATCGTTTTCCTGGAAGTAGGCTTTTCCTAGTCCGTCGTGTCCGATTTTTGACGTCCCGCTTAATTGAAGGATCTGCTGCCACAGCGCTTTGCTCTCCGCATACCTGCCTGCTTCGAAAAAATTTATAGCCCGGTGTGTCATGTCCGCAAATATTGTAGGAAAAAACACTTGTACAACTCCGCGTTCTTTATCCAGGACATAAACATAATTATCCTCATCCACAGCAATTCCGGCGCTTACTGTGAAAAGCCCGTTCCTTTCCGTTGAAATTGCCCTGCCGCCAAATGAAAAAACAATATTCCCGGTAGAATCATATTCATAGATCAGCCCTGTTTCGGTTAAAGCATAGACCTGACCATAATTTCCTACCGCAATATCGACAAAATTATCTTCATCAAACATGCCGCTCCCTTGACTTAGAACATCCGAACCCGAAACATTGTGTTTTTTTATCGCATGACCTCTTATCCCCTGCGTAATGGTATAGGTCATTCCTTTCTTGTCCATTGCGAGGTTGTAGAACGCTTTTGGGATTCTGTTAAAGAGCTTGGCCTTCTGCTCTTCAGTGAACAGTATATCCTGTAAGGCCTGAAGAGGCGACAGATTGGTGCTGTTAGCCCCAAAATATCCTAAAAATTCACCTTCTTCACTAAGCTGAATTATACCGTCATAAGCGCCTTCCCCCGCAATATAGATGTTACCTTTTTTATCGCTTAAGGCTTTTCTCGGCTTATAGTTGGTTTTCTTTCCGAACAAGGGTGAATCCGGTCTGCCGTAAGACTTCAGTTCCTTGCCGTCTTTAGAAAGCAATACAACCTTTTCAAGTCCATAGTCGGCAACCAGTATGTTTCCTTGCTCATCTACATACACCCCTGTCGGTGAGCTTAATAGCTCTTCCCCTATAAATGAAACTTCATTGGTTGATAAATCCATTATGACAATACGGCTGCCGCCGGAATCCGCCACATAGATTCTGCCGTCCTTAACAAATATATCCTCCGGCTTTTTCAAACCCGTATCCCTGAAAAGCAACCCGCTTGTCAGATATGCATCCTGAGTGCGTACCCATCTGCCATCTTCAGAGATAGTATAGGTATAGGCCGGCGCATTTTCAGCATGGACGGCCCCAGCAAAGAATCCAAAATTCATGCCCATCAGGATGACCAGTGCCGTAAACGCTTTGACAGCTCTTTTCTTCCATAAATTATTCATCTTCCAAACCCCTTTACCGATCTGCCTTTACTTAATGCCCGAATGGACCATGGTATTCATAACTCTTGACTGAAGAATTATAAACAACACCAGGTTGGGCAGAAGCATAAGCAGTGATGCCGCCGCTGATATCCCTTTACCTGCTACCGTATTTCCCGTTGTTGAGATTAACGCATTCATGAAAAATGCAAAGGTCTTTAATGCTTCGTCATTTATAAACAGCTTTGAGGCCTCTGTGGCGTTCCATGAAAGCTGGAAAGCCAATATGGCAACCGTGGATAAAGCCGGAATGATCAAAGGAATGATGATTTTAAAAAGGATAAAATAATCCGTAGCACCGTCAATCTGTGCCGCCTCCACTAAGGAATCCGGAATCTGGTCGATAAACTGCTTTACAAGAAACAATCCTACAGGCATGGCAAGCAGTGGAAGGATATGTGCCAAAAAACTATCGATGAGCCCGATTTGGACAATGATAAGGTATCTCGGTATCGTTACCGCAACAGGGACAAACATCAAAGCAAGGGTATTCACCTGAAAAATAAATTTTTTTCCTTTAAACCGTTTCTTGGATAAGATATACCCTGCTGACGCGGAAATCAAAATGGTTGCAAAAACAACCAGGATAGTTGAAAGTATACTGTTAAAGAGATACCGTGAAACAAGTACATCTCCGGCTACATGAAACAGGATAGTAAAGTTTTCCAGGGTCGGACGGGCCGTAGTGAACCTCGGTGGATAAATAAAAAGCTCATCCATGGGCTTAAATGCCGTAAAAAAGATATAAAGCATCGGCAATACCATAAACACAATAATGGGCGCCAGTGCTATATAGAACTTGATCTGGCTGCTATGAAATTTCTTAGGGTTTATTCCTGTTCCTTTTAAACCAGCCATTTCATCCCTCCTCATTCATCTGCGAACAGTTTGTTGGAAAACTTTGACGCGCCCCATATGATTAATAGCAATAGGACTGACACAGCCGCAGCGTACCCCATTTCATACCGGATAAAGCCGTAATCCTCTATATGGTTTACAATCACCTGCCCGGCATAGTTCGGGGTTGGATTTGAACCGGAAAGGGATACGCCTACGCTTCCGGCACTAAAGGTACCTACGATAGCCATTACAGCGCCAAACAGCATCTGCGGCCTCATGGAAGGAACAGTAACGTAAATAATCTCCTGGAATCTATTCCGTATACCGTCAATGTAAGCAGCTTCATACAGTTCTTCATTGACGTTAAGCACCCCGGCCAGCATGGCAAGGAAGCCTACCCCCATGCTGCTCCACAATGCCACAACGATAATGATCGTCATAAGGTAATCCGGTGATTGCAGCCACTGAACAGGCTCATTTATCATCCCGGCATGAATAAGAATACTGTTAACGTATCCCAGCTGATCGCCGCTGAAAATGACGCTCCATAAAGTAGCCATGATCACTCCCGCAGTCATTGAGGGAGAATATATAATGATGGCAAGGATTGTTCTTGGCAGCTTGGTGAGCTGAGCCAGCGTCCATGCAAGTATAAAGGATAAAATATATCCTCCGGGTCCGACGAATAATGAATACTTAACCGTATTCGGCAATACTTTCTGCATAAACACCGAATCCTGTGTAAGCAGCTTTATATAGTTTTTCATCCCTATAAAGGACGGAAACTGTATGGTGTTAAAATACGTAAAAGACAGTGCAATGGCGCAGATAACCGGTATAACAATGAATACGGCAAATAATATTAAATAGGGCGACAATAGTATCCAGTTGGAGTACCTGACAAAAAATGCTTTTAATCGACTCATTTGCTGCCCTTCACCTGCTTTCTTAGGTCATTGACCGTAGGAATCTTATATTCCCGTATAAATTTACCGTCTTTAAAGTATCCGAATTCTTCCAGCTTCAGCTTAATCTCTCTGTTTGTTATCAATGCCGCTTTGTCCAGGGTTGTTCTGATCCCTGCTCCGTTCATTACAATATTTGTCCACGCATTGCTGATTTCTCTTTCGGCCATATAGCTCGCAGGATGAGGCGGGACCTCCTTTATATACTTCCATTGCTCCAGGATGACTTTTTTGTCCTTTTCAGGGAAAGGCAATTCTTCAAAGGCTGCCATATTTGCGGTATTCCACATATAGGCCGGCCCAAACTTTGTCTGGAGGGAATAGGCAAAATTAATTTGTGCGTCCTTTGATAACCACCATTTCAAAAACTCCCAGCTGCCGTCCTTTTTCCTGCTGTTTTCAAAGATTACATCCGCTCTGTCACTGCCGACCTGATAGCGCCGAACATTTCCGTCCTTATCCCTGACACCCGGTGAAAGCGCGATATCCCACATGCCTGCTATTTCGGGGGCTGCGTTCATTAATGCCACATAGGTGGTAAAGTTTGAAACGCCCACAGGCATCCGGCCATATCGAAAATTGTTATAAAAGCTGGGTGCATTTTCGGCAACACTGTAGATTGTAAAAAGCTCTGTCATCAGTTCAAAGCCCTTGATTGTTTCCTCCGTATTGATTGCGGAGGCAAGACCATCCCGGCTGTAAATCGCGCCTCCGTTTTGGTAGATAAACGGAGAAGTTGTATAGAACGGCTTCAGGCCGGACCATTCCGCCATAGGTACAAAGAAATTCATTGAATGCCGCTGGAGCTCGGGCATCATATTTTTGACGTCCTCCCAGGTATCCGGTACAGCCAGCTTCAATCGGTCCAGTATATCCTTTCTATACATCAGTACATAGAAATCCTGGGTTTCGGTAACCCCGTATATTTTATTGTCCGAAATGAACGGTATAAGCGTCTCCAAATTATATCTCTGGCTCATGTAAGGGAGGAAATCGTTAAACTGTGTCAAATCAGCCGCTGCTCCCCGGATTGCCAGCTGGTAGGGTATATAGTTGCTTATTCCCATTGCCACATCAGGGTTTTTCCCGGATGCGTTGGCTAGAATCAGCTTCTGCTCATCAGGCATCACCGAAAGCTTGACCCGGATACCCGATTTGGGTGTAAAGCTTGAATCCGCCTGTTGCTGCAGCAAATCCACATATTGTATCGGACGGTTAATCCAAACCGACAATTCATCCGCCTCTTTTGCCAGGGAATCGTTGGTTTTTTTTGAGAAAGTGCCGTAAAATCTCTTTACCCCTTCAATGCCGTTGATCAGAATATTCCCGTTCATTTTCGGAGGTTCACCGTTTCCGACAATATAAATTCTATCCAAATTCATATACTGCGCTGAAAGAATGAGGTTCAGCTCGCCGATGAGCTGCGCCGCGGAGCCTGCCCCTTCACTCAGCCTGGAAAGGTTGTTTGGGATATCCTTCGGTTTCTTTGCCATATCCCGGAGGTTTCCGGCCGCAACCTTCAGGTTGATTGCAAAGCTTGGTTTTTCGCCATAGATTTGTTCAAGCCGGCGATAAACCTCCTCCAGCTTTTGGGCCCATGCCTCCATTTTTTGCACGATATCCGGCATGTATTCGTTGATATCCCATTTTCTATTTCTGTCCTGTTTTCCGCCCGTAAGCTTTTTAATGTCAATTCCGGCAGAGTTTATCTGAAGCATGATCTCTTCCAATATATCTATTTCCGGCTGAATGGGCTGTGCATCCACTTCCATCGCAATGGTATGCTTCCCTTTTTCAAGCCGGATTTTAAGCTCCCGGTTATCCTTATCCGCCGCAATTACATTTTTATAGGTTAATCCGGTATTTTTGAAAGCATAGTCTTTCAACTCCTTTACCGGTATTTTCCCATCAATCTCAATATTCCTGTAAACGGCCATGCCCTGTATTTCATTTTGCGAGTAAGCAAAGCTTATGGAATACATTCCCGAAACCGGAACCTCAAAGCCCCATAAAATCTTTTGCCCCGCTTCTCCCCATGAGCCTCCTTCGAGAATATTCAGACGTTTCTCGTAGGTATTATAGGGGTGCAAAGCTATATTCTGATCATTTCCGGCGCGTATGAAAGAATCGGATTTCGCCAGGTATTGTTCTGCTTCAATGGTAATTAACCCCCGGCCCGTTGTTTGATCGGGAATTCCTTTCAAATATTCTTCATAGCCGGGTATTTGCTTCTCCTTTGCCAGATAGACAGCGCTGATTGTTATCGGCTGCGTATTATTCACCAAAGTAAATTTTTGCTTCCCCTGCGCAAGGTCAAAAACTATCGGGCTTTTGTCCTGGCCGGCGAACTTCTTGGCGTATTCGAAATGCATCCCTTCGAGCATCTTTTGCTCAGGAATTATATCATTTCCGTACCGGTCCTTTAAATACTCCTTGTTACCGTCGTGCCAGAGCGAAGGTACGGAAACGATGGACTCATTCTCTCCATAGCTCAGTGTAATACTGCTTTTAAGGACCCTTTTGGAATCCATTCCGTATTCTAGTAAAAGGTTGTATTTACCGGTATCCGGCACGTTAAATGTGAATTCAACAGAACCGCCAACAGCCAGATATACCCCTTTATCAGAATGTCCGGCGGTTTCTTCCTCCCCCGCTTTCATCTCTGCGGCGCCGACCTTTTCAATAATTTTCGACGGTTCAAACGCTGTCCAGCTCCGAAGGATGTCTATACCCTCCGCTTCAGACGCATCTGCTTTATTCTCGAAGCCAGGCATAACATAAGATATGCTAAAAATGAATAGAACTCCGGCTAAAATCGATAACACCAGCTTTAATAGAAATCCCTTCTTACTCATTCGCACGAATCCTTCCTACATTACTGCCTGATACCACGTAGATAAGGAATGCCGTTGAGCATTCCTTACCTGCAATTGTTCAGTACCGGTGAAATATAACTTCACGTATGGATTTCGGAAAATACAGTCTTGGAGCGCCGGCATTTTCCGAAAAACGGGATGTTATGTTTGCAGTACTCCTAAATTCATCAATTAAATCGATTATTTCAGTGTGCTTTCAAACTTCGTCCTTGCTTCGGCAAGCGCATCGTTAGCTTTCTTTTCCAATTCTGCGGCGATGGCGGAGGCATCCGCTTTTCCGGCTTTTACTTCGTCGATTTGCGGGCGGACGACTTCATCGATTACCTTGCTGTAGTCTGGAACAAATTTATACACGTCAGCTCGGAAGCCCTTGTCTTTGTTATCATACATATACTTAATACCTTCGGGTACAAATTCAAGCGCTTTGAACGCAGCGATAACCTCCGGCTGGCTTGTTGCCGGTATAAAGAAGGACGGCGCCGGTTTTCCTTCCGCATTTACGTAATTCTTACCCTGTTCAAGCCTGACGAGACAGCCGTCTTTGCCAAATGTCTTAAACTTCATGAATTCGTAAGCTGCCTGGGGATCCTTCGCGCCTGCAAGCAAGAACGCATGGTCGGCATGAACACCTTCGCGGTAACCGACGGCAGGATCCTGAGGCAATGGATAGAAGTCGAACTTATAATTCATCGTGCTGATCCAGCTCCAATCCCAGGTGCCATGGAAACCGAAAATGACCTTGCTTTCTCTTAATGCATCTGCGTCTTTGCCGAATTTTTTCTGGTAATCATCTTCTTTTCCTTCATCCCTGAGGGCCTGGTTCTTTAAATCGTCGGATACAAAACCGGGAACCGCTTTAAGCTCTTTCGTCAGATTCACGGCTTTTACAAATCCGCCTTCGGTAAAGTTAAATTTGTTTTCTTTTGTACTGTACCCTCTCTGCACCAGGTCCTTGCTGTACATCCCGTTCATAACATCATCGAAGTCCCATAAATGGTTAATGGCGGAGGTTTTGTCTGTAGTTGCTTTCGTACCGAGGTCCTTAAACTGGTCGATGGTCCATTCATAGGACGGCTTGTCGAGGTTCAACTGGTCGATCAGGTCAAGGTTAACCAGGATTGCGCTGAACTGTAAAGCCACGGGAACAGCATACGTTTTTCCATTGAATTTGTAAGCTTCCATGAAATTGGCATCTAAATACTTGTATTCGGGGTCCTTTGCCAAATATTCGTCAATGGGCAATACCCACCCCTGTGAAATGGGGAAGTTAATGTTTTCCCAGCCATAGGCCATATCCGGCAGTGTACCCGATGCTGCCTGCGTAGTCAGGAATGTAGTTAAATTGCCATTGGGGAATGAAACCGGGTTTACCGTAATATTCGGGTAAATCTTATTGAATTCCTGAATCAGAGGCTTGTCGTTATTTACATCCCAGTCGTAACACGCATAGTTTACCGTACCTGTGATCGAGGCCGGGTCTATTGCCGTCGGCTCCGCCGCTGTTGATCCTGCAGTCGTTGACGCTGCTGATGAGCTTGTCGACGCATTTGGCGAACCGGTTTTTGAACAGCCTGCAACCATTAAAATACTAACTGCCAGCGTCAAAGCCACTGCGATTTTAGGGATATTTCTCATTTCCATTCCATGGTCCTCCTCTTTGTTTATTTGTTACAATTTTTTAAAATAAAACTATAAAATTATTATATAATATCACTATTTTTTTTAGGGTTGCGTTATTTTCGATTTGGTACCATATTTTACGATTCCATTTACAGGGAGAAGTTGCTTTTGTATAATGGGTGTAAATTCTATATATGCTGATGAGGTACCCCTATGAATAAGAAGAAATTTGTTATTTTACTCCCCTTTTCCATTATTCTCTTAGTTTCTTCGCACGCTCTTCCGCAATGGATCAACCGCCCCGGCAAGCCCCAGATTAAAAGCAATATCGGCCTATGGCTGACTACTGCAAACCAAAAAAATCTGTTGACAAAACAAGAC
>JAEZCO010000098.1 GCA_023433505.1 Bacillota bacterium | reverse complement strand
CCAACAATTTTGATACACTCATAACAGACTGGGATACAGTAGAAGATGAGCTTATTAAAATCGAAGAGGCTGGTGTAAAAGTAATAGTGGTTGACAAGGATTAAGTGATGTTCAGATTCTATCATAGCTACCATACTAATTCAACCCTTGAAAACATTGGGTTTTCAAGGGTTGAGTTAGTATACGGTGGTAATCGTAATCTCGTCAATTAAGTTGCTGTTGACCTGGCCCCGATTCAGCGGACAACTCAAAAGAGTGGTAGAATACACACAAAGGAGTTGTACACCATGGGAAGACAAAGCAAGTTTACAGAAGAAGAGAAACTAACAGCAGTAAGGATGGTCACGGAAGGCGGCCGGACGGTACTCAGCGTGGCGAACGAGTACGGCATCCATGAGAATACCGTCTGGAAGTGGAAGCGGCAGTACGAGATCAATCCGGAAGGCGCCTTCATCAAGGTAGTCAGCGTAGACAGCAACGCTGAGACAGAGCGGCTGAGGCGGCGGGTCAAGGAACTGGAGAACGAGGTAGAGTTTCTAAAAAAAGCCGCAGCGTATTTCGCAAAGAACCCGCAGTGAAATACGCGATCATTGGGGAACATGCGGGGAAGATCAGCGTGTCCACGGCTTGCCGCCTGATGGATGTACACCGTCAGGGCTTTTACGAGTGGTTAGGACGCAAGGATACGCCGCGGGAGATCCAGGATCGGATGCTGACCGCCGAGATTAAGAACATCTTTTTTGAGAGCAAGCGGATCTACGGTGCGCGGAAAATCCGGGAACTGCTGTGCAGAGGCCGCTGGCGGGTCAGCCGCAAGCGTATCAGGAAGCTTATGCAATGCGCAGGGCTTGTGCCCGTCACCTACAGGCGGCATGTGAATACCACCGACTCGACGGGCTCACAGATGATCTTCCCCAACCTGCTCAACAGGAGCTTTCAAGCCGAAGCAGTCAACCGTGTCTGGGTCTCAGACTTTACCTATATCCGCACGGACGAGGGATGGCAGTACCTTTGCAGCGTGCTGGACCTGTATTCACGGCGCGTGGTCGGTTGGGCCGTCAGCCGGACAATCGACCGGCACCTGGCCATCGCGGCACTGACCAATGCGGTTAAGAACCGTAATCCCGGCAAAGGATTGATCTTCCATACGGACCGTGGCTGCCAGTATGCCTCAAGCGATTTCAGAGCAGCCGTGGCTGGAATGGGCGGCATCCAAAGCATGAGCCGGCCAGGAAATCCTTACGACAATGCCTGCGCCGAGACCTTTTTCAAGACCCTCAAGATGGAATGCCTGGATACCTTGCATTTTGATACGCGTTTAAAGAGCAAACAAGCAGTAGAGGAATACATGCTCTATTACAACAGGGTCCGCATCCATGCTTCCTTAGGATATCTTTCCCCGGTCGATTTTGAATCTGATTCCTCCGGTCTCTCGGCTGCCTCGTAACTATCCACCTTTTGCAGTTGTCCGGAAAACCGTATCCAGATCAGCTCATTACGATTATGTCCAGTCTCGCACAAGAAGAAAGCCGTTCAATATCCGAGAAGGTGACCTGGGGGATGCGGAAGCGTTTTGCGGACGGAAAGGTCGCTCTCCCTTACAAGCGATTTCTGGGTAAAGGATAGGCGCGGATGGCGTGACGGAAATCGTGCCCGAGGAAGCTGAAATCGTGAAGGGCATCTATCGCATGTTCCTGGAAGGCAAATCACCCTCCTTCATTGCGCGACACCTGACTGAAAGCGGCATCCCCACACCTGGGGGCAAAACAAATTAGCGGCCCAATACCGTTGAGAGTATTCCCATAAATGTAAAGTACAAAGGTGACGCCATCCTGCAATGATCTGGATATGATTTTTCGGACAAAAGCAAAATATTGAAGATAAAGATACAAATAATAGTAAAAAACATGATATAGGAAAAATATCCTGTGAAAAACACTTTACATTAACATGCTTTTATCGTATTGTTATATTATTCAAAATTAATATTTAGAGGGGATATGCGCATGTGGTTGATTATAGGCATTATCGCATGGATCGCCATATTTATTATTATTGTTCGATTTATTTATGTCGCAACAAGAAATGAACCGCATTGATATACAATGCGATTCATTATTAAGTTTGTTACTTAGCAGACTATAAATTTGTCAAAAGAGGCTCTCCATGGCCCGCATGGCGGCGTGTTTTATTTTCATCTCAGAGTGCACATACCGCTACATTGTAAAGGCTACATTGGTGTGGCCAAGGATTTCTGAAAGGCTACGTAAATCTTTACCTGTGCGTATCCAATTGGTGGCAAAGGTGTGTCACAGCGTATGCACACCTCTGTGCTTCAGATTTGCGCTAACAAGCGCAGTGCGAAGGGCTCTGCCCAAATTGTTTCTGTCCATAGGCGTTCCAACAGCGTCGCAAATACATAAGATTCTCCTAGCCCTGGCAAACCGCCGGTCCATAACTCGCCAGATCTCATGCGTTCCTCCTTTTGTACCTTGTGCTGAACATCCAGTAGGGTCATAATGGAGGGCAGCAAGTGAATGGTGCGTTGGTCGGCTTTTGTTTTGGGTTTATTGGTTTCTAGCCTGTATTCTTTGTTTTCAAGATCATTTACAGAGGATACAATCTACTTCACTGTGAATGAAGTTCGTCATGCGGTATGATTGATAACCCGCGCATCGGCTTATTTCATGCGTGTTCACCGAAGTAAGGATTCCAGACACATTTCCCTCACCCCAACGAAACGGGGATTAGAAACTCAGACTAAACAAATCCTTGTAATTCCTCATGACTGCTTCTCAACGCTGGTCAGCCGTGCCTGGGTGTCTTTGGGCAACTCCCCGCTTTTCTACCGCTCTCTGTTCTCGTGTAAGCTTTCGCCTTTCGGTTAGGTAGGTTGTGTACCGCGTCATCATGCGGTGTACTGCTTTACGCTACTTTCACTAGCGCCATCTATGGGCGCACTAAGCCACCATCTGAGATATATGAATCTTCCTATCGAAACTCAATAGCCAAGATTCTTGAAAGTATTGAATTTGATATTTGGGATGAGCATTAAATTCTTATCTTTGTGTGCAGAAGATAAATTTTTGGTGTCGATTGTGCTACGTTTAAATTTATAATATATTTCAATTTTGCGTAATTTATATGACTTGCATTTTGCAAATTCTCAATGAGTTAGTGTATAAAATTTTATTATACACTAAATTTATCGACATTATTCTCTTCCACTTAATGTTCATCAATATACAGCCCATTGGAATAGTCTTCATATAAGTAACTGGGAATAGTGAAGGTAATCAGTGCCTAAAATTCATTATCGCTCTCTTCCTCAATCCCAAAATGATCGAAAAGTGTCGTATTGACTCGAAAATTCCGATTTGCTAGAATTAGAAAACTGATATCGCCTAGTAAAAATGTACTTTGTTGTATGAAGTGTGTAACCAACCTGCATCGGTTATTTATACTTGCTAGTAAAGTGCAATTTAACTGATGAACAAGGCTTGCTCTGAGTTTCATTCGTGCTATACCCAGCACATATATGTTTCATTATATAACGTATAAATGGAGGGTGAACTGTCCCCAGCAATCTCAGCGCTTGCTCAACGGACTTTGGATGGAAAACCTGTGGAGGCTATCGCGTAATGGAGGTTAATATGAAGATCCGCAAAACAAAGAAAATGGAACTAGCAGTGAAGAATCATACTCCGATAATTGCCGTAGGGAGCAGGCGTACATTGGTAAGCGTTATCACTTTTACCCTGGTTATCGCCATTTTGAGTGGCATGTATCTGATTGACACTTGGAACAGGTATCAGCATGAAGCATCTTCTGAAGCGACCGTACTTGCACAAACCTTGGAAACCTTTATGCGTCCTGGATATATTGCGGAATTATCCGGCCGTGCTGAAGATTTAATGAAACCAGAATATACTATGCTTAAAAAAAATATGGAGCAGTTGGTTAAAATAACGAATTCGATCTATTTTGCCTACCTACTGATTGAACGGAATAATGATATATTAATACTATTAAACTCAGATCCGGCCGAATTGCCGGATTACTTGCAGCCCAGACTTGTTTTTTCAGAAGCGGATAGAATATACCATGAACCTTTCAGTTCAGGCAGGTCGGTGCTGACGGAACCGGTATCTGACAGGTGGGGTACATGGATTAGTGCTCTTGTACCGGTGAAAGATCCATCAAACGGAAAAACTATTGCAGTTTTCGGGATAGACTATGATGCATCGGAATGGTATGCAAAACTATGGGCACGAATGTTCCCAGATATAATCATTGCAATATGTATACTGATCCTTTCTTTTACGCTTCTTTATGGTTGTATTCTGCATTCCAGGATGAAAGTTCTTAGTAGGAAACTGTCTTATGATGAAGCTTTGTATCACAGTATATTTGAACAGGCACCTATCGGAATAGCAATTGCGAACAGCGAGAGTTGTGTGATTCAGCCTGATTATGACAATTTTACTATCAATTCAATGTTTGAAAAAATTCTGGGAAGAACGAAACAAAACCTGACAAACATAAAATGGACAGAAATAACCCATCCAGATGATCTGCCAAGAGATCTTGAGAAATTTGAACAATTTTTAAAAGGCGAAATAAGCGGCTATTCATTGGAAAAGCGCTACTTGAAACCTGATGGAACAAGCGTCTGGACGAATATTACAATATCTTCATTATTAGGTGGCCCAGCGAGGAATTCCATGTATATTTGTATCGTCGAAGACATTTCCAAACGCAAGACAGCAGAGATTGCGCTAAAGGAAAGCGAGCGTAAACAGGCTATGCTTATCTCTCATCTTCCAGGCTTAGCCTATAGATGTAATTACGATCGCGAGTGGACGATGCAGTATGTTTCTGACGGCTGCTATTACCTGACCGGATATTCTCCGGATAGCTTACTTGACAATAGAGACCTATCATATAATGACTTGATTGCGCCTGAATATCGTGAATCCTTATGGAATGAATGGAAGCGTATCCTTGATAAGAGACAGTCTTTTAAATTTGAGTATGAAATCACAACTGCAACAGGCAAACGAAAATGGGTTCTTGAGATTGGGCAAGGGGTTTATACCCCCAAAGGTGAAGTTGAAGCTCTGGAAGGAATAATTCTTGATATCTCAGACAGAAAACTAATGGAGAACAGCCTCAAATACATTAATGAGCATGACAGATGGACGGGATTATATAACCGCGACTACTTGGAGATTCTACTCAAAAATGATATTAGGGGGCAAAGTGCGCTAAAGAGAGCAGTTGTTTGCATTAATATGACTACGGTTCAGCTTTTGACAGCCAATTATGGTTTTCATTACACGCAGAGTTTAATTAAAAAAGCTGCTAAGACACTAAGCATGTATTGTACCGACAGGCGCTTGTTGTTTAAAACGTACGAAAACCGTTTTGTCTTCTATCTGAAGGAGTATAAGGATAAAACTGAGCTGATTGAATTCTGTGAAATTATAGCAAAAGCTTTGGAATCCTTGCTTAGGGATGAGAGAATTGGCGGCGGGATTGGAGTATTTGAAATTGATCCCAAGAATGGGGAGGATGAAGATCAGATTTTAAAGAAATTGCTGATTGCATCTGAGCAGGCAATAAATTTCTCTGATATCAATTTTGGGATTTGCTTTTATGATAAAGATTTCGAAACTCTAGTAAACCGTGAGGGGGAGATTAGACAAGCGCTGTCCATGGTGTCCTCCAATGATGATCATTGCGGTGGACTGTTTTTGCAATATCAACCAATTATAGATTTGAAAACAAATTCTATCTGTGGCTTTGAGGCTTTGGCCAGATTGCGAACGGAAATGCTGGGACTTATTTCACCTGCTGAATTCATTCCGATAGCCGAGAAAACCAAACTCATTATCCCAATGGGTGAGAAAGTTATTGTTAACGCGTTTCTTTTTCTTAACATGCTGAAGGAGCATGGCTATGATACAATCAATGTCTCAATTAATGTATCTGCCATTCAGCTGTTCAGACCTGATTTTATCAGTCGACTGCTTGGTACAATCAGGAAAATGTGCGTAAATCCAAAGAATATAGGCATTGAGATAACGGAATCGGTATTTACTTCCGATTATGACGAAATAAACAGCATCATCAGCAAGCTTAAGGATATCGGACTTCATGTAGCCATAGACGACTTTGGGACAGGCTATTCTACTCTGGCCCGGGAAAGGGAGTTAAATGTCAATTGCCTGAAAATTGATAAATCTTTCATTGATAAGCTGTTAGTAGTTAACCCTGAAAGAGCGATAACCGGTGATATTATTTCTATTGCCCACAAGCTGGGGCACTGTGTAATTGCTGAAGGCGTGGAATACGAAAGTCAGCTGCAGTATCTGAGGGATCACGGTTGCGATAAGATTCAAGGATATTTGCTTGGCAAACCGCTTCATGAAGAAGCTGCAATTGAGCTGCTCAACAGGCACAGGATAACTGGGAATGGCGACCATTCCAGTGACATCTGCTGTGAATAAAAGGATTATGATCATGAAAAGCAAAAGAAATATTTCAATCAAAGGAATCATTGTAATTATTTTTGTATTATCCTTGCTGATATCAATAAGTAGCATAGGATATTTGATTTTTACTATGTGGTTATCCTCGGCTGAACAAATTACTGAAAGCATGTCAAAGGATATAAGCGACAGTATATACAATCAGGTATTCTCTTACATAGAAAAACCTTATCATATTAATGAAACAAACCATAAAGTTATTGAAGCCGGAATTCTCGATATATCTGATGAAAAACCTAGGGATATGTTTTTTGTAGATGTATTAAGTTCTCAGGATGATGAAATATATAGTTGTAGTTATGGTACTGTTACCGGTGAATACTATGGCGCACGTAGGAATGAGGATGGCGTTATAGAAATTATGAGAAATAACGCCACCACCGGTGGAAACTCCTGGTACTATTCAGTGAACGAGGATTTAATGGCCGGTCAAATTGTCTTTCAGGCTGGACAATTTGACCCTAGAACCCGTGCATGGTACGTGGCGGCGGAAGCAGCTAGAAAACCCGCATTCTCCCCAATCTATAAGCACTTCGTAATGGCTGACTTAACTATATCTGCCGCTTGGCCAATTTATGATAATTTCGACATGCTACGGGGTGTTTTGGGAACCCATATGCTTCTTTCGGATATTGGTGCTTTTCTAAGCGAAACAATAAACAAATATAATGGTTTTGCTGTTATCATTGAAAAGAATACAAGTGATCTAGTTGCTAATTCAATGGGTAAAGATAATTTTTCTGTTCTTGAGGATAGTACTTTAAAACGTTACAGCATTGAAGAATTAGGGATCACTGACGTAAAAAGAGCATATGAATACTACAATTTGAATAATGAGCAGAGCATCATGTTTCGTGGAGAAAATGGGAGACTATTTGGAAACGCCAGGGAAATTCATATGGAAGGCCTTGATTGGATTGTGATATCCGCAATTCCTGAAGAGCTATTTATGGCAAGCGTTAAAAATAGTATTATGATTACTTTTTTGATCGTCGCACTTGCCTTGATATTGTCTCTTGTTGTTTATAACTTTGTTACTGGCAGACTGTTAAAGCCAATGCGTAACCTGCTGGAAACTTCTGCAGCATTATCCTCCGGAGATTTATCAATGAGATCTATTGTGGTCAGGCATGATGAAATTGGCAAAATATCAGAAAGCCTGAACATGGTCGCTGACGAGATGCAGTATCTTATAAACAATCTTGAAGAAAACGTCAACCAAAGAACGCTTGAATTGCAAAAGGCAAATAATGCATTGGGGGAAAATAAAAACCATCTTCAGCTCATTCTGAATTCTACAGCTGAGGCGATATATGGTATTGATATAAGCGGAAAATGCACTTTCTGTAATCTTAGCTGCATCAATATTTTGGGGTATGATAACAAGGAAGAACTGCTCGGTAAGGATATGCATCGCCAAATTCACCACACCCATCGGGATGGATCGCCATTCCCTATTGAGGAGTGCAAAATTTTTCAGTCAATCCGGCAAGGCAAAGGGCTTTCAGCGGATGACGAAGTATTTTGGAAGGTAGACGGGACTCCTGTTGATGTGGAGTATCACTCATATCCTCAGATAAAAGACGGGAAAGTGGTTGGAGGGGTAATTACCTTTTTGGATATTACTGACCGTAAAAAAAAGGATGAAGAAATAAGATACCTAAGTTATCACGATGTACTCACCGGTCTCTATAACAGACGATACTTTGTAGATGACCGCAGTAAGATTGACATCCAAGACAATCTTCCGTTATCTGTTGTCTTTGCGGATATCAACGGGTTGAAGATGACCAATGATATATTTGGACATGCTGCTGGTGATGAGCTTATAAAGAAGTCCTCTGAAATTCTTAAGAGAGCCTGCAGGAAGAATGATTTAATTGCCCGCGTTGGAGGTGATGAGTTTATTATTCTTTTGCCAAAGACGACATATGACAATGCTGAAAATATAATAAATCGCATTAGGACCGGATTCACAGATGCCTATGTGGAGGCTATAAAGTGCAGTATTTCCCTTGGTCTTGATACAAAAGGAAGTCTAGATCAGTCGTTGGAAGATATAATGGCGAATGCTGAAAATGCCATGTATAAGGAAAAGATTATCAATCGAAAAGCTGTTAATAAAAATATGATTGATACGATCATCGAGACTCTGCATTCTAGAAATCCCAAAGAAAAAGAGCACTCGATTGCTGTAAGTGAGCTGTGCTCTGAAATAGGATCTGCATTGCATCTTCCATTAGCCGAAATTCGCAAACTGAAGCGTGCTGGTTACCTGCATGACATTGGCAAAATCGTACTTGATGGAAGCATGCTTAGTAAAAGTTCCATGTCAGATGAAGAGCTCGAAAAGATGAGGCAGCATTCGGTGGTCGGATACCGAATCCTAAATCTCTTTGATGATACCCTGGATTTCTCAGAATATGTTTATTACCATCATGAAAAATGGAATGGTACAGGATATCCAATAGGGCTTAAAGGTGAACAGATTCCTTTAATATCAAGAATCATTGCAGTCGTTGAGGCATATGATCGTGCTTTGAACAGGGGCGCACTTCCTCTGAATGAAAGAAAAGCTTCAGCGGTAGAAATTATAAGAAGGGGCTCGGGAACGCAGTTCGACCCGCAAATTGCCAAAGTATTTCTTCAGTTGATCGAAGGGAAAAATGAGGGATAATAAAAAATGAGTTCACATATTATGGGATGTGTTGCTTATATTGTGAAAATGAATAATCCATACAAAGAAAACCGATATATAAAGAGGTTTTACGCCTGTGTAGGATAGGGCTATGTAAAGAT
>JAEZCO010000046.1 GCA_023433505.1 Bacillota bacterium | reverse complement strand
GATTTACCCCTTACAGAACTGGAAAGCGGGCGTCTTGATGCCGTCATTAAGGATTATCCCATGATTGCTCAATATATCCATCAGGGAAATTCGGCCATTAAAATAGCCAGTGAAAAATTCTCCACCGAAAAATACGGCATTGCCATGGCCAGAGAAAACACCTGGCTGACGGATAAAATTAATGCCGGTCTGCAAACCATCAAAGAAAACGGCGAATATGCAAAAATCTACAAGAAATGCTTAGGGGGAGAACCTCCCATTTAAAATTACAAACAAGCATAACAAAGCGGCCGGAATGTTCCGGCCGCTTTGTTATGCTTGTCTCATTTAAAAGCAATTTAAAGTTTGGTTTCTAATACTCATTGGGCAGGCAGTCCAACTGCGCCTTGGTAAAAACCGGACCGTCCTTGCAAACATACTTGCTGCCAACATTGCAGCGGCCGCACATGCCAATACCGCACTTCATCCGGTTCTCCAAACTCATAATAATCCGTTCCGGCGTAAAACCGCACTCTACCAGCACCGGCATGGTAAACTTAATCATCACCGGCGGTCCGCAGATAATGGCGTAGTCCGTCTTGGGCGCCACTTCCTTGGTCACCGTGGGGATAAAGCCCACACGGCCTCCCCAGCCTTCCGCCTCCCGGTCAATGGTGGTGATCAGGTTAATGTCGCTCCGGGCATCCCACTCCGCCAGTTCATCCTTGTACAGCAGCAGCCCCGGGTTCCGGGCTCCGTAGATCACCGTCAGATCTCCGTAGTCCCCCCGGTTGGCCGGGTTCAGGATGTATTGGATGGTGGAACGCAGGGTGGTAAAGGCAAAGCCCCCGCCAATAATGGTCAGGCTCTTGCCCTTCAGCTGCTCCAGGGGGTAGCTGTTCCCCAAGGGTCCCCGCACTCCCACAGCGGCTCCTTCTTCCAGCATGTGCAGAGCGGTGGAGACCACGCCCACTTTGGCCACCGAGAATTTCAAGACGCCTTTCTCGGTGGGAGAGGACGCAATGCCAAAGGGCGCTTCCCCTTTGCCGTAAACCATCACTTCCGCAAACTGTCCCGGCTGGTATTGAAAGTTTTCCGCATCTTGTTCATTGGCAAATTCCAAGGTAAAGGTGTGTATGAGTTTGTCGGTTGTCTCGGTAAAGTTTTTCGCCAGTTTCATCGGCAGCGGTAGATAGGGGTTTCTCATCTTTTCCAACCTCGCTTCCGCTAGTCCAGTGCCCGGATGTCTGCCAGCGCTTGGCGGATATCCAGGTTCACAGGACAGTTTTTGATGCACCTACCGCAGCCAACGCAGGCGGTGGCATTGTACCGGTCTACAAAGTAGTTGAATTTATGCATAAGCCGCTGTCTCCAACGGGCCTTGCCTCCGGTTCTCGGGTTGTGCCCCGAACCATGCAGGGTAAACAGCGGGAACATACAGGCGTCCCAGTTCCGCACCCGGCAGCCGCTGCAGTCGGTGGCTTCGTCCGCGATGTCAAAGCAGTGACAGGTGGGACACAGGTAGGTGCAGGCCCCGCAGCCAATGCATTTTTCGTGCAGGCTCTCCCAGAAGGAATGTTCAAACATCCCCGCCAGTTTTTCGCTGATGCCTTCCAGGACCACGCCATGGTCCGCTTTCACTTCTCCCTGCAGTTTGGCCGCCGCCCCTTTGGCTTCTTCTCCGGCGGCTTTCAGTCCCAGTTTGCTCAGCAGGGCTTTGCCCTTTTCGCTGACGCCTTCCACCAGGTAGGCTTCCCCAAGGTCCGTCAGGAAGATGTCGCTTCCTTCTTTGGCAAAGGGACCGCTGTTCATGTTGCTGCAGAAGCAGGTGCTTCCCGGTTCGTTGCAGCCCAGTCCCACAATCAGGGTGTTCCCCCGCCGGGTCAGGTAGTAGATGTCTTCGTACTGGTCGTTTTTGAATACGTTGTCCAGCAGCACCAGGGATTTGACGTCGCAGGGATGCATGCCAAATACGATGGTGTCCGTGGCGTCAACGCCGTCTTCCATCCTTACTCCTTCAGCGCTCACTGTATAGCGATACAGTTCTTCGGACTGAGGGAAAAGGATTTCTTTGCCCGGCTTTTTGGTGTTGGCAAATCCCAGGCAGGCCTCTTCCCCGTTTTCTATGACGCTGAATTCAATCAGTCCGTCTTTGTTCACCGGGGCCAGGACCCGGTATTCCTTTGCCAGTTGGGTCAGCAGGCTCGCAATTTCGCTTTTGCTTACGATCATCCTTTTTCACCTCGTTCCTATAGCATGAAGTCTTCATTATCTTCAAATTGATGGGTGTTCAGGGCCGGCGGGTCTTCTAGGTTGACCCCGGCTTCCGCACCAAACAGGTCTTTGACGTCTTTGACCATTTTGCGGTTCAGGATGGAGAGTTTAATGCCCATGGGGCAGGCTCTCTCGCAGGCTCCGCAGTCCACGCAGCGGCCCGCCAGGTGGAGCACCCGCACTACTTGGAACAGGGCGTTGTCGTCTACACTCTGGGCGCTTTTGCCGATCCAGGCCGGCGCACCGCAGTCCACAAAGCATTCGCTGCAGTAGCACATGGGACAGGCCTGGCGACAGGCGTAGCAGCGGATGCACTTTTGCATTTCTTTGGCGATGAAGGCGGAACGTTCTCCTTCGCTTAAGGCTTCAAAGGCTTCGATGTCCCCGTAG
>JAEZCO010000116.1 GCA_023433505.1 Bacillota bacterium | reverse complement strand
ATACTGGAGCTACGGGTGCTACCGGAGCCACGGGTGTTGGTGGACCTACGGGTGCTACTGGTGTAGCCGGAGCTACTGGTGCTACTGGTGCCACTGGTGTAGTCGGGGCCACTGGTGCTACCGGTGCTACGGGTGATACTGGAGCTACGGGTGCTACCGGAGCCACGGGTGTAGCCGGGGCTACTGGACCTACTGGTGTAGCCGGGGCTACTGGTGCCACTGGTGTTGCCGGTGCTACTGGTGCTACTGGGGCCACAGGCGTTGCCGGAGCTACGGGCGCTACTGGGGCCACTGGTGTAGCCGGCGCTACAGGTGCTACTGGACCTACGGGTGCTGGTGCAACCGGTGCCACTGGCGCTACCGGAGCCACTGGTGCTACCGGGGCCACCGGTGATGCTGGAGCTACGGGTGCTACTGGGGCCACTGGTGTAGCCGGTGCTACGGGCGCTACTGGGGCCACGGGCGTTGCCGGAGCTACGGGCGCTACCGGGGCTACGGGTGTTGCTGGTGCTACTGGAGCTACTGGAGCTACCGGGGCCACTGGTGTTGCCGGACCTACGGGTGCTACTGGTATAGCCGGTGCTACAGGCGCTACTGGGGCCACTGGTGTAGCCGGTGCTACAGGTGCTACTGGACCTACGGGTGCTGGTGCAACCGGTGCCACTGGTGCAACCGGAGCTACCGGAGCTACCGGAGCTACCGGAGCTACCGGAGCTACTGGTGTTGCTGGACCAACAGGACCGACCGGGCCATAGACTCATAAATCGAAAGTATAACCCTGATCTAAAAGGGATGCCTTCCGCAAGGAGGGCATCCCACATAATGTCATGCAACTTTAATAAAACCAAGACATATGATAAATAGCTGAAAAGAAATTACCTTAGCCTGTTATGAGGGGTATCTATAAGCAATTCTACTATTTGGGGAGGGAACTTATGAAAAAAATTCTTGTTACCGGTGCTGATGGATTTATTGGGAGTCATCTTGCCGAACAACTTATCACTGAAGGGAAAAATGTAAAAGCTTTTGTTTATTATAATTCATTTGGCAGTTGGGGATGGCTTGATACATTCCCTAAAGAACTCCGGGATGAAATAGAAATATTTGCCGGAGATATCCGGGACCCCAATGGAGTAAGGACAGCCATGAAGGATGTGGATGAGGTTTTCCATCTTGCAGCCTTAATTGCAATTCCGTTTAGCTATCATTCGCCTGATTCCTATGTTGATACCAACATTAAAGGTACACTGAATGTACTGCAGGCAGCCAGGGATTTGAGAACCAAAAGAATCCTGGTAACCTCTACGTCAGAGGTTTATGGCACTGCACAGTACGTGCCCATCGATGAAAAGCATCCATTTCAGGGACAATCTCCGTATTCCGCAACCAAAATCGGGGCTGACAGACTGGCAGAAAGCTTTTACCGCAGCTATGAAATGCCCGTTACCATAGTACGTCCGTTTAACACCTATGGACCGCGCCAATCGGCCAGAGCGGTGATTCCGACTGTTATTATCCAGCTTTTATCCGGAATGACGGAAATAAAGCTGGGTTCGCTTACTCCAACCCGGGATTTTAATTATGTGAAAGATACTGCCCAGGGTTTTATCGACATAGCCGGGTCGGAAAAAACCATAGGCCGGGAGATTAACATAGCGACCCAGCGGGAGATTTCAATCGGCCAGCTCGCACAGGAGCTTATTGACCAGATCAATCCTTCTGCCGGGATAGTCTGTGACGAGCAAAGACTTCGTCCGGAAAAAAGCGAAGTGAACAGGCTGTTAGGTTCAAATAAATTAATTAAAGAGCTTACTGCGTGGGAGCCGAAGTATGGTTTAAAAGAGGGTCTGGCAGAGACTATCGCGTTTCTTAAGGAGAATTTAAATCGTTATAAAGCAGAGATATATACCCTATAAAATTAGTGGGAAGTGATCTTTTGAATAAATTGATACCCTTATCAGTTCCTACCCTGAAGGGTAACGAGCTGAAATATGTAACAGATGCGATTGAAAAGGAATGGGTTTCTACTGGCGGAGCCTACATAGCCAGATATGAAACTGAAATTGCCAATTATTTAAATGTGGGCTCTGCAGTTGCATGTCAGAGCGGAACCGCCGGCTTACATTTAGCCTTAATTTTATCGGGTGTGGAAAAGGATCATGAGGTAATCGTGCCGACTCTGACCTTTATAGCTGCTGTAAATCCGGTGAAATATCTGCAAGCCCACCCTGTTTTTATGGATTGCGATGATTCCTTATGCATGGATATGAATAAGCTAAAGGAGTTTTGCAGGACGGAATGTGATTTTGTGGACAATCAATTAATTAACAGGTCCACGGGAAGGCAAATAAAAGCAGTAGTGGTTGTACATGTTTTTGGTAACATGGCGGATATGCCGGCAATCATGGATATCGCTGAGGAATATAACCTTAAAGTAATCGAGGATGCCACAGAGGCTTTGGGAACCTGTTACGTTGACGGCAGGTATAAAGGCAAATATGCGGGGACAATTGCAGATGTAGGAGTGTATTCCTTTAATGGCAATAAAATTATTACAACCGGCGGAGGCGGAATGATGGTCTCCAATGATACTGACCTTATGAAAAGAGCTAAATATCTTTCTACACAGGCAAAGGACGATGCTGCCAATTTCATACACAACGAGGTTGGCTATAATTATAGAATGACCAACCTCCAGGCAGCCTTGGGAGTTGCACAACTGGAGCAGCTTGAGAACTTTATTTCCGTAAAGAAAGAAAACCATACCCTGTACAGAAGCGGTATTAATGATAAAATAAACGGTTTGAAGATATTGGACTTTCGAAACGGGACAAAGCCTAACTATTGGTTCTATTCCCTATACATCAAGGATTTATATAAATATTCCAAAGATAAAATAATTAGCTGTTTGGCTGAGGATAATATCCAGGTCCGCCCAATATGGGGACTCATCCATGCGCAAAAGCCTTATTTATATGACCGGGCTTATAGAATTGAGAAGGCGCTTGACTATTATAGCCGCATTGTTAATCTTCCCTGCAGCACCAATCTTTCCGCTGATGACGTTTATAAGGTTATTAATAAAATTAATACTATTTCGTAAATCAGGAGTACCGAAACTATTATTTCCCGTTTTTCTGAAAATGCAGGCTATACAGGCGGGCAGCTCCGGCTCGAATGGACTGCATTTTCAGAGGCTCACTTTTATTATTGCGTTCATATAATAAAAGAGGTGAGAATATTGGATATTGAGAAATTGTTTATCACAGAAGATCAAAGTGTCCTGGAGGCCATGAAACAGATAGATGCCACTGCCGATCAAATACTGCTGGTATCTGAAAACAATAAGTTGAAAGCGATTATTACCGATGGAGATATAAGAAGGCATTTACTGCACGGAGGCAAGTTAGAAGATAAAGTAAAAGAAATTGCCAATTATAGTCCGAAATTCATCTTTGAAAAAGACAAGGATAAATCCCGGGAGCTAATGAAGAAATGGTCAATACTCTCTTTGCCGATTGTGAATGAAGCACTTGAAATACAATCCATTGCTTTTTTAAAGGATTATGAGATCGGGCGCAAGCTTTCAGTGAATGCACCTGTAGTAATCATGGCGGGCGGATTGGGGACGAGACTCCATCCGTATACCAAAATACTTCCCAAGCCGCTGATTCCCATTGGCGAAATACCTATAACCGAGCATATAATCAATCATTTTATGGATTATGAATGCAATGAGTTCCATTTTATCGTCAACTATAAAAAGAATATGATCAAGGCGTATTTCAGTGAAGTTGAAAAGGATTATAAAATAGAATTTCACACTGAAGAGGTCCCTTTAGGAACAGGCGGTGGACTCAGCCTGCTGAAAGGGAAGCTTGATTCCACCTTTTTCCTGACGAATTGCGATGTACTCATCCGGACGAATTATAAGGAAATCTATGACTATCACAGGCAAAACGGGAATATAATTACCATCGTAGCAGCCTATAAGCATTTCATTATTCCATATGGAATCATAAATATGATAAACAATGGTGAAATCGCTTCCATGATCGAAAAACCCGAGTATTCATTTTTGACCAATACCGGCTTCTATGTTGTGGAACCGGAGGTTGTCAATAAGCTTGAGAGTGATAAAGCCATCGCGTTCACCGATATAATCAAACAGCAAAAAAGCCTGGGAGAAAAGATTGGCGTCTTTCCTGTCAGTGAACGATGCTGGCTCGATATGGGGCAGCTTGAAGAGCTGGAGAGAATGCGGAAGGAATTGGAGGTTTAAGTGGATAAAAAAATTGTCCTGGCAGGCGCAGGCGGACATTCACTCAGTGTCATAGACAGCATCCGTTCAAACAAGGATTACGAAATCGTCGGAATTACTGATTTGAACTACGCCGCCGGCGAGAAAGTATCCGATTGTGAAATTATAGGAAAGGATGCTATCTTAAAGTCAGTATTTGACAGCGGGGTCAACTATGCTTTTATTACCGTTGGAAGTATTGGAAACACTGCTTTAAGAGAAAGACTATATTTTATGCTTAAAGGTATAGGCTTTATCCTGCCTGCGATCATTGATAATTCTTCCAATATCGGAAGCGACGTACGGCTGGGCGCAGGAGTCTATATTGGAAAAAACGCAGTAGTCAATGCGAAGAGCACTATAAGAGATATGGCGATTATAAATACCGGCGCTATCATAGAACATGGTTGTTATATCAATGAATTCACACATATAGCGCCTGGCGCTGTTATATGCGGTGACGTTAAAATAGGCGCCTGCACACATGTAGGTGCGAATGCTACGGTTATTCAAGGTGTAACTATCGGAGATAACAGTATTATAGGCGCAGGAAGCATTGTTGCCCATGATATGCCAAGCAAGGTTATTGCCTATGGTAATCCGTGTAAAGTAGTGAGGAAATATGAGTGATATTTTTATAATCGCTGAGGCGGGTGTAAACCACAATGGCGATATAAAGCTGGCTGAAAAATTGGTTGACGCCGCAAAAAGCGCCGGTGCAGACGCGGTAAAATTTCAAACCTTTAAAGCAGAATTTCTTGTTTCAAAGGCTGCGCAGAAAGCAGACTATCAAAAGCAAGCTACCGGGACTGATGAAAGCCAACTGGAAATGCTTAAGAAGCTGGAGCTATCTTATGACGATTTTAAGGACCTTAAAAGGTATTGCAAGGAAAAGGGAATCCTATTTCTTTCTACGGCATTTGACTTTGAGAGCATCGATTTTTTGGAAAGTCTTGAAATCCCCATGTATAAAGTGCCGTCAGGAGAGATAACCAACCTGCCTTACCTGATGAAAATCGCCGGCACCGGCAAACCGGTGATAATTTCAACCGGAATGAGTGAATTGAATGAGGTGGGGTCGGCAATAAAGGTGCTCCGCGATAATGGTGCCGGAACGCTGACCCTGCTGCACTGCAATACGCAGTACCCTACTCCTTTTGAAGATGCCAACCTCAGGGCGATGCTCACTTTAAAGAAACGGTTTGGCCTGGCCGTTGGGTATTCGGATCACACCTTAGGGATAGAAGCCCCCATTGCAGCTATAGCGTTAGGAGCCACAGTGCTTGAAAAGCATTTTACGCTTGATAAAGCTATGGAGGGTCCGGATCACAGTTCAAGCCTTGACCCTCAGGAGCTCAAAGCCATGGTGGCAGCCGTCAGAAATATTGAAATAGCTCTGGGGAATGGCATAAAGAAACCGTCCGTATCCGAAGCAGCAAATAAGGAAGCCGCCCGGAAAAGCATTGTTGCCAGGCGGAATATTGTTAAAGGCGAGGTCTTTACTCAAGATAATTTGACGGTTAAACGCCCCGGGAATGGGATTTCCCCTATGAAATGGTTTGAACTTCTGGGTATGAGGGCAAAGCGTGATTTTTGCGAGGATGAGCTGATCGATTTATGAAAAAACGAATTTGTATAGTGACAGGCTCCCGTGCCGAGTATGGTCTCTTGAGCCCGATCATAAAGCAGCTCATGGCTGCCGATAGTTTTGAGTTGAAAATTGTGGCAACGGGTACGCACCTGTCGGAAGACTTCGGCCTCACTTATAAGGAAATAGAAGCAGACGGTATTTTGATCGACGCTAAAATTGATGTTTTGCAAAAGGATGATTCAAACAAGGCTATGTCCAAGGCTATTGGGATTGGAGTTATCGGTTTTGCAGAGTATTTTGAAAAAACCCGGCCTGATCTGGTCATCGTGTTAGGGGACCGATTTGAGATATTCGCTGCTGCCACTGCTGCTGCCGTTGCATGTATCCCAATTGCCCACCTTCATGGCGGCGAAACAACTGAAGGCGCCATTGATGAGTTTTTCCGCCACGCAATAAGTAAAATGAGTTATTTGCACTTTACTTCCGCTGAGCAATACCGCCAGCGTGTTATTGCCATGGGTGAGGCGCCGGACCGGGTATTCAATGTTGGGGCACCCGGCGTTGAGAACATTTTGAGTATGCCCCTGCTGTCCAAAGATAAGCTGGCACAGTGCATAGGCTATGATTTGACCAGTCCATATGCCCTTGTAACATTTCACCCTGTAACACTGGAAAAAGATACTGCCGCAAAGCAGCTTGAAATACTTCTGTCTGCGCTTGACGAGACGGGCGGGTTGAATTATATTTTTACAAAAGCTAATGCGGACGCCAATGGCCGGGCAATAAACCTCGCAATCGATGCCTATTGTGAGAAAAAAGAAAATGCAATAGCCTTTACCTCTTTAGGTGCTTTGCATTATCTTTCCGCAATGAAATATTGCGAAATGGTAATCGGCAATTCCTCCAGCGGCATCATCGAAGCCCCCGGCTTTAAAAAACCCACCGTCAATATCGGAGACAGGCAAAAGGGCAGGATTTGTGCAAAATCCGTCCTATCCTGCAAACCGGAAAAGCACGCTATCATCAAGTGTATCCATAAGGCAAGGTCACGGCAGTTTCTGAAAGAAATAGCCAGGCAGGCAAACCCCTATGGCAATGGGAAAACCTCTGAAAAAGTTACAGCGGTAATCAGGGATTTTCTGGATAATGACAGAATAGACCTTAAAAAGAGCTTTTATGATGTGAGGAGAGATAACTATGTTCCATAGCCTTCAAATTATCGCCGTAATCCCTGCGCGCAGCGGATCAAAGGGCTTACTCCACAAGAATATACGCATTCTTGGCGGGAAGCCCTTAATTGCCCATAGTATAATTCAGGCTCAGGAGACAGGTATCGTTGATGAAATATTTCTTTCAACCGACTCCCAGGAATACGCCGATATTGCGGTAAAATACGGAGCGAATGTCCCATTTTTAAGATCGGAGGAGCTGGCTTCAGATTCTGCTTCGACATGGGCTTGTGTCAGGGAGGCGCTTGACCGGTACCATACATTAGGGAAAGAATATGATATCGTACTACTATTGCAGCCTACCTCGCCATTGCGAACAGCGAGAGATATTATCGGTGCAATTAAACAAATGGCGCTTAGTAATGCGGATGCAGTAGTATCCGTGTGTGAAGCTGACCATTCTCCCTTATGGTACAATACACTGCCTGAAAATAAATCTCTTACTGGGTTTGTCCGACCGGAAATCATGGCTAAAACCAGACAGGAATTGCCTGCTTACTATCGTATCAACGGGGCAATCTATGCAGTCAGTACATCCTATTTTTCAAAAACGCAGAATATTTATGATGGAAACTCTTTTGCATATATAATGCCGAAAGAAAGGTCGCTTGATATCGATACCCAATTTGATTTTTCATTCGCAGAGTATCTTCTCAGCTTGAAAATGTAATCTTGGCTACCCCTTTTGTTTCATAAAATTGTTAATAATCTTCAGTCCCGTGACCCCGCTTTTTTCCGGATGAAATTGACAGCCGTACAAATAACCTGATTGTACTGCAGCGGAAATAATTTGTCCGTTATAATAGGTATCCGCCAGCCGGTTGCATAAATTTACAGGAACTGCAGTAAATGAATGTACAAAATAAACAGCCTCGCCGGCTTCAATACCCTCAAGGATGGTCCCGCCCCAGTTTTCCTTTTTATCAGGCAGTTCTAAAGAGTTCCAGCCGATATGAGGTATTTTGTGCCTTACTCCGTGAACATCCTGGTCCGGTATTCTGACGACGCTTCCCGGTATCAGCCCTAAGCCCTCATGAATCCCAAATTCCTCACTTCTCCCCAGCATCATTTGCATTCCCAAACAGATGCCCAGAAACGGCCTTTCCTTCGAAGCAAAATCAAGAATTGCCTCAATAAGACCCCGTTCTGCTAAGCCCTTCATTCCGTCAGCAAAAGCACCTACACCCGGCAAAACAAGATAGTCGGAGTTTATAATGTCTTGGGGGTTATCCGAGAGAATCACTTGGGCACCGCAATATTCAAATGCTCTTTGTACACTAAGAATATTTCCTATTCCATAGTCAACCAACGTTATCTTGGTCATAGTTCAATCTCCTTACGTTAACATTGCAGGAGATAGCATATTCCCGTACCTCCTGCACCGTCAATTTTTTATAATGAAGAACATGGGCCATCGCAATTGCATCTGCACAACCGTCTTTAATAACGCTTATCATGTCCTCTGCTTTTCCCATGCCTCCACTGGCGATGACGGGGATTGGAACTGCGTTGGACGCAGCCTTGACAAGCTCTATGTCGAATCCTTTTGCAGTCCCCTCCATATCTACCGAAGTTATGAGTATTTCACCCGCACCCAGTTCATACCCTCTTCTGGCCCATTCAATCGCATCAATCCCTGTCTTTTCTCTGCCGTTGTCGCAATAAGCTTCCCATTTATTCTGGCTAACCTTTTTAGCTTCTATCGATAAGACCATACATTGAGAGCCAAACCTTTCCGATATCTCCCGGATCAACTCAGGACGTTTGATCGCGGCAGTATTAATAGCGACCTTATCCGCCCCGGCCCGCAACACGTCTCTTACATCTTCAGCCGTACGGATACCTCCGCCAACGGTGAGCGGGATGAATACATCCTTTGTTGCGCCGCGCACTATCTCCAATAAATTATTTCTTTCATATAAGCTAGCTACAATATCGATATAAATCAGTTCGTCTATTCCCTGGTCATAATACTCTTTGGCAAAAGCATTCGGGTCTCCGATTTTTCGAAGCCCCTCAAGCTGAACCCCTTTCACCAGGTTAGGCCCTTTTACATCTAATCTCGCAATTAATCGAATATTACTCATGGTCCTCACTTCGCTCTTCAAAAATTAGGGAACGCAATTTCCAACTCCCGTTTTCATGTTTCCATAGATGAGGTGATCTGAAAGTGTCGGCTAGGGCCATAAAATAATCCCTGTCCATCACCGGCTGTTCAAACATCTTAAATGCCACCGGAAATTCCTTTTCAGTAATACTTAAATACTGGAAGATTTCCTTTGCAAAACGTTCTGGAAACTCTCCGTCAAATTTTTTGACCAGCGCTACCCCTTCCTCGCGTGTAATCTCTTGATTTCTAATTTCTTGTGCAGCGTCGTAGGTCGCTCGTCCGATTCCAAACTTAATATAGGTAGTATAGTAATGGAAGTCGTCAATCTTATCATCAATACTGTTATACTTACTGTACGTGCCGACAGTACGTTCCGGCGACGGCTTAAAACCGCCATTTTCAACAGCATAATAAAAACACTCCTGGGGATGCCATCGTAAATAATATCCGAGATAATGTACCTCAACCTTTTTCCGCTCTAATTCATCCGGATTTGCAGGAATATAAGGAAGCAGCTCAACAGGCTCGACTCCGAAATTATTTTCCAATGCTTCTAATGACACTCCGCCAAGGAAAACCTTTGTTTTATCTTCTGCGGTAAAATACTTCCAATCTCTTTTAGCGGAAGAGGTATCAGATATGGGATTGCCATACTCCGCCTCATTTTCGCCGTAAAACACTAATTTTATATCATTCAGTAAAGCCATTTTAGGTGCAAGAGATTTCTGCCCGAAAATAAAAGGCTGGAACGGGTGGAAAAGATTCTCTACCGCAATTCTCGTCAACAACCGGTGTGTTCGGGGATTCGGGGTACATAAGAAATTATCAAAGCCGGCGTTTAACCATGCCTGAAAGTTATGCCACCCCCAGGGTGTATAAATGTGAGGAGCCCAGGTGACTGTTAACGGGTGCATTCCATATTTATATTTAAGGACATGTGCCGCGTAAAAGCTGTCTTTGCCGCCGGATCCGGGAATAAGGCAGTCATAAGAACCGTCATTTTTCCGGTATCTGTTGCACAGATCCGTTAGTTCCTGCTCCCGCTGCTTCCAATCAATCGATTTGATTTTGGATTCGGCAAAACGGCAAGCATCACAGACCTCTTCCTCATCAAAATGTATTGTCTCTTTCTTTGAGTTCTTGGTGTGTTGATACTCGACTGTAGAATTAGGGCGCTGATTTGATATTACGCAACGCTGGCAATACTTTAACTCCGAGGGAAGGCCGTATTTAGCTTCCAGCTTGGCTTCGTCCAATTCAAACTTAGAATAGGTAATAACTTCCGGTTTGCGAATTCTTTCCATATCTTTACCGCCTTTACAAATTTCTATCTATTCGGTGGATTCAATACCCAATACGCGCTCCAAATATTTTTTGTTTTGCAGGATCTGATTGTTTTCCGGAGAATATTTCCTGGCGATCTCATTATGTTCATAGGCCAACTCATGTTTACCCAAGCGGTCATAACAAACACACAACTGAATATGCGGCAGCCACATCAGCCTGTCGCCGATAGGCCTTTCCATTTGAGCCGCCAATTTGTACCAGAAAATCCCCTGTTCATATTGCTTTTCATTCTGAAAATATAAACCCAGGTGGCAACAGAACTCAGCCCTTGGGGGGGCATATTCAAAGGATTTCAAAATATATTTAAGCTGTTTTTCCCGCTCATCCGTATTCTGATAATAATCAACCAGTTTTCCGCAAGTAGAAATTTTATCTTCAACCCCGCCCTGTCCTGACTTTAAAAATTCCTCATACGCTTCAATCGTCCGGTTATTGCTTTCTATCAGCAATTCCCTGATTTCTGTACCGGACAGACAGTCATGGACGCCAAGCTCATCTTCAACAAACTTCTTCTGCTGCTCACTAATGACTTGCGTAGGACCCGGAAACATTGCTGTGGCATAGGCGCCCATCGCATAATCTTCATACCTGAATTCGATGGGCATAAGCGGTTCTCCGGTATTTTTCAGAACGGCCGACTCCCCAAAGATAAAAAAGGGAATACCCATTTCTACCGCATAAAAGGAATATGAGCCTACTTGATTCGACGTTGCATATTTGTGGCTTCTAAGAATCTCATAGAAATTTTGTACAAATTCAAAGCCTACTACCCAAGCCGGCCCGGCATTTACAACATCGAACCCATTTTTTCTGTATATCGCGTCCTTCTTCCTTTCCAGATCATTGGAGTGTAAACATACGGTTACCGGCTGAAACTCAACCGGAAGACTTCTTAACTGCTCACAATACCTATCGACATCAAATACCGAGTCAATCTGCCGGGTGGTATGGGAGGGAAAAGCGATCGTGCCATGGGCAGCCGTATCCTTTTCAATTTTCATTAATTTCCGGTAGTGAATAAAGGGCGCGCCAACAATAGCCGCAGGAATACTGCTTTTGGCCTGCCACTCTTGCAGACGTCTTTTACTCCAAACCAACATAAGAGGTTGATCCGTTCGAGCGTCATATGGATTGGGTCCCGGTATAGGATCCCACCCATGTTCATAGCGGCATAACAGAGGCAATGTCGGTGGGCAGCCGGCATATTCTTTTATAATTGCATAAAGTCCATAGATTGAATACCAATTCATGTTTCACTCACCTGTTCACGACTATTCCTTGAATCTATTCCTAAAATGCCCTCTAAATAATTCTTGTTGGACTGAACCGCTTCATTTTCAGGACAATACTTCCTGGCAATCTCATTATGCTCATAAGCCAACTTATGTTTACCTAAGCGGTCATAGCAAACGCACAGCTGCAAATGCGGCAGCCAGGTCCAACAAGCTTCCGTCATGAATCCTGAACTGTCAGCCGTTTTCTCTATCTGAGTCGCCAGTTTGTACCAAAAAACCGCCTGTTCATATAGCTTCGCATTTAGAAAATGAAAGCCCAGACGGCAGCAGAACTCTGCCCTTGGAGAGGTATAATCAAAGGATTTGTAGATATATTCAAGTTGTTTTTCCTTTTCTCCCAGCTCCTGAAAACAGTCGGCTAATTTGCCGCAGGCCGAAATTTTATCTTCAATCCAGCCCTGTCCGGTCATCAAATATTCCTGATAAACCTCGACTGCCCTGCGAAAGAGCCGATGATCGAACAATTCATTGGCATAGTAATATAAATCCCGCGGAGAAAACGATTCCCCTTTGCTCTTTTTCCTTTCATAGATGTTCAGGTTGCGGTCGGAATTGCCATTTGCGATGCGCTTATGTGTTACACAAATGTCTGAGTTTAAAACATATCCCGACACTTCTAAATACTCGTGCACAGCTCCTATCCACTGAAAATTTTTATTCCGTCTGACCAGGCGGTTTCGCCGGAAGCTGAAGGATACTGCACCAAACTGATCGAAGGCATAGAGATAAGGCATACTTACAACGTCCGTAAATGGGTCCAGGCTTTTCTTCAGTTTTAAAAATTTCTCCTGATCGGAAGGAGCGATAACATCATCTGCATCCAACCAGAGGGTATACTCCATGGTTGCTTGGCCGAAAGAAAAATTGCGTGCGGCAGCAAAGTCATCGATCCAGGTAAAATCAAAGATCCGATCCGTATATTTCCCGGCAATCTCTTTGGTACGGTCCGTAGAGCCCGTATCAACAATAATTATCTCATCGCAAATATCTTTAACAGAATCAAGACAGTTTCCCAGCGTACTCTCTTCATTTCTGACAATCATACATAGACTAATTGTGATGCTTTTCATACTCAATCTCCTTATTAATGGACCTAAGCAGCTTCTCTCCGATGTGGAACCATATCTATGTAAATATAGTTCTATACGCCTAGCAAAACGCATTCGGAAGGATAATAATTGCCTCCGCCATATCTTAGATAAAACTTATAACCGGAGTCGATTTCGTCGATCATACGGGCGCATTTCCAAATATCCTCATTATTGTGATATATAGAAATGGCAAGCTTCGGATGTGTCGCCTGAATGTGTTTCTTACAGCCGAGGATCGCCTTTTGTTCTCCGCCTTCAATATCCATTTTGACAAAAGTCACAGGTTCCGCTATATCTTCATCAAGGGTGACAACAGGTACTTCCGTCGTCCCCGCGTCTGCCAGCTTATACATTGTGTCCGCGGGCACCTCGTCCGTGACATACATCGTACCGTTTTTATCTCCTGCGCCCTTTTTCCGCAATTCGATCTTGGGATACCGTTCAAGATTCCGCTTGAGCATTTGGAAGATATGAGGGGCAATTTCATAACAATAGATTTTTTTATAACCGATATAGCTGTCCAGATAATTCAAGACGGTATCGCCGGTATACGCTCCCAAATCGACAAATACTTCATTGGCATCACATCTCATGATATCCAGATCAAAGTAGGGACAGAACGTTTTTTCAATGATGCTGTCCAGACTCGCCATGCTGAATGTCAGCCAGTTCTCCACGATGCCGAATAAGGTTTTCCTGGAGCGGTAATCGCAAAGCCTTCCGTACAGCCATGTGAGATCGCCATGGTGTTCTTTCATCGCTGTTGAGCGGTTTTCTATCAATTCGTAGATAGAATTCTCAGGATCGATTTTACCCCAATAATTATAGGTATTATAACATTGCAATATCTTTTGGTAGTTCTGGGCATTGTGTGACCGCGTATTTCCAAGGTTCCTTTTCATGCAGTTTTGTATATCCTCCAAACTCGCGTCCGCCACATATCCCATGTACTCGGCAAACTTTCTGTCAACCACAAAATCAGTTTCTTTAGCAGCCGCTCTCTCTGCATCTGTCATTAAGTTTTTCACCTTCCCGCATGTCTTTTGGCCATAATATAGGATTATTATATGCCGCTTCCCTAAGAAAAGTGCTTGGGCGTTTCTATGCCTAAAATGCCCTCCAGGTAATTCTTGTTGTGCAGGACCTGCCTATTTTCAGGACTATACCTCCTGGCAATCTCATTGTGCTCATAAGCCAGTTTATGTTTACCTAAGCGGTCATAGCAAAGGCACAACTGTAAATGCGGCAACCAGGTCCAGCAAGCTTCCGTCATGAATCCCGAACTGTTAACATGTCTTTCTATCTGTGTAGCCAGCTTATACCAGAAAATTCCCTGCTCATATTGCTTCGCATCCAGAAAATAAAGACCCAGGCGACAGCAGAATTCTGCCCTTGGAGGGGCATATTCAAAGGATTTGTAGATATATTCAAGCTGTTTTTCCTTTTCTCCCAGCTTCTGATAACCATCGGCTAATTTTCCGCAAGCAGAGATTTTATCTTCAATCCAGCCCTGCCCGGTCATCAAATATTCTTGATAAACTTCGATTGCCCGGCGATAGAGTTGGTGGTCGAACAATTCATTGGCATAATAATATAAATCCCGCGAAGAAAACGGTTCCCCTTTCTCTTTTCGCCTTTCAAATATTTTCAGGTTTCGGTCGGAATTTCCATTTGCGATACGCTTGTGTGTTATACAAATGTCTGAGTCTAAAACCTGCCCTGATACTTCTAAATACTCATGCACCGCCCCGATCCATCGAAAGTTTTTATCCCGTCGAACCAGGCGATTTCTCCGGAAACTAAACGATACCGCTCCATACCGGTCGAAGGCATAAAGATAAGTCATGCTTACAGCCGTTGTGACTGGGTCCAGGTTTTTCTTCAGCTTTAGAAACTTCTCCTGATCAGAAGCAGCGAGAATATCATCTGCATCCAACCAGAGGATATACTCCATGGTTGCCTGGCTGAAAGCAAAATTACGGGCTGCAGCAAAGTCATCGATCCAGGTGAAATCAAAGATTCGGTCTGTAAACTTTTCGACAATCTCCTTGGTACGGTCCGTAGAGCCCGTATCAACAATAATTATTTCATCACAAATATCTTTAACGGAATCAAGACAGCGCTCAATTGTACTCTCTTCATTTTTAACAATCATACACAGACTGATTGAGATTTGCTTTTCTTCCACGGTCAAACTCCTCATGAAAATAATATCACTCTATACTATTCCGGACAGATTTAAACGGTATAAAATACAATAATTTTATAAGAAACGTACCACATTTAAAGTGATGTTTTGATCCTATCTGTTTCTTAAGCCTAGCAATTAAATCCAGAAAACAAGTTAACATAAGTAGCATATTCGATTTGTTTTCATATACTGTTTATATAAACTCTTTTAGAGTTTGTACAAACTAAAATTTATGATTTGAGGAGGTGAAAAAGAATGTCTTTTAACGATCTTATAGTTAACGGAGGCTTTGAAACAGGTTCCTTCCCTCCATGGGTAGAATTTAATGCGGTCATCACATTGGAATACAAACACTCCGGTTTTTTCGCTGCCAGATTGGAAAGCGCGCCACCGGATTCATATATATTCCAGGTGGTAACTGCTAGTCCAGGCCAACGTTATGAGTTTCTTGCATCGCTGTCAAAAGTAGGATTAGGACCCAATCCATTGGTAAATATGCTGGTCGCCTACTTCGATGCAAGTTTCGACTTCCTGGGTCAGGGACTTCTTTTAAGTGTTTATCCGGATACTCTCCCTGACGTCAACGACAACACTTGGCTGGAGGTGTACGAAACTACCGCAATTTCCCCACCAGGAACTGCATTTGCAATTGTATTTATCGATATCGTTACCGACACTGGAACAGCAGATGTAATCGTTGATGACGTTTCTTTATTGGAGGCTGAAGCCTCAGGTGCAACTGGTGCCACTGGTGCCACTGGCGCTACTGGTGCTCCCGGTGTTGCCGGTGCTACTGGTGCGACTGGTGCTCCAGGTGTTGCCGGCCCGACTGGTGCAACGGGTACTCCTGGTGTTGCCGGTCCGACTGGTGCTACTGGTACTGCTGGTGTTGCTGGCGCGACTGGTGCTACTGGTGCCACTGGCACGGCTGGCGTTGCCGGTCCGACGGGTGCTACTGGCACAGCTGGTGATGCTGGCGCGACTCGTGCGACCGGTGCTACTGGCACGGCTGGCGTTGCCGGTCCGACGGGTGCGACGGGTGCCACTGGCACTGCTGGTGATGCTGGTCCGACTGGCGCGACTGGTGTTGCAGGTCCGACTGGTGCGACGGGTGTTGCAGGTCCGACTGGCGCGACGGGTGTTGCAGGTCCGACTGGTGCGACCGGTGTTGCCGGTGCGACTGGCGCGACTGGTCCGACTGGCGCGACTGGTGCTGCTGGTGCGTCTGGTACCGCCGGTATTGCCGGTGCGACTGGTGCTACCGGTGCGACTGGAACTGCTGGTGAGGCTGGTGTTGCCGGTGCAACTGGCTCGACGGGTGCTACTGGAGCTACCGGTGCTACTGGTGTTGCCGGTCCGACAGGTGCTACTGGAGCGACTGGTGCTGCCGGTGTTGTCGGTATTGCCGGTGCTACCGGCGCTACTGGCGTTGGTGCTACTGGCGCGACTGGTGCTACTGGCGCGAGTGCAATCATCCCCTTCTCTTCAGGTACTCCGGCCGTTTTGACGACTGTCCTGGGAGGAGTGCTCAACACATCAAGCATTATTGCTTTCGGTGGTAACGCCACAGGCGTTACCGTAGTAGGTGGTGTAATAGACATTTCTCTACTGGACAATATGGCGTTCTCAGTTCCAAGAGACGGCACAATAACTGATATAGCAGCATTTTTCAGTACTGCTGCAGCATTGGCTCTGGTGGGTTCGACAGTTACGATTACAGCACAGCTATACTCGAGCCCCACCCCTGACAATACCTTTGCTCCTGTACCAGGTGCAGTTGTGACACTGGCTCCGGCCTTAACAGGCATATTAGCCATTGGTACAACAAGTGACGGTCTTACTACAGGCCTTGCAATCCCTGTTACTGCTGGAACACGACTGATGATGGTATTTACTCCAGAGGTTACTGCAGGAATTGACATCGCAACTGCGATTGCCGGCTATGCCAGTGCAGGTGTCGCTATCGTTTAATCGGATTACGAGAAAAGAGGTTCGAATTGTCGAACCTCTTTTTTTTATACATCTATTTTAAAAAAGCAACGGTAGGTGTTGAATTTAATACTCCATCTCTGTAAATATTCACATCGTATGAAGTTTTATAGGCTTCGCAGGAACACCCACAGCCGTACAGTTTTCAGGTAAATCCTTTATTACGACGGCTCCGGCTCCCAAAACACTCCAGCCGCCTACCGTTTTCTTTGGAATAACCGCCGCCTTTGACCCTATTTCACAGCCTTCACGGATCAATACATTTCCTGATAGCGTCACATCCCAATACAGCGTTACATAATCCTCAATTACCGTATCATGTCCTATGCCGCATCCGGGGTTGATCGTTACAAAGCTTCCGATTTTAATATTGACCGACAGGAATGTCCCCCAACAGATGATGTTCCCCGTACCCATCTCAATAAATTCATTTCTTGCCACCCCGGGGTGTATCAGGTTGGTAAATTGCAAACCGGAGGCCTGGGCTTTTTGTACAAGGCTGAACTTATCTCTTGTATTCCCTACCGCGCAAACAGCCCAAATACTGCTGAAACGGTTTTTTTCACACCAATCGAAGCCGCCGAGCACAGGAGAATTGTTAATGACGACCCCCTGCTTCTCTGGAGTTTCATCGATAAAGCCAAGAAAATTCCATTGGTTTTTATCACTGTTGACGTCCTTTATCAGCTGGGCAACCTCTCTACCCAGGGCACCTGCTCCGATTACAACCAAATCTTTCATAACCTGCCTCCTTAACCGCATTACTGTTATAAACCATGCGAATAAACAGATCGGGGGACACACCCTCTGAGTCTCGGGTAATCCGTATAAGGAGGGAATGTCCCCTCTTGAAAAAGGAAAGGGGCAGACCCTCTGAGTTGAGGGTAATCCGCATGAGGAGGAAATGTCCCCATTCGAAAACGCAGATGTATTCTCTATCTATCCCCAAAATACATACTTTTTGCCGGTCTGCTCATAACCACATGGTTATCCTGGACATCACAGGTTACAATGGAACCCATGCCAACCCTGGCCTTTTTACCAATGCGGCTTTTTTCCATAATGATGCACCCGGAACCCAGCAAAGCTCTTTCATCCACAGAAACATCGCCTGCGATGACACAATTTACGAGGCAGGAACAGTAATCACGTATAATTGCGTCATGTCCCACCACGGTTCTCATATTTAGAAACACATGCCTTCCGATATCAACATTGACTGAGACGATACAATCAATACCGATAATGGACCCTTCACCAATTCTTGCACTCCGGGCTACTCTTGCCGACGGATGGATCAGAACGGGAAAATTCAATGGACAGTCCCTGATGCTGCTGCAGATCTTTTCCTTCGCCTCCGGGTTGCTGAGGGCAAGTACTACGTTTGACGGATGGTCCAGCTTTTTTAACAGTTCGCCCGTCCCTATGATCTTATAGCCATTGACAACCTCGCCGCAATCTCCCTTGATATCGTCCAGATACCCTAAAATGCTCCATGTAGGCTTTATGCAGTTGATATCCTCGATGAGTTCAACTACTTCCCTGGCCATGCCTCCCGAACCATAAATAATGATTTCTTCCATTCAATCTCCCCCTGCCTTTTGCAAGTGTATATCAGCTACGAGACGAATATGCCCGGATAATCCGGCAAATATTTTCAATAACTTCCGAGGCCATTCTTCCATGCATTGGAAGTGCCAGAATCTCCTCAGCCGCTTTTTCTGCCACAGGCAGACTTCCCTTTCCTGCTGTTGGCAAATTGCCGTAGCATTGGAACCTGCTGCAAAGCGGATAGAAGTACTTGCGTGTATAAACATTAAATTTTTTCAACTCTTCCGACAGCTCATCCCTGGAATGGCCGAATTCTTTACAGTCTATTCTTATTGGAAAATATGCATAATTATGCTTTACTCCCTCGATATCCTTGAAGAAAGCCACACCGGGTATATCCGCCAATTGACGGCGGTATTGGTCTGCAACCCTCCTCCTGTTTTCTATTTCCCCGTCGATGATTTCAAGCATCAGCAGCCCGATCGCCGCCTGCAGCTCATTCATTTTTCCGTTTGTCCCGGCATCGGTGATCGTTTCTTCGTCTTTGATACCGAAATTTCTCAGCATATCCGCTTCTTGCTTATAAAGCGGATTGCCAAAGGCCAATGCTCCGCCTTCCACCGAATGGTAAACCTTGGTTGCATGGAGACTGAACATGGAAATGTCGCCAAATGCGCCGATAGGTTTTCCCTGTATCTCTACGCCGAAGGCATGAGCCGCATCGTAGATGACTTTCAAGCCATAGTTGTCCGCAATCTTTTGTATTTTCTCGACTGCGCAAGGATTTCCGTACACATGTACCGGCATAATGGCCGATGTCTCGGATGTAATCAATTTTTCAATACAATCCGGATCAATATTCAATGTTTCATTCTCAACATCACAGAATACGGGCTTAAGATTGCTCCATACCAGCGAATGGGGCGTGGCGGCAAAAGTAAACGGGGTGGTAATCACTTCTCCGGAAAGCTTTAAGGCCTTGCATGCAATTTGCAGTGCAATGGTGCCATTGGTAAACAGCGATAGATTCCTTACCTTCAGATAGTCTCCTAATTCCTTTTCCAGCTTACGGACCATTTGGCCGTTATTGCTCAATTGCTTGCTTTCCCAGATCTGCTGGATTTTGGCCATTACTTTGTTGATGTCCGGCAATAATGGCTGGGTGACAAATATAGGTTCATGGAAATATTTAATCAATTCCATATGCGAACCCCCTTCAAGTTAAAAATTATGTAAAGAAATTCAATTGGCATGCTCCCTGTAAAAGCGGAAATTTTCTTCTGCGCTTTGCCTGTTATGGTTATGTCCCTTCAGGGAATCTTCATCGTGAACGGAAGCACAGAAAATTCCTCTGCTCCCCTTTTCCATTTCCTGTATGTTATTATCATACTTCCATCCGTATTTGTTGCGGAATTGAGGATTGTTGTACTTTTCCCGGTGGATGTCAAAACAGTTCTTCGGCTTCCCGTACAAACTGCACCGGCTTCTACCGCAACAGTCCTCACAGGATACGGATTGCTGCTGATCGATTTCTATCCCCGGAATAAAGCCCATCTTGTAAGGTGTATAACGGGTGATCCGGTGGCATATTTCCACATCGCCCATACAGTTCTCCTCACTCCAGTAGCCAAGCAATTCCAGCAGCTCAGGCCTGAGGCACTGGCAGCACCCCTCCACAAATCCCCTCTGGGCCTGCAGATAGCAGGCCCCATCCATCTCCTGGATCAATAAAGGGAGTCTGTAGCGGCTGTAATACTCCTTGCTGACAGCGCCTAAAAGCCCCAGATTGGGAAAAGCCCTGAAGGTATCCAGAAAGCTGGATACCCAGTGAGAGGTATGGATGTTTACATCATTGTCAACAGTAATAAAAAACTGATCCTTTTGTCTTTTTGACAGCGTATAATTGACCGCATGAATGGGCCCCTGGTTGACAGCCAGCTTTGTCCTTGAAAGAATTCTGGGATCTTTCAAATCATTTATATAGTCCCAGGAGTCGTCCATGGAATTATTGTCGATAATATGAAGCTGGAAATCATCCTCCGTATGAAGCAGGGCCGCCAGGTTTCTGGCGGTCAGGCCCATCCGGTTCCATGCGATAAAGCTGACAAGCGGTGGAATCATAACATTCAATCCTCACTCATAAAAATTAAAGTTCTCTTCTGCCCAATCCTTATAATATAAATGGTTTTTCATCGATTCTTCATCATGTACGGAGGCGCAATATGCGGTACGTTTTCCTTCCTTGATCTCTTCAAAGGTCTGCAGATGCCTCCATAGGTACTTCATGGCAAAAAGCGGATTCCTGTAGAATTTATCCCGGATGGAAAAACAGGTTTCGGTCTTTTTGTCTAGCTTGCACCACTGGCGCGCCGTACATTGCTCACAGCCAACCTCTTGCAGCTGGTCGATCTCTATCGTTGTCGTATACCCGACTTTGAAAGGCGTATAATGCACGATTCTGGGTGAAATATCCGCATCTCCGTAATGCCCTTCTTCGCTCCAATAGCCCACCAGGTTAATTAATTCCGGCCTCAGGCACTGAAGATGTCCCGGGACAAAATCAAGGGGATCTGTAAGAGAAGCATTCTTTAGCTGGATATAGCTAACGCCGTTTCGAATATTGAACAGTACGGGAGGCAGGTATGCCATGTAAGGAGCAGCCTTGGGCACGCCCAGCAGCCCTACTTCCGGGAACTCCCGGAAAACCTCCAGAAATTTCGAGACCCAGTTTTTCGTATAGATGTGGACATCACTGTCCATTATGATAAAAAACTGATCCGGCTTTCTTTTTGACAGAGCATAGTTGGAGGCATAGATGGGACCGCAGTTTTTATCAAATCTTGTTTTGGATTTGATCCTTTCATCCTTTAAATCCTGAACAAAGTCCCAGGTATTATCCCTGGAATCACTGTCGATGATATGCAGCTCAAAATCGTCCTCGGTTTTAAGCAAGGCTGTCAGGTTTCTGGCCGCCAGGCCAAGTCTGTTCCACATTACAAAGCTCACCATCGGAGGTATCATTTTGATCACTCCTTCTTTAATTTGTATTTTCCACATAGAAATTGAAATTTTCCAACGCCCAGTCCATGTGATACATATGGCCCTCAATGGAGGCAGGGTCATGCAGGGATGCGCAATATGCCGTCCTCTTCCCTTGCTGCAGCTCATCAAAATATTCCAGGTACTTCCAGTGAAACTTTTCGGCAAAGGACTCGTTTTTATACCTTTTGTCCCTAATGCCGAAGCAGGTAGTATCGACTCTGTCCAGCTTGCACCATTCTTTGCCTTCGCATTCGCTGCACGGCAGAGACTGCTGCATGTCAATAACAACATTTGTGGTAAAGCCGGCTTTATAAGGAGTATAATTATTGACCCTAATGGACAATTCGGCATCACCGTAGCCGTTCTCCTCACACCAATATCCAAGGATATCCGACAGCTCCGGCCTGAGACATTGACAGTGTCCCGGGATAAAATCCAGTTCCGCCCCCAGCTTACCGTTCATCAATTGCAAATAGCTTACATCGCCGTCCTCCCTCGGGATTACGGGGGGCATATAGGAAGGATACGGAGCAGCTCTGGGTACGCCCAGCAAGCCCACTTCCGGAAAAGTCTCGAACACTTGAATAAAGCGTGAAATCCAATCAGGGGTATAGATATATACATCGCTTTCCAATGCAATAAAATACTGATGGGGCTCTCTCTTTGCAAGATTGTAATTTACGGCATAGATGGGTCCCTTATTGATGGGGAAGCGGGTTTTTGATTTGATTCTGCTGTCACTCAAGCTCTGTATAAAATCCCAGGTATCATCCCCCGAATTATTATCAATAATATGAAGCTCGAAATCGTCTGTTGTTTTAAAAAGCGCAGTAAGACTTCTTATCGTGAGTCCCATTCGGTTAAAGGTTGAATAACTTACAAGCGGTGGGATCATATTATGCTACACTCCTTTCTATCATTTTATATATTATGTTAAGTAATATAATCTGGTACATATTCATTGCCCGTTCCTGCAAATAATTTATTGTTTAGGTTCTATGCACTTTTTGCTGTCCGGTTTAATAATATATAAGTAGACATAAAGCAATATGCAAAAACAGGAAAACTGCAGCAGGAGGCAATCCATGAAAGCATTGATATTAAGCGGAGGCACAGGAACAAGACTCCGGCCGTTAACCTATGCATGGGCAAAACAGCTGCTCCCCATAGCAAATAAGCCTATATTGGTCCACATAATAGAAAAGGTCGTCCGGGCAGGGATAAAAGATATCGGCATTATTGTAGGAGATACCCATGAGGAAATTGAGGCAGAAATAGGAAATGGAAGCCGGTGGGAAGTAGACATAAACTATATCCATCAGCCGGCGCCTTTAGGCCTGGCGCACGCGGTCAAAACTGCCGGGGCATTTATACAGGACACTGATTTTTTAATGATTCTGGGAGACAACCTTCTGGAAATGGAACTCCATCCGGTCATCGACTTTTTCTATTCCAGCACATCCAATGCCTGCATAGTTCTTCATAAAGTACCAAACCCTTCGGAATACGGAATCGCAGAAATCGATGGAGCAAACGTAAAAAGACTCGTGGAAAAACCAAAGCAATATATCAATGATTTGGCCGTCATTGGCGTATATGTATTTGATAAAACCATTTTCCGGGCAATTAAAGAAATACGGCCCTCCGAGAGAGGAGAACTGGAAATAACCGACGCCATTCAGAGGCTTATTGAAAGCGGCGCCAGAGTTTCCTACCAGCTTACCTCGGGATGGTGGAAGGATACCGGGTCGCCTCAGGATATGCTTGAAGCCAACAAGCTTGTGCTGTCCGGTATTGCAAACACACTGGAACATACCTCCGGCACTATGGAAGGTTCTGCCCCCGCTTCCCTTGCGGAGCATGGCATATCGGTAATCAACAGCACCATAAAGGAGCCCGTGGTTATCGGAAAAGATGCAAAGATTATCAACAGCACCATTGGTCCCTATGTATCCGTAGGCAGCAGGGCAACCATAGAAAAATGCACGATAGAAAACAGTATCATTATGGAAGGTACAAGGCTGGAAAATATAAATGGTACCATCCGCAGCAGTCTTATCGGCAAAAACGTATTCATTAAGGGTTCTCCCACCGCTGAAGCATCAAGCTTTATTATCGGCGACAAATGTAAAATAGAAATTTAAGGAGTGTTGAAGTATGAGGATCATATTGGTAACAGGAGGGGCCGGATTCATCGGAAGTAATTTCATCCGTTACTTTTTGTCCAGAAACAAGAATTATATTCTAATCGATATGGATAAACTGACCTACGCAGGCAGCTTAAAATCTCTCAAGGAAGTCAACGACAGTCCCAGGCATCATTTTATACACGGGGATATCTGTAATTATGAGCTGGTTAACTATGTCATGAGAAAGTACAGACCTGAAATCATCGTTAATTTTGCTGCAGAATCCCATGTTGACAGGAGTATCAGCAACCCTTCAATATTTGCCGAAACAAATATCATGGGTACTTTAACCCTGCTGGAAAGCGCAAGGCATATATGGTCGAAGCAGGATTTCAGAGGCTGTAAATTCTTACAGGTCTCCACCGATGAAGTTTACGGGAGCATCGAAAATAATACCGACTACTTTTCAGAAGAATCCTGCATTCAGCCCAACAGTCCCTATTCCGCTTCAAAAGCAGGCGCTGACATGATGGTACGGGCATTTTCGCGCTCCTTCGGGCTTCCTGCCGTCATATCAAGATGCTGCAATAATTACGGGCCTTACCAAAATCGTGAGAAATTCATCCCCAAGGGCATCACCTCAGCCCTGAAAAATGAGCCTATCACGATTTACGGAAATGGGAAAAATAAGCGGGAATGGATTCACGTAATGGACCATTGCTCGGCATTGACCAGGGTTATTTTTTATGGAAGATCCGGCGAGGTGTATAATATAGGGACCGGTGAAGAGCTTGACAACCTGGAGCTGGCCCAACGGATTTTAACGAACCTTGGAAAGCCTCAGGATATGGTCCGGTATGTGGCGGACCGTCCCGGCCATGACTTCCGCTATGCCCTGAGCAGCCGCAAAATCAAAAACAGTCTCGCCTGGACGCCTAAAATCAGCTTTGACGAGGGCCTCCAACAGACCATCCGGTGGTACAAGGAAAACCGGGACTGGTGGGAGGGTTAATACGAAGAAAATGAGGACCAGCGCGGAAACGGATTCCAGTGCGCTGTAGGAGGGGGCGGGTTTACATACCCGCCCTTTCCATAGATCACGGAATTCCGGGCAGGGCGGTACAAAGACCGCCCCCTCCTTTCGCAGCATGGAATATTCTACAATAAAAAGAAATGCAGCCGTGTAAAGACGACTGCATTTCTTATGATTCATTCTGCCAAAGCAGATATGATCCGCCTGACTCCTAAATCAGAACATTATTTCCTCATACTTGCACTGGTGGGGCTCAACGATTTCACAAAAAAGCCTGCATCCGGGCAAGCCTGCAACCCTAATGATATTCATGGCTCTCGGCAGTTCACGCTTATCAAAGCGCACGCCTAAATTGCACAAATCCTTCATAAGCTCCCTTGGCATGTAGGTCAGTTCGCAATAAAGGCCTTCACTTTTCATTCTCTGATCCAATATAAAGGCATGGGATCTGGATTGCAGCAAAGTGTAGCAGTATGACATAAGTTCACCTCTGATTCATATTCGAAGCATTGAAAATATTGCTTCCCGTTTTGCTGAAAATGCCCTCGCAATGGACTGCATTTTCAGCAATTTATGTGGGAAGCCGTATTTTCCGCCTGTGCCTGGAATGGCCGGACAAAATCCTGCTTTATGATTCGCCGTTCTCCGGCTTCCAAAGCCTATATAACTGTAGATGCGTACGCTTTATTCCTCAGTGGCTGCGCTGCGTACTGCATCCAAAATATTTAACTTCTGATCGGGGAAGAACTGGGTAGGAAACGGGGTCAATCTTCTGTTATTGAATGTATTGCAGTTTTGTGCCGCACTGGAGGTCTGTTCCGGAGGAACCGGGCAATAACCGTATGCAGGTATGAGCAGCTGTACGATACACTCACATTTGACAATAAAGAATACGCCTATGTCAAGAGTAAGCACTCCCGTAATAGGATTTACTGAATCATTAAACGCTTCGGCCAGAGCTTCCACTTTAATCAACAAACCGTCGGGATCAATGGTTCCAAAGGGGTCCTGAGGATAACGGATGACTCCGATCTGTGCCATACAGTTCGGGCAATAGATCTCATTGATGGTAAGGTTGAAGGCCGCCTCATCCGTCTGGGTTAATTGGACTACACCGTCGGAATAGTGTATGGTGTATCTGATACGGACATACAGCTTAAGTTTCTTAAATCCGGGCTTGGTAAGCGAGTCAACCTTGGAAATCACTTTTACTTCGACAATGTCAAAGTCATCTGCGCCTTCAAAAACAAAATTCGGATTGATCAAACCCGAGCTGGGGATCAATGTGACTGTCCTTGTCACGCATTCCCTCAATGCAACCTGGTCAAAAACCTTGGGAACTTGAATGCAAACCAGTTCATTCGGCACTGGAAAATATTCGGGATTCACAATCTGTCCTGCTTCCACCTTAACACTGTGCTTCCCGTTTTCATTTTTGGACATAATAATTACCTCCTTAACACAAATCCTTGTTAACGCTTAACATAAAATCATCGGTAAATCATCCATTTTCTTATCCTGGTGTTTAATTACTCAGTATTATTATATTTAAGAAACATAAAATGGTTACTAAATAATTATGCTTTTGTATATTAAATTAACATAATGTATCTTCCTGCTCCGCTATCTTCACTGTCCTTTTTCATCATACATTGGACAATACCTGGCATACAACTGTATTTCCATTGCCTGTAAACATGAAATCAGGCGCTGAAAATAGAGAATTTTCGTTGCTGGTTTCCTCTACCGCTTGAGCAACAACTTCTTTTTCATCGGGTGAATCGCTGGATTTGTTTTCCTCCTCTTTCACGGCTGTATCTGCCAAACTTTTTTCCAATTTGCTTTGCTGCCTGCGTTTAATGACTTCTCCCCAGGCTACGGGTTTTGACGACATAAGACTCCCTCCTTGAACCGATATTATGTAAGCTTAAAATCCCTTATGGGATTTCAAGCCGTGTTACTGCATCCATTGAAGCTTGCAGCAATTTGCTTAACATTTCATAGAAGCGGCACCTGCATCACCAAGAATCGGCACCTGCTGATATTGTAAAAGCTTGAAGGTAATGAATACGGTAAGTTTTTCGGTGAATTTCTGGAATTCAAATTCCCCGTCATAGTCTTTGAAATATTTCTTATTCTCGAAGCTGATGTCAACCTCATTGAACCTTGCACTTACAAGTTCACAGAAAATCTTTTCATTGAAAAACTGTGTGCTTTCGAAGTCCTGCTCGGTCGGATCGGCTCCCATAAGTTTCGGGCTGTAGGTCTGGAGCAAAGTGGGTTCCTCATTGGGAGTAAATACAGGAGCTGCACCAAGTACATAAGGGATAAAAGTGACACAGTCAAAAGGCACATTGCAGGTAGTATGTTTGATATCACCCGACACACACTCGTCGGAAGCACATTTGGCCGTCGCATATTCAATGTTCTTTCTGACATATCCGCTTAAATATAGCTTCCCGACTCTTGGGAGCAGTTTGCACTGGGTCAGGAACAGTTGCTTGCGGATCCGTTTAATTTCTATGGCCGGGCAGTCCAATTTTATTTTTGCTTCGATGTCTACCTGTACAGTCCTTTCCGCTAACACAACAGGTATCTTTGCAAAAACAGGCAGCGGCCTGACTGCAGGCGGAAATGCCACGTTTTCGCACATTGGAAGTGTTTTTGGGTAAACGGCTCCGCAAAAATCCTTGCATTCTCCCTTGTGGTCCCCATCAACCATCGGTTGTTTATTGCCATGAGGATCAAATTGGTTTGACATAATATTACCTCCGTAAATTAATATTTCAAATGCGTTGATATGTATATCAAGCATTTACAGTACATAGTATGCATAAGATAAAAGCAGTGTTACTTATGTTAACTTTTTTTGTTTCCATCACGAAAAAAATAAAAATAAAAATTTTAATCCGTCGTGGACACGCAATATCACTTGACCACGATTCCTCTCATCCTTCTATTAAATATATAATTCGTACGGCATTGCTGCCCGTATCTTCAAATAACATAATATTATATTTTTGTAACCTTTTAAGTTCAGGGATATATAATGATATTGTAAGTGTTACAACAGGATAAAAAATGGGTTGACTTACTTAAGCTGAATGGATATTCGTTAAAAGGTTTTATATAATGAGGAGGTATTATTTTTATGTCAAAAGGAGAAGACTTCGTAAAAATCGAAGCAGGACAGATTCTGAATCCGGATAACTTTCCAATTCCCAACGAGTTAGTTTGCATCCAAGTTCCAAAGGTCTTTGACCAGGTAGCCTTAAGGGATTGTGCCACCAGAGCCGTCACCCTTATACCGGGTTCGGGCGTGATCAACCCCATATTCGCTTTTGAAGGAGCAGATGATTTCGACATCGTTGAAGTCAGAGTTATTTCCAAGCAGGATTCGCTTACCAAGCCAGGCTTTAAAAAACTTAAACTGTTTGTGCGCCTGACCTATACCATTCACTATACCGATGGTATCAACAACTTGTCCATCCCCGATTCCGTCAGCTTTAACCTGACAATCAACGAAATTTACTGCCCGAATTGCCTCGCACAGATCGGCGTTATCCGTTATCCGCAAGAAGATGCGCCCGGTCTCATTGATGCCGACGGATTATTGATCAAGGTAGAGGCTCTTGCAGAAGTATTCAATGATGTAGTAAATCCTGCCACCGGCATACTGACTCTTGATGTGGGCGTATTCTTCATCATTAAATGTGAATGCATCGTACAGTTGCTGATTCCAGCTTATGGATACTGCCCTGTACCGCCTGAACAGAATAATGCATCCGTACAGAATTGCAATACCTTCAACAATAGGCGGTTAACTCCCTTCCCCACCCAGTTCTTCCCTGACCAGAAATGGAATCCCCTTGATAACACTAACCCAACGTGTGACGAGTAATCAAGGAATAAATATAGAACTGCATGGGAACATGCAGTTCTATTATTTTGATACACTATACCGTAGTACAACGTTTTTATCCATACGATGGATATCCATCCGGTTTGCTGATTCTCTGCCCTTCCATGCTTAAGACAGCTTTTTCCTGCATACTGCCACTATATAAGTCGGATTGGCATTCTTTATTTCACTCAAGGGCACAAGAAAATGTTCCGGCACTGTTTTATTCTCCTCCGGCACATAGTCGGCATCCATTCCCCGCGCCTGCCTGACGATTTTTACTGCAAAGGTCTGGCAATCATCAACAAAAGCTTGCCCGTATATTTCAACAATGTCAAAATACTTTAACAACGCTCCAATAAACTCTGTCAATGAATATTCATACAAATGGTAACGGTTTAACGGGCGCTCCTCCACATAAATTCCGGGATTTGTGACATTTCTGTTGGGTGTGGATACGATAAACAGCCCATTTTCGCTTAAAACCCTTGACGCCTCTTTGATCAGCCTCGCTCCATCCATCACATGCTCTATGGTTTCAAAAGAAACCGCCATATCGAAAGAGCCGTCTACAAAAGGCAGACTGTTTACGTCGCCAAAGATGAATTCAACATTTTCCGTTCGATAGGTTATGTTTGCGTTATCGATACTTTCCCGTGAGATATCCACCCCGACAGCCTTACAGGCGCCGCAGTCCTTCAGCATTCTTGTGCCGTAACCCGTGCCGCACGCAGCATCAAGGACATTTCTTCCTTTGGCATAGCCGCATGCAAGCTCATATCTTGCCAGATGCTCATCCATCACCTTATGCAAATGCTGCTTTACTTGCTTATTAATCACAAGCCTTTCTCCGGTGAAAACCGTATCATCCTGGTCGACCCGCAGGATATCAAACTCTTCCGTTCTGCCTTCGGACATCCCCATCATCCTTTACTCCTCCTTATAATGCCTCGATTCAAAGAAATTTTTTCGTTTGTAGAAAAATTTTCTTCCCTCAGCGGCGTTTCAATTTCCCGCCTCGTTATAACCGGCCCATTTTTCCTCAAATTTTTTCCGGTTGATTTCCAGAAGCTCAATATAGCCCGGCAGGTTGTCAAAAAAGGATAAACTCCCATAATGATGAATAAATGTATCCTTGCACAGAATCAGCCTGTAGCCGGCAATGATAATCCTGCGGCAGTAATCGTCGTCCTCAAAATTCCCCGGACTGAACCTTTCATCCAGCAGGCCGACTTTGTCGACCACGGATTTTTTCACCAGCAGGCAGTATCCCACCAATTTCTTTCTATACTCCCATTTCAAAGGGTCCGAAACATTAAAATTTCTGGCAAAGCTTTGCATTTCTTCCGTTGTCGTGTAGTTAACCGGCACCGTCTGCAGGTTCGAGCAGTAGTTTGTCACCGGTCCGACTGCCCCGGTATCCTCCCCGGCATATAGGCATCGAAGCATATTGGAAAGCCAATTGCCGGTTGCCAGCGTGTCATTGTTGAGAAGCATGATATTGTCGCCTGAGGCCTTAAGTATTCCCTGGTTGCAGCCCTTTGGAAAACCTACGTTCTCCGGGTTGGAAATCAGGACGATGTCCTTCTGCTCCTTTAGCCATTCCGGCGTTCCGTCTTCCGAATGATTATCCACAACGATGATTTCATAGGTTCCGGCCTCCGTATATTCCCTTATGCTTTCTATGCACTGCCTGATGACCGGCAGCTTATTGTAGGTCAAAATGATTATGCTTGTTTTCATGTGATTTACCCGTCCGCTTAAAGTCCGGCTTGCCTGTTTCGTCGAATATAAAAGCTTATAAGCCGGCTGTATGTTTTCTATATATAATATAAATATGCAATCCTGTAAAAAAGGTTAAAACTAAAGCCGGATTAATATTCCGTCCTATACCAAAAGGATGTGGAAACGGTTATCAATCCGGCATTGTAACGACCTGATCCGAAATTAATTTTTTTGTTCATAAAAAAATTAATAGAGGTGGAGGACATTTTTTGATGCCTCAGCATCGTTGTATTCTTCTATTTTAAGGTAAGCTTATTTTAGTCTTCATCTTTGTCTTCATCTTCCTCATCATCGCTTTCATCGTCATCTTCGTCTTCAGCATCGTCGCCTTCATCATCGTCTTCATCTTCATCTTCCGCATCATTTTTCTCTGCCTTTTTTCTTATTTTCTCTTTTAGTTTTTCCTCTTCTTCCAGCTTCTTTTCCTCTTCTTTCTTTTTCTTTTTTTCCTCTTTTTCAGCCGCTTTTCTCATATCCTTTTTCAAGTCTTCTTCCTCTTCCAGCTTCTTCTCTTCCGCTTTCTTTTTCTTCTCTTCTTCTTTTTCCAAAAGCTTTCTTTCAAGCTTTACCGCCTTTTCTTTGCGCTTTTGCTCGTCTTTTTTCTCATCTTCCACTGTTTTTACAAAACTTTTATCCCAAAAAAGTTCTTTACTCATTCAGCCACCTTCTCAATCCAAACATATGGTTACTCTAATTTATATTTTATGTAAATCTCATTGAATCTGTTCCCTTTCCTTCCGGAACAATCTATAAATCTTATGCCCAGGGGCAAAAAAAATAAAGCCGGGGTTCATTCCGGCTTTATTCAGGGAAATATATGATTTTTATTAAGGCCTTTAAAACTCAAATTTACCCTTAAAGTATTCATTCAGCTCATCAATTTTTATACGTTCCTGCTGCATTGTATCCCTGTCTCTTATGGTAACACTTGCGTCGTTGAGGGAGTCAAAGTCAAAGGTGATACAGTACGGCGTACCGATCTCATCCTGCCTTCTGTATCTTTTCCCTATGCTCCCGGTCTCATCATATTCGCAAACATAGTTTTTGATGAGCATTTCATACACCTTGTTCGCATCATCGCCCAATTTCTTGGAAAGGGGCAAGATTGCTATCTTCACAGGAGCTATTACCGGATGGAAACGCAAAACGACTCTCACATCTCCTTCCGCCACTTCTTCCTCATCATAAGCATCGCACAGGAACGCCAGCGCAACTCTGTCGGCTCCCAGAGACGGCTCAATGCAATAAGGAACATATTTCTCATTGGTCGCCGGATCAAAATAGGAAAGGTCATCCTTGGAATGTTCCATATGCTGCTTCAAATCGAAGTCGGTCCTGTCGGCGATCCCCCACAATTCTCCCCATCCGAAAGGGAACTTGAATTCAATGTCCGTTGTTGCATTGCTGTAATGAGAAAGCTCCTCCTTCTGGTGGTCCCTCAGCTTCAGGCTTTCATCCTTGATACCGAGCTTAAGCAGCCACTGATGGCAGAAATCCTTCCAGTAGGAGAACCATTCCATGTCCTTGCCCGGCTCACAGAAGAATTCCAGCTCCATTTGCTCAAATTCCCGGGTCCGGAAGGTAAAGTTGCCCGGAGTGATTTCGTTTCTGAAGGATTTTCCGATCTGGCCGATGCCGAAGGGAATCTTTTTTCTTGAGGTCCGCTGTACGTTTTTAAAATTCACGAAAATCCCCTGGGCTGTTTCAGGCCTCAGGAAAATCTCCGCTTTGGAGTCCTCGGTCACCCCCTGGAAGGTCTTGAACATCAGGTTGAATTTCCTGATTTCCGTGAAATTGCCCGACCCGCAGCCAGGGCATTTTACACCCTTCTCCTTGATATAGTCCATGAGCTGTTCGTTCTTCCAGCCGTCAACGGAAATATCGATTCCATTGGTTTTGTTCCAGTCTTCGATCAGTTTGTCTGCTCTGTGTCTGGTCTTGCAATCCTTACAGTCGATGAGCGGATCGCTGAAGCCTCCCACATGTCCCGAAGCCACCCATACCTGCGGGTTCATCAGGATTGCACAGTCTACGCCCACATTGTAGGGGCTTTCCTGTATAAATTTGCGCCACCAGGCTTTTTTCACATTGTTTTTCAGTTCCACACCCAAAGGGCCGTAATCCCAGGCATTGGCCAGACCGCCGTAAATATCGGAGCCCGGATAGACAAAGCCTCTGTTTTTTGCAAGGGCAACAATCTTTTCCATGGATTTTTCTACAAGCATTTGATATATCCTCCCAGTGTCTTTATTTCATTTAATATTTCATGAGCGCAGGCCAATTTACTCATCATTGGCAGTTCTCTGATTTTCCCGTCCCGCCGGAGGAGCTTGATGATATTGGTTTCGGTATCGAAACCAGCCCCCTCCATCGTTACATCATTGGCCACGATCATATCAAGGTTTTTGGCATTGAGCTTGGCTTTTGCATTTTCCAGCAGATCATTTGTCTCGGCACACGTGCCTACAAGAAGCCTTTTCCCTTTGACTCCGCCCAATTCCTTGAGGATGTCGGGATTCTTTTCCAGCTTTAAAACCATCTCGTCGTCCTTCTTTTTAATCTTTATGCCGGAGATGTCGGCGCACCGGTAATCTGCTACTGCAGCTACCATGATGATAATATCAAAATCCGGATAGGATTTCATCACTTCTGCATGCATTTCGACTGCAGAAAGCACATTTACAATATCCACATTACGCGGAACGCTGATGGAAACCGGCCCTGATATAAGCTTGACACCTGCGCCCCTGTCAGCGGCGGCCTGCGCTACGGCATAGCCCATTTTCCCGGAAGACCTGTTTGATATGTACCTGACGGGATCGATGGCTTCTCTGGTAGGCCCTGCGGTAATAAGCACCTTCAGGCCCTCCATATCTTTTTTTACAGTCAAAATCCGGGTGACCTCATTCACAATGTCCGGCGGCTCCGGCAGCCGTCCTTTCCCTGACGTCCCCTCTGCAAGCCTTCCGGTATCAGGCTCCATGAACAGATATCCCAGCGCAGTCAATGCTTTAATATTTTTCTGCACTACCGGGTTCTCATACATATTGCTGTTCATGGCAGGAACAAAAAGCACGGGCGCTTTCGTAGCCATGATGGTGGTTGAAAGCATATCATCGGCGATTCCGTTGGCTATTTTCCCGATAATATTGGCGGTGGCCGGCGCGACAACCATCATATCCGCCTTCTTCGCCAGTGAAATATGCTGGATGTCCCAGTATTCCGGTTCTTCGAACATATCGGTGATCACAGGCCTGTGGGAGATGGATTGAAAAGTCAGCGGCGTCACGAATTTCGCCGCATTTTCCGTCATGATGGTTTCAACCTCGGCGCCTTGCTTTTTAAGCCTGCTTACCACCTCAACCGCCTTATAGGCTGCAATACCGCCGCAAACCCCTATAACTACCGTTTTCCCCTTCAACATTTTCTTCACCTGCCTTCTTATTTAAGTACCGGTGAAAATATAACTCCCCGCAGGCGTTTCTGAAAACGCAGCCCTCTATGGCTTGATTTGCAGAAAAACGGGAAGCAATATTTCCAGTACTCTTAAAAAAAGAGGTTAAGGTAAAATCTCTTTAACCTTATCCTCAGTTTTCTACCCTTTTTTCAGTAATACTTATTTAATACCGCTTTTTGTCCTGACATAGGTTATTTTGTTTTCATTTATTTCATTCAGTGCAATGGTTACGGGTTTTTCGGAGGCACACCTGGTCAGCTTGTGTGAACCGTCCGAAAGCTGTCTTGCCCTCTTGGCCGTGGCTACCACCAGCGTATACCTGCTGTTGTCAACCTTGCTCAGTAGTGAACTGAGTGGCGGATATATCATATATTTCAACCTCCTTTACTTATGCTTATTCTTCTTCGACTTCATCGCTTTCATCTTCCACTTCCGAATCCTTTACATTCAGTCTGTGGGCAACAGTCTCCGGCTGTACTGCGGACAGAATTATATGGTCGCTGTCTGTGATTATTACCGCTCTGGTCCTTCTTCCATACGTTGCATCAATCAACATTCCTCTGTCCCTGGCCTCTTGTATGATCCTCTTGATAGGGGCTGATTCAGGACTTACTATGGCAACAAGCCTGTTTGCAGACACTATGTTGCCAAAGCCAATGTTAATCAGTTTCATAAAACATCCTCCAATTTTTAGTGTAGGAGACACACCTTCAAGGTTCATTGAAAGTATTCTCCCGTGAAAATTACTCTATATTTTGCACTTGTTCCCGCATTTTTTCGATCTCACTTTTTATTTCGACCACATTCCGGGTGATGGCAAGATCATTTGCCTTTGAGCCGATGGTATTGATCTCCCTGTTCATCTCCTGGATAAGAAAGTCCAGCTTTCTTCCTATGGGCTGCTGTATATTGAAAGCATCCTTCATCTGGCTCAGATGGCTGCCAAGTCTTACGATCTCCTCATCAATGCTGCACCTGTCCGCAAAAATGGCTATTTCCATCGCCAGCCGGTTTTCATCCATATTTTGCTGCTCAAGCAGATCCTTTATCCTTGTTTCCAGCTTAAGCTTATATTCCTTGACTACCTCCGGCGCCCTCAGCGATATGTCCCTGAGGACCTTTTCTATGTACAGGGCTCTCGCAATCAAATCGTTTTTCAGACCTTCGCCTTCAATCTCCCTCATATTGATCAGGGATGAAAGAGCATTTTCAACTGCCGCTTTCAGCAGCAGCCATAATTTGTCCTCATCCTCCTCAGCCTGCTCCACCTTGAGGACGTCCGGATATTTTGATATCAGTGAAACCGAGATGTCATCCTTGAGCCCAAACCTGTCCCTGAGCGCTTCAACCGCAGCAATGTAAGTTTTGGCAAGGGCTTCATCAAAGGCAACACATTTGGAATCGTCCCCAAAATTATTATAGGTTATATATACATCTATTTTACCCCTGGATACGGCCTTACTAACCATATCTCTCACTTTATCTTCAAGAAAGCCTATTTGCCTGGGCATTTTTACAAAGACATCCGAATACCGGTGGTTTACGGTCTTGATTTCCACCTGGAACTCCTTGCCGTCCTCCTGGCAGTCTCCACGGCCGAACCCGGTCATGCTTCTTATCATAGTAATTAAGACCTGCTTTCCAAATATATCAATTAATAATATAGTATTATAACATAATTATATACAATTTAAAGCCTGTTTTGATTATTTTTTATTAATTTTTACTATCTTATTCGCATTTGCTCGTGTTTACTTCATATTTCAAATTTCTCCTGGTCCTATATCCCAGAAGCCACATTTTTAATTGCCTGCATAACCCTGGATTTTTCAAAGGGCTTTACGACAAAATCGCAGGCCCCGGCTTTGATAGCCTCCAGGACCATGGATTGCTGCCCCATGGCGGATACCATGATGATCTTGGTTTTGGGGCTGGCCTTGAGTATTTCGGGAACAGCCTTTGTGCCGCTCATTTCAGGCATGGTAATATCCAGCGTCATAATATCGGGCTTCTTAATTCTTCCCTGTTCTATGGCTTCCAAACCGTTGGAAGCCTCGCCGACGACAGTAAAGCCTTCATTTTCTTCGATCATTTTTTTAAGCAGGGTTCTGATAAACATTGCATCATCCACTACCACAAAGGAAAGCTTCTTCATCTGCCCATGTCTCCCAGCTCATACATTAGTATTGACAGAACTGTCGACCCGGCCGTTTCTGTTCTTAAAATCCTGGGTCCCAGGGTAACGGGCTTTATCCCGAACGCCAGGGCTTTCATGATTTCCTCTTCGTCAAAGCCGCCCTCCGGCCCGATAAAGAAACAAATGCTTCCCGATTCATGCCTGCCGATATATTTTCTAAGACCGGAATCCGTTTCATTTTCATAGGGTATCAAGCTTAAGGCATATTCCTTTGACGCTTCGAAGGCTTTTTCCAGCTTGACCGGAAGTGTAACCTCGGGAATGACTCCCCGGTTGCACTGCTTTGCTGCTTCCAAAGCTATGCGGCGCCACCGTATGGTCTTGGCCTCCATCTCCTTCGAATCCTTAAACCTGACCACCGTTCTGGCAGTTAGTACCGGTACGATCTTTTTTACACCAAGCTCAACGCATTTTTGAATGATGGCCTCCATCTTGTCGGATTTCGGAACACCCTGGAAGAGTGTAACCGCGATCGGCGGTTCTGTAATATTTACAGCCGCATCGAGGATTGAAGCGGTGATCCTGTCTTTTTCAAAGCTCTCAAGGCATACGGAATATTCATTTCCCCTGCCGTCTGAAATAATTAATTTGTCACCGGGATTTGCCCTTAAAACATTTTTAATATGATTTACATCATCGCCTTCAATAAAGAGCCTTCCTGCTTCCCTGTCAACATTACCGCTGTCCGTAAAGAATCTTGCCATCTGAAACAATCGCCACCCATTCGCCCAGTTCGATATAAAATAAAGCCTTTCTATACTATAATACAACCCTGTTAATAAAACAAGGTAAGGAATGGCTAAAATATTATTTCCGGCGTTCTTTTAACGTGTCCTAAATCATATCAGGCCTGTTTCGTCTTATCCTCAACCAGTGACACAAGAGGGTACATGTCATTATAATGCTTCTGTATGAACATGGCGCTCCTCTTTTTATAAAGCTTCTCCGCCAGGGAATCCGCGATTGGAAGCAGAAGCCTTTCATGCCGGCACAATACCGGCGAAACCTTGCTGATGCTGCCGGTAGCCTGCCGGTTGAGACATCCGCAATGATTATTGCAGCGGTCTTTGACGGCGCAGTTTCCGCATTCGGCTTTATCCGCTTCATTGATAGTATATAGCTTGTTTCGAATTTCTTCATTTATTCCTTCGTCCACATGCCCTATGGCATAATTCAAATCTCCGACAAATTGGACACAAGGGTACAATACGCCGTCCGGCCCTACGGATATTTGCTTTTTCCCCAGCTCGCACCTTTCTTTGCAATAACTCCTCCGGTTGATATGCGAACTGATTTTCACTTCAAAAGGACTTAAGTAGAATTTTTCTTCCAATAGCGTCTTTTCCATATAGAATTCGGCAAGCTCAAGGTATTGTTCCCTGAGTATCCCCAGGGAAGCTTCATCCCAATGCCCTGCATAATTTATTGAGCAAATGATATATTTGAAGCCTTTATTGTAAAGATACCTTACGGATGCCGAATAATACTGCACCGTATCAGGATTGACGGTCATCAGCACCGGGGCATACGGTTGATATGAAAGCAGCATATCCATCCTGGGAGAAAGAAGTTCAAAGGTACCTGCCCCCTTTTTCTCTTTTCTATGCAGGTCATGTGCCTTGCCAATGCCATCGTGGCTTAATGCAACATAAACACCGTTTCCATTGCAGAATTCCATAAAGCCGTTGGTAATTAACAAGCCGTTGGTGGTAACTTTGAAGTGGAAAAGACAGCCCTCCTGTTTTTCCTTTTTTCTGCAATAATGAACAACCTCCTGCAAAAGACCTGACTCCAGAAGAGGCTCGCCTCCGAAAAAAATGATGCCGACGGAGCCTTCACCCTTTGATGCCATATCCACTGCCTTTCCGGCGGTTTCAAGGCTCATCGTATCGAGTTTGCCGTTATTGACATAGCAGTAGTCGCAGGCCATATTGCAATTATTTGTAAGATGCAGCGTATAGTGCATAATATACCTCGTGTCCTATGCCTCTTTATAACGACCTAATTCAAAATTAATTTTTTCGTTTGTAGAAAAAATTAATCTCATCAGCGGAGTTTCAACGAGGCGTGAGATATGCTCACCACCTGAACACCAGTTCGGTACCCGCCACCTAGTAGAAGGCGGTGAACATTTTTTGATGCCTCGTTATATTATTCCCTGGGCTTTCAGCCAGTCAAGAAACCCTTTTACCTGCTCCCTGAGCAAATCAGCCCTTACTTCCATTAATTCAGCTTCATAGCTTTGGTTGACCTCTGTCCACTGATGATTCCTTTCATCTTCCGAAAGTTTTTTATTCTCGGATATTTTTCTGAATTCCTCCTGATATTTATCGCTGACTTCCTTTTCATAGCCCATGGGATCATAGAATACGGCTACCGTACTGTCGCCGCTCTTGCCCTGCAGACCTTGTTCCAGCCTTTTGGCTGTCCCGACGGCGTCATAGCTTTCCACCGTAGACATTGCCCCTTGATCCTTATCTACCCACTCAACGATATCGTCTTTGGATACAAACTCATAGGCAATTTTCCTGACACTGTCATATCCATCCAGTTCAAGGGAACCTTTTCTTGATTTCAATTCTGACGCCTTTTCTCCCTCAGGTTCATATATCAGCGAGGTAAGCGGCATTCCAACCTCTTCAAGCGTGAGTCCGCCTTTTTCCAGGGAGATTCCTTCCCTTTTCATCTCTTCTGCAATCACCTCATAGGCTTCAGCTTCGGATAAAAAGGCCGGAGGCGCCACCGACACGCATCCGAAGGCCCCTCTGCCGGCGCCGTGTTCAAAGATGGGAGCAACAAGGACTGCCTTACTTGTTTGCCGGATACCGGCATCCCCGCTTCCGCTTTTTACTGCCGTTGTGCCGCCTCCTCCTGTTTTTTGACCGCAGCCTGCCAGTAAGAGCATTACGACGGAAGAAAGGGCTATTCCTGCTTTGACGTTGCCTTTCCACCTTTGGGGCAGCATTTTCAGAAGGCCGGGATTCTCAATAACAATGATTTTTTCAGGATAGGCCGGCGCCTTATAGCTTTTGAGCGGCTTTATTTCCATTCTTATTCCTCCCTGATAATTGCATTTCTCTAAGTTTGACCGTGATCTGCGGATATTTGTTCCGTTCTATAAAAGGACTCGGAAGGAAAATCAAAAGACGTGGAGCCTTGTTATCTCCACGTCTTTTTCAATCCGATCCGGAAAAGCTTTGTTATTCTGCTCAATGTGCCGGGCTTTTGAAGGCAATCGCCACCCATTCGCCCAATTCCACGGCCTCCAGCAAGGTAAAGCCCAGAGAAGTGTAGGCGTTAATTACTTCGTCTTTTCTCTCTTTAATAATTCCGGAGGTTATCATATAACCTTCCTTCTTTATATATCCGGAAACCTGGGGAGAAATACCCACAATTACGTCTGCAATGATGTTTGCCACCATGACGTCCGCTTCCTGTCTCTCGAGGTCGTCCAATATTGCGCGGACAGCAGTTACTTTATCTTCCACGCCATTAATGACACAGTTTTCCCGGGTTACCTTCACAGCGGTTTCATCGATATCTGCTGCCAGGACATTCGCTGCTCCAAGCTTTGCAGAAATGATGGAAAGTATGCCGGAACCGCAGCCAAGGTCGATCACCCGGTCACCGGACCTGATATATTTTTCAAGCATCTGTGCGCATAGCTTCGTCGTTTCGTGTGTCCCTGTCCCAAAAGCCATACCGGGGTCAAGCTCGATTACGGTTTCGCCTGCCCTGGGGGAGTATTCCTCCCAACTGGGCTTGATTACCATATTCTCAGAAATGCTAAAGGGCTTGTAATATTTCTTCCAGGCAGTGGCCCAATCCTCATCGTCCACTTCCTTCATGCCGGAATAGCCTTTGCCGGTATCCAGAAAACGGGAAACAAAGGCCAGCTTTTCACGAATCAGCTCCACCAGGCCCTCACCGCTGGAATCGGACGGAAAATATGCCTTGATTGTGACATCCTCATCCAGGGAATTCATAAACTCATCATCCGCATAATCCAGAGAAGAGGGACTACTGAGCTGCCGCCTGATTTCATTGGGATCTTCTATGGCCACTCCGCCCGCACCTATGGCTGTCAGCATTTCAGATATTGCATCCGAAGCTTCTTCCGTCGTTATTATTTTTATCTCAATCCACTTCATTGAATGTTTCCTTTTCTTTCAATTTTTCATTTGGTCTTGAAAATCATCGCGTCAGTTCCGTATCTCTCTTTATAAAAGGCCTATGAAAAGGGCGACCACTGGCCGCCCTAACAAAATTACAGGCTGCAAGCCTGCAATGACCGACACTTAAATCCTACATGCCCAGGGCGTCCTTCATCTTTTCAAAAAAGCCCTTGCGCTGGTCATGGATATCATCGCCGCTGATGTCCGCAAATTCTTTTAAAATTGCTTTTTGCCGATCATTCAGCTTTTTCGGCACATCAATTTCCACCTTTATATATTGATCCCCGCGCCCGTTGCCGCGGAGGAAAGGAATCCCCTTGCTCTTCAGGCGGAAAACGGAGCCTGTCTGCGTGCCCTCGGGTATGGTATATCTTACCTTTCCGTCCAGGGTCGGTACTTCCAGCTCTGCCCCCAGCGCCGCTTGAACAAATGTTATGGGCATTTCGCAGATCACATCGTTTCCCTGGCGTTTGAAGATCGCATGCTGGCGTACTCTGATGGTCACATACAAATCGCCCGACGGCCCGCCTTTTGTGCCTGGCTCGCCCTCGCCCCTAAGGGAAATGGTCTGTCCGTCGTCGATGCCTGCCGGGACATTCAGCTTTAATTTAACGCTCTTTTTGACTTTACCCTTACCGTTGCAAACCGTACAGGGATTGGCTATGACTTTGCCTTCGCCTCTGCAGACATCACAGGTTTTTACGTTGACAAACTGTCCAAAGGGCGTACTCTGCTTGACCTGCACCTGTCCCGAGCCACCGCAGTGCTGGCAGGTGCTGGCGTTGGTCCCCGGCTTTGCTCCCGAGCCGCTGCAGGTGACGCAGGCCTCCATTCGGTTGATGGAGATTTCACGCTCAATGCCAAAGGCCGCTTCTTCAAAGGAAAGCTCCATGGAGTATTTCAAATCGGAGCCCTTTTGAGGGCCGTTCTTTGACCGGGAGGACCTTCCGAAGCCGCCGGAGCCGCCGAAAAATGATTCGAAGATGTCCCCGATTCCTCCAAAATCAAAATCGCCAAAACCGCCGGCTCCTCCGGCGAAGCCGTTGGGATCTACACCTGCGTGGCCGTATTGATCATAGCGGGCTTTTTTCTGTGGATCACTCAATATTTCATAAGCTTCATTCGCTTCTTTAAACTTCGATTCCGCGCTTTTGTCATCCTTGTTAACATCCGGATGGTACTGCTTTGCAACTTTCCTGTATGCCTTCTTTATTTCAGCATCCGATGCATTTCTTTCTACTCCAAGGACCTCGTAATAGTCCCTCTTGGACGGTGCCAATACTACCAACTCCAATCATTAATATAAACACTTCGTGTACATCCGATATATTATAACATATGCACAATAAAGATAACAGTTAAAAATTTATTGCCGTCTATACCGCATTTACTACGGAAAAGGGCGGATATGGAATCCGCCCCTAGTGTACTTAGCCTATATAACGAGGTATCAATAATATCCTCCACTTCGATAAGTGGCGGGTACTGAATTGGTGTTCAAGCAGTGGGTATATCTCCTGCCTCCTTGAAACTCCGCTAATGTAAGGAAATTTGTCTACATACGACAAATTTCCTTTGAATTAGGTCGTTATAAGGTGTCGAGGGTCACTTACTTCTTGTCGTCATCGACTACCTTGTAATCCGCATCGTAAACATTGTCCTGCCCGCCGTGATCCGGACCGGCTCCCTGATCTCCGCCGAAGCCTGCGCCGGGATTGGGACCGCCCTGGGCGCCGGGATTCTGCTGATAGATCTTGGCAGATATATCGTAGAATACCTGGGTCAATGCTTCGGTAGCCTTTTTAATCCGTTCAAGGTCAGTCCCTTTAAGAGCTTCCTTCACTGTATTTGCTTCCGCTTCGACTTTCGCCTTGTCCTCAGCGCTCAGCTTGTCTCCAAGGTCCTTAATGGTCTTTTCGGACTGGTAAACCATGGAATCCGCGTTATTTCTTACGTCGATTTCTTCCTTTTTCTGCTTGTCTTCGGCAGCATGTTTTTCCGCTTCCTTGACGGCTTTGTCGATTTCAGCGTCGGAAAGATTGGTGGAAGCAGTAATGGTAACCTTCTGCTCATTACCGGTACCAAGGTCCTTTGCAGATACATGGACGATACCGTTGGCATCTATATCGAAGGACACTTCGATTTGAGGCACGCCTCTCGGAGCCGGCGGGATTCCTGTGAGCTGGAACCTTCCCAAGGTTTTGTTATAGGCAGCCATTTCCCTTTCGCCCTGAAGCACGTGGACTTCAACACTTGTCTGTCCGTCGGCTGCAGTGGAGAATATCTGGCTCTTTTTGGAAGGAATGGTGGTATTCCGGTCGATGAGCTTCGTAAATACTCCGCCCAGGGTCTCTATTCCAAGTGAAAGCGGCGTAACGTCAAGGAGAAGAAGATCTTTTACCTCACCCGTAAGAACACCTGCCTGTATTGCAGCACCAACGGCCACACATTCGTCAGGGTTGATCCCCTTGAAAGGGTCCTTCCCAAGATATTTCTTGACTGCTTCCTGGACGGCGGGAGTCCTTGTAGATCCGCCAACCATCAATATTTTATCAATTTTATCGGGTGTCAGCCCTGCGTCCTGCATTGCCTGCTTGGTCGGTCCCATGGTCTTCTCCACCAGGTCGGAGGTAAGCTCGTCGAATTTCGCCCTTGTAAGGGTCAGGTCAAGGTGCTTCGGGCCGCTTGCATCCGCCGTGATAAACGGAAGATTTATGTTGGTGGTGGTAACGCCTGAAAGCTCGATTTTGGCTTTCTCAGCAGCTTCTTTCAACCTTTGCATTGCCATTCTGTCATTTCTCAGGTCAATGCCGTTTTCTCTCTTAAAGGAATCGGCAAGAAAATCAATGACTCTCTGGTCGAAGTCATCTCCGCCCAGCCGGTTGTTGCCGTTGGTTGCAAGAACTTCAAACACTCCGTCGCCGATTTCGAGAACGGATACGTCGAAGGTACCGCCGCCCAGGTCGAATACCATGATTTTCTGGTCATGCTCCTTGTCAAGGCCATAGGCAAGCGCAGCCGCCGTCGGCTCGTTGATGATCCTCATAACTTCAAGTCCTGCAATTCTGCCGGCGTCCTTTGTTGCCTGCCTCTGTGAATCGCTGAAATATGCAGGCACCGTAATAACCGCTTGGGAAACTGTTTCACCAAGATAAGCTTCAGCGTCTGCCTTCAGCTTTTGCAGGATCATCGCGGAAATTTCCTGAGGTGTATGCGCCTTGTCATCGATTTTGACCTTGCGGTCGGTGCCCATATCTCTTTTGATGGATATGACGGTCCTCTCCGGATTGGTTATTGACTGTCTTTTTGCCACCTGGCCTACCAGTCTTTCTCCGGTTTTTGAAAAAGCGACCACCGACGGAGTGGTCCTGTTACCCTCCGCATTTGGTATGACAACAGGCTCGCCGCCTTCCATAACCGCTACGCATGAGTTGGTAGTTCCAAGATCTATTCCTATTACTTTTGCCATAATTTTACCTCCCAGTATTTTTTACTATATAAGTATATGTTATTATTGATTTTGATTTTCTTTGACCTTCCGGGCAAAACCCTGCCTCAGGAGAAATAATTTACCGCCGCCGGACGAAATCAGTTTGCAACCTTTACCATACTATGCCTTATGACTTTGTCCTTATAAACATATCCTTTTTGGAATTCCTCGACCACCACATTCTGTCCGCAGGCCTCGTCTTCCACATGCATTACCGCATTGTGCAGCTGGGGATCAAAACACGCCTCGCAGGAGTTTATTTCCTCCACTCCGATATTCTTCAAGGAATCCTTCATTTGCCGGTATACCAGCTCAACCCCTTCTTTCAAGGACTGAAGCCCATTATCTGCGGAGCAGGCCTGCAGCGCTCTTTCCAGATTGTCTATTACTGGCAGTATCCCAGCGACTACATCACTCACAGCCTCAGTATAAAGCGAATCCTTTTCCCGGATGGTCCTCTTTTTGAAATTGTCAAATTCCGCTGCCGACCTTTGCAGTCTGTCCAGGTATTCATCGATTTTTTTATTTTTTTCTTCCAGCTCAGCCTTCAAGCTGTCCAGTTCCTTCAAGGTTTTGTCATCTGCCGCGTCCTTCCCGCAATTGCCTTCTGCCGCCGCATCGACGCCGTTCCCGGTCACATTCTCATCCATCGTTAGCTTCTCTTCCTTTGCGTCCTGATATTCTTTTTTTCCCTTCATTGTTTACCTGTTGTTCCTCCAGTCTTCCCATATTTTTTTTACAACTAATCATCGTCCAGATAGGTTCCAAGCAATTTATTGATTTCATGGTTGATCATTTTCCGTATATGCTTCATGGACGAAACTACCCTGGGATACTCCATCCGGGTAGGCCCGATAACTCCGATTGAACCGATGAAGATATCTCCCAGATTGTAATTTGTCGTGACAAGGCTGCATTCCTTGATTCCCGTAATGTCATTCTCCGAGCCGATCCGTACGGTGACGCCGCCTTTTTCGATGGAATCCGCCAGAAGCCTGCAAAGGTTTGCTTTCTCCTCCATGATGTTCATGAACTCCCTGGCCTTGATCACATCCCTGAATTCCGGATAATTAAAAATGTTGGTAGTCCCGTCAAGATATACTTCCGGATTGTCGATCAGGTTTATGCATTCCGCCATGCCTTCCAGTACAGGCAGCAGAATCTCCTTGGGCACGCCGGTTTCTTCCTCCAGCTCATTGATCACCTTCCCGCCGATCTGTTCCAGGGAAAGGCCGCTGAGCTTTTCATTCAGCATATTCGAAATACTTATAAGTACGTCGGGCATAACGTTTACCGATAGTTTTACCAGCTGGTTTCTAACTATACCGGCATTGGTAACCACTACGACCAGAGCCTTTCCGCTTTCAATGGGCACCACCTGCAGCGCTTTGAGAATACTCTTTTTCATCTGCGGTGTGATTGCCATGGAGGTGTACCTGGTGAAGCGGGACATAACGACAGAGGCCTGCCTGATCAACTGGCTCAATTCGTTAATCCGTGTCTCCATTGCTGCTCTTATGCTTTCCACCTCGTCGAGACTTAATTCCTTCACTGTCATCAAGTGATCGACATACAGCCTGTAGCCTTTATCCGACGGCACCCTTCCCGATGAGGTATGGGGCTGAGCCAGATATCCCATTTCCTCCAGATCCGCCATCTCATTCCTTATCGTGGCGGAACTCAAGCCCAGCTCGTGTTTCCGGGCAATGGTGCGTGATCCTATAGGCTCGGCCGTATTGATGTAATCGTCGATGATGGCCTGCAATATTAATCTTTTTCTATCATCCAAAAACATCGATTCACCCCACTCTAATGCAGGGACTTGTCTTCCCTCATTCATACAAAATCCCGGGGAGTCAAGCCCCGCCAGCTTTCAGACAGCTCCGGCCTGGGCCTGATGCCTGAAACTTGTTAGCACTCTTACTGTACGAGTGCTAACATATTATAAAAATACCACCTTGGGTTTTTTTTGTCAATAGTTTTATTTACTTTTTTTCTGACTTTCTCTGACCTTTAACCGGCTACCGTTAAATAAATTCCTCAAAAACGCAATTCGCAACATCCAGCCCGTAAGGGGTAAGCCTTAGCCTGCCGCCCTCCAGCTCCAACAGCTGCTTTTTTACCATTTTTGCAATTTGCTTTTCATATCTACTGAAAACATTCACGCCATATCTTTGTTCGAATTGCTCAAAACTGACCCCATCGACAAGCCTTAACCCAAGGATCATATATTCCGACATGGACTCGTTTACGTCAATGTCCTGTATATTTTCCGCTGCGCTGCCGGCCTTTGCCATGGTATCGATATATTCTTCAATAGTGTAAATATTGTTGTATCTTTTACCGGCCATATAGGAATGTGCACCGGCGCCGATCCCCAGATATTCCGCTGCATTCCAATAAACCATGTTATGCCTACATTCGAAGCCCGGGAGGGCAAAATTGGATATTTCGTAATGAATATACCCATGTCTTTTCAGTTCATCCACCGCATGCCGGTACATTTTTCTGTCCAGTTCTTCATCGGCGGGCTGGAGGCTTCCTGACAGGAGCATGCTGTGAAAAGGCGTCTCTTCTTCGATTTTCAAGCTATAGCAGGAAATATGGGGAAGCCCGCATTTGATAACGCTCCTGACGGTTTCGCTCCAGTCGTTCATGCTTTGCCCGGGGATGCCGAAAATCAAATCTCCGTTGATGTTTTTAAAGCCGGCTTTTCTTGCCGCAGCAAGATTGTCCGTGAAGTCCTCCGCGGAATGGATCCTTCCGAGCTTTTTCAGAAGGCTTTCCTGGCATGCCTGCAAGCCCATGCTCAGGCGGTTTATTCCATTGACCCGGTAGGAAAGAAGCTTCTCATAATTTACCGTGCCGGGATTGGATTCGATTGTGATTTCAGCTCCGCTGCCAATTTCAAAGTATTGTCTGCAGGTATTCATCAATTGATAAATATATTTTGCATCAACCAGGGAAGGAGTGCCGCCCCCGATAAAAACGGAACTGACAATACAGTCCCCGGCGCTGCTTGAACAATTGCGCATTTCCTGCCCAACCGCATTAAAATAGGGCTCAATGAGGGCTTCCTTTCCTGATTGGGAATTGAAGTCGCAATAATGGCATTTTGATTTGCAGAAGGGTACGTGTAGATATAATCCAATTTCTTTCTTCATTTAACCATCATTCTTCCCGTTTGCTCAATGTATATAAGATGTTGATCAATCACCGTTAAAAACAGTTAAAGCTTCAAAGGGTGTTCTCTGTCCCAGGGAAGCATGGTATATTTGAAGCCCGCTTCCTTCAATAACTCATGAGCTTCCTTCATTCCCCTGCCGGCGTCCTTGCTGTTGTGGGCATCGCTTCCTACGCAGACATTTCTGCCTCCGAAGCCGTAATAAAGCTCCAGGAAGGCTTTCCCCGGCAGTGTTTCCCCAAGGGGGGAATAAAGACCGGAGGTATTTACCTCAACAATCTTTCCTGACCGGGCACACATCAGGGCAAGCTCGTATTCCGCAGCCTTAACAAGCTGCTGCAGGCTCTCCTGCCGATAGTATGCTTCCCCCAGATATCTTTTGAAAACGCCGACATGCCCGATAACGTCAAAGACATCGACTTCAAGGCTATACCTGAACTCTTCATAATACCTTTCAATGAGGTACCTGAGCTTTTGCATATTGTCAATGGCAGGTATGTATACGCGGTCTGAAATTGAAAAACCGTCGATCATATGGATGGAGCACATTGTAAACTCGTATTTGTATTTCTCAAGATGCTCCAGAATGACCTGCTGGGCCTTTTTGTTGAAATCTATTTCACAGCCGGCGTGAAAATCATACCCTCTGTCTTTTAAAGCCGCCACCTCCGCAAAGTAAACCGGCGGATTCAACAAACCGTAGGAACCGCATTCCGGCATAAGGTCCAGGTGTTCGGCAAAGCCTATCCCTGAAATTTTCTCCTGGTCAACGGCAGCGGTGTAATCCCCTAAAGGCGACTTGCCATCGGAGGAGTGTGTAGAATGTATGTGTGCATCGTAGTACATCTGATCACCTAATCCAGCTTGAGAACGCTCATGAATGCTTCCTGCGGAACTTCTACGGAGCCTACCTGGCGCATACGCCGCTTCCCTTCCTTTTGTTTTTCAAGAAGCTTTTTCTTACGGGTGATATCGCCGCCGTAGCACTTGGCAAGAACGTCTTTTCTGTATGCCTTGACGGTTTCCCTGGCGATGATCTTCCCGCCGATACAAGCCTGGATGGGAATTTCAAACTGCTGCCTGTGTATGGCGTCCTTCAGCTTCTCAGCGATTCTTCTTCCCCTTGCATAGGCTTTTTCCGTATGCACAATGAAGGATAGGGCGTCCACAATCTCCCCGTTCAGCAGAATGTCCAGCTTTACCAGATCAGACTCCCTATAGCCTATAAGCTCGTAGTCAAAGGATGCATATCCCCGGGTCCTGGATTTGAGGGCGTCAAAGAAATCATAAATAATCTCGTTTAGCGGCAATTCATAGGTCAGGATTACACGCTTCTCATCGATGTAGGACATGTCCTTGTAAATACCGCGGCGTTCCTGTGCCAGCTCCATTATGCTTCCTACGTATTCCACCGGAGTCATAATGGTAGATTTCGTCATCGGTTCTTCCATTTTCTCAATCAAGGTCGGCGCAGGTAAATTGGTGGGATTGTCGATATTCAAAACCTCGCCGTCGGTATTGGTGATTCTGTAAATAACGCTTGGAGCCGTAGTAACAAGGTCCAGGTCATATTCTCTTTCAAGTCTTTCCTGGATAATCTCGAGATGCAGCAGTCCCAGGAAACCGCACCGGAAACCAAATCCCAGAGCCACCGACGATTCAGGCTCAAAGGTGAGGGCGGCGTCATTGAGCTGCAGCTTTTCAAGGGCGTCCCGGAGGTCGCCGTATTTGGCGCCGTCCGCCGGATATATGCCGCAGAAAACCATGGAATTCACTTTCTTATACCCGGGCAAGGGCTCGGCAGCAGGATTGCCGGCAAGAGTAACGGTATCGCCGACCCGCGTGTCCCTTACATTTTTGATACTGGCGGCAATATATCCTACATCGCCGGCAAGGAGTTCTCCGCAGGGCGTATACTGGCCGGGCCTGAAATAGCCTACTTCCGTCACGACAAATTCCTTTTTGGTATACATCATCTTGACGGTATCTCCCTGCCGGACTGTGCCTTGCTTTACACGGACATATACGATGACACCTTTGTAGGCGTCATAGAAGGAGTCGAATATCAATGCCTTCAAAGGCGCCGATTCATCGCCTTCAGGATGGGGAATGATGCTTACAACCGCTTCCAGCACCTCTTCGATGTTCAGTCCGTTTTTGGCTGAAACCAGCGGTGCATTCTTCGCATCCAGACCGATAACATCCTCGATTTCCTTTTTAACATGATCCGGCTGGGCGCTGGGCAGGTCGATCTTGTTAATGACGGGCAGGATCTCAAGGTTATGCTCAAGGGCAAGATAGACATTGGCCAAAGTCTGGGCCTCTATGCCCTGGGCGGCATCTACCACCAATATGGCTCCCTCGCAGGCGGCAAGGCTTCTGGAAACCTCATAATTGAAGTCCACATGCCCGGGGGTGTCAATCAGGTTAAAGATATACTCACCGCCGTCATTGGCCTTGTAAACCATTCTTACTGCCTGGGCCTTTATTGTAATTCCGCGCTCGCGTTCAATATCCATGTTGTCGAGAACCTGCTCCTGCATTTCACGCAAGGTCAGAACACCGGTTTTTTCAATGATCCTGTCTGCCAGAGTAGACTTGCCGTGGTCGATATGTGCAATGATACAAAAATTCCTGATTTTGTTTTGTCTTTCACTTGCCATTTGTTATCCTCTCGAATTCATTATTACAATATACTTGTCCGCTTCCCGGCATCCTGCACGGCGAAAGCCGCGGATTCTCTGGCGGCAGGAGCCTGGACTGAGCTTTCCGCCATATAATCTGTAGATATTATAGCATTGATATTGCATAAAATAAAGAATTAACTTGCATGCGATTCCAACTGTTCTTAATATTGCATATTTGTTAACGTTTTTATACCTGCGTCCGCCTTTATCGCTCGCCTCTCTCCCTTTTAAACCGCCGCAATGCAAAAAGGCTTCCGGCCGGCTGCCGGAAACCTTTTTGCGCTATGCAATTTCGAAACCGGCCATTGCATTTGAGACAAAGAAACTGTCGCTGACCCCAAGATACTTGTTCAGAAATCCCTGAATATATGGTCAGCATTTTCAATCTGTATGAACAAAAGACAGTCATTGACTATACTGAAACCAACTATTTCCGGAAAAATACTCTGAATGATTTGACAGCCATCACTTTTTTGAGTCCCTATTACCTGCTGAGATTGTTTAAAAGATCTACCGGATATACTCCGGTAGAATATGCAAACAAGTTCAATTAAAAAAAGCCTGAACATCAATTCAGACTTTGTAACTCATTATTTTTGCCCGTTTCCGAAGATACCGGCAAAGAATTGTTTTACCTTTTCCAGATCATGGCTGACATATTCCAGATCAAGCTCGATCCGCTGATTCATGAAGACTACCTGGACCCGGTTGTCGTTATTGACGACATGAAAGATTTTCAGTCCCTGGTCCACACCGATCAGATTGCTGACAGAATGATCGGCAGTATAGAAACCCACAGCCAGAAGAGTTATGAAAACAAATGCCGCGAGGATGTACTTTTGCCTTAAAGTTCTTATTTGCCTGAATTTTTCTACCCTTCCCATGGTCCCTCCGGAAACAAGCACGCTTTATTGCTAAAAGTATGCCCAAAATCCGTGGAACTATAAACCTTGCCTATTTTTTGTTTATTATACTATTGATGGCCTCCGCCAGGTACTTTGTGCTTTCCAGGCATTCGCTCAAAAGATTGCCGTCCCCGCCCACCTCGATAATGAGGGAATTATTGGTTACCTGCTGGTTGTACCTGTTCTTGCTGATCCATATGGGCTTGGCAAGCCCCGGATATTTTTCATTGAGAACCTGCTGCAGCTGGATGGCGAATTTCAGGTTCTCTTTCCAATTGGGATGCGGCAGGCCGTTTCCGTTGGTGCCGACGACAAACATTATCTGGGCCGCGTTCTTCCCATTCACCTTTGTTACCGCCCGGAGCTTCTGGCCGTTACCAAGCCCGTCCCTGTGGATATCAAACGTTACCTTCAGGGAAGGATAGCTTTTGATATACTTCTGCAGCGTTTTTAATGAAGCGCCGTATGCGGCGGGATGATTGGTATCGTGAACCGTGCCGTTATGCAGCACGTCTATGCCGTATTTCTTGAGGTTCTTTGTCAGCTCATCGCCTACCCTGACCACGTTATACTTCGGATCCTTGTTGTAAATAGGCACATTGGTTTTCCCCAGATCCTTTTCATTCAATACATAGCTCTCGGAGGTATGGGTCTGATAAATCAATACCTTGGGGCCTTTTTTTGCAAAGCTCATTTTAAAGGGCTCCTTCAACAGCTCCTCCAGATTGATTTTAAAGGAAGTGTAGTTATGGATTTCGATTTTATCCTGCTTGACAATATCCGTTTTGTCTTTCTCCCCATTTTCATCCTCTTCGAAGGTGATGGCGCTGATAGGTGCAATATCCGTCGGAGCAGGAGTGGCGGAAGCGGCCGGAGTATGAGATACCGTACCGGGGGTAGGCGTACTCACCGGCGCCGAAGCTTTCGGACTGACTTCGACAGGCGAAGGCGAAGGTCCGGAAACAGGCGGCTGATCCTGCATCGCCAGCTTCTCCTTGTACTCTTTATTGTAATAGCTTAAAAACAAAGGTGATTGTACGTTTAAAATGGATAAGGGCGTGTCAAGGTCAAAATTGAAAATCGCCTTAATAAGCCCCTTTAATTCTCCTGAAACGGAAACGTTGATGTTTCCGCTGTTATAAATCGTATTGATGATTGGGATGGAGGCGTTCATAACCGTTTTAAAATTTTCCGTGTCGATGTCTTCAACGAAACCCGCATCCATGTTGTAGATCAGATTGCCGATGGCAATGCCGGCCTTAATTGCAAAAAAGGATAGAATTATCAGCAACGGGATCATTAGTACTTTTAATGCCGCTTTTTTCAATGATTTGCGCTTGTATTTACTATTCATTTTTCCTCCACTGTCACTACGGCAAATTTATGCCCGGGGTGCTTTTGGAAGTGGATCAGCCTGTCCTTGCCGTAGTATTCGTACTGATCAAATATGCAGTTTTCATCTGTACACCAATGCCCTATTCAATAATATTCATTCGGCGCATACATTATGACAATCTTGGAAAAGAGTCCCTGCAGCCTTGCAAGGGTATTTTTACCTGGAAATACAGGGCCTTACTTTAAAAAGAAAATTCTTGATTTGCCACTGACTTATGGGTATAATGTTTTAGCGAGGTGAAATAATTATGCCACAACAGCTTTATTTTATATTGGGTGTACTTGTAGCTCTTGGTTTGCTCGGCTTTGGACTTAGCCTTTCCATAAAGAAACACAATGCCCGGATGGCGACGATGAAAAAGAAAAAAGGCCGCAAAAAATATATGCCTGAATACAAGAGGCCCGGTAGATAGAAATCAGGGGGAAATAAAAAATCTCAGGAGCATTCACGCGCCTGAGATTTTTATTTTTAGCCGTCCGGTCTTCATTCCGGCATTCATTCCATCAATCCTCGATTACATCATCTTCGTTAATCCTGAACTGTTCGCCTTCCTTCATTGACAATGGCTTTCACTCCAAAACCGGCTGTTGCCTTCTCATCCAGGATATCTTTCTGCTCGTTTTTCATATTTTTGAAAGCCGCCGCCAGCATCAGCTTGATACGGTTGAGCTGGTTTACCTCGCTGGCTCCCGGGTCATAGTCCACAGCAACGATATTGGCCTGGGGGAACCTTCGCTTCAGCTCCTTGATCATTCCCTTCCCGGTGACATGATTGGGCAGGCACGCAAAGGGCTGCATGCAGACGATATTTCCGGCCCCGCTCTTGATCAGCTCGATCATTTCAGCCGTCAAAAACCAACCTTCCCCTGTCTGGTTGCCCAGAGAGACGATATGGGACGCCTCTTCCGCCATCTCGTAAATGTCGGACGGCGGCTGGAACCTGCGGCTCTTTGTCAGGGCTTTTCTCATTTCTCTGCGGTAAAATTCGATGACGGAAATTGCAAGGTTATTCACCAGTTTTTTACCGAAGGTTCCGGAAAGATACCGGTGTTTATAATTGGCATCGTAGGCACAGTATAGAAGAAAATCCGTCAAATCCGGCATAACGGCTTCTGCGCCTTCCCTTTCTACAATATCTACCACGCTGTTGTTGGCCGTGGGATGGAACTTGACCAGAATTTCACCGACCAGCCCAACTTTTGGCTTAACAACGTTCTCCAGTTCAAGCTTGTCAAAATCTTTTACAATCCTGTTGACATTCCGCCGGAACAAGCCCCACTTGCCGCTTTCAACCGACTCCTTGCACCGGTCCACCCAGCTTTCGTACAGAAGGTTGGCAGAGCCCTTTATTTTTTCATAGGGCCTCACCCTGTAAAGCACCCGCATCAGCAGGTCGCCATAGACAAGTCCTATAAGGCATTTATTCACAAGCCCGGCGCTAATCTTAAACCCGGGATTCTTTTCCATTCCCACAGCATTCAGAGAAATAACCGGAATGTGCTCCATTCCTGCATCCTTCAGCGCTTTTCGGATAAATCCGATATAGTTTGTAGCCCGGCAGCCGCCGCCGGTCTGCGAAATCATCACCGAGGTGTTTGCCAGGTCATATTTTCCCGATTTCAACGCTTCAATCAACTGGCCCGTGACAATGATGGAAGGATAGCAGGCGTCGTTATTTACATGCTTGAGCCCTTCGTCGACAGCTTTCCTGTCCACTGACGGCAGAATTTCAAGCTTGTACTCCGAAGCTCTGAAGGCTGCTTCCACAAACTGAAAGTGAATGGGCGACATCTGCGGCGCCAGGATGGTATGCCTGGATTTCATTTCTTCTGTAAAGGGTACCTTTTTGAAGAAGGAATGTCTTATGGCACTGGAATTGCCATCCCGTTTCCTTTCCTCCATGGCTGCCATCAGCGAACGGATCCGGATCCTGGCAGCGCCAAGATTGTTGATCTCATCGATTTTCAGCACGGTAAAGATCCTGCCCTTGCTTTGCAGGATCTCCTGGACCTGGTCGGTGGTCACCGCATCCAGTCCGCAGCCGAAGGAATTGAGCTGTACAAGCTCCAGATCGTTTCTTCCCGCCACATAGCTGGCCGCAGAATAAAGCCGGGTATGGTAAACCCACTGGTCGACAACCCGCAAAGGCCTCTCCGCCCTGGCGAGATGAGCAACGGAATCCTCTGTAAGCACTGCCATTCCATAGCCTGTAATAATATTGGGGATACCGTGGTTTATCTCAGGATCGATATGGTATGGACGTCCGGCCAGCACTATGCCGGTACCGCCGGTTTGTTCCAGGTGCTTTAAAACCTCTTCTCCCTTTTTCCGTATGGCCTGCTTGAAATTTTCTTCCTCCTGCCAGGCCTTTTCAACGGCCTGAGTCACTTCCCGCTTTGAGGGACCGAAGCTGCGGAATTCCTCAAAAAGCCTTTCCGTCAGCCTTTTCTTGTCACTGTAGGGCAGGAAGGGATTCATAAAACGGATATCCTTTTCCTTCAATATATCCATGTTATGCTTTATTACTTCCGAATAAGATGTAACCACAGGGCAGTTGTAATGATTGTCGGCGCCGCTGTCCTCCTTCTTTTCATAGGGCAGGCAGGGATAAAAGATTGTTTTTACGCCTTTTGAAATCAGGCTCATAATATGTCCGTGGACAAGCTTCGCCGGATAACAAACCGACTCGGAGGGCATTGTCTCAATCCCCAGCTCATAAATTTTCCTTGAGGATCTGGGTGACAATTCCACACGGAATTTCAATTCTGTCAGGAAAGTATGCCAGAAGGGATAATTCTCATACATGTTCAGCACCCGTGGAATACCTATGGTACCACGGTGAGCGTCGTTTTTATCCAGGGATTTGTAAGAGGTAATGCGCTTGTATTTGAAATCAAATAAATTGGGCACGTCTTTGTTTTTGTGCTCTTCTCCGGCCCCCCGCTCACATCTGTTGCCGGAGGTGAATTTCCTGCCATCCTGGAAAGAGTTTATGGTAAGGAGGCAATTGTTGCTGCACAGGCCGCACCTGCTGAGGGTGACATCCGATTGAAAGCTGTCAAGCTGTTCATACCCAAGCAGAGCAGTCTTTTGTCCTTCCACATATTTTTCACAAGCAATGAGGGCAGCTCCATAGGCCCCCATCAGCCCTGCTATATCCGGCCTTACGGCTTCTCTTTCCGATACCAGCTCAAAGCTCCTGAGCACTGCGTCGTTATAGAAGGTGCCGCCCTGGACGATAATTTTGCTTCCCAGCTCCCTGGGGTCCCTGATTTTTATTACCTTAAACAGGGCATTTTTAATCACGGAGTAGGAAAGGCCCGCGGATATGTCCCCCACCGTAGCCCCTTCCTTTTGGGCTTGCTTGACGCGGGAATTCATAAAAACCGTACACCTTGAACCCAGGTCTACGGGCATTTTGGATCCCAGGGCATCACTGGCGAATTCAGCGGCGCTCATTTTCAGGGAATTGGCAAAGGTCTCGATAAAGGAGCCGCAGCCGGAAGAGCAGGCTTCATTGAGCATAATGCTGTCAATGACGCCGTTTTTAACCTGCATGCACTTCATATCCTGCCCGCCGATATCAAGAATAAACTCCACACCCGGCAGAAAACGGCCGGCTGCCTTGTAATGGGCAATGGTTTCTATCTCTCCGTAGTCGACGCGAAGAGCGGTCTTTATAAGACTTTCGCCATAGCCCGTAACAGTAGAATTCGCTATGAATGCCCCTTCCGGAAGCAGCTTATATAGTTTTTTCAAATTATTCACTACAGAGTTCAAAGGACTGCCTTCATTACTTCCGTAAAAGGAGTAAAGAAGCGCGCCGTCTTTATCGGTCAATACCAGCTTGGTAGTGGTAGATCCGGCATCAATGCCAAGAAAACTGGCTCCCTGGTGGCCCTCAAGACTTTTTCTTGCTACCTTGCTGGCGCCATGCCTGTTTCTGAATTTCTCCAACTCCTCAGGACTTTCAAAAAGAGGCTTCAGCCGCTCCACTTCATGAACGGATACCTCCTTGAGTACGGGAAGCTTTTTCCGCAGCGCTTTGAAAGCTATGCAGGGCTGTTCCCTGGAAGATAGCGCTGCGCCTATGGCGATAAATAATTGGGAATTTTCCGGGAAAATCACCTGAAGCTCCTTCAGGCCCAGAGTTTCAATAAACCGTGCTCTCAGCTCGGACAGGAAAAACAGGGGTCCTCCCAAAAAGGCTATATTTCCTCGAATAGGCTTACCGCAGGCAAGTCCGCTAATTGTCTGGTTAACCACCGACTGGAAGACGGAAGCGGCGATATCCTCCCTTGCGGCACCTTCATTTAATAAGGGCTGTATATCGGTTTTCGCAAACACGCCGCAGCGTGCCGCTATGGAATAAATCACCTTATGGTTTTTCGCCAGTTCATTGAGTCCGGAGGCGTCTGTCTGGAGAAGAGAAGCCATCTGGTCGATAAACGCGCCGGTGCCGCCTGCACAGGTGCCATTCATCCTCTGGTCCATACCGCCGTCAAAATAGGTGATTTTTGCGTCTTCTCCGCCAAGCTCGATGGCAACATCCGTTTCAGGGATCAGGCATTCCACCGCAGAAGTCCCTGCAATTACCTCCTGGATAAAAGGCAGGTCAAGCCACTGGGAAACAGAAATTCCGCCTGATCCGGTGATCATCACGGTTGCATCCTCATCTATGAATTTGTCACAGGCATTATCTACCAGCTCGAAAATCGTTTTCCTTATATCGGAAAAATGCCTTTGATAATTGCTGTAAGCGATTTTATCATTTCTGTCGAGCACTACCAGCTTTACAGTGGTAGAGCCCACATCGATACCCATGTGCAAAAGCTTTTTCATAAACAGTACAGCCATATTCGGGCTGTAACTCCAAACCCCCTCAAATAAAATATATAATAAAAAAAGTATCAACCTTACATTGATACTTTTCATTGTTCATAACTATATTAGCATAGTTCACCGTATTAATAAAGAGAAATACTTATTTCATTACACCGATCTTATCAAATGGATAAAACCGGTATATGGCTCTTCCACTGATCCTTGAGGCTTGGACCGGACCCAGGCTTCTGCTGTCCTTGCTGTTGGGCCTGTTGTCCCCCAGTACATAAACATAGCCCTTCGGCACTACAAGGCTGTCATATTCAGGAAACCCGAAGGACTGTGTTTCCACACCTTTCAAGTAATCCTCCTTCAAGGCTTGGCCATTGACATAAACCTTGCCGTCCTTGATTTCCACCTTATCGCCTTCAATGGCAATAAGTCTTTTTATGAGCTGGCGGTTTTCCTCCGGCACAAGGAAGACGATGATATTTCCTCTTTTCAAGCCTCCCAGCTTTGCACTGACCTTTTCTACAATCAGGTTGTCGCCTTCCACCAGCGTCGGCTGCATGGATATATCATGAACCAGTGTTCTTTGCGCTACAAAGGTAACTATCAGCACACCGATCAATACAGCGATGCCTATGTGCAAGATCCAGTCAAGAGCTTCTCTTACATTTTTCGAGTCCGTCATGTCCTATCGTCCCCTTCCTATACTTAAGGCAAAAAAGTGTTAATCACTGTCATTTCCCGCCCAGCTTATTCCATTGTTTTTATAACGACCTAATTCAAAGAAGATTTGTCGTTTGCCGACAAATTTCCTTACATCGGCGGGTTTCAACGAGGCTGGCAGCAAATGCCCTGCATTTGCTG
>JAEZCO010000115.1 GCA_023433505.1 Bacillota bacterium | reverse complement strand
CATGCGACATCCGCCTTTGATTTTTCATCGCCTATTTTTTAATCACAGGAACCCAAACTTCACAGCGGTAATCGTCCGAATCCGCATCTCCCTCCGGGTATACCTCAAGCTCCGGAGCATTGGCATGTTCAAAGTTCGTGGCCGGGAACCATTCGGAGAAAATCCGCTCCCACACCTTTTGTATTGCGCCAGGCATGGGGCCTATGGACTCGAACACCGCCCAGGTGGCTCCGGGGATGATATATTCCTGCAAGTCCGTCCCCTCATATTCCTTGGGCTTCTCCACAGCCACAAGGTATGTGAACTGTTCTTCGCTGTAATCATTCATACATATGCCAAGCTTGCCCATTTCCCCGGCAATTTTCTCCAATCTTTCCGAAAGTCCGTTCTGACAGCATTCCTGCCAGAACGCAGGAATCTTTTTCAGATTCTCGCCCTCCCGGGTCGATACCCTGATCCCCTTGCCAATAACCTTAAACGCTTCCTTTTCAACTATTTTATAGTTCATATCTTTATCTCCCTTCAATGATAAGTGAAACGAGATCCGCGGATATGCCTTGAGCTTCGCTCCCCTGGCGCGCGCTGCCGAAGGATTGATGCCATGCACTTTGCGGAATGCTTTGGAAAAGGATTCCGGGGTGTCATAGCCGTATTTCAGTGCGATATCCAGAACCTTAGCCCGTGTAGCAGCAAGCTCCTGGGCTGCGAGAGTAAGCTTCCTCTTTCTGACGTACTCTGCCACAGAGAAACCGGTAAGCATATGAAACATCCTCTGAAAGTGAAACTCCGAAGAATAAGCTATCTTTGCTATCTCTGCGGCATCAAAGGGCTCGCTCATATGCGCTTCCATATAATCCACAGCTTTCAGCATCCTGTTCAGCCACTCCAAAGCACTAACCTCCTTTCGTTGTATTCATAGTATCATGATAAGAAATAAAAATCCTGTCTTTTACTGCTTTTATAGGACAGATGCAGTTTCACGCGCTATGGTGTAACGTTAAATGCGTCAAGCAGCATATATGACCCGGTTTCTTTACAAACTTAATGGTATGCCGGCCTAAAGCCAGCCCGGTCTTGCTGTGCACGATCTGCCGTATAAGACGGATGGCATTGGGACTATCGATGGCATGCGGCCAGAACTTTATTCAGAAAGCACCTTTTTCCTCTGACAAGCTGCAGGTGTACATTTCTATCTTTATACCTTATGGCACATGCACTTCCATGTTCGGAATAAATCTCCGCACTGACCAGCTCATTGTCATTCCAGAGGATGTCCACTTCAAAGCCGCCTCTGGCGCGGATTCCTTTTATAAAGCCCTTCGGCCACTGCTTGGGCAGGGCAGGCAGAAGATGTATCACCCCGTTATGGCTTTGTAACAGCATCTCGCATATGCCTGTGCAAAGCCCTGTAGTGCCGTCCATCTCAAAGACATCGGTATTGGCGCCTGCACCGGGAGGGCAGAAGGAAAGCAGATTACCATTTGTCAATCCGCGCTGGAATGCCAGAATATGCCGGTAAGCCGCTTCCGGGTCATAAAGCCTTGCCGAGTAAAGAATCAGCATTGCGCGGGCCCAGCCTGTATCCTCCCATCTCCATTCCGGAGTGGTGCGCTTTTTTATGCTGATTCTGGCGGCTTCCGCCAATTCCGGCGTAACATCCGGACTGACCTGGCAAAATGGAAATACCGACAGCAAATGGGAAGTATGGCGGTGATGCGGGTCAGGCTCGTCAAAGTCATGAAACCATTCCTGAAGCTGTCCGTGTTTTCCGATGCGGAAAGGCGGCAACTGTTCCAGCTTCTCTTTTGTTTCATCCAGAAGCGCATCTTGGAAGCCGAGTATCTGGCAGGCAGAAATGAAGGAAGTAAACAGCTCACGCACCAGAACGGTATCGCATACCGCCCCCATGGAAAGCGACGCAGGGCTGGAATGGCGCCAGTCGTATACGAAAGAATTCTCCGGAGACATGGATGGTCCGGATAGCAAATAACCGCTTTCCGGGTCCTCCACAAGATATTTTAAGAAAAACTTTACAGCGTCACGGTAAACAGGATACAAGCGGCTGCCAAGGAAATCCTTGTCCAGCGTAAAGAGGTAGTGCTCCCACATCTGCGCCGCAGCCCATATCCCCCCTGTAGGGTATATACCCCAGTTTGCCGCCCACCCGGGAGCAGAGTATCCCCATGCGTTGGATACGACATGGGCGACCCAACCATCAAGTCCATAGGTGTCCCGGGCAGTCTGCCTGCCCGACGGCATCAGTATCCCTTCAATCCAATGGAACAGAGGGGCATTGCACTCAGTCAGGTTCGCCGCCTCCGACGGCCAGTAGTTCATTTCCGTATTGACGTCCAGGTGCATATCACAGGTCCACCCCATGCGGCAAGCGATATTGTCGTTCCATACACCCTGGAGATGGGCAGGAAGCGGTGAATTTTCCCTGGAGCTGGACATGAGGAGGTAGCGCCCGTATTGAAACATCAAGGCCGTCAGCGCAGGATTTTCCATGCCGTCTTTTACTCCATCCAGGCATTGCTCTGTGGAAACCCTTTCTCCGGATCCCTCACCCAATTCAAACCGGACTCTTTTGAAAAGTTTCTGATGGTCCGCAATATGCGCCTTAAGCAAATCCGTATACGGAATTGAGGCAGCGGCTTCAATGGCAGCGCTGCAGGAATTTGCCCCGTCGCCGCCGTGGAAATCGGTGCCCAATGCAAGCAGGATGACCACATCACAGGCATCCTTGACCTCAAAAGTATTTCCCCTGGCAGAAACCTTTCCCTTATCACTACTTATGCATGCCCGCCCATGTATTGCTACCCCGGTCTTGCCGTCGGAATGGATTGCTTCATAGGCATTTCCTTTGAGAACAAGGCTGTTGCACTTATCCGGTTCAATTGAGCATGCGTTACCGGCTCCGTCAAAGGAAGCAGTAAACCCCAGCATGCCTGGCACACCGCAGGTTATACGGATGACAATAACCTGATGAGGATTGGATATGAATACCTCACGGGTATAATCAATATCGCCGGCCCTGTATTCCACAAGCGACAAGGCATTCTCCAATTGCAATTGACGGCAGTAACGGGTTATGTCACTGTCCCGGTAATTAAAATTCAACGTAAGGTTGCCAAAGGGAAGATTTGTGCCATAATTCAGTTTTCTGCCCGTTATTTTTCCAGCCAGAAGCTCTGCTTTTTCATACTCGTTTCCGAATAAAGCCTCCCGAATTTCCGGAATATGCTGCGAAGCGCCATTTTGGCTGTTGTCCGGTGAAGCCTCCCCGGAATAACAGGTAATTTCCGTAAGCGCAATTTTCTCTACTGCGGTCCCGCCGTAAACCATTGCTCCCATGCGGCCGTTCCCCAGAGGCAGCGCCTCTGTCCAGCGTTCTGCCGGCGTTTTGTACCAGAGTGTCAGATTGTCCATTTCACTTGCTCCTTTTCGAACAGAAGCTCAGGGGTGCCAAGCTCCTCGATTTTAGTCATACCCGCCTTTAGCCCGGCGACTCCAAAACCGGAAAATGCCAATCCGTGGCCGGCTTGGCATTTTCCTGGAATTCTAAGGCTGCCTGTTACTTGAATTGCGCGTCATATGCCTCCTGGCACATTTTCAGATAATCATTGAGGCCAATACTGTTTAACTTGCTGACATAACTGTCCCAATCCTTCTCCAGGTCCATCTTGCCGACAATAAAGGAAACCACCGTCTCTTTTATGTAATCGTCAATCCCTGTTTTAATGCGTGTATAATCCGAAAGCTTGTCACTGCTGATGAAGAGGTTGGGCATGGATTGATCCGCCTTGGGGGCAACTGCCTCATAAGCCCTGGAGCCCTGATAGAGCTGTGCCTCAGGTGCCATTGGGTCGTCGCTGTGCCAATCCTGGGGCGCTTTCCAGGTATCTCTGAACTCCTTGGTCCTGAAACCGGGGAAGAACTGTTCCCAAACGACGTTGTCTTCCGGTTTTTTGGCTGCCAGCTGCACATATTTTGCGGGCTGCCCGTTCAAGCCCAGCTCATCCGCGTTGGCTTTCCTGTAGTCAATGCCTTCTCTTCCGCCTGAACCATCGTGCCATAAGGTCCCTTCATCACTGTAAAGCCAATCGATCCAGCGCAGGATTAATTCGGGATTTTTTGCTGCTTTGGAAACAGAGAAATATCCGGTGCCTACGTCGCGGGTAGCCGAATAGTTTGGAGTAGCCACAAAGCCAGAGGGGCCTGTAATGGGCGGCAGAATGTCATAGTCCTGCCATCTCTTTGAAACAGCCGGGCCGCCTGCAAAGATATAGTTGGCGCCTCCGGGAACCGCTCCTACCACTTCCGCGCCGCCGCTTTCATTCAGCTTCTCCAGGGAACTGGCGTTGGTGGTGAAAGACTGCGGCGCCAGGAGCTTTTCGGAATAGAGCCTGTTCAAATACTTCAAGCCTTCCTTGAATTCGGGCTTGACCGCCGTCATCTCGATGCTGCCGTTGTTTAATGCCAGGTGGGTATCTCCGTCGCTGTATACAAACGCGTTCATCAGGAAGCCGTCCAACTGGTAATGCCATCCGTCCGTGGTAGATACCAGCGGCATTTCGTCGGCTTTCCCGTTGCCGTTGGGATCCTTTTCCTTGAAGGCTTTGAGCATTTGTTCAAACTCGTCCGTTGTCTTTGGCATCGCCAGGTTCAGATTTTTCAGCCAGCTTACGTTAACCCACATCTTTTGTGAAAAGTTGCAGTGGTAGCAGACATTGAAATCCGGCAGGGAATAGATGTTGCCGTCGGAGCAGGTGATGATGTTTTTGTATACGGGATTATCCCCAAGAATCTTTTTCAAGTAAATGCTGTTATTTTCAATGAGCCCGTTCAAAGGAATTATGCTGCCCTGGCTTCCATACTGCATTTCATCCGCAGGAGTGAAGCTTACATAGCCATTGATGAAAACATCGGGCAAATCACCGCTTGCCAGAATCAGCGCCCGTTTCTCCCTGGCGTCGGCTCCTGCGGCTGTCTGCCATTCGACATGGACATTTGTCTTTTTTTCATATTCCGTGGTATTCCAGTTCTGTGCAATATCCGTTTGTGTCCCCCATCCGATAAAAGCAGTGATGGTAGTCTTTTCTTTTACCAGCGGAAAGGTTCCCAATTCTGAGAGTCCGTTATCTGTCCCGGCAGCCGTGGTTGACGCCACAGTGTCCCGGCCGGAGGCAGCAGCCGTCGTGTTATTGCCGGCTACTGCTCCACAGCCGGAGATAACCGTCGAAAGGCATAAAACCAGCGCCAGCATAAAAATAAATGTTTTTCGCATAAAATTCCTCCTCTTTCAAATGAATAAATTTTTCGGCCCTTGTAAAGGTTTCTCCCTGAAATTCTGCCTAAAGCATCCCCCCTTCCTTTCTCCGGGCTATGGCATCCCCGGTGTGGAATCCCCCCTTTGCGGCTGCTTCATCCCTTTACAGAGCCTATCATGATTCCTTTTACAAAATACTTCTGGATAAAGGGATATAAAATCATGACCGGCAGGCTGGCAAATACGATGACCGAATATTTCATCACCTCCGCCAGCGCCATGATTTCACTCTGATCCTGGCCGGAGCTGGCCTTCAGGAAGGTCAGCATCTGCGACTTGATCAGGATGTTCCGCAGGACAAGCTGCAAAGGGTATTTGTTCGAGGACGACAGGTAGATGAGCCCGTCAAAGTAGTTATTCCAGAGGCTTATGGCGTAGAACAGCACCATTACTGCAATCACCGGCTTTGAAAGCGGAATGACAACGGATGTAAAAATCCCGATATCACTGCAGCCATCGAGCTCGGATGCTTCATAAAGCTCCTCGGGAATGGTATTTTCGAAAAAGGCCCTGGCTATGAACAGGTTCCATACGCCCACAGCATTGGGGATTATCAGCGCCCAGATAGTATCATACATTTTCAGGTCTCTGATAAGGATATAGGTGGGGATCATTCCGCCGTAGAAAATCATGGTGAAGGTGAATATCCAGGTGATGATCTTTCTGCCCACAAAGGTTTTCCTTGCCAGGGGAAAGGCGCCTGTCAAGGTTAGCACAACGCTGATAAGGGTCCCTAAAAACGTATACAGGAAGGAATTGGCAAAGCCCATCAACAGGGACCTGTCCTGGATTATATGCCGGTACCCTGTCAGCGACGGATTTACAGGCCAAAAAAGCACTTTGCCGGCAATCACGCTGGCAGGTGAACTCAAGGACTGTGCGACTACGTTCAATAAGGGAAAAAATGTAACCATCAGGCATACTACCAAAAACACATAGTTCACTGTGCTGAAAACACGGTCATTCAAAATGGAAAATCTTTTTTGCAAAGTCACTGTCCATCACCTCCATTACCATAAACTCGTATCGGTATATTTTTTTGCAAGCCTGTTGATAAACGTAAAAATACTGAACGAAATGACGGAATTAAACAGGCCAATGGCTGAAGAATAGCTGTATTGGGCCGAGACAAGGCCTTGTCTGTAAACGTATGTGAATATGACGTCCGACGTTTCCATATTCAGCTGGTTTTGCATCAGCAGAATCTTCTGGTAGTCAAGATTCAATATATATGCGGCATTCAAGATCAGGATAATAATGGCTGTGGGCAGTATCCCGGGGATATCGATATGGATTATTTTTTGAAATACCGAAGCGCCGTCAATAAAAGATGCTTCATATAACTCTTTATTTATACCCGCCAGGGCAGCAAGATAAATCACTGCATAATACCCCGCCTGTTGCCACACCCCCGACCAGACATACAAAGATTTAAACACCGCAGGATTGGCCATCACGTCGGTTTTTTCAATCCCGAAGAGGGCAAGCAGATTGTTCAGCAGTCCGTAGGGGGATAAAAACTGGAATATGATGGACACCAATACCACCGTGGAGATGAAATAAGGCGCATAGGTAAACATCTGGACGGCTTTGCTGAACAGCTTGAACTTTGCTTCATTTAACGATATGGCCAGAATAATGGGAACAGGCATAATGACCACCAGGAAGTAAACACTGATGGAAAGCGTATTTAAAAGCAGCCGTGAAAACTGATAGGAGGAAAAAAAATCCGAAAAGTATTTCAGGCCCACCCAATGGCTGCCCAGAAAGCCCAGAGACGGGTTATAATCCCTGAAAGCTATCTGCACGCCGTACATGGGGATATATTTAAAAACAGCAATACATAAAAATGCCGGCAATATCAAAAGGTAAAGCTGCCAATGCTTCAGAATCCTTTTGCCTAACTTGCCTTTCGGAATTGTTTTATTTTTACTGCCGGGGCTCCTTTCTTTCTTCACTGATGCAGCAATTGACGCCATTGACGGGCCTCCTCAATCAACCTGAAAATTTGAAGCTTGCCGGCGGCTGCATTTTGTTAAAACGACGGCAGCGGCAAACCATGACTTTATTCTATTTCAGCCCCCTGATAATAGAAAGAGCCACTTTATTTCCGGAGGTGGCAATTCATTAGAATGGAGGCTATTTTTACTTTTTTTGAAACTGACGATGAAAATGTGATGGTACAAATGATTCGAATGCGAATGTAACATCGCTGCAGTATTAATGCCTGTATTCCGTGGGCAATATCCCCATAACCCTTTTGAATGCCCTCCGGAAGGTATATGCACTGTTATACCCCACAAATTTTGCCGTATGCTCGACGGACAGGTCCTTTTTGTCCAGCAGTTCACAAGCCCGGCCAATCCTCAGCTTTTCCAGGTAATTGCTGAAGGTCTCGCCCGACTGCTCCTTGAAGAACTGGGAAAAATAGGATTCGGATATGTCAAATCTGGAGGCGATATCGCAGGCGCTGACCTCCGGAGAGAAGTAATTGGACTGTATATACTCCACCAGCTTATTCAGCAACTGGTCATTGTGGCTTCTCTTTTTATTGCCGGCCTCGCTGCAGATCTGATAATATGCTTTTTTCATGGATGCAAATACATCCTGCACGCTCATGGTGCTGTACTTGCTGCTGATGATTTCCTTCAGGTCCTGGTTGCCGTTTATTTCTTCACAGGTTTTAATAATCGTCCCCCGCATATCAAAGAAAAGATTGTATTCCATATAATTTGTCAGGCGTCTCTCAATAAAATTCTTGCTGTAGATCATGTCCATCAGCCGGTCAATGTCGCTCTTGTTCCCTGATTTCGCCATATTGATCAGCTGCTGCTCCAGCTCTACGGGATAATAGTACCCGTACAACTCCTTCTTTACGTCTTTGTACCATAGAATCGCATTGTCTCCGCCGATTTCATCAAAGAGAGCAAGGGTATTCTTGGCTTCACTGAAAGACAGGTTGATATCCGCAATTTTTTCATACAAATTTCCCACCCCCAGGTTTACATTGATGTTAAATGTCGCATGGAGCTCGTCGATAATTTGTGCCAGCAGGTTCTCAATGATTTTTTCACACTCGCCGCCGTCATCGGTATTGAAGTTCAAAAGCAGTATGATCTGGTCAGCATCCAGGATATAGGTATTACACCTTCCGCCTGTGTACTTGTTGATTACATTGTCGATGATGACCCTGTTTATATCATGCTCGATGAGCATCTCCCTGTTCACCCTGTCGGGAAAGCGGTTCAAAACGAGGATCGCCGCCGCATGCTTCTTTCCTTTCAGGTTTATGCCAAGATGGCCGGATAAAAGCTCGATCTCCCTCTCATCGCTTATTTCTCCCCGGATGAGCCTGCTTAAGAAAGTCGATTTCATGAGTATCTCCTGATTTTCCATGGACCGTTTCATCTCTTCGTGGGTATTGATGAGCCTTGCAACTCCGTTTTTCAAAAATTCATATTCATTTTTCCCGCTGGACAGCTCGCCCTGGAACACTTTCCTCAAGGTTACCAGCATCTCCCTGATGGGCCGGATATTGCGCCTTGTCAGATAAATGGAGATTACAACGCCAATCAGCAGGGAGATACCCACGATATACCCAATGACTTTTTTGATGTATATGGCCTTATCCATAAAGACCTTTGTCGGAAGCGCCGTTACATAGGTCCAGCCATTATATGCCGATTTTATATAAATGACAGCCATATCCGTCCCGTTGATCTTTTTGTAAGTAAATCCGGTGGGAATCTCCCTGTCAACAGCAATATCGGGGAAGCTTCCGTCCCCGCTGTTTGAAACTCCGGTTACAAGCTTTCCGTCCCTGTCAAGGATAAAGGTATATCCGGATCTGGATTCATCCACATCCGTCAGCAGCTTGTTGATATCCTCCCGCCGGATGAGTATCAGGATGGCTCCCAGGGTTTTATTGCCCGACCCGATGGGAAAGGATTGGATATAATTCAGATAATCCGTCGTAGTCCCTAAGTTTGCGGTGTAGTTGGTAATGCTGACTGGGTTGATTTCCCGCTCATGATACGTATCAAGTACATTTTCGTGCCAGTCTCCATATTCCATTCCGGAATACCGGAAGCTGTTGGCGTAATACTGCTGAATTCCGAAATTGATTTCGTATCTTGTAAGCACCATGTCACCCTGCTTGAAGAAAATGTAATAGCTGCTTTCGAAGGTACTGGAGGTATTGTAGGATTTTATTTCCTTCTGGGTCTGGGTGAGGTAATAGATGTCGGAGGAGCCATACCCCGGCTGGTCCATGTACATGAGATTTTTTACATAGGTGTTCATTGACATGGAAAGGGCGGTCCGGTCAATATCCTTTAAATAATTATCAATAATTGCGCGGCTCTGCTTGAGCATGAAAATCCGGGCGTCTTTTGCATCCTTTTCAATAATGCCCAGGGCTTCATAATAAATGAAGCTGCCGAAAACAAAAGGCAGTATCAGGACAAGAATATAGGACAGGAAAAAGCTTTTGAAGATCCTGATCTTTTTTGATTCGCTTTTTTTAAGCAAGTGTATCCCACCTTTTCATTATGCTTTCCTGGCTTTAGGGGCAGCTATTTTTCCATCTATTTCAAACCGGATTCCATGAACTTCTCCTCCGATTTCCAGCAGGACTCTGTATTTTTCAGGGAAATCCGACCACAGCATCTCACGGCTGCCATTTTTTGAGGCATTGAGGAGGTAGTCGTCTATTTCTGTAAGAATTCTTGTTATAACAGCGCCGCGGTGGAGGAAGCACGGCTCCGGATCACTGAAAAACTCAATGCTTTTGGCAATGACAGCTTCTTCCTTAAGCGGCAGCAACGTCATTTTATAGCTTGAAACAACAATATTCCGAATGTCCAGGAAATAAACGCCCTTGGTATACATAGCCCTCTGCATCCTTTAAAATATTTTACGATAAAAATAACAAATATAAGCCAAACAGCAGAAAAACAAAAATATTGATCAGCTTGATCCGGTGCATATTCTTCCGGATAAACTCCGAAACATCCAGCAGTTCCTTCCCCCGGGATACAATAAAAGTGATGATGAGCAAGGGGGTCACAAAAGCAAGGCTGTATTCCAGGAAATAAAGGAGCGCCCTGGAATTTAAAGCGGTTTGATGGTGAAGCACATAGAGGATCGTTGTAAGATATATCTGCCCTGTGCATAAAAACTCTCCGACGGAGGTGCCGATACCGAGGAGAAAGCTGAAGGCCGCCAGCGCACCGGGAGAATCGGCGGCAGAAACCGTTTTGATCCATTGATGATTGAAACCCCTCAGTTTGGAAGGGAGCTGCAGTTTTATCCTCTCATATTTTTCTCTTCTGGCGGCCAGGAAATCCATGGCATTGAGGAAAATAAAAACCGCGATGGCCGCCAGCATGACTATTTTCACTGCCGACTCCAGCCAGACGGCGTGAATGCCGCCCAGCATTTTGAAAAAGACCATCCCAAGCAGGAAATATGCCAGGAACTTTCCTGCGCAGTAGAGCAAGCCCATTTTCATTATATGGATCTTCCGGGCCAGCAGCATGGAAATAAAGAATAAAAGCATGGAAAGAGAGCATGGGGTAAGTCCGTTGACAAAACCGGCGGTAAAGGAGCTTAAAGGCTTTAGCCCGTAAAAGTCCTCAAAGGCCGACTTTTTATCCGCCCCATCGTTTTTCCCGACCGGAGACCCGGACTCCGCCGCCGGCAATTCCTCCGCCAACCGCCGCTTGATCTCCTTTTCACCGGCGAGCCAGGTGTTCCCGAAAAATACCACCGGCAGGCTTTGATCCTTTTCCGGTACATGATAAGCCGCATAAAATCTTTTCAGCAGGTTGATATTTTCACCCTCAGCCGTATTATATCTATAAATGCGGAGCTTTCTGTTCTGCGCTTTGAGCTTGGGGGAGCACTGATCCGATACGCCGTTCAAGTACTCTTCAACATCATGGCAGGAAGCGCAGACCGAGATATAAAAATAGTTCATCTCGACTGCATCAGCATTTCCCGAAGCATATGCCGGACGCCAGGCGGAAGTAATCAGGAGAAGCAGAAGAATGGCTAAGTATTTGGTTATAGGGCGGGACAGCTTGTTTTTATCTTTGCAGCAATTCATTGTGAGCCGTTTTCCTCCGCATGATTGTTACATCCGATCTTTAAAACAGGGAGCAACCCTCTAATCAAGGATAGTTCATGCAAATGGAAAAAGCAAGTTACTTTTTTTAAGCTATGGTACATATTCTAAGATTTTCAGTTTTATTTTCGGGGTACTGCAACTGCAATACCCCAATAGGGCGGATTGGCCCCACTATTGTCCCTGCGCTTCTCCCAGTTGATCCAGCAGCTTATCGATCTGCTCGCTGTCGGCTCCCGCCTGTTTCGCCGCAAGGAGCTCCTCTCTGGAAAGTGCAAACTGTTGGGTATCAAAATAAATCAAGCCCAGGAGATAATGACCGCTCGGGGGATTGAGCTCCACCAGCATTTTTGCATGCCCGGCGGCTTCATCATATTTTTGTGTCAACGCCTCGGCTTTGGCCAGAGTCCATAAAGCAGACGCCTTTATTTCCGCGTCGCCGGGGTCCAGCGCCAGTATTTCTTCCGCCTTCTGCTCTGCCTTGCTCCAGGCCTGCTCCCTGTCAAGCCTTTCCAGCTCATTGGCCTTCAAAGCGATCTGGTTCTGCCTGTTGCCGAAACCGTAGGTGATTCCCGAAAAAATGATTGCAGCCAGGAGGAAGGCATAGAGGTACCGGTTTAAATACCACTGCCGCCTGTTTGCCTTCGAAACCGCCCCGGTCATTAAAAAGCCGCCCATCAGGCCGCCGATGTGGGCATAATTGTCTATGCCCGACCTGGAAAAGCCATAGCCCAGATTAATTACAATCGTTACCAGCACGTTATATCCAAAATATGCCTTGAACAGCGCAGGCTTTTCCAGCCCCAGGTAAAGCAGCGTCCCCAGAAGGCCGAAAATAGACCCCGACGCTCCGACGCCGGGATTGAGCGAAAACATGAAGCTTGCTATGTTGCCCAATATCCCTGCCGCCATATAGACCGCCAGGAATTTGGACCGGCCGAAGATTTTTTCCACACTCACGCCAATGGCATACAACGAATAGCAATTAATAAGCAAATGCATAAGATTTGCATGCAGAAAGATGGGCGTCACAAATCTCCAGTACTGACCGGCAAGGATGTTGGAATTCACCTTGGCCCCGAAATCAATCAGCAACTGACCGTAAGAAATGCCCGATCCCTTTGAGTATAGGAAAATCAGGCCTGCGACGAGGATGTTTGCGGCAATCAGAACATAGGTAATCACCGGTGTTTTTACCTTGAACTCTACCTTGTATTCCTCTTCCTTCCGGGCGACCAACTCGTCCAGGCTTGGTCCGTCCGCATATCCGTCCCCGCCATGGACGCCTTCGGCGAATACGCTTTTAATTGTTTTGCTCAGGCCGGCATCCGAGGCGGGAATTTGAAAATGCTTACTCACCGACTCCTTTGACATATCCACGCTAATGCATTTCAGATACTTTTTGCCGCCTACGTTCTGAAACTGATTGGATATCATGGCATCCAGCTTTTCTTCCTCCGGCCCGTTTTCAAAAATAAACACTTCAAAGAAATATTGGGAGGCTCCTTCCTTCATCTCCGAAAGAATTTTTACATTCCGCTGAAGCCTTGCCGCTATTTCTTCACCGGTAAAGCTGTCGCCGTCCAGAAGCTCTGCGAAGCTATAGCTTTTGAAGGAATTTTTCACAAGGATGTTTACCGGCCCGTCAACGGACAGTCTGCCCTCCTGATCCCTTAAAGGCATATAGCCCTTGCTCTCCACCATTTTTCTCACTAATGTTTTAATCAATCTGTCCTTCATCGAAAATCCACCTCTGCTTACCGTTACTGCAATTATATCCTATGGATTAATTATCTCCGGATATTATGGCAAATATATGGTAATCTTCCCTTTGGCCATTGATTTTTTCGCCCTTTGGTGCTATATCCTCTACCTCTCAAAATCCTTATAAAGCAAGCTTGGCTGTATTCCGGTATTGTTCTGGTACTTCCCGCTGCAGTAGCTGTCATATTCTCCCTCAATGGAATGATAGTAGATCTGGCAGATTTCCACCCCCGGATATATTCTGACCGGCTGGATGCATTGTATTTCCAAAGTCCAGAAGCCGCTGAAGCCTACATCTCCGAACCCGGCCGTGACATGGATATAGAGACCCAGCCTCCCCACGGAAGACCTGCCTTCCAGCATCGGCACATAGTTGTCGGTTTTGGTATACTCAAGGGTCCGCCCCAGATATAACCTGCCGGGTTCAAGCACCAGGCCGTCTTCCGGAATCACCAGGCTCCTGGTCCTATTCGGCCTCTTCATATCCAGAACATCGTCTTCATAAATTAAAAGCTCATTGTGAAGCCGAAGATTATAGCTGTTGGGATTCAGATATTTTTCGTCAAAGGGTTCAATCAGAATGTCCCTTCCCTGTTTCTTTTTTATTTCAAGCCCGGATAAAATCAATTTATACCGCCTCCGAATAAAGTAATCAATGAAAAGCTCCGTTTATTACATAGTATTATATATGATTTACCTGCCGCATACCACTGAGATTTTTCCCGCAGGCTTTTTAAAACATATAAAAACCGCCCCGACAGCACTCAATGCCGGCCGGAGCGGTCAATAATAATATCCGTCTTTATCCAGAGCAATCACTCCCCGATCCTGATTTTAACCCGCTTGAGTTTCCCAGCCTGAACCACATCGCCATCACACAAACGATCAATTTTACACCCGGTAATTTTTCTGCCGTTGACCTTGACTCCTCCCTGGGATATCAGCCTCCTGGCCTCGCTATTGCTGCCCGCCAGACCTGTTAAAACCAAAAGCCTTACTGCGTCCGCCCCATCGGCATCCGATCCGTTGGGCGTGAGATTGTATTCCTTGATATTTTCAGGAATTTCACGCCTTTGAAAAACGGCTTTGAACTGTTCCTCTGCCAGCCCGGCAGGCTCATCTCCGTGGTACAAGGCCGTAATCTCTCTTGCAAGCCTCATTTTTGCATCCCGTGGGTTAATCTTTCCAGCGTCCATACCTGCTTTCATTTGCTCCAGGTCATCGGGATGAATATCGGTAACAAGCTCGAAATATCTTATAATCAGGGTATCGGGTATGGACATTGCCTTGCCGTACATATTTTCAGGCTCTTCGTCGATGCCGATATAGTTTCCCAGGCTTTTGCTCATCTTTTCAACCCCATCAACGCCTTGCAGGATAGGCATGAAAACAGCCGCCTGGCTCTCCTGCCCATAATCCTTTTGCAGGCTTCTTCCCATCAAGATATTAAACCTCTGCTCGGTCCCTCCAAGTTCCACATCTGCTTTCAGTTCAACGGAATCATAGCCCTGCATCAGCGGATAAAAAAACTCATGCACTCCGATGCTTTCATGTTCTTGAAAACGGTTCTGAAAATCCTCTCTCTCCAGCATTCTGGCCACCGTACATTTGGACGCCAGCCGGATAACATCGGTAAAGTCAAGCTTTGACAGCCATTGACTGTTAAACCTTACCTCTGTTTTATCCCTGTCAAGGATTTTAAAAATCTGTTTCTTGTAGGTCTCCGCGTTTTTAACAACCTCTTCCCCGGTCAGCTGCCTTCTGGTTTTTGATTTCCCGGTGGGGTCCCCGATCCTCCCTGTAAAATCACCGATGATGATTACCGCTCTGTGTCCCAGATCCTGAAACTGTTTGATTTTCCTGAGGACCACCGTATGACCCAGATGGATGTCCGGCGCCGTGGGGTCGAGACCAAGCTTCACGGTCAGGGGGATTCCCGTTTTCTGTGAGCGCTCGAATTTTTTTCTCAGGTCATCCGTATGAATTACCTCTTCCGCTCCCTTCAGAATAATTTTGATTTGCTCATCAATGGTTTTCATTGTACTGCTCCTTTCGTCATTCCTGTTCTTATCCCGGGGCGGCAAGCCCTGCTCACATTCCCGGAACCTCAGCGATGCTTCGCTTATTCACCGCTGTATTGATGATATCCCGGAGTATGCCTACAAAATAAAAAACTCCCGCCCTCTGATTTCTCAGAGGACGAGAGTCATACTCCCGCGTTACCACCTCAATTTATCAACGCTTCACAGCGTCAACCTTGTCAAGAACTAGTGCATACCGAGCACGCCATTCTTTAGCACTATAACGGGTGCAGGCTGCCGGCAAACATCCTACCAGGTAAAACCCTTCGGTGTGCAGCTCGTAAGATGTATTCGGAACAAATTCCCCTGCCCCTCTCACCACCCGGGAACTCTCTGTAGGGACCTGCTGTTCGTACTTCTTCTCAGTCAAAGCTTTTGCTTTATACGTTTCGTTTATTATAAGATTTCTATTTGTGTCTGTCAATTATTATTTCACGGCAACGATAGAATTATCGAAGCTTAAAAAGAATCAAAGAACTATTTTTCAGGTCCTTATTTGACTCATCCGGCAGGTAATGCCAGCGGTTGCCCTGGATTGCGCCTTCCAGACCGCATACTGAACCGGAGCAGGTATCCCCTTCCTTCAGACGCGATTTGGCAGATTCTTCCCTGCCATCTGTTTTCATAAGCGTTTCAGCATCATGGATCCCAACGGAAGAAAGCCGTTTTTCCATTATTTCGCCTATATTAAGTATCTCATTCAGTCTTTTCATAATTGTCCTCCTTATGTCCAATGCTATATTCTCACTACAGGATGCCGCAACACCGTTTTTAACCTTTCCGGCCTGGTCTTTCTGGGATCGGAGAGGTAAATTTCATGATGTTTTCCTCCGCTGTCCATAGTATCTCCGAGTCCCTCCTTTTCAATGAAAGCATTTATTTTTTTCATGCTTTCAGGCTCTGTGGAATAGGGTCCGAGATGCATGATCTGCACACACAGCTTCTCGTTGAAGACCCGGAAGCCTGCCTTTTGAACTGATAATTCCGGCTTCTTTACCGCCAGTGCTTCACAGGCCCGGGTAAAAACCTTCTCATCGACGAATTCCGGATGCCGGATCATCATGGTCCATCTCCAGTTGTCACGAAGGTCAAGGGAGAAAGCTCCATCCTCAACCCACCATAAACCTTCAAGCGGCGGAACAACATAATCAAAATATCCTTCCGGCGGATGACCTTTTTTAGGACTCATCTTAATCGTGTACGACAATCCGTAAAGCATCTCGACTGCCTGTTCATAGAAAGGATTATTATTAGGGTCGCCGCTTCCGTCTACGGTTATAAATTTCATGGCAGGAACCTCTATCAGCACCGGCCTGCCTTCAGGCATATACAAATCTTTATATTCCTTTTTAAAATCAAATGTCTTTTCAGCCATTCGGTCTCCTCCATTCATCTGAAGGTATAGTAGCATATCGAGCATGACAACAGTATGTCATATTAAATAAAATAGAATACATTGCCCATCCACATGGCGTATGGAATTATATTCTTCCTTTGTAGTATTCCTTTTGGAACTTGGCCATCTGCTTGCCCCATTGCTTATCCAGCAGCCTTTGCTTCCCCTCTTTTTTAGCCTCGAGGTGCGCCAATTCCTTCTGCAGCTTCCGCCAGCTTTCCCATCTTTTCATTTCCAGGTTTCCGGTGCTTAGAGCTTCTCTCACGGCGCAGCCCGGCTCATTTTGATGCTTGCAGTCATTGTAACGGCATAAGTTTACCAGTTCCTCGACATCACCGAACATTATCTCCATACCGGCATCTGCCTCCCAAAGAGAGAAGGACCTCATTCCGGGAGTATCTAAAATCAGACCTCCGCCGGGCAGGAGTACAAGCTCCCTGTGGGTTGTCGTATGTCTGCCCCTGCTGTCGTCTTCCCTGACAGCCTGTGTTTTCAAAAGCTCCTCACCCGCCAGGGTATTTACAAGAGTCGATTTCCCAACACCGGAAGAACCAAGCAAAGCGACAGTTTTACCCTGCGTAAGGTATTTTCTGATTTCATCAATTCCTTCGCCGGTAACGCAGCTGACAGCATGGACATCAACGCCTGGCGCAGTATTATTGACAATTGCCGCCTTATCCGCCACATTGTCACAGCAATCTGCCTTGGTCAGCACAACCACAGGTATGGCTCCGCTTTCCCAGGCTGCGATCAGATACCGCTCCAGCCTCTTCATGTTGAAATCCCTGTTCAGCGACTGAATAAGAAACACAGTGTCTACATTCGATGCGACAATTTGTTCTTTCAATTCAATTCCGGCGGCGGTTCTGGAGAATTTAGTCCTTCTGGGCAAAACGCCGCGAAGGCTTGCCGCTCCATTATTGGGCGTAACCTCCAGCGCAACCCAGTCGCCCACCGCCAATTGCATATCATTCTCGAATTTCTGCACCGGTCTGCTTACATGAAGCTCTCCTGCTTCTATAGCAACCTGCAGTATCTGCCCATAATCCGCTATAATTCTGCCCGGCTGCAAGGGTGGGCAGCAGGCGCTTTTTTCTGCGGCCGGCTCTGCTGATACACCCGCTGCATATCTTTCATTCCATTCCCGTTGAAAATGTAAATCCCATCCATAGTCATTTATACTCATGAATCTTTAACATCCTTATCTTTGCACAATAATCGCTTTATATTCCTTTTGTTTGCTTAATCCGGCTTTATGCGCTGTTTACCGCATTGCCATCTCAAATTCCTTTTGCCTGAAGCAGGTGATGATCTTTTTGATACTGCATTCCGACAGGTGATATTGGTCCGCAATGGCTTCCTTGCTGACACCGCTCCTGTAGAGCATGAGAATCTCCTGATTCCTGCTGCTGTATTTTTCTCTCGTCCCGTTAGATTCGCCCCATCCTGTCCGGATTTCCCCATTGCCCGGAACATAGATCATTTCGCCTTGCACATATTGCTGCAGTTCCCTCAGAAGCCGCTCAGGAAGTACTGTTTTAGCATTTTTATATTTCAAAATATTCACACTCCTAAAATAGGTATAAAAAAATCCACAGTGAACAACCACCTGTGGATTACGTTTTCAAGGCATCAAGCTCATTTATTTCAGGGCGGTACCGCTTTATAAACCGCCGCAAATAAAAAAAGCACGATAACCTTTACCGTACTGTTTGAATCAGGAAGAGACACTCCCTCCTCGAGGTGTGTCCCTAAACCTTATATTCAGGATTTAAGGGTTATTTCAAAGTTTTGCTGCAAATGGTACAAGCATAAAACCATAGTCCTATGGGTATTCACGCTTATCCCTTTGCCCATATTCAGTTAAAGGAAGGCCACCTCAACACTCTTTGCCGCCACATTCATACTAACACTCCTTTCAAACTGAAATTTTTATTGCATAATAATTGTATTACAGCTTTTTACATTCCGTCAAGAGAAAGATTTTTTATAATCATTCTTGATCCGGAGAATTGAAGCCTCACGCCTCCTGCCAGCCATCAAATAAAAAAGGCGGTCAAGCCTTTCAGCCCACCGCCCCCGGCCATCAAACGATGGCCACCTCCATTGCAATCTTCAATTCGATCACTCCTTCCTTACGAAAGTCGGCACCGGTCGCCGCGATGTACAGATATCGTGTACAGTTTTATTATAAACCCCGCCAGCCCGGCGGCTCAAGCCACTAAATGGCTATAACCAAAGTTTCCCCGCCGGACAACTTCATTTACTGTAGTTTTTTTGCCTTTTCTCCGCTTCAAATACGCAGTATCCGTTGATTTCATGGATCCTGACGCCGCCGAAAACCGATACCAGCTTGTTTTTGTACCAATCCTTCCTTTTGGTTACCATGAACAGCCTTCCGCCGATTTTCAACCGGTTGAAGCCTTTTTCAATAAATCTCCTGGGTACCGAAAAGTCGGTATGGTACGGCGGATTACTTAGGAT
>JAEZCO010000028.1 GCA_023433505.1 Bacillota bacterium | reverse complement strand
AATTCCAGCCACTCACTGAGTATATTTCTTGAAGCAACCGGCGACACAATATGCGCCCAGCACATATCGATATAAACATTCTTAAACATCTTGCACATGACTCCCAGCTCACTTTGATACGGGTAGCCGATATGGAAGATATCAAATTTCATATCGGGGTAATCCATAAAGATGCGGTTTAGCAAGCCAGGGTGGCTGTTAGACAGGATATTGCCATGCCCCTCCTGTATTCCGGTGTGTATCTGCATGACCATGCCTCGCTCCTGCGCAAGGCTGATGATGTAATGAAACATATAGTTTGAAAAATCAATATCACATTCAAAGCTGCCTGATGTGTTACCGGTCTGTTTATTGTTTATGATCTTATGAAAGCCTTTTTCAGCAACATGCTTTTCTGTTCTGGTAAAGTCTAATGCTCGTGAATAGGCCAATGCACATTTAAGTATTTTGCTAGACTTTAAGAAATTGTCAATTCGTTTTTCACAGGCATGTAGATAATCCTCCAGTGTACTAATACTGATACCTGCTTCCTTTTCCAAATTAACAATATTCTGATCGCTGGATGGGTAAACCATTGGGTTTACAAAATTCGCAATCACAAAATAATCCTTGTCGCATTCTCTTTCACCAAAGCGGTCAAGTATGGCAACCTTGATTTTGGATTTTTCCTTAATTATTTTATGATAATGCTGTTCGTTAAAGGTTTCCAGATAACGCCTGTTAAGCTCTTCGATGCTGCCTCTGTTAATTTCGTCTATTCCGTAAATATCTCTCGCTGCGAATGTCACAGCTTGTCCATATCCTGTAAACCTGCTTCGTTCCCAGTATTTTTCAATGCAATTCCATTTTTCTATCACGGACATTTCTTTGCCACGTACCTGTTCAAGCTGCTTTAATGGGAGTCCAGCGCTTACAAGGTCAACACTGAAATAATGAGTTAGAAACTCGCTGATTACGTCGTTGTGTTCTCTCTGCGCTTCAAACGGCATAAGATGCTCGTGTGTGTCAATAATTTCAAGGCTGTTAATATAATCCAGTATTTCTATGTTCATAATATCCTCCAAAATAACAATATTTATTATGAATATCAAGTTATGCCCTAAGAGCGGCAACATGCAATTATCCCTATAGCTGTTTTATGTTGATGCATCCAATATGAGTCTCGAAGCAATAGCAAGACGCTCTTTGAAGTTTAGCTGTGTTATACCCATGCCGATAAAAAATGGAGATACAATACATTTAATATTGCTAATATTTATGATCTTGCCGCTATCTATAATATCAGCATATCTTAAATCGGGATTAAGCAGTATAAGAGGTGCAGAACCGAGTATTATAATCAGGTTTGGCTTACATGCTTCGATTTCTTCAAGCAGTAGTTCTTTGCTTCTTTGCTTGTCAAAATCTCTGTCCTTCCATGAACCGTGCCTGTATACCTTGGCAGCATCCGTGATGAAACAGCAGCTTAAATCCAGTTTCCAATTATTAAGCTGATTGTATACCTTGTACCAACTGTTGAATTTGAACAAGTCCGTATCATTCAATTGTGAAGTATAACATTTGTAATCATCTTCACTCTTGATAACAGAGAATAAATGTGCCCAGAAGACAATGCTGCCTGCATCCTTTGATAAAGAATCCTGGCTGATAATCATCGTTCTCTTACTCGGAATGCTGTTAAAGTAATTGCATCCCCACCACGGTAAGTCTGCACCACGTTGAATGGACGAATAGGTGTGGAATTTTAAAAACTCTTTGAGCTCTTTTGAATAATAGTTATCAGGATATAGCCGTAAGAATGATTCTACCGGACTGCCGGAACTGTAACAGCCGTCCGGGAAGATTTTATATTTGACATATAGCTTTGCTACGTCATCAATTTCTTTCATATGTGTACCTCATAAAGATTTCGTTGTTGGGTTTGCTCCGTTCAATCTTACCGAATACTTATTGTTTATCTTAATCCAAAAATAATTCTTTTTCAATCAAATTTCACTATCATATAAACAATAATACAAAGACGCGAAAGTTAGTTCTCCCAGAAGGAAAATGCTGCCACTCCTCTGGATCTGAACCGTACGCTTGCAATGATCAGCCAAGACATCGTTATTCGGGTGGTCAACGAAATCGAGGACAACCACACCGCCGCAGCCAAACGCTTGGGCATCAGCCGGACGACTCTATGGCGTCTGTTGCAAAAATAATGCAAAAAAATGCACACAAGTATTGTCTTCTCCGTTGGCAAGTGTCTTCACAATGGCTATACGCTGCGCAGACATTTTCAGCAAGTTAAAGCATACCAAAAAGAGACCGCTCATTCTCAATTAGCTTGAAAACAAACGGTCTCACGATATGTTCTTATTTAGTAGAATAATGAAAAAAAGTAAAAATATCAACCCTATTTCAATGTATTCCCAGACACCATATGATACCCAAATCAAATATAAGCATTTAACTATATGTCATCTTTTTCTATCCCCAAGGTTCACAAGACCTTGCAGTTTTTCCAAGACAGCATGATCATTGCCAAATATCTGTGCAAACAACTCTTTGAGTTTCTCCTGCCTTTTCATGTCAAGCATCATTTTACTGATGTGACCGGGCAATTTGTAATTTGTATGGGGACCAACGCCCATCTGCCCCCAAATCTGCCAGCAGATGTCATGGGTATTGAAATATAGATCCATGCATTCGCGCAGTCGTACCTGTGCAGTTTCATCCTCCGGCTTGCGCAGTATCGAGCCGAAGCATTCCGCACCATGCCATCTGGCCTCGACCATGTAACCGGCAAAATTGTTCAGATATTCCGCCACTGCGCGGGCGTTCTCCATACTAATGGAATCGATCATCTGCGGTATCATGGATTCCAGCACGCTCCGTTCAGGCAGTTGCAGCCGCCCGACCATCCGCTCGAGCAGATCGATGAAATCAAGTGTCTTCGTGGCCTCTCCGGTAACGATGATCGCTTTGCGTAAATTCTTAAACCAGTCGGTGATGATAAAAAGGCCGTCCTCGGTATATTCTCGTTTATTTGCTGGTTGATATGTGATATGATCCTTGGCATCCAGCCCGAACAGGGTTCCGGTCGTACTGTCGAAGCCTGTCACGACGCACCATTCCGGGCCGTCACCCAGCTTCATCAAAACGGGCTTGTTACCACGTATGGATTCCATCACCTGGCGGAAAATTTCCTGCTCTCCTTTCAGCCTATCCAGCCGGATGTATTCAAAGCCCTCGGCCTTCATCGCGAAATCCAGCCGGTCCTCAAGCATAGGCGGGGTGATACCCCTGATGTATTTCAGATCGTATTCGCCTGCTTCATTGGGGTCGCTACACATAAGCCCCACGCCGGTCACCGTCAGTAGATGATGGTATAGATACAGATGGTGCTTGTGGAGGCTGGAGCGCTTGCTCATATCCCCACAATCCCCGCAACCGGTACAATACCTGTCGTTTCTCGCACAGTAGAAAGGCGATGTTTCATCATAGTTTTTCAGTTTCAAGAACAGCGTTGTCATGGCGCAAAGCAGTAGATTGCTCTCCACATCCGTCCGATAGGGTGCGACGCCGGTGATCAACACTTCAGGCATAGGTCCCTTCACACCCCCGTCCACCCTATACCGATCCTGAACATCCAGTTCATCCTCATGAAACGGCGCCCGGACCTTCATCTCTGGCTCGACAACGTACACGCAATAATCCATGACGACCTTACCCTCGTCGTCGGGCATAAAGAACCGCTGGTGGTTGTAGCTTTCAAAAGTCCATTTGCATGGTTCGCCGTCAAAATCCAACTTCATGGTATAACCGGCCTCCCGAAGCTGCGACAGGCAAAGAC
>JAEZCO010000019.1 GCA_023433505.1 Bacillota bacterium | reverse complement strand
TTATCTTGAAAGGACTGTTGATATCAAATCTTAAGGTGGTTTCTAGGAATATGGATGCTGAAATGGCATTTTTTTTAAAGCTCTAGAGCTAGGGTTAGGAAAAATATGGGTTCGTGAATTTGCCGTGTAAATAAAAATAAATCATTGACAACGATGGATTTTAGCATTAGAATAAGTTTAATTTAATGTCTAGTAAACATATAATATTAATAGGTAATTGGCTGCTGTGTTAGGATACGATTCAAGAATCCAGGCAGCAGCCGAAAGAAAAGGAGGTTTAGAAACCAAAGCCAGTCTCAGGACATTGGATGTAATGCATAAATAAAATATTTATGGAAAATAGGGGGAAGAAAAATGAAATTAAAAGCTTTAATTCTTTTTGGCATATTTAGCCTCACGGTTGTTTTAGCAGGATGCTCAAATGCGGGTAATCCTTCAACCACCACTTCTGCTGCAAATTCCGATACAAGTATCAGTACCACTGCGGCTGCTTCAGAAGATCTTCTTGGACAAATAAAGAAGGCAGGAGTAATCCGTATCGGGCAGGAAGGGACCTATGCGCCATTTACATTTCACGACAGCACGGGGAAATTAACAGGTTTTGATTATGATATTGCTGAAGCGGTTGCCGCAAAGCTTGGAGTGAAAACGGAATATATCGAGACAAAATGGGATGGAATATTTGCAGGACTTGATGCAAAAAGGTTCGACATTATCGTAAACGAAGTAGGAATAAATGCTGAAAGACAGGAAAAATATGATTTTTCAGATCCTTACATTTTGTCAAAAGCGGTACTTATTGTTAGCAGTGATAATGCAGCAATCACAAAATTTGAAGACTTAAAAGATAAAAAGTCGGCTCAATCTTTAACCAGTAATTTTGGCAAGCTTGCACAGTCTTATGGCGCAGAACTTGTACAGGTAGATGGGTTTAATCAGTCAATCGACCTCATAACTTCCAAAAGAGCCGATGCAACGATTAATGACAGTCTATCTTTCCTGGATTTCTTAAAGCAAAAGCCCGACGCAAAGATAAAAGTGGTTGCTGAGAGCGACCAGGCAGATAAGAGTGGCATTATGCTCAGAAAAGGCAATAAGGAACTCTTGGATGCAATTAACAAAGCATTGGCTGACATCAGTGCGGATGGGACCTATTTGAAGATTTCTCAGAAATGGTTTGGGGAAGACGTATCCAAGTAAAGGGATGGAATGAATCAGCGGGGGAAGGGAACAATGGTTTTCTTCCTCCTTCCTGCGCCCGGGTAGGACCAAGGAGATAAACAGGATACCCATTCAGCCGGTCTTCAACATCTCCTTGGGGTACAAAAAATAAAACGACCTCTAAAGCGGTGATAACATGATTTTTGACGAAAAAACAATGCGGTATATTGATATATTCACAAGCTCATTTTTGCCATTACTTAAAGCAGGCTTGACTTACACGCTTTTTCTTACGCTGATATCTTTCGCTTTAGGTTTAATTGTTGCATTATTAACAGCGTTGGCCCGTATTTCCAATATCAAGCCGTTAGTGGCTATAGCGTCCTTTTATGTATGGATAATCCGAGGGACTCCGTTACTGGTTCAGCTTTTTATAATATTCTACGGTCTTCCCTCGGTCGGCATAATATTGGACCCTCTCCTTGCCGGAGTCATTGGCTTTACACTTAGTGTGGGAGCCTACAATTCCGAAGTGCTGAGAGCAGCAATATTATCTATACCCAAAGGACAGTGGGAGGCTTCTTATTCCCTGGGTATGACAGATGGTCAAGCGCTGAAACGTACTATTTTACCTCAAGCAGCAAGGGTATCAATTCCGCCATTGTCTAATTCCTTCATTTCTCTGGTGAAAGACACATCATTAGCAGCGGCAATTACTGTAGCTGAAATGTTTCAAATAGCGCAAAGGATAACGGCTACAACATACGAACCGCTTTTATTGTATTCCGAAGCTGCATTGATTTATCTGATGATATGTACCGTGTTAACTCTTTTACAAAGTAAAATTGAGAAATTTTTGGAGCGATATGTGGCGAAGTAACGGAGGTCTTCTATGATAGATATTAAGGGTTTGCACAAGAGCTTTGGCGCGAATTACATTTTAAAAGGCATTGACCTGCAGGTTAAAAAAGGTGAAACAGTGGTTATCGTCGGTCCTTCCGGATCAGGAAAAACGACTCTTCTCAGGTGCATGAATTTATTAGAGACTCCGGATAAGGGCATCGTTGAAATAGGCAGCAGCAGGTTGGTGTTTGATGACAATAATACGCCAACCAAAGCGGATATCGTCTCTTTGCGCAAACAGACGGGCATGGTATTTCAGGGCTTTCATCTGTTTCCTCATAAAACTGTCATTGAGAATATTATGGAGGGACAGGTCACAGTCCTTAAAAGACCCAGGAATGAAGCTTATAAGAAGGGGATTTTACTTTTGAAAAAGGTTGACCTTTCGGATAAGAGCGAAGCTTATCCCTTTGAACTGTCAGGCGGACAGCAGCAAAGAGTTGCCATTGCGCGTGCTATGGCCATGGATCCCGGTGTGTTGTTGTTTGATGAGCCTACTTCTGCTCTTGACCCTGAACTTGCAGCGGAAGTGCTTAAAGTAATGAAGGACCTTTCCCGTGAAGGGATGACGATGGTGATAGTTACCCATAAGATGAGCTTTGCCCGGGATGTGGCAAATAAAGTTGTATTTGTTGACCATGGCTTGATCCTTGAAGAGGGTACTCCCGAGCATGTATTTAAGGAAACGGATAATCAGAGAATTAAGCAGTTTTTGAGCATGATAGAAGATTAGCGTTTATTGGGAGGATAAGATATGTAAAAGGACAAGTTATCCGCTTAAGTACGGATAGCTTGTCCTTTTGTAAATTATACGCCGGCAGGGATTAAATCAAAGCAAATCCAAATAAAGCTCTTAAAAACGAAATTAATAAAGCACTTAAAAATGGGTAAAACACAAAGAACATACCGGCCAATGCGCTGGCGATATAAAAACATGCCTCTTCACGGAGGAACAAGGGAATTTTTTTGCTATTGGGACTTTGGATAGAAACCTTCTCCTGTAATTTTGCTAAGTATTTTTGCAACAGCTTGAAAATTATCCATCCGATGAACGCTCCGAGAGTATTCATCAGTAAATCGTCAATATCCGTTATTCTGATATTGAACAGTTGGCTCAATTCTATAATAAGAGAGAAGGTAAAACCGGAGAATACTGTTTGCCGCAACCCTTCATATTTTTTCCAAATACAGGGAAGCATAAATCCAAAAGGAATAAAAAGCAATATATTTTCAAGATATGTGCGAACACCCTCTGCAATCCAACGAAATGGAATCAGATTAATCTCTTCCGGTCTAAAATTCAATCCCTTTGGCGTTATTATTCCATAGTTGTTATGAAGGATATCCGTTATGGAAGGAATGCCGGTGAAACTTAGCACACCGGTAAGGTAGTACACAAAGATACATACGCTTGCAATATGGACGATTGACAGTTTATAACCAATCTTTTTGCTTTGAGAGGCCAGCAGTATATGGTATGGAATCAAGAATGGCAAAGCACTGATAAACCATGTAACTGACACGATCATAAACATAAAAATCGAAATGATCACTAAGTTCTTCACCCCCGTTGTAGTAACTTGCTTATTATAGGATATTTAATAAGGAAATATCTTAATATTACCTTAAGATATGGTGAATATCTCCTTAATAAGTGCTATTCCCATAGTCCTGTCGCAGCAGTCAATTTGACATTGGTTTTCAGGTATTCTCGAAGGTGAAAAGTATTAACGGAGAAGTATTTTCATACGCCGGAAATCCGGCACGGCAAATGCTCCGTCAATCCAGGAGCTACGTTCAACTTCCTGAGAAATAAATATTTGTCTCCTGAATTGAGGAAACAGCCGGATTGCCTCAGAAATCAAGGTATAATAGTTGAAGCCATTATAGCCTAATTATGTAATATACTTGAAAGGAACTTATCCGTCGGTATGTTTATGGAACATCTTTTTTCCTTTTCAGTCTTATATATGGATAGAAATAAATCTCAAGAGCAGGTAAAGATAAAGGGGATAACCTGGATAGGTAACTTTGATTACCAGGAAACTTTCTTTTATGCTCCGGTAGATGAAACGATAGATGCCAATGGCTTTACACAATTGCCGTTTAATAAGGGTACAATGGATGTCTTTAAGAATTTTGCGGCAGAACTTAAAGGCAGGGCACAGGAATGGAAAAGGGAAGCTGAGCAATTGAATAAGCAACATGGTGATGTAAAGGTGACAAAAATCAGGGTAGGTGATGGAAAATGGCGAATAGATGGGTTGGCTGCGGGTCGCTGATTATTATTGCGAGTTTGATATTTTTGTTGTGCGGTTGCCGGCAGGAAAGTGGTGGTAAGCCTGCTGAATCCGTTATTTCTAAAATCGCGGATAATTCCAAGGTTTCTGTGGAGAAAAAGCATGATTATGCAAAAGAAGCACATCTGCCTCCGGCGGACTGGGATCCTCTTAAAGCATCAGACGAAGAGCTTTCATATTACATATATCCTTCAAGACCTAAGGGGGCTGAAAAACTTATAGAATGGAAAAAGCTAGTTACAGGCGGCTGGTATGATGATAAAACAAACAGTATTCCATTTCATTCACATCCCTTTGTCCCATGTGAGATTGTATGGGAAAATCAGGTTTATGCGGTAGATGGCAGGTGCGGGCCGATAAATGGAAAGGAAATCGGTAAGGACAACGATGGAAAAACTGTATATGAGATACCTGGGATAGATAGCTCCTACGGCATTATTCTGGGCTTTGGAACAATCGACGGACATAGGGCGACAAGAATCGATTATGGCATAAACGACGCCCTTGCATCAGTGTTTTCGGACTCAAGCATCAGTAAAGACAAGCTTGATAATTTGGACTTTCCTCATAGAATAACCAAAATAAAGTCAGAAGTAAATTTGGGTAATCAGCCCGACGGTAGAAAAATACCTGTAGAGCTTGAAACAGAGATTGAGGAAACAGAAAAGCTGGTTTATATTGTGACCTTTACAGAGACCTGGGATACAAAGGACTATAGCTATAACGGCTGCACCCAGCCGATAGGTAAGCATTACTGGCGGTTTAGGGTTATTCCCAATAGTTATAGTGACCTGGAGAATAGCGGTGATATTCCTCCTCAGGGCAAGCAGCAAGGATCCGGACAATTTTGATTTGCCTGGTGCAGGAAAGGCTTTAAAGAGTTTATTCGTATTGCTAATAAACGTTGAGGGGGATTGGAAAAGAAAAAAGCTCTGCTCCATATTGAGCAGGCAGACCTTACAGGCAGGCGATGATTCAAAAATGGAGTATCGCAGCCGGACCGATGGTGTGGTCGGGGACATTAAAATAGATTAGGGCACATAGAGAAAAGACGCAATCATTACTAGCCCTGAATATAGGACGGTTCCATTAGGACACAAGCTTAATTTTGCGCGAAAGAACCAGGTTGAGGAATGCAATAACGGCTGCTGCCATAAATACGGCCTGATATCCGACTGCCAGCCACAAAAGGCCTCCGAAAACAGGAATCACCATTGAGGCGATGTGCTGCAGGCTTACGCCCGTCGACAGCGTTGGAGTTACATCGGCAAGATCGACGGCAATCTTCCGTACGTAGGTTGACCGAGCCATTTCGACTGCAGCCATGGAATTGTCAATGACATAACAGCCGGCAATGATTACCACGGCGACGCCGTCGGGGAAAATTCTGGCGGAGAAGGCATATCCGAGACAGATGACGAACAAAAAAATGGCCTCCATCGTCAGGACAAACCGCTCACCGCGGCTGTCAATCAATTGACCGACCAGTTTCCGCGTGCCTATACTGACAAGGGCAACCACCATACCCAGGACAGCGAACATTTGAGGCTTTACGGTAAACACCTTGATCAGCACCCACGGCGCAAACGTCAGAAAAATTTGATTCCTTGCGCCGCTGATGACGGCCAGTACATAATAGAGCGAATAGCGTTTTCTAAAAACAAATTTTACTCTCCGGACTTCCGGCCCGCCCCTCTTCACCAGTCCCACCGCAAAAGCGGCGGACACGTAGAAAACGGTACCGGTGACAAACGCGGTCTGATAAGTCATATGCATGAAATTAAAACCCAGGAAGATAAAAACGTAGGCGACGATACTCCCGGACAAACCGTAGGCACTGACCGTTCCAAGCCTGGAGCCGAAGGATTCCGGATCGGACAGAGACATACCGATGGATGGAGTGACAGGCATGATCATGTGTGTGCCGAGGCTGTACATCATTAACCAGATGATCATAAGCGCGAAGGTCGGGGACAGCAGGCCGAGTCCAAGCATGCCCAGTCCCGCCGCCGCCATACCGAGCATTGCAATCCGTACATCGCCCAAAAAACTTAATGCCGCCAGAATCAGCATGATCGAAAAGCCCGGCGCTTCTCTCGGAACCTCAAGGAAACCTCTGAGGTCCTCGGACAGTTTGAATATATCGCTTAAATAGTTGTTGAATATCGATGTATTAATGCCTGCGCCAATCCCGGCGAACAGCCCTGCAAGCAAAAATAAATTAAAGTCCCGGTCGTTGCGGAAATTCTTGAAAAACCCGTAGCGTGCCTTTATTTCAGAATGCTTCTGTAAGCTGTCAACCTGTATTTCTTCCGTTAAAGCGGACCTCTGATGTGTTTTTCCGTGTACTCTCATTTATTTACCGGCTTTCATAGTCGTAACTTTCAGCAATTATAACATAGGAGACCGCCGCTTTCAATGGATATTGTGAACCGCATGGATGTATTTTCAAATTTTTTTATATTTCTGCAATCATCCGTGACTGCATATCGGAGATCTGCAGCTTCTTTCAAGACCGCTTTATATACAACGAACTTAATATTTTACTGTTTAATTAAAACATTACAGTTGAAAACCGGCGGCTTTGTGGATATATTTAACATACACACTTTTTTAAGCATTAAAATAGTGCATATCTGCAATCCTTAACACTAGGCCTGTATCACCGGAAAAATCCAACTTCCTTTTCATTCGGACTGGATGAAAAGTCTGAAAATATTGAATCTGAAGATTTGGGAGGTAAAATTTAATAAAATAGTACGCCATGTTGATCCAATTGTACTGTAACCGATAAACTTATTGTGAGTCACTTTAGGAGGGGTTTTAATTTGAAGGCAAGATTATATATGAGTATTTTTGTTACCTACCTCTTTATATTTTTGTATCCTTTGTGCTTTAGCCTGTTTTACTATAATCAAGTTATCGGTGTAGTCAAAAATGATTCGCAGGAGTCCAACATTTCGGCCCTTGAAAAATGCTGTCAAATCATTGATGAAAGGCTGGCTGAAACCAGGGGACTTACCGATCAGATATCCAAAGCCGCCTGTGCCAGTAATCTGGTTTACTGCCCAAACCCCGATATTGACCAGCGAAGTATTATTAAAATGATAAATTTCAGAGACTCATTAAAGTCCTATCTCTGTTCGAATAATTTCGTACAGGATGTTTATGTATATTTTAAGGATCCCGGTATCGTAGTAGGAAGTCAGGAAATGTTTTTCAACAACAGCCAGTTTTATGATTCCTTTATGCAGTATTCGGACATGACCTCCGGGGAATGGAATCATATGATGCAGGGTATACGGGGAAACAGCAAGCTTCTGCCCGTTGCAACAGTAAAAAGGTTTCAGCGGGTGGACCGGATGATGGTTTACATAAAAGGCTTACCCGATTATACCGGTTCCATCGGTGCGGTTGTTACCCTGATACCTGAATATCAGGTGATTTCGACCATAAAGGACAAGTATCTTGAAGAACACGGCAGCTTTGAAATCCTGGATGCCGACCAAAACACCATACTTTCCTATGACAACGGTCTGGATTTGAAATCATACGACGGCATAAGCTATGATGAAAATTCGGGACATCAGGAATTAAAGGTCAACGGCAGAAGTTATTTACTATCCTACACCACTTCCCCCAACAACGGATGGAAATACGTAGGGATTTTGCCCTATTCAACCGTTATGAAAAAGGTCGACGGTTTGCATCGAGTCACTGAATTGACAATGATTTTATGTATTGTTACAGGCTTGGCGGTGATTTTTCTTATAGCCACCCAGAAAAGCCACCATGTCAGAAATCTGGCCGGTATCCTGGTAGACCGGCTAAATGTCCCGTATCGGGGGAGAAATAGCGACATTAAGCTTATCGATCAATCTTTGACAGGGCTGATCGATGATAATGCAAGCCTGAAGAATAATATGCAGCGTATGCTGCCGATGCTTCAGAACACATTTGTTGAAAAGCTTTTAAAAAGGGAGTTTTCCAGCGGGCAGGAAATTGACTGGGCCATATCCCAATTCGGACTGCCGGAGCTGAGGGGTAAAAAAATCGTTGTTTGCGTAAAAATCGATTCGGACCCGCAGAGAGACGTACAAACGGATCTTATGAGGTTCAACACTGCAAAAGTACGGATAGAAGAAGCGCTGCACAGGCGTTTCAACGATTTCTATCTCTATAACAAAAACTTTGATTCCAACGTCTATATAGTGAGTTTGACTTCTGTTGGGACGGTGGACCTGGATGAATATATTGATACTGAGCTTAACAGGGTTTGCCAGTCAATTTATGAAGCCCATGAGATATCCCTGTTTTTTTCCGTAGGGACGGTATTTGAAAACATGATGGATGCCTCCGAATCATACAATGCTGCAAACGTTGCAATTGACAACAACATTCTGGTAAATAATAAAAATGTTCTATGGTATAAGGATGTAAAACAGGGCAAGGATTGTTTCTACTACCCGGTAGAATTTGAAATTCAGCTTCTGAATAACCTGAAAGAAGGGCATTTCAATAAGGTTAAATATATCCTGGACCACCTTTATAAAGAGAATTTCGTGAAGCGGAATCTTTCGTGCTTTATGTCAAAAAGCCTTATTAATGAGGTATACAGTACGCTGATAAAAACCAACAGCCTGCTGGACCTTGAATCCTATCCCGAAGGAAAGCTGGTTGGCGAATTAATTCTGAAAATCGAAAGGCGCCAGAATTCCGTCGAGAAGATTTTCGAGGATTACAGCAGTATATGCTCACGAATCTGCGAGATCGTCGGCATTGCGAAAAATATCAGCATTACCTCCCGTAAAATCAACACGATCATTGAATATGTCCGGCTGAATTTCGCCGATCTTGATATGAATCTTGCATCCATAGCAGATAAATTCGGATTTGCGCCTCCGTATCTTTCGAAGGTTTTCAAGGAAAATACGGGGATGAATTTTTCCGTATACCTGGAGAAATTGAGAATAAGCAAGGGCTGTGAGCTGCTGAACCAAAGCGGCAACATTGAAGAAGTCTCCCACAAGGCCGGGTACAACAGCATTAATGCCTTCAGAAAGGCATTTAAGAAAATCATGAATATAACCCCCAGTGAATATAGGTTTCAGCAGAGGGGAATAAATAAGCCTATTGCTGATAAAAGCAGTAGGGAAGATTATTAAAAAAAGTCACTTTCCTGATAAAATGTGTCATTGCATTTCTTATAAAAATAGGTGTTTCTTAAACTTTTACTCTTGTTGGGTCTATGTTTTGTTGCTAACATTTAGCTGTGGTCCGGCGAATCCGACACAATAACTGTAAAGGATGATAAATCTACCATGCCCCAACATAATTCCTTAAAATTATCAAGTTCGATCAAAAAGCATTGGGAAGTTTACTTGATGATTCTGCCTCCCCTTGCTTTGCTGCTGGTATTCAATTATTGGCCGATGTCCGGCGTTTTGGTATCCTTTGAGAATTTTTCCGTACGCCGGGGAATTTTTGGCAGCCAGTGGGTCGGATTGAAATACTACATTGAATTTGTCACGTCTCCGACTTTCAAGCAGTTGTTTCTAAATACGATAATCATCAGCGTCTATAATCTGGCGGCCAGTTTTCCTATCCCGATCATCCTGGCTATTGCCATAAATGAAGTACAGAATATCCGCTTCAAAAAGCTGGTCCAAACGGTGACCTATGCCCCTTATTTCATATCTACTGTTGTGCTGGTAGCAATGACGATGCAGTTTCTGGATTTGCACAACGGCTTCGTCAATCATGTGATTGCCTTACTTGGGTTTGAGCCTATCAATTTCATGGGGAATCCCTCCATGTTCAGGTCGATCTATGTTTGGTCCGGAGTGTGGCAGACGATGGGCTACTCGGCGATAATATACATTGCGGCGCTGTCTTCCGTCGATACGAGTCTGATAGAAGCGTCCATTATTGACGGAGCCAGCAGGTTTCAGAAAATCAGGTATGTCGATATTCCTGTAATATCGCCAACGATAATTATCATGCTTATTCTGGCTATAGGCAACATGCTTGGAATCGCCTATGAAAAGGTGTATGTCATGCAAAACCCGTTAAATATAGGCCAGTCTGAAATAATAAATACCTTTGTATACAAGCGGGGTTTGCAGAGCATCCAATATTCCTATGCTACGGCAGTGGGATTTTTCAATTCGGTCGTAAATCTGTTTTTATTGCTTTTAGCCAACTGGGGAGCAAAAAAAATAGGGGATACGTCACTATTTTAAGCGGTATAAAAAATAAAATCCGGGGGTTGATCGGCATGAATCGAATCAAGAATTTCAATTCCACTTCCGATAGAATTTTCATGTTTATGGTTTTAGCATTCCTGTGGGCTGCGGTTATAGTTATAATCATTCCTGTCGTATTCATCGTAGCCAATTCCTTTAGCTCGGCCAGCGCCATTGCAAGGGGAGCCGTCTATTTCTGGCCGGTGGAGTTCACCCTCTTCGGCTATAAGACAATCTTCTCCTCCGATTATATTTTGAAGGGTTTCGTCAATACCTTTGTCTACACCTTGTTAGGTACGGTTATAAGCGTCGTTCTTACCCTGATGGCGGCCTACCCGCTGTCAAGGAAGGATATTGCGGGCAGGAGGGTTCTGATGTTCCTGTTTATCTTCACAATGCTTTTTAACGGTGGTATGATACCTACCTATCTTTGCGTTCGCAGGCTTGATCTGATCAATACCGTATGGGCCATGGTCCTGCCTAATGCTCTGGCGGTCTGGAATGTTATCATAACACGGACTTATATCGAAACCACGATCCCGGCAGACATTTATGAAAGCGCCAGCTTGGACGGATGCCGCGATTCCGTTTTTTTCATTAAAATGGTTATCCCTCTGTCAAAGCCTATCATCGCGGTAAATGTGCTTCTTTATGCCATATGGCAGTGGAATTCCTTTTTCCCTGCGCTGCTTTACCTGGATGATCCCAATATGAGGCCGCTTCAGCTTGTGTTGAGGGATATTCTGATCAGCGGAGTCAATATGCCTAACATTTCCGATGTCAAATCGGTTTTGGACCAGCAATATTTGAAAAATCTCCTGCAATATTCACTCATCATCGTTTCAAGTCTGCCGGTAATGATACTTTACCCGTTTATTCAGAAGTATTTTATCAGAGGCATCATGGTAGGAGCCATAAAAGGCTAGAGCCGCACCAATCCTTGTATTTTAAGGCGGCAGCCTTAGAATAAATAAAGCTGTAGCGTACAGTAAAAATTAAAAGGAGGTTCAGAGGATGAGCTGCAAAAGAGCAATCGGTTTTATTCTTATCGCAATGCTGCTGATATCTTCGGCAGCCGGCTGCGGAAGTGCAGGCGGCACAAAAACTACAATTGCGGGGTCGAATGCGTCAGGCCTTGACAGCGCCCCGGCCGAAGGGGGACAAGCTGATGCGTCCGGAGTTTCGGCCGCCGGCCAATTACCCATTGTAAAGGACAAGCTCACCATTACATGCTATGTGGACATCGATCCTAAGGCAGATGTAGAAAAGAATGAATTTTTGAAGTATCTGGAGGAAAAGACCAATGTGACTTTAAAAGTCACGAAACGGCCAAGCAACGCATCGGATACTACAACGACCAAAAACCTGCTGCTGGCGAGCAATGATTACCCCGAGGTATTCCTTATGTCTCAGACGTCCGCTTTTTCCATGTCGGAGATGATCAAGTACGGTACCCAGGATAAAATATTCATACCGCTGAACGGCTTGATTGACAAGTACGGCTATGAACTCAAGAAACTGTATGACCAGTACCCTCAGCTAAAGCAGATCATGGTGGCAACCGACGGTAATATCTATGGTTTGAACTCGGGGGACCAATGCCATCACTGCGGGTCCTATCCGAAAATGTGGGTCAATATGGAGTGGCTCAAAAAATTGAATATGCCTGTTCCGACGACTACCGAGGAATTTGAGAAAATGCTGCTGGCATTTAAAACTCAGGATCCCGGAAACGTAGGGTCAAAAAATGTAATTCCACTGACCGCAGATATTGACGAAACAATTGATTACTGGCTGGTGAATTCCTTCATTCCGTACTCTGCGCATACCTGCAAATGGCTTACAGGCTCTAACGAGTGCTACGTCGACGAAAGCGGCAAGGTCATTTTCTCTGCCGACAAACCTGAGTTCAAGGATGCGCTTGCTTATATGCACAAGCTTTATTCGCAAGGTCTCATTGATAAAGCCGCCTTTTCTCAAACCATGGAACAGGCGAAGGCAACAGCCATGAAAAAGCCTTTGAGTGTCGGTGCGTTTGTTGACATGCATATCGGATGTACCATCGATATAAATGATAAGGAAGCTTACGGCACTTACCATGCCATCCCTCCCCTCAAAGGACCCGGAGGGGTTCAATACCAGTCCAATATATACGGTATATCCTCGGTTAACCAGAATACATCCGCCCAGTTTGCAATAACCGACAAATGCAAGAATCCTGAAGCTGCTTTCCGCGTAGTTGACTATTTCATGGATCCGGAGGTTTCCCTGTTGAAGTCCCGCGGTACGCAAGGTGTTGACTGGGATTACGCAAAACCGGGAATACCTTCGGTCTTGGGGCCGGATGTCAAATATACCCTGATCAACCATCCTACCAATTCCGACCTTGCAAACACGTTGATGAACCGGACGCTATACAGCGGTTGCTTCCTCGATACGAAAGAATTCCGGAACCTTTACACTCCCAGCCCGGCAGAGGATGTTCTAAACTCGGATCCCACCTATTATGAGGCAAGGCTTGAGAAAGAAACCATCCCTCTGGAGAAGTACTATTATCCCTATGATCTTCCCAACATGCTGTTTATGTCCGATGACGATACTGCAAAATTCAATGAAATGGCTACCAACATCAATACGTATGTCGGCAAATCCCTGGCGGAATTTGTTGTAGGCAGCAAGGATATCAACAATGATTGGGATGCCTACTTGAATGACCTGAAGAATTACAAGCTGGATGAATTTCTGCAGTTATACCAAAAAGCATATGATAATTTTGCTAAAGGTGCAAAGTAAAATCCTCCGTTCCAGGGGCGGGCTTATGCCCGCCTCTTTGGAATTTGCAGCAGGGGGTAGGGGGCAAGTCCCCATTGGAAATTGCATTGAGGCGTTATAATCAGTCCTGTGAGGAGATGAACCGATATTTGCGCAGATCTGTCTATCTAAAGTTAATCGCTGCCCTCGTACTGTTTTGTGCAGTCATTTGCATTGGCCCCGACGGAAGGGCGAAAGACGGCGAAGCGGAGGCAAAGGCTCCGTACCTTGACATATACTATTTCCATGACAATCCGTGTGAAGCCTGCCACGAGGACGTGAAATTTATGGACATGTTCAATGACATCACCGGCGATGGGAAAATGGGATTGAATTATAACATTTATGTGGAAGATATTTTCAAGGAAAAATCAAAGGATTTATTTCAAGCCCTATGTGACAGGTACGATATTGCCAAGGATAAAAGAAAGACTCCGTCAATTTTCATCGGCAGCATCTATTTGCAGGGCGGCGATGAAATCAAAAAGCGGCTTGGGACAAGTTTTCTAAAAGCGAAAGAGGATTTTCTTGAAAAATATCCGCAGGCCATAGGAAATGAAAGCACGGCAGCCGGTATCTCCGACAAGGGCAGTGGCTGGAACAGCGCGGCTGCGGTTACGGACGACAGGCTCAAACCCTGGGCAGGAACCGATTCAAGCATAGTATTTTTCTATGTGACGGCTTGCGAAGATTGTGAAAAAGTCCAAAAAGTCCTTGAGGAGCTTGATTTTGAATACAAAATACCCTATAATGGCAAATCCGTTTTATCCAAAGTGGAACTAGTTAAATACAATGTAGGCGATATTGAAGGCCTTGATATTTCAAGGCGCTATATCAATACTTATCATGTCGCCGAGAAAGATCAACTGGTACCCTTGGTTTTTATAGGCAATAAATATTTTGCGGGAGGGAAAATAAGCAGGGAAGAATTGGAGAAGGCTATAATGGACGGCGATGGGATAAAAACCCTTTTGCCTTATAACAGCACCGGAACCGTGGAGAATAATGCGAATCTAAAAGGGTATAGCTATACGGGGATTTTTCTGACGGGCCTGGTCAACGGGATCAATCCGTGCTCCCTGTCCATGCTGCTCTTCTTTTTTTCCTTGCTGCTGGCAAAGAGTAAAAAGGTCGCAAAATTCGGATTAACTTTTATTTTGGGTAAATTCCTGGCATACTTGGCTTTAGGCACCGCTGCATATGATCTTTTCCTGCAACTGGACGCCTTTTGGTTTCAAAGGCTCCAGACGGTTCTAAAGCTGCTGCTCCTGGCTGCGGTTGCAATTCTGGCGTTCATGAACATAAGGGATTTTTATTTTTCGAGGAAAGAAAGATATGGCGAAATAAAACTTCAACTTCCTTCAAGCCTGCGGAAAATAAATCACCGGTGGGTTCAACGACTGACGTCGTCAGACAATATAAAGCTGCTTCTATTAGTTAGCTTTTCATTGGGCCTGATAGTCTCTGTAGGCGAATTCCTTTGTACGGGCCAGATATACCTTGCCACAATAATTCTGGTCCTAAGAAGAGGAAGCGCGTTAAACCTGCAAGCCGCGTCAAGCTTTTTGATTTATGTGTCCGGCATGATGATCCCTTTATTGATCATCACGCTGTTGATCCATAAAGGAAAGGAGCTTTTTGAGCTTTCAGAGGCGATTCGCACCCGATTGCCCCTTATCAAGATGATAAATGCAGGTGTTTTTTTACTTTTTGCAGTGTTCATTCTTGTTTTTTTCTGAGTACTGTGAGAGTGAAATTCCATGTGATTGATAGGAGGAACTGCCTGATTTCTCGCACCAGGCAGTTCCTTTCATTATTGCTTAGCTCTGAATGGTCTGCAGAAAGCACGGATGTCATCGGCGAGAAGCTCGGGCTCCTCCATGGCGGTAAAATGTCCGCCGCGAAGCATTGGAGTCCAGCGGGTTATATTCAGATTGCTTACAGCCCATTCTTTGGGTGGCAGCAATATATCCGCCGGGAAAAGTGCAATGCCTGCCGGCACTTCAATATGCCCCATCGGCGGCAAGGAGTGCGTGTTCTCATAATACATATGTGCTGATGAACCTATGGTATTTGTAACCCAATAGATCATTATATTCGTGAGCAGCTCATCCATGCTGAATTTCTGCCGAAGGTCGCCGTTACAGTCGCTCCAGGCACGGAATTTTTCAATAATCCAACCGGCCAGGCCTACGGGCGAATCGGAAAGTCCGTATGCAAGAGTTTGAGGTTTTGTGGATTGAATTGCCATATAGGCTCCCTCCTGGGAAATCCATTCCTGAGCGCTTCTTTTGTATTGCAGTTCTTCTCCCGAAAGCCCTGTCTGATCCTGTGAGGTCATGAGCTTTCTAATTATACCGATATCGGTCAGGTGGATTCCGAATAGAAGCTCCGGATGATTTACTGCCAGGTATCTTGTAATACCTGAGCCCATATCCCCGCCTCCGGCGGCGAATCTTCCATAGCCGAGTTCTTCTGTCATTAGTTTGGCCCAGAGCCCGGAGACCCGGGCGTTGTTCATGCCACTTTGTTGAGGGCGGCTGGAGAAGCCAAATCCGGGTATCGAAGGGACAATTACATCGAAAGAGTCCTCCGGGTCACCGCCGAAGCGGGCCGGATCAGTAAGAAGAGGGATAATCTTCCGGTAGCGTATGAAGCTGTCGGGCCATCCGTGAGTAAGGATAATTGGCATAGGGTTGGGTCCGTGACCACGCTCGTGCACGAAGTGCACATCGATCCCATCGACAGTGCAGTGAAATTGAGAAAAGCGGTTCAATTCGGATTCTTGCGCGCGCCAATCAAAATGATCCCGCCAGTACGAAACGAGAGACTGCAAATAACCTATTTCGGTACCTCGTTCCCAACCGGAGTCTTCCGGTGGCTCGGGCCAGCGGACGTGATCCAGTCTGTATTTCAGATCGTCAAGTATTTCATTGGATACCTGAATATGAAAACGTTCAACAGCCATAATAATTCTCCTTTCGTTCAGCAGCTGTATGCTAATAGTATATCGTTAAAAAAATATGATGCAAAGGCATAAATTAAGCTTTTGACTATATTATCTGATAATTGAGGAATGGCCCTACTCCGATATGATAGACATAGAGAATACCTCTATGATAAAAGATAGAGGGATTGGAAATGGAAGGGCGTTTGTTGCGGCAGCGGCAAACGAGAAGTGGGTATCTGACATTACCTATATATAGACGAAAGAAGCATCCTCCCCTCATCGTCTATAAGGAAGATAAGCGGATGTACTTTGAGTGTCTGCAAAAATATGACGAGGGTGAGGAGTTAAATCCACTGTATGGGTTTTTCAAGTATGAAACAGAAGAGACCTGGGAAAGAGCCCTGACTCTTGTCGAGGGCATGAAATTGGAACGCAAGGGCCTGTCGGATTTTATCCAGGGATGAAAGGTTCACGGATAAAAAATGGTGCTTCAGGGTGTATTTCTGCCTAATTCACTTGATTTCTGCATAAATATTGTATAGAATTATGCATAAAGATGATTTGTTGTGCAGAAAGTGAGTGAGCTTATGCCAGAATTTAACTACGGTGCGATACCCAATGAACTGTTCTGCAGTGATATCATGAATTTGGTATCCGCTATACATGAGTACAAAGGAAAGCAGGAATTGTTTATAGAAGCGAAGCCGGATATTTTGAATGCAATGCTTGAAATTGCCAAAATTCAAAGTATTGGCGCATCCAACAGAATCGAAGGCATATATACTTCTGATGAGCGGCTTGCCGCCATTGTTAAGGAAAAAGCCGAGCCGCGCAACCGTTCTGAATCTGAAATTGCCGGGTACCGGGAAGTTCTCCAGTTAATTCATGAAAACTATGATTATATGGCTCCTAGAGTAAACGTAATACTGCAGCTTCACAGGGATCTTTATCAATTTAGCTCGTCATCGTCATGCGGTAATTTCAAAAAATCCGATAATATAATTGCTGAAACTGACCTTGAAGGAAATAACAGAATCCGTTTTCAGCCCTTATCTGGTTTTGAAACACCGGATGCGATGGAAAGGCTGACAAATGCATTTGTTGAGGCTATCAATGCGGAAAAGCATGATCCTCTGCTTTTGATTCCCATGTTTATTTTGGATTTTCTTTGTATACATCCCTTCAATGACGGAAACGGGAGAATGAGCAGGCTGCTGACTCTTTTGCTGCTTTACCGCTCCGGGTATATTGTTGGAAAATATATAAGCCTGGAGATGATCATCGAGAAGACAAAGGAAACCTACTATGAAACACTGCAGAACAGCTCGCAGCTGTGGCGTGAGAATAAAAATGACAATCTGCCTTTTGTGAAGTACTATTTAGGAATTATCCTCAATGCCCATAAAGAATTTTCATCAAGGGTAGAGCATTTACATAACAGGAGCTTATCAAAACCTGAAAGAGTAAGGCTGCTATTTGATAATACGCTGAAGAGGCTATCCAAGAGAGAAATCATTGAAAAATGTCCAGATATAAGTACTTCTACTATTGAGGTGACACTGGGAGTATTACTGAAAGAGGGGTATATCATAAAAACAGGTGAAGGCAAGAAAACGGCATATATACGAAATACGGAATATGTACAATAACTATATCGCAAGGTGAATGAGCTTCCATAGCATGCGTCAGTAGGCGCTAAAGGGGCATACTCCCAATGAACTGTTCTTTCCAAGAAGGCTCGACACATATCTCATTGATAATGCACCTTATTTTTACTTCCCGTCATACTATAATATGTAAACAATAAGAATGAAGAAGTACCTATGTGTGCACAAGCCATAGCCAATTGGACTGTCATGATATACGTCAACGGAAATAATGAATTGGAGCCTGAAATCTGTCAGAGCCTGCAGGATCTTTTGCGTGTCCGCTTTGATGAAAGCAATATGAATATTTTGGTGCAGGTGGGCCGGGAAGACAGGGAACTGGCACGCATCGTAAGACCTTTCGAGTCTTTTGGCGGGAGCGGCGAAGTATGGACAGGGGTAAAAAGATACAAGCTTTCAAATAATCTGCTCCTGTTGCTGGAAGACATGGAAAAGCTGAACATGGCCGATCCAAAATCTTTGTACATGTTCATCATATGGTGCATGGAGCGCTGCCCTGCAAAGCATTACGCCTTGATCCTGGGAGGACATGGCGCTTCCTATATCGGAGCCATCAACGATTATAGCTCGGTCACGCCCTACATGATGGGCACAACGGAAATGTGCAAGGCCATCAATCTGATCATGCCCCACACCGGCAACCGCATAGATTTATTGCTTTTGGATATGTGTTATATGAATTATATAGAGATATTATATGAACTGGGAAGCCAAGAAGACCATACCGTAGAAAATGTGGTTACATATATTGAAGAAGGACCGTTGGAGGGTCTTGCACTGGATCACGTGATCGGTGTCCTGGACCGCCATCTGCAAACAGAAGATCTGGAATCTCTTATAAAGGAGATGGTTGACAGCCTGGGAGCCCAGTTGGTGGCCGTCCGTTTAAATCCCAAAAAACTGGAAAGGATAAAGTACTCCTCAAACCGGTTAGCCAACGAAATGGTAAAGTACTCGGAAGAAAACCCTATAAGGCCCGATAGCATTCTCCATACCGAAAGTCCTCCCCTGCCTTACAAAAAAAGCATCGCAAAAGTCCTGCAGGAATTGAATCAACTGGCCTTTTATCATACCGCAGGCCAAACCGGCAATTTACCTGTAAACATTATGACAATGAGCCTGAATGAACTTTTTCCGGTATACTACAAGCTGAAATTTGCCAGAAACAACAGCTGGAGCAGTCTTCTTGGATTAGGAGCGCTTCATAAATACAGGGATACCCATATTAATATACGCTTTGAGCCCTCTCCTGTCACAAAAAGCGGGGTTCTGATGCTCATCATGTCTTTGAATCCCCATCTTGATGAATGGGAAGCAAGAAAAATACTGAGAGAATTATACCGCTACAAAAAATGGAACTGGAATGAATAAAAAGAGCCTGGTGGAAAATCCCACCAGGCTGTTTTCTTATGCCATCCTCAGCACATCAATATCCTTGCTTATTTTTATGCCTCTGGTCGCCCGGGACGGCAGAACATTTATGGTGATTGTGGAAACGGCGCTGTTCCCCAGCTCGTCGCTCACCAGCACGCTGAATACATCCTGGCCTACAAAATTGAATTCAGGCGTGTAGATCCACCTTCCATCGGGGCCGACAACAGCCGTTCCCTTAAGAGGGGCCGTCAGCAAGCTGTAAGTAAGCGGTCTTTGCAGAGAGCTTACCGCTTCCACTCGGCCCGATACCTGTACATTTTTGGTAGTATTCCTTGTGTAATTGGGTACTGTGATAACGTCCTGCCCGCCTTCCACTGTAATGCTCACCCTCGACAGGGCCGTAGCATCCGTATCATTGCTTACTTCCACAGTGAAAACATCGGGTCCTACATAACCTGTATCAGGTTCATAGATCCATGTACCGTAGGGGCTGACGATGGCCGTTCCATGAAGAGGCGGCGTCAGAAGGCTGTAGGTCAGCGGCCTGCCCAGGGAGCTGGTGCCCTGCACCTGCCCGGATACAGGCACATTGGCGGTAGTGCTTACGTCATAGTCAGGTACCGTGATGACATCGGCAGGGCTTCCCACGGTGATACGCACGATGGACACCACTGTAGCACCTAGCCCGTCGCTCACCAGCACGCTGAAGGCGTCGGCCCCTACATAGTCAAGAGCAGGCGTATAGGTCCAGGTGCCATCAGGGTTGACAATGGCCGTTCCATGAAGAGGCGGCGTCAACAGGCTGTAGGTCAGCGGCCTGCCCAGGGAGCTGGCGCCCTGCACCTGGCCCGATACAGGTACATTGGCGGTAGTGCTTACGTCATAGTCGGGTACCGTGATTATATCAACGGGACTTCCCACGGTGATACGCACGATGGACACCGCTGTAGCACCTAGCCCGTCGCTCACCAGCACGCTGAAGGCATCAGAGCCCACATAGTCAAGAGCAGGCGTATAGGTCCAGTTGCCATCAGGGTTGACAATGGCCGTTCCATGGAGAGGCGGGGTAAGCAGACTGTAGGTCAGCGGCCTGCCCAGAGAGCTGGTGCCCTGCACTTGCCCGGATACAGGCACATTGGCGGTAGTGCTTACGTCATAGTCGGGTACCGTGATGATATCAACGGGACTTCCCACGGTGATGCGCACGATAGACACCGCTGTAGCACCTAGCCCGTCGCTCACCAGCACGCTGAAGGCGTCGGCCCCTACATAGTCAAGAGCAGGGGTATAGGTCCAGGTGCCGTCGGGGTTGACAATGGCCGTTCCATGAAGAGGTGGCGTCAGCAGGCTATAGGTCAGCGGCCTGCCCAGAGAGCTGGTGCCCTGCACCTGGCCGGATACGGGCACATTGGCGGTGGTGCTTACGTCATAGTCGGGTACCGTGATGATATCGACAGGGCTTCCCACGGTGATACGTACGATGGACACTGCCGTAGCACCCAGCCCGTCGCTCACCTGCACGCTGAAGGCGTCGGCCCCCGCATAGTCAAGAGCAGGCGTATAGGTCCAGGTTCCATCAGGGTTGACAATGGCCGTTCCATGAAGGGGCGGCGTCAGCAGGCTGTAGGTCAGCGGCCTGCCCAGGGAGCTGGTGCCTTGCACCTGGCCCGATACCGGCACATTAGCGGTGGTACTTACGTCATAGTCGGGTACCGTGATGATATCAACGGGACTTT
>JAEZCO010000015.1 GCA_023433505.1 Bacillota bacterium | reverse complement strand
TGCGATATCCACCAACTCATACTGTGCGTCACTACGCTTTTGTGCGAGGTCAAATACCCACCGGGCAACCTTTTCCCCGTTGCGTCCCGGGCGGGTGCTCCCGATAATAATTGCAATTTTCAACATGGTCATACCTCCTATTTTAATAGTGTTGCTAAACAAACACTATATTTCTTAATACTATACCACTGTTGAAGCAAAAATAACTTTTCCCAGCAAATAATTAACAGCCAGGCAGCAGCCGCTATAGTGAAATGCACCGGCGAGAAGGACAGGGTTAAAACCGCCGCTGCGCCAGGATTGATTTTCATGAATCACTCTGAATCAATTATAGAGAAACTGTCGAACTCCTTCATTACATCTTGTGCATTCTTTTGCATAGTATAGATATTTGCTGAATTATATAGCTTGAGATTGAAAGTGAAACAATTTCCAGTTATTCTTATAACTAATTATTATTTACTGACAGTTCCTGTTTTACCCTCCAAGGCACTATTCGTACATTTTTGAAGCAAGCAGAATATGGCCAATGAATTGCCAGACAGGCATTTTCACATCAATATCACAGTTTTTTTCCCAGCCATCAATATCCTCAAGCCAGGATTGCATTGCTTCAAGATAGTCTTTAATCGTAGGATTCTCCCATGTGCTGAAGTTATCTTTTAAGTCCAACCGAAGCTCGGATATAAAATTTATAAGGTCATCTTTATCTTTAATCGCCTTTACCACATCTGGTAGATTCATAACTCTCCTCCCATCGCCGAATATTGCTTTTTTTGCGGCAAGCCTATGTAATTTCTCCTCATATTTTGTGGATACTGTAACGGTAAAACCCATGGAACTCCAAATCTTCATCCCAATCATCATAAAATACAAAATAAGCCGTTATAGCGTAACCTATAGCGATTTTGTTTCGGGTTGCTGTATAAACAAAAACTTCCGAGATTTAACATCTCGGAAGTTTTTGTTTTAGTTGGAGCCCTCAACCAGAGTCGAACTGGTGACCTCATCCTTACCATGGATGCGCTCTGCCAACTGAGCTATGAGGGCATTGGAGCGGGTGAAGGGAATCGAACCCTCACAATCAGCTTGGGAAGCTGATGTTCTACCACTGAACTACACCCGCAGGGTGTTTTTCTTAACGGGCGAATTGTATTATAACACATTCCATATGCGATGTCCAGTATGTAAATAAAGCTTCTTTTAGGAATTATATCCTGCCTTCTTCAAGATACTTCTCCAGCTTCCGTTTTACACGCTGCAGTGCATTATCGATGGACTTTACATGCCTGTCCAATTCTTCTGCGACTTCCTGATAGGATTTGCCCTGTAAATACAGGGATAAAACCTCCCATTCCAGGCCGCTGAGTATTTCCCCCATTTTCACTTCGATCCCGGAGAATTCTTCCCGGTTGATCATCATTTCCTCGGGATCACTGATGCTCTCTTCGCTTATGACATCCAGGAGAGTGCGGTCGGATTCCTCGTCAAAGATGGGCTTGTTGAGGGAAACATAGGAATTCAGCGGTATATGCTTTTGCCTTGTGGCCGTCTTAATCGCCGTGATTATCTGTCTGGTTATGCAAAGCTCGGCGAATGCCCTGAAGGATGAGAGCTTGTCCCCCCTGAAGTCACGGATCGCTTTGTAGAGGCCGATCATACCTTCCTGTATGATGTCTTCTCTGTCGGCTCCAATGAGGAAATATGTCCTGGCTTTGGCGCGGACAAAGCTTTTATATTTGTTGATAAGGTACTCGAGGGAATTTACGTCTCCATCTTTCGCCGATTGTATAATTTCTTCATCTGTCATTACGTCCGTATTTACCAGGGCCTCTGCATTCGCATTCGGCTTCAAGCTCACGCCCCCCAACCTATCATGTAAAAATATATTGTGCGCTGAAGTATTTTTCTCTATGGGTCCATTCTAAATCAATTATACGTAAGACATCCCTTTATGTCAAGCTACTCCTTTGTTTCAATATCTCATACATGACAATCGCTCCTGCTACGGCTGCATTCAGCGAACTTATCTGCCCCATCATGGGAATGTTAACGATAAAGTCACAGCTTTCCCGGACCAGTTTGCCTATGCCTTCGCCTTCGCTGCCAATTACTAAAGCTATCGGGCCTTTCAGATCATTTTTATAATATGGCTGCTGCCCCGTGGAATCTGTCCCTACCACCCAAATATTTTTCTTTTTTAAATAATCAATAGTCTGACTTATATTGGTCACTCTCGCCACCGGCACATACTCAATTGCACCGGCTGAAGCCTTGGAAACCGTAGCGGTCAATCCTACAGCCCTTCTTTTGGGAATAATCACTCCGTGGGCCCCCACCGCATTGGCAGTACGCAGAATCGAGCCGAGATTGTAGGCATCGGAGATCTCGTCCAAAATGATGATAAAAGGCGCAGTACCGCTTGCTTCAGCAATTCCCAGTATATCGTCCACTTCGACGTAGTCTTTTGCCGCAACAAAGGCAATAACACCCTGGTGTGCATGGGATGTGGACATAATATCCAGCCGGTTTCTGTCAACCTCCTGAATAACCACTCCCTTTTCTTTTCCAAGGGCAATGATCTGGTTGATGGAGCCTTCCTTATCTCCCTTGGAGATAAAGATCTTGTTAATGCTTCTTCCTGACTTTAAAGCCTCCAGTACCGGATTTCTTCCTTCAATCTTGTCAAAGTCTTCATGGTTTTCAGCAGGCGCCGCAGCTCCGGACTCGTCAACCATTGCAGGCTTTACTTTCCTCCCCTGGTTAAAGGGCCTGTCAGGCTTTTTCCAATCTCCCTGCCTGGGTGCGCTCTCAGTTCCTGCTCTCATGCTTGTCCTCTGTCTGGGTGCGCTCTCAGTTCCCGCTCTCATGCTTGTCCCCGGCTTGGGACCGATACCTTGCCCGGCATTTGTCTCAGGCTTTGTGGCGCTAACCGGTCTTGTCCGTTTTTCATAGCCATCTCTGCTTTTCGTACTATCCTTAAATGTATTTGTATCGAATTTTCCCTTCATTTTCGCCATCCCTTTCTCTTTCCCAATATTATTCTTCAAATAGCGGTTTATATGCCGGTTTGTATGCCATTCTCGCCTTTCTCACCGCTTTCAGCCGATATTTTCAAAATTTGCAGCAATCTTGGAAAATCTCTTTTCAGATACAGATACCCCAGCAGTGTCTCAAAACCCGTGGCGTACTTGTATTCAGTCACATCGGCATTTTTGGGAATCGTTCCGGACTTTGCATTTCGTCCTCTCCGGACAATGTCCTGCTCCTCCTCGGTGAGAATGTCCATCAGCCTGTGGATGGTATCCGACTGGGCCTTTGCCTTTACAAAAGTGATTGCCCGTTTGTGCAGCTTGTGAACGGGCGCATTGCCTTCACATACAATCAGCGCCCGCACATAAAGCTCGTACACGGCATCCCCCAGGAACGCCAAGACAAGCGGGGAATAGGAGTTAAGGTCACCCGGCTTTACCGCCGGTCCTTCGCAAATACTCCTTAAAAATTCCTCATTCATAAAATCCGCAACCTCTCGGAGCAAGGCTCCGCTCTCTCAGCACCTTCAATTTCTTACGATCTTGACTCCCTGGGGCGTATCTTCCAATGTAATCCCCATTTCCTTCAGTTTACCCCGGATCTCATCAGCCAGCTTCCAGTCCTTATCCTTTCTTGCCTGCTGTCTTTGATCCACCAGTTCTTTTATTTCAGGACTAATTTCATCGTTGCTGCTTTCTTTCACACTTGAAAAATCCAATCCCAGGATGGAATCCATTTCAAGGAGAAGCTCGTAAAGGTCTTTCGATTTTTTCCCGTACCTGACAATATTCCATACACCCCCCAGGGCTCTTGGTATATTGAGATCATCATTGACAGCATCCTCAAAATCCTGCTTGAAAGTCTTAAGCAATTCCGGTTCGATTTTATCCGTACCGTTTTTATGTGCCAGTACACCTTCCAGGAGTCTGTCCAGTGATACTTGTGCCGACTTTATGACTTCCCATGTAAAATTCAGCTTGCTGCGATAATTCGCATTAAGACATAAATACCTGAACGCCAGGGGATGAATGCCATGCTTTTTCAAATCGGCTACAGTATAAGTATTCCCGAGGCTTTTTGACATTTTACCGTTATCCACCAGAAGGAATTCTCCATGCATCCAGTAGTTTACCGCAGGTTTTCCAATAAGCGCTTCACTTTGCGCTATTTCATTTTCATGGTGGACCGGTATGTGGTCTACTCCTCCGGTGTGTATGTCAAAAACGTCGCCAAGGTAACTCCTGCTCATTGCCGAGCATTCTATGTGCCAGCCGGGATATCCCATTCCCCAGGGACTTGGCCATTGCATTATATGCTCTTTGGGCGCCTTTTTCCATAATGCAAAATCTGCCGGATGCCGCTTCTCTTCATTTACATCGACTCTTGCACCTGCTATCTGGCCTTCGATATCCAGTCCTGAAAGCTTTCCGTAATCTTTAAACCGGCTTATGTCAAAATAGATGCCATCGCTCGTTTCATAGCCGTACCCTTTAGCAATCAATCCGGATACGAATTCTATCATTTCATTTATATGGCCTGTTGCCTTTGGTACTATTTCCGGCATGTCGATATTCAAATCCGCAGTATCCTGAAAAAATACTCCGGTATAATATTCAGCAATTTCCCATGGGGTTTTCTTTTGCTCCTTAGCTGTTTTCAGCATTTTATCTTCGCCCTCGTCGGCATCGGCTATCAGGTGTCCCACATCAGTAATATTCATTACATGATTGAGCGTATATCCGTTATATTTCATCACTCTTCTTAATATGTCCATGAAGACATAGGTTCTGAGATTTCCAATATGTGCATATTGATAAACGGTGGGCCCGCAGGAGTATATTTTAACATGCCCCTCCTCCAGCGGAACAAATTCTTCCTTTTGCTTAGTAAGTGTGTTGAACAATTTCATGTCTTTCATTCCTCCAGCTTGTATATTATTTAGTAATCATCATTTCTTTGGTACAGTCAATGCCTAGATCAGCTCCCTTACCGGCCCTGACTCCGGCAGCCGCTTCCAGGTACTCTATCCTTACCATCAGCTTGCAAAGCTCCTGTGAAACCGGGTCGGGAATATGGACCTGATCCAGCTCCATGGAAGCAATAATTTTCCTGCCTCTCCTTCGGACAGCTCTTGCTTTGGGACCGGTCACCGTAGTCTCCGGATCCACTCCCTCCACCACAACGGACCCCGCGCCGATCATAGCGTTGTCACCCACCTTGATAGGTCCCAGCAGCTTGGCTCCGGCTCCTATCAATACATTATCCCCTACCGTGGGATGCCTTTTCCCTTTGTCTTTCCCCGTGCCTCCGAGAGTTACCTGATGGTAAATGGTACAGTTGTTCCCGATCTCCGCCGTTTCACCGATAACTACACCCATTCCGTGGTCCAGGAACAATCCGCTTCCTATGACTGCGCCGGGATGTATTTCAATGCCGGTGGCAAACCTCCCGAATTGTGAAACAAAGCGAGCAAGGAAAAACAGCCGTCTTTTATAAAACCAATGCCCCATACGGTGATAAACCAGCGCATGAAAGCCCGGATACAGCAGAATCACTTCAAGCACACCCTTTGCAGCCGGGTCTCTTTGCGCTATGGACCTTGCATCCTGCAACAATCCTTTAAACATATAAAAACCTCTCAGTTATAGTATTACCACTTCAAAAAGGGACATTCCACGGGCCATGAACTCCTGCTTCTTGTCCGTGCTCATAGGGAATACCCCTTGTTGGGGTATATCCCCGCACATTATTCAGGTATCCCTCCTGTGGGTGTGTCCTTTTACTGCTCATGACCAACAAATATTTTTTCAATAAAAAACTCCCCCTCTTGTTTTAGAGGCGAAGTAACGCGGTCCCACTCTACTTGGACAGGACAACGAAAAAGTCCCTATCCGTCTTATTCCGCATAACGGAGCGTCTCCGTGAGATCATAATCCCCGCACCCTTTAAAATGCTTCCGGTTTCAGATCTCAAACTAGCAGGTGCACTTCAGCCATATTCCGCACAGAACTGCTTTCAGCCGGTGACAGTTCCTCTCTGGGACGGTGCTACGGATTACTCTACCCGATCATTGTTTTATATAAATTTAATCTTCATTTTATCAAATTATCTATCAAAAGTAAACAATTTCTATGTAAGCCCACTACGCCGCTTTTTTGATTTAATGGCAAATAATACGAAGTCCGGCATTGTATAAATGAATGAGGATATTTTAATAATACTATTAAGCAGTATTATCTGCTTTAAAAAAATTGCGGTTGTAGTGAAAGGAAGTGATAAACTTGGCCGAGTCCGACGAAAATGTAAGAACCCAGCATTTTAGCATATCGCATTTTATCATCCGATTGATTGTAGGTGCGGTTGTTCTGGTAATAGCACAGGCATTGACCCCAGGCTTCGCGATTACAAGTCTTTGGTCTCTCATCCTTGCAGCAATAGTGCTTGCTGCGCTGGATTATCTGGCACAAAGGATGCTGGGAGTTGATGCTACTCCGTTTGGCAGAGGAATATCCGGATTCATCGTTGCCGCTGTAATTCTTTATGTAATCAAGTTCATCGTCCCCGGATATGATATAACCTTCTTTGGCGCCATTCTGGGAGCTCTGGTTTACGGTCTGGTAGATTTGATAATCCCCGGAAGAGCCATGTAAGCGCTGTGACGGCTTTGCCCTCCGCCTCCCGGCGGGAATGATAAGAGCGACGTCCGGTTGTCTGCCAGTAAGTAGATAAAGGGATGGCCCAGCCATCCCTTTATGTATTGTCCTCAAATATTCGCTGTCATTGCAACCATCATTCTTCCTTCAGCATATCTCTTTCCTGTTCTAAAGCCCCAGGGAATTCAAATTTTTGAGGCGGAAAGAACTCATCCGTCGGGAATTCGATCGTTTCGAACAGTTCACATGGATCCTCATCCGTCGAAGCTATGCACTTCTTGTTAGGTACACAGAAGTCAAATGCAGGGATCAAAAGCTGCACAAACCTTGCCAGCTTGATGATGGAGAACAGCCCCACCGTCGCCACTACAACTCTGCGATCCAGAATATGCCTTTCATCATTTGCATCACCAAGAAACTCATTTTCGTCAATGTCGACATCTTCAAGTACTTCACTTACGCTTCTGGGTACATGATTGTCACATCCGTCGTCGCAGCACTTCTCGACAATGTCAAGAATCCTTGCATTCAAAGCGATAGGTTCTGCAACCTCTACCTTGGAAATCGGGAGGTTATCCTGCTGCAGGGCGTGATCTATCGGCAGGTCGATTCCATGCTCTACAAAATGTGATTTGAAAATCTTTACGTTGCCTTCCGAACCAAAGAGTATTACCTTCTTGTCAAACGTAACCAAACCGGGAATGGTGATAACCTTTACACCGCCGCTGGGCCTTGTGACAAAAAAGTCCAGTGTGACCTTGATGAAGAACTTGACGTCAACAGTGTAAAAACCTCTCTTGAACGGCACGGCTTCAACATCGGAAAACACTTTTACTACTTCGGCTCTTCTGACCTTTACATTTATCGCGTGTCTTACTATCCATTGTACTTTTTCGGGACATTTGAACAAAACTCTTGCATCTTCAATACAATCCTTTTCCTTGCAGGAATCATAAATTTTTTCCACCTGTATACAAACTGCTTCCCTTATTTTGCATAAATCCTTTTCACAAATTTCGCCGGGAAGCACCTTGTTGTGATTATAGCTCATATTTAAATCCCCCTTCATTTTAAGCTATATTTCATTTGAATTCCCTCTCATTTTCATAATATGTTTAACTGAATATTTTGTGATAAATTATTGATTTTGCTTAAGGGATCACGAAGCGTAATAGGTGGTCGATTCTCTTCATATATTTAAATGTACGGAAAAATGGAAAATGAGGTGGGTTTTATGTATAACAGCAATACCAAACAGTTTATTTTCAGGCAAACCAACGGAGATATCTGGAATTTTTATCACGATTACCGATACGGATTATGCTACAATACGCTTACAAAGCGCAATACATGGACAAACCCGGTTTCTTTGCATAAAAACGCCTTTCAATCCTTCTTTGCGGAAATGGACCCGGAGGACCGGTTTCACATACTGTTTCAGGACAATCTGGGCAATATTAATTATTCCTTTATGGACAAGGATTCGATCAAAACGGTGCCGGTCTTAAACAGCAAGGCGCCATCCGCTTATAACAAGCATTTATGCCTGATCCCAATGAAGAACAGCATTTACTTTTTTTATGTTTTACGGCAGGAAAACTCTCCGATATTTGCATACCAGGTTTTAAGCGAGGAAAAGATCAGCAATCCCAAAGTGATTGATTATGTATCCGAGAGCCTCTGCCCATGCACGGTACATACCGACAAAAGCCAAAACATTTACGCCTTTTACCAGTCTTCCGACAGCAAGCATCTGCAGTTGGGCTACAAAAAGTACAATATGCAAAGAAAGCTCTGGAATGAATTCACCCCTGTGACAAAGCATGACGGCGACTGCGAGTTTCCAAGGCTGATCACCGACAGCAGCGGCATCATGCATCTGTGCTATCAAAGGAAGACCGGCAAACAATTTGAGCTGGTTTATCAACAAAAAATGCCGGATAAAAACATCTGGTCAAATGAAGTGGCTATACACGTTTCCTCCCATTCCTTCGATGACGCCTCCATTTTCTGGGTGAATGACAATGTCATCATTTTTTGGGTCAGGGACGATATCATTTATTACTGCCTGGGCACGCAATCGGGAAATGTTTGGGAAAAGCCGCTGAGATATAATTTCCCGACGACAAATAAGTTATTGTGTATGTCCTATAGGTCCAACAATGCCTATGAAATCGATAAAACAGCCATCAAAGAAATTCCCGGCAGCTTCACCGGCGGATTGAAAATGGCTTTTTACCAGCAGCCTGCTGAAAACGGAGAAAATCTTTCTGCCGATGAGTTGAGAACGCTTATACTGGATAGTCTGAAACTGCTGAAGGGAGGTCTGGAAGATCTAAAAGATGCTGATAGCAGCCTTAGAGATGATCTTATCCAGTATGGCAACAGGCAAAATGAACTGGAAAGAGATGCGGTGAAGCATGCGGTCAAACTGGATGCCCTTGAATCCGATACCCACCGCATGAGGTCGCTGAACTCAAAACTGGAGGAGCTCTCTGCGGAATTGAAAGAACTCAAGGCCCGAATGAACGCCCTTGAAGAAAAGCCGGCGAGTAATGAATGACAGCATTTTCAGGAGATCCGCAATTCAAAAGGGACATTCCCCTTTATACGGATGCCCGTGACTCAGAGGATATGTCCCTTACAGTATAAACCCGAAAATGCCGTTCCCCCATATTTTGACACCTAGCCATTGGCCAGGTGGGTGTCCTGCTAAAAGTTTCAATCTTCCTCCGCCGTAGCATACGTTCGCGCCGTATGTCGGTATTAACTTGAGGCCTGATATCTGCTTTCAAACGCAGACTCCCTTTTACTCTTTGTAGGTTCAAAATAATAGGTTTATCCGAGCATTCCAGGCTGTATCCAGTTTTCTCAGACGGCCCCCAAACTCACATTTGGTGCGGTTTCCAGGTCGCCGTGCCTTTTATGTTTTTATTATATCACCCCTTAATTTTATTAACAAAGCATCCTAAACACATTTAAGGCCGCTATAGAGTCTCTAATTCCTTCATCCTTCGTTAATCTAATTGATCCACACCTTTTCATATCTGTTCTTCATTCCGAATCTTTCGACTCTGTAAATTTCCCGGATTTTAATATTATTAGCTTTCCCTTCTTCAACAACCAACTCCATAAACTCCATCGGAAATCTCAAACAATATCCGCATCCGCCGGTAGCAATCTGGCACGGAGTGGATACCACCTCAAAGACATACCCCTTCTTTTCCAGTATTCTGCAGAAATTCATGGCAATATTACCTGAATCAAGAATTGCGATGCCATACATTTAACCTCACCTCAATATATATAATATTGAAGAACGCAGGTTTTGTGAAAAAAGCGGCACGATGGGTTATAAAAGAAACTTACACGCCGATCCTGTTCTCTCTCGCATAATAAAACAGATATTGCTGCGCGAAACCAAGCAGGTCACCGAAATACTCCCGGGCAAAAGCCTGTATTTCCTTAAAGGACGCCTCCCGCTTCAGATACAATTCCTCCATCACACGTTTGACCCACACATCCGTCGGAAACACATCGTATTTGGTACCACTGTACAAAAGTATGCAATCGGCCACCTTGTTCCCGACTCCGGGCAGCTTGGTAAGAAGCTCCCTTGCGTCCTCGGTATTCAGCGCTCCCAGCTTGTCCAGCGTAACAAAGCCTTTGGCAACCCTTTCCGCCGTATTCAGAATATATTTGCACCGGTATCCGCCCTTGCACACCTCAAGTTCTTCAAGGCATGCACATTGCAGCCTGTCGGCTCCCGGGAAGGTGTAATAGCTTTTACCGCCTGCCGTAAATTCTTCTCCGTAAGTACGCGAAAGAGTTGAAACAATCTGCCTGATCCTGGGTATTCTATTGTTGGAGGAGATGATAAAAGTAATCAGCGCTTCCCAGAGATCCTGCCTGAGAAGCCGTATGCCATAACCGAAAGCAACGGCTTTTTCCATGATCTCATCTTTCACCAGGGCTTTTTTGATGGCAGAATAATCTCTCCCCAGATCCAAATAGTCATACCATATCTCCTGAAAATCCCGGAGGTTTGAATTGCTTAGAGTCATCACACCATCCAGGAACTTTATATTGCCTGCCCGGTTTCCTACAACACCGATATAGCTTCCATCCGCTTCCTTTATCCAACGGAAGCACTGTCCGCATTCAAAGGTGTGAACCGCATCGAAATCTTTTATGCCTTCTATTTGGATAAAGTCTGTCCCTTCTGTTATTTCCAGCCCCTTATACCGCATTTTTAATTCTCCCGTTTCCTTTATTAATCTATATATCCCACAGTTTAAATGCTATAATTAAAAATGTTGTACGATACTGCGGCGAATTATTCATTTTATTCTTTCGAAATACTGTGCCCGGCTCTTTGCAATACTTCCGGAAGACGTATAAATGAAATGGTAACAAGCCTGTTTGGCTGCATCAATAACGAAAGGAAATACTTATGAAAGAGAAAATATATACCATTCCCGTAACCGAAGTATTCGGTGAAGAATGTGAATGTCCCATGTGTCTTTTGGAAAAAAAATTGGAAGAGGAATATATCAACTATTTTCTCGGCCCTTCGCTAATGGAGCCTGATTGCAGGGTGGATACAAACGAAAAGGGCTTCTGCCGGCGGCATTTTGAACAGCTTTACAACCGGCAGGAAAACCGGCTGGGTCTGGGCCTTATCATCGATACGCACCTGCAGGAACAGCTCGGACGGCTGAAAAAGGCTTATTCTCCGGGAAATCCGGGATCAAAAGCCAGACAGGGGAACCCCTTTTCAAAGCTGCTGCCGGGGAAACCTGCCAATGGGGCAGCCGCCATTGGCAGGGACAAAATGCTGCAGCTCCTCAGTGCTCTTGAGGGTAGCTGTTCCATCTGCAACAAGCTGGACTATACCATGGAACGGTATCTGGATGTTATCTGTTATCTTTGGTCCCGGGAGAATGAATTCAGGAAAATTTTTGAAAGCAGGAAGGGCTTTTGCCTGAGGCACTTCAGACAATTGCTGGAGTCTGCGCCCAAATATCTGAAAGCAGCAGAAGCCCAGGATTTCACAGACCTCCTCATCCTCATGCAGTTGGAGAACCTGGAAAGGATACAGCAGGAAGTCAACTGGTTCACAAAGAAATTCGACTACCGAAACAACGACGCTCCCTGGGGCAATTCCAGGGATGCGGTTCCAAGAAGCATACAGAAGCTAAAAGGTTTCAGCGAACTTAAATAAAAGCGATTACAACGACCTGATTCAAAGGAAATTGTCGTTTGAAGACAAATTTCCTTTCAGCGGCAGAGTTTCTACGAGGCTGGCCGCAGATGCCTTTCAATTGCTGCTCACCCATGTATGCCGAGCGGGAGATATGCTCACCGCCTGAAAACCAATTCGGCACCCGTCATGTTTTGCCGCACCTTTTTTACAGTTATGCGATCCTGCAATTATGGCACTTTATCAATAAATTTTGGACTCTGTCCATCTCAATAGCATCCTGTCCGAAATAGTTCGTCAAATACTTACGAGGCTCTCCCTGTCCAAATATATAAATAATGCTTACTCTGTAACAAATACACCTTTCCATAAATATTATGTAAAAGAGTAAAATTATTAAAGGAGTGCCATACATGAAATACCAGGAATCATTTTTCGGGACAAAATCCGAATTCGGTGAATTCATCAAGAAGGCAGTCCCTGAATTGTTTTCAGGCAGACTGACCGTTGAAGGAAAACCGGTATATCTGCCGTCCGACAAGGACCTTGACTATAAGGTCAAGTTCGATGAAGACGAGCAGGGCGGTTCTGTCACTATCAAGGTAGGCTGGCAAAATGAAGAAGTAGAAATAAACCTTGATGACTAGAACATAATTAAAGCTTCTCAGGGGGAGGGTATACTCCCCGGTACTACAGCGAAAAATACTGGATTTTTCGCTGTAGTACTAAAAAGCAAACCCCAGGTTTGCTTTTCAGTGATCAGAGAATGGAAGGGAGTGCAGGCTTTGTCATCCGCAAGCAGTGAACCGCTGGATATTATCTTAACGAACTATCCGGTCAAGGTGTTAGAAATAAAAAATGAATCCTACAAAGACAAAAAGGGCGTCTGGTGGGTTAAAACCCAGGAAGGCATGTATATCCTCAAAAAAATTTCAAACTCCGAGGATACATTCAAATTCATCCTTGACGCCGTAAGATATTTATCCTCCAACGGTGTAAATTTGCCCGCAGTACTCAAGACCCGGGACGGCAGGGACTATGTAAATTACCAGGGCGTCTGCTACGTACTGACGGAAGCGGTAAACGGCCGTAACCCCTCATATTCCTCTTCGGATGAGTTGAACCTTGTTGTCCGGGGACTTGCCCAGTTCCACAAGTCTTCTACAGGCTTTTTCCCGGCTCAGGACACAAAACCCAAATATCATCTTGGCCTGTGGGTGGAGGATTACTCCGAGCAAATCGAAGATATCAACAGCTTTTACAAGAAAGAGCTGCAAAATGCAAGCATCAATAAAACAGGAGCGTTTATTGTCCGGGAATTCCCCCACTTCTATGAAAGGGCCCAAACAGCCATCAACGGTCTGAGAGGACAGCCCTATGCAGACTGGGTAAAGAAGGCCGGCAAGTCAGGCAGTCTATGCCACCAGGATTTTGCCGCTGGGAATCTTCTGATCACCGGCTCAAACAGCCTCTGTGTGCTGGATACGGATTCAATCACCGTCGACATTCCGGCAAGAGATATCCGTAAACTGCTGAACAAAGTCATGAAAAAATCCGGCAAATGGGACAAAAATCTGACCCGCACCATGCTGGCGCAGTATCAGAAGGTCAATCCCCTTACTCCCCAGGAATGGCAGGTCGTAAAGCTGGACCTCCTTTTTCCCCACCTTTTCATCGGAGCAGTGAACAAATATTATTACCGCCGTGACAAGGATTGGTCCGATGACAAATACCTGCAAAGGATCGTGGAGATGGCAGCGTTTGAAAAAGCCGCACAGCCTCTTCTCGATGATTTCAATTCCATCGTCCCGGTTTAAATTTATTTTGAAAGGATAAGAGTCTTGAGTACCGACAGCACTACCAATCTATCCGAACAAAAGACTGCAATGTCCGTCCTGCAGCAATATGCCGTTTCCTGGAAAAACATCACGCTTATCCAGGGCGGGTCAATCAAAACCGTCTGGAAAATCCAGTCGGATAAGGGCCTGCTTTGCCTGAAAAGGTTGAAGCAGTCTTATGATAAAGCCTTATTTTCAGTGAACGCACAGGTATATATCAAAAATTCGGGAGGAAACGTACCCGGAATCATCACCAACAAAAAAGGCGAAGCCATTACATCACTGAACGATCAGCTTTTTGTCCTGTATGAATGGATCGACGGCCATGATCTTAATTTCAGCAATCCCGAGGACCTGAGAAATGCCTTGGTGGGTCTTGCCCGTTTCCATTGCTTTTCAAAAGGCTATCAACCCGCGGATGAATCCAGGGTTTCCACTAAGCTGGGCAAGTGGCCCGAACAATATGAGTCCATGCTGAACAAGCTGGGCTTGTGGACGGAAACTGCAAGAGCCAATGCAGCACAACAGAATTATTCTGCGTATATCAAACAAACGGCTGCAATCATTGATATAGGAAAAACCGCTCTGGAGGAAATAAGAAAATCTGCTTATGAAGAACTGGCCACTGCCGGTTCAAAATCCATTGTGCTCTGCCATCAGGACTACGGCAAGGGAAATGCCTTAATGACCGCAAAAGGCGTATATATTCTGGATCTGGACGGCGTTACATTTGACCTTCCCGCAAGAGATTTGAGGAAGCTCATAGGCAAAGCGGCGGAAAACCGGAATCAGTGGAAAACAGAGTCCATTCATGAAATTACGGGCTGGTATGAAGAAAGCAATCCCATGAGCGGAAAAGAGAGAAAGCTTCTATATATCGACCTGCTGTTCCCGCATTGGTATTACGGTCTGGTAAAAAATCAGTTCCAGGCGAACAAACCGGTAAAGGCCTCCGAAATAGAAAGAATTGCAAAGCTGGAACTGTCCAAGGTATCGTTACTAAAAACTCTCTTAATAAAGGAGTGAACATCTTTGAAACTGGCGCTTGTTTGTACGGAAAAACTGCCTGTGCCGCCGGTAGCCGGCGGCGCGGTTCAACTATATATTGACGGCATATTGCCGTATCTGTCAAAAGACCATGATATCACTGTCTACAGCATAAGCTACCCGGGACTGCCCGACAGAGAGGTCAAAGAGAATGTGAAATTCATAAGAGTCCCCGGCAAAACGGAGGCCATGTATATTGAAAGCTTAAAATCTACTTTGAATAATACCTATGACCTGATACACATTTTTAACAGGCCCAAGTCCATTCTGCCGCTGTCTTCAGCATTTCCGGGCGCAAGCTTCAGTCTGAGCCTCCACAATGAAATGTTCCTCCCGGAGAAAATTCCATACGAAGATGCTCTTAAGTGTGTGAGAAAAGTGGAATTTATCAATACCGTAAGCAAATTCATTGCAGACGGCGTGAAATCCAGAATCCCGGAAGCGGAAAAAAAATTGCGCGTCGTGTATTCCGGCGTAGACCTTCAGAAGCATACGCCCAATTGGTCCCCCGAAGGGATGCAGAACAGGCTCCGCCTGAAAAAGCAGCTAAATCTGGACTGCAAGAGAGCTATCCTCTATGTTGGAAGATTGAGCATCAAAAAAGGCGTCCACGTGCTGTTAAATGCCATGAAGCAGGTCATGGAAAAATACCCCGATACCGGCCTGGTAGTTGTGGGCAGCAAATGGTACGGCAAAAACGAAGCCGACGATTATGTGAAATCGCTGCAATCCTTATCCCAGAGCCTTTCGGGCCCCATCGCCTTCACAGGCTTCCTGCCGCCTTCGCAAATACCCCAATATTTTAATCTGGGTGACATATTTGTCTGCGCCTCCCAGTGGAATGAGCCGCTGGCCCGGGTACATTATGAGGCAATGGCATCCGGCCTGCCCATTATAACTACCAACAGAGGCGGAAACGCTGAAGTTGTCAGTGGCCTTGGCAATGGAATTGTAATCGATGATTATAAGAATCCGGAGGTCATGGCCAGCAGAATAGCCTATCTGATTAATAATCCGGAAAAGGCCGAAGCCATGGCTAAAAGGGGCAGGCAGCTGGCAGAGGAGAAATTCAGCTGGAAGAGAGTGGCCGGGGAGGTAATCAAAGAGGGATTATGAATATATCGATCATAGGTACGGGTTATGTCGGACTGGTAACCGGCGCATGTCTTGCATCCCAGGGTAACAAAGTCCTATGTTGTGACCTGGACGGTGAAAAAATCAGCGAGCTTCAAAAAGGATTTCTTTCAATTTATGAGCCTGGGCTTTCCGAGCTTGTCAACAGGCTTATCAATACCGGAAGTCTCAGCTTCACAGGTGAAATGTCCCATGCTGTCCGGCATTCGCCGGTGTTGTTCATAACAGTGAATACCCCGACGCTGGAGGACAACTCTTGTGATCTCGGGAACGTGTTTATGGTTCTTCAGGGAATTGCCGACCATATGACCTCCTATAAGCTGATCGTCCATAAGAGCACCGTACCCGTCGGCACCGGAAGGAAAGCCCGGGACATGATGGAAGCCGCCTTGAAGGAACAGGGCAAAGACCTCGAATTCGACATCGTCTCCAACCCCGAGTTTCTCCGGGAAGGCTCTGCGGTCAATGATTTTCTCAATCCTGAAAGGGTCGTCATTGGCGCCGAAAACGAAAGAGCTGCCGCCTTTATGACGGAAATATATAAAAAACAGCGCCGGAGCGGCATTCCCCTGCTCCTTACCGACCTTGAAACCGCTGAGATGATCAAATACGCATCCAATGCCTTTCTGGCTACGAAAATCAGCTACATCAATGAAATAGCTAATATCTGCGAGCTGTGCGGCGCGGATGCCGTGGCAGTAGCCATCGGTATGGGGCTGGATAAGCGTATCGGTTGCCAGTTCCTGGCTGCAGGTCCGGGCTTTGGCGGAAGCTGTTTCCCCAAGGATCTGCGGGCGCTATCCGGCCTGGGAAAAAGCCTTGGCTACAATGCAGAGCTTATTGACAGCGTTATAGAAACGAACCGGCGCCAGAAAAAAAGAATGGTGCAAAAAATTTCAGCAGTTGCAGACCCGGCCAGAGGCGGAATAATCACGGTTCTGGGCGTTTCCTTCAAACCGGATACCGACGACACCAGAGAATCTCCGTCGGTATCCATCCTTAAAGAACTGGCGGCTAAAGGCGCAAAGGTAAAAATTTATGACCCCAAGGCCATGGAGACAATGAAAAGGCAATTTCCGGATTTGCCAGTAACCTATTGCGACGACCCATATGCCGCATGCGAAGGCAGCGATTGCATAGTGCTGGCAACGGAATGGGAGGAGTTCTCCCGCCTTGATTTTAAAACCCTGCGTCAGCTTGTGAACACCCCCGTATTCCTGGACCTGAGGAATGTGTATTCCCCCGAGGAGGTAAAGGCATACGGCTTTCGCTATGAAGGAGTAGGGCGGAAATAAATCTTTCGCGATCAGTATTCATTGAAAATATAAAAAAGTTTGAACCTTTAGCAGCGGTTCAAACTTTTTTGTTTGCGGCATTTTCTTCGGCATTGCCGGCTGAAGCCATTGGAGCTGGATTTCCGGGTATTTCACCGGTATGGAAGACTGGTGGAAATATAACTTCGCTGTCAGTCTCTGCAAAAACAGTCCATGCAGCAGGGCTGGTCACAAATGCTTTGTATTTGCTGCTCGCCTATGTACTTGCATTTGCAGAAAACCGGAAGTAATATTTTCAGTACTCCTAAGTACTATGGCCTGTTGACATTGGTTTTAAAGAGCCAAGTCGATTGCCTTTTTGAAATCATCCCATTTGCCGGTTTTCTGTGCCGGCTTGGTATATGCAACAGGGTCTGCGGCAGGTATATCAAACTCCAGAATGAATTCCTTCTCCACCGTCTTCTCCGCTGTCTCCTCCTCCGTCTTCTCAGGAATCGGCCTCTTGGTCTTTGCCGGCTGGGGATATGCGTCGGTCAATCTTGACAAACATCTTGTCATCATGCCTTCGTCCCATTTTATTCTGTCCATTTCCATCATTTACACATCCTCACTGAATAATAATTGTCTCCATGATATCAATATATTAAAACAGCGGGAAAAAGTTACATTATTGCTATACTTATTATGTATATTCAGTCCGCGACTTCCGCTTTCCTGGGCTCGACAACCAGACTCTTTACCGTAATGTTCAAAGCCCCGATATTCAGTGCGGTAAGCCTTTCCACTTCATCCTTGACTTTCTGCTGGATCCCCCGTATCAGCGGCCGGATAGCACAGCCATACACAAGCACAAGGTCCATTTCCATAAATATTCCGTCCGGCCGGTTTTCCGCTCTGAACCTGGAGATTTTGTTCACTCCGGGAACATTGCTCACAATGTACTCCACGATTTGATATACGGTATAATCGGATATCGTGTAGTTTCCCAGGTAGCTGAAGGTAGGCCTTACAACAGACTTCTCTCCTATAAGCTGATAATTTCCTTTGCCTTTGCGCTTGAATATCTGAAGCGGGTCCAGAAAATATCCGGAGAAGTCTTGCTTTATTTCAAAGGTAGGCACAGGGATGACATGCTTTCCCTGTTCTTTTCTTGTAGACATGGCCTGCTTTATCTCAAAATCATTGGCTACGTCGGTGATGTAAATTTTCTGGCTTATTTCAGGCAGTCCAAGGCGCGCTGCTATTTTTTGCACCATTTCGTCGGAGGTGCCGATGATCATAATGGCTTCAGGCTGATGAAGGGCAATGGCATCCTTCACATCCCCGGCATGCTTGTCATCCAGGAACAATGCCCTTTTCACCGATGCAATCCTGGTACTCTCCCTTTTGGCTGATATCCCCGCTACCACCTGGTTCACTTTGATCAGCAGTCCGTCATCTATGATAAATTCTATTTCTCTTTCTCTTGCTACCCAGGATGCCCTGTGGCTCTTTCCCGTCCCGCTGGGTCCCACAAATCCCACAACTCTCAAAACCGCAACCTCCATAAAAAGCATGCTCTTTAAGTACCGGCGAAAATATAACTTCCCCAGGTTTCTAAAAATGCCGCCGCAGCGTCACTTCAAAAAACGGGAAATATTATTTTCAGTACTCTTAAGTATACCCATTATAGCATAACCTTACTTTCATTTACAGGTGGGATTTGGGGCTCTCGAAAGAAAAAAGCCCCCATAAATGGGAAAAAGAGAGTCTCAAGACTCTCTTTTCTTTCCCCGGATTTTTCATCTTTTGTGTTGATTATCAATTTCATCTTTCGTTACTTAAACCGCTTTATCTTTTGTACTAAAGCTGTCAAAATCTGTTGCGGTAATTGTGTCACAACTATCCAATATTATGTACCGATTTTTAAAAAATATACATGATATTGTATCACACGATATATTGTATCATCTATGAAAATCTTGTCAATATATATGGTAAAAATTTTTGTAGGAAATTAGTATGAAAAACAAAAATTTGTAATAAAAGGGTGTCAATCAATTGACGTATTTACTTTTTTTTCAAATCAGTAAATACGTCAGGTGACTGACACCGTAATCTACTTTTTATTCTCACTTTTCACCATGTTTACCATACATATTTCACATCCCTGGCAAATCAGCACTCTGCCGAGAAAAACATTCTTTATGGTTTCCATCAGCTCCTTGTTGCGGAATTGTCCTGTGCAGTGGATGATAATTTTTCTTGGCGCAAAGGTTATCAATGAGCTTACCAGAAGATCGTCATAATTTATTTCTCCTTCAGCGATTTCATTGACATATTCCTGTATGCATTCATTGGTTATTTCCCGCTTTGCGTCGTCCAGCAGGGTATACTTGTTGTCAAAGCCAACGATGACATGGACGGTATTCAGTTTTGGTTCCTGAATGTCTACAAAATATCTCAAAAGCCGAATGAACTCGCGGTATTCCCTGTCCATCAAAAAGTCGTCTACGCCTTTATCCACAACATCTTCCAGATCTCGCATATATTCCTTGAGCCGGAAATTCACAAAACCGTCCAATATTATATTGTTGGAGTTTTCGAAATAATCCATCAGACGCCTTATGATTACATTCTTGCGCCTTATCTGGAACAGGTTGTTGAAAAAGTTCTTATCTTCATTTCTTATGATGGTCAGCGATCTGTTCAAAATTTCCTTCTTCTCGTTGGAATTAAAATAACAGTAGTTACTGTTAATAATTCTATTTAACAGCTTCTCTTCATACTGCCTTATTATATACTCGGCAAGGGCGGTTGAAATGTAGGTCTTTAAGACCTTATAGGATTCAATGGACTTCTCCCGGTAAAACTTGCCGTCGTTAATACTGCAGATAATGGAAGTCGAACCTTCTGCATTTATCTCATTGATCGAATAGTTTATTTTTTTGTTTTTCAATTGCCGGAGTTCATTTGTTATCTGCTGCATCACCGCATCAGCGCTTCCGTTAACCCCAATGCAAAGAAACTGCATCAACTTCACATCCCTTCAAGTGTTAGTATATGTCTAAGCAAAATGTTGTATGCAGCAAAGGTTATATGCAATTAATCCCATAATATTACCATTTTTACCTTTTCGTAACAATATCCATCCTGTTACGGAATTACATTTTAATTATACTTAGCACATTATTATTCTTTTATATTATATGTAATGAAAAGCAGTAAGTTCCTATTATCGCAGGCATATTCTCCATGTTGTAACGGCCGGATTCAAAATTAATTTCATCTTCAAAAAATAACACAAATACAAATCCTTCAGACCGCGCGTCAGGTTTTCAGAGGCAGGACGGAACCGGTGTCCAGAACCGTTTCCTCCGATAACGATAGAATGTTGATTTGCTTCCTTTGGAGAAATGCCGATATCGCTTGAAATGAGGCAAGTTTTTCAGCCTTGCCTGTCACCGCCCAAACATCTTTTCCCAGCATGCCGCTGCTGCCTCCGATAAAACCCGAGCCGATTCCGGGAAGGGCTATGTTTTGACGGGCTTCCACCAGCAGGACCTCGAAGCCTTTTTTTTCAGCGGCTTTTGCAATGCCTTTATCGGCGGTAATAATGCTTTTTTCATCAACGACGGAAACGGAACATTTGGAATATCCCTGGGCGACGTTAACCGGCTCGAAGCCCTGTTTTCCCAATTCCCGCCGGAGTACCGGATCGGTGTGCCTGAGGTTGTGGAAGTAAAAAGCCCCTGCCACTGCAACATTATAAGCAATATCTCCCGGGTAGTCAGCCGTTAACTCCGTATCCCCCCTGACCAGCCTGAATCCGTGGCCGTAAAGGGCCTGCAGCACCGCCGGATGGACCCCGGGGGCATGGACGATGACATCGCCTCCGACATGGGTGAGAAAAATGTCGGGATGCCAGGAAATGGCCTTTTGCACATGCGGATAAGGGCTTGTTCCGATTAGGGCTATGCCAAGCCTTGAAAAGGTCTCCGCCATATCAGAGGATATCCTGCCGTCAACGAGGGCAAGCTGAATAGGTGCCTGCGGTAAATTGGGTTTAACAACGAAGCTCACGATGAATAATCTCCTTAAGAACCTGTCTATCATCTGTTTGCACCTGATCTTTTGACGGATTTTCCGTCATACTGCGTTAAATTTCTTGGAATAAACAGATGATTCCTGCGAAAATTTGCCTTGTCTGACGAAAAATCTGCTCAAAATCTCAGACACTCCCAACGAAACAGGTTCTAATAAAATTTGTTATCTACACTTTATTATGCCCTATCAACCAATGTCAAGCCGCAGATAATTATTGGCTTTTTTCCATTCACATCCTGCGCAGGTCCAACATATGATAACAGAGGAAATGGAAATTATAGATCTCATGGCAGTAAAAAATCGATGAAAATACGCATATCCTGCTGGATTTGATAAACAGTCTTACGAACCGGCTATACTTCTTTGCACAACGGTGGAAGGAGATACCCTGTGGAAGCTTTCCAAAAGCTGCAATTCCGAAATACACGAAATTTACGAGTTAAATAACCTGAAAAATATATTGAAGCCTCATGAGAAAAAATTTGCTGAACCCTTGCAAATCAACGCAAAAGTAAAAATGCATTTAAAGACTAACTGCCGTCTTCCGCGGCAGACGGCGGTTATTTAAATAAAAGTCCCGGGGGCTTCATGCCTCCGGGACTTTTGGCGAATTCTATTCTTTGATCTCATTAATGATGCCTTTGAATTCTTCAAAGCTTTCGCTGGCTATAGTCACACCTTTTTGACTGGGTCTGAACTCATCTCCATTGCTGTCAAACCAGAATACTCTTATATCCACGTATTTTTTTCCTTTTTTTTCAACCTTTTTTATATGTATTTCCTCGCGGCTGTTTTTTATGATCTTTCCCACCAGTTCTTCATTATCCCAAAAATCTGCCATGGCCATTCTCCCTTCAAAGAAATTATGGTATCGATGCTATCCGTCCAGTTCATTTTACACATACTAACATAAAAAAGTCAACGGCAGACAGTTTCTTTGTAGTAATAATTGTAAAACCGCGTATGAATTATTATAAAAATGCCAGGCAATAATAAACTCATTAATTAAGTAAAGGAGTTGTTTTAATGAATAGAACACCTTTAGACAGACTGGCACTCATCCTTGTAATTATAGGAGCCGTGGATTGGCTGCTTGTAGGAATAGCCAACTACGACCTTGTAACTGCCATATTTGGCGGCAATCTGTTCAGCGGTACAATGTCCATCTACAGTAAAATTGTTTTCGCGCTGGTTGGCTTGGCAGGGCTGTATTCAATAAGCCTCTTGTTCCGTGAAAACCCGGCAAACGCAAGAGAATAGACTGAACCTTCAATGAAAACAGCGGTTGTGGGTCAAAAGCCGGCAATCGCTGTTTTTTTATTTTAGGGTCCTGTCAATTAAGAAGCCGGTTCTTATCAGCATTTTTTTGTTTTTCACACCCTTCTCCATGCGAATCGGTGCATATTTTAAGATTCGACGACAACGTTTTCCGGTCTTTCTCCGTCAGCTTCGTTTTGGTAATTTTATTCTTCATCATCGATCCTCCTTTCTACCTGCCTGCATATTTGTTATATCCCCAAATTTGGCAGGCAATAACACTCCAATAACTTACATATTTAAAAGAAGTAATTTCCGTAATAAATTTTCCGAAAATGCAGATTATAAGAGTACACTAATGATCATAGTGAAAATTTAAAGGAGGTTAAAAACATGGCTAACAACAGAAGTAAGACTGCATTCGAGAATATGAAGTATGAAATCGCATCACAGGTGGGAGTAAACCTCAAGCAGGGATACAATGGCGACCTTGCTTCAAGAGATGCTGGCAAAATAGGCGGAAACATCGTTAAGAAGGTTTTCGAATCCTATACCGGCAATAAGTAATTCAGCAGTTAGATAGGTAATATCAAAGGACTGTCGGATTTTTCGGTTCTTACTCAAGATCGGGTATTAGTTAAATAAAAACAAGTACAGGCGGATGCATCATTTTATTGCATCCGCCTGTATTAATTGTGGTAGGTTGAAATTATCAAGCTTGGATTGAAACGCAATATAACTTTTCTTGAAAAGGTTGACTAAATCTGCTCTGCCATATAAAATACGTTTGATGAGTTTGAATTTGTTGTTGTTTCCTTCAACAAATCCACTGCTTACTTCAAGGGATATTGCGTTCTTGACCGGAGCGATATCCTTTTTAATTCCTTCAATAAATCCTTCAATGGCAGAGGCTTCATACTCCTTGATAAAATCTTCCAGATGGCCTGCTTCCTTTCCCATGAGCGTTTTATGAAATTCATCATATGCCTTTTCCAGCACTGCAACGATTTCATATCTCCCTTTGATAATATCAAGATATTTTCCTGTGTTTTCATCCCGTATCACTTTTGGATTTCGGGAGGTTATGTATTTTAAGATTTCGTTTCGCTTGATTGCGACAATGTCATCCGGGTATTCAAACTTGTATGCCCAGTTCATTGGAAGTATGAGTTTAAAGTTGTTTTTAGCAAGCAGTCTTATATATCTCTCCATCGTGTTCAAGTTTCCGGCATATCCAGACCTGACAGTATAAGCAAGAATAACTGCCGGATCCACCTTGTCACGCAACATCTTGTAGATGATATTAAGATATCCATCGACGACTGTTTCCCTTTTCTTATAGCTGGCCGGCCGATTCATACCGGCTATTTCTTCTTGCGTCATATGAATATATTTGCTGGCAGCCGGGGGACTGATAGAGAATTCCTTTGAAATAGTTGTAACCTTCTTTTTCTCAAGCTCCGACCACCTTTTTTGTATGGATTCTATCAGATGCTGTTTTTTTCCCTGCTTTCTGCCTGCTCCCGATATTGTTTGCTATCCATATCATGCTTTTTATTATCATAAGCAACCGGTTTTCCATTTTTATCTACAGGAATGTCATTATCATAATGATACATTTCCAACTGATCGGAATCAGGGGCTACTTTCAAAGCTTTTACCTTTTCAGGTGTATCATACAATATTTTCCCATCCTTTATAAAAATATTGTTGGGAATCTCCGTCTTGAATATGTCCCGCATTCTTTCTATAAGATTTTGAAGCAAATGGAAGCGGTCAGCCACCTGTATGCAATCCGGTAGTATTGCGTTGATTGCATTTGCATAGGCACTGGCTCTGTCACGAGCAACAAGTTTTATTTTTTTATGATGTATCAACCATTCTTTCAAAGTGTCTGCATCCCTTCCATCCAACAAGGCAATCAGATGATGGTCTTTCAGGTCATAAATTGCGGTCGCATAGGTTTGACCTTTCCGTATTGCCACATCATCAATCCCTACCGCTTCTATATCCGGTTCATCCTGAATGGAAATCTTGTCATAGATTCTTTTAATTGTATCATTGCTGGCTTTTACCCCCATATGATCAAGTACCTTGCTGGCACCTTCGTTACTTATGAAAATGGAAACTGCCAGAATCAAGGAAGTCAGCTCTGTAGTCCTTACCTGTGAAGTGGAGGCAAAAGGAAGATTTTCCATGAACACCTTAAGCTCACAAGTATCGTTCAGACAATTATACTTGTACGCAATTACATGGATATAGGTTTTTTTCATACGCATTGGAACTGTTTGGATTGTACGGGTATAGGTGGCATGAAAGCTGCTGCTGTTTTGTTCACACTGTGGACAAGCCCCGGTATGCGACTGTGATTTCAGATAAATATGGATTTCTTTATCTGATTCTTTCCAATCATAGACTAAATAATCATCGCCGAATAACATTTTGTTTACATTGAGTTCTTTATATTTCATCATTAGCACCTCGATTCACTTACATTATACCATAATACCCAAAGTTAAGAAATATATTTTCAAAGAAAAAATGATATCTGCTGATATCATTTTCCTTTGAGTTTCTAATTGTAATTTACCCGATCTTGAGCTTTCTGTCATAATATCCGCCCATTGGCAATAGGATTAAGCAGGGTGATTCGAATGTATTTATTTATTATCATATCCGCAGCACTGGCAATTTTTATTGCTTACATACCGGAGCTTTTCCCTCGCTGCTCCTGCTGTGAAAAAATCAAGCCCAGGCCGTTTTTCAGGGTACACCGTGCCGTAAGCATAAGTCCCGGCTTTAAAGGCAACAGGTCCGTATGCACCAAATGCTGCAGGAAATACGAAATCAACAACCTTAATGATCTGGATAAATTAAATATCATCAAAAGGCGCCTGAAGCTCCAAATGCTGGCTAAAAATGATCCCTGAAGCCCTATTCCTGCTCCCAGTTGTGGTAGACGTTCTGGACGTCGTCCATATCCTCGAGATTTTCGATCAGCTTGTCCATCAGCTCGATCTGCTTGGCGTCCGTCAGCTTGGTCATCACGGTGGGCACCATTTCCACGTCGGCTTCCAGGAATTCATAATTTTTCTTTTCCAGGGCTTCCCTTACGTTGGAAAATTCATTGGGATCGGTGGTGATTTCAAAATATTCCTCTTCCACGGCCATATCCTCGGCACCTGCCTCCAAAACTTCCATCATCAGGTCGTCCTCAAGGATTTTCCCATCCTTTTCAATTAAAAGGATGCCCTTTTTATTGAACATGAAGGACACACTGCCCGACTGCCCCAGATTGCCTCCGAATTTGTCAAAATAGTGCCTGATATCGCCGGCGGTCCTGTTTCTGTTATCGGTGGCGGCATCTACGATTACGGCCACTCCGCCCGGGCCATACCCTTCGTAGGTTATTTCCTCGAAATTGTTTGCGTCGCCCTCACCAGCTGCTTTTTTAATGCTTCTGGCTATGTTGTCATTGGGCATGTTGGCAGCCTTGGCTTTGGCAATAACGTCCTTGAGCCTGGAATTGGCATCCGGATTCGGTCCTCCGGATTTTACCGCAATGGCCAGCTCCCTGCCCAGCTTTGTGAATATTTTGCCTCTCTGGGCGTCGGATTTTCCCTTTTTCACTTTGATATTGGCCCATTTCGAATGTCCTGACATATCATCTACCTCCAGTATTTATCAATTGCAGCTTTAAATATTTCCTCAACGCGGAAAATGTATTTACTTCGTGCGGATTTTTGTATAAAATGGTTTTGGTATTATATGGAAATTAAGTTAATTTATATCAAGCTCTAAAACCCGCACATATATGATAACACATACCATTCAAAAAATAAAGGTGCGGGGACAGACCTTAAAAATTCATCACAAGGGAATGTCCCCGTTTGAAAAAGGTGAGGTTTAAATGGAATCAATTTTTTTGTTATTTGCCATCCTGCTTGCCATTGCTTTTGCCGCAATCGCCCTGCTTTTACTGCAGCTCTACAGTAAGGCTCGTCAGGAGTCTCACGATAAGGAAGTTATAATTACGGCGCAACTGGAAGAAATAGAAAGCCAGAATAAGTCCATTAAAAATCTATCGGGTTTGTATAACAGTACCATCCAATACGACAAGGATATTACCGACTTTTTCATCAATATTACCCATGAATTGAAAACGCCCTTGAGCGTAATTTTTGGAGCAATTCAACTCATCGAACTCAAAAATCAGCAGCTGTCCGGCGAGCAGGATAAAAACGCAGCAACCTATCAAATTATCCGGATCAATTGCTATCGGATATTGCGGCTGGTCAACAATCTTCTGGACTTCGCCCGCCTGGATTCCGGCTATCTGAAGCTTAACCCGGCAAATTGCAATATTGTCAGCCTGGTAGAGGAAATAACGCAATCCGTTATGCCCTATGCCCGCCAAAAGCAGTTGTCGCTTGTGTTTGATACACAGCGCGAAGAAATTGTCACTGCGGTTGATTTGGAAAAAATCGAAAGAGTCCTATTGAATCTTTTATCCAATGCCATTAAATTTACCGGGCAAGGCGGTCAAATAAAGGTAGCGGTTCATTCCATGGACAACCGGGTATTTATTTCGGTTAAGGACACCGGCATCGGCATACCTGCAGACAAGCAGAAAGAGATATTCGAAAGGTTCCAGCAGGTGTGCAGCAACAGGTCCCGGGAGAGCGAAGGCAGCGGCATCGGCCTGTCGCTGGTAAAATCCTTTGTTGACCTTCACCAGGGTACTATCAGCGTTATAAGCGAAGAAAACAAGGGCAGTGAATTTATTATCTCCTTGCCGCTCAGACGCCTGGATACCCATGAAGAAAAACCGGAAGAGCTTCCTCTTTCAGACCACCGGAGCAAAATTAGCGAAGCAATAAATATAGAGTTTTCAAGCTCAATAGCGTCCTGATTATGCGCCGGTATATGAGATGCTTTCACCTTCAGGGCTTATGAATGGCAAGCTATATACTCACCGCCTGATCACCAATTCGGTATCGCCACCTACAGAGGTGGGGAAATTTTTGATGCCTCGCTATTTTCGGGCAGACATATGGCTGGTCCTAAACCCTGCTTACATATAGCTTAAGGCCACCAGTACGCAAGCCTGTACCGCCGTGAGGCCTTTTTCATTGATTAGCTGCATCAGCGCCTCATCATGGGTTCCGGGCTGAAGCCATATGTTTTTTATACCCAGCTTCGCAGCTTCTTCGATCACAGCCCTGCCTCTTTTAGGAGAAACCACCATATCGATGACCTCCGGAAGCTCCGGCAGAGACGATAAATCCTTATAGCAAGTATGCCCCTCTACGGTATCGTATCCGGGGTTCACAGGATAAACCACATAACCCTTCTCAAGAAGTTTTCTGAAAATCATATTGCCATACTTTTCTCTATCCGTATTGGCTCCTACCACAGCCCATACTTTTTTACCGATCATCATTTCTTCTGTCATTTCACACACTCCCACTCCTGTTATTGAACCTTTTCATTGCCCGCTGACTTTCTGCCATAACAAAAACCCGAACCTTAGCATTCTATTGTAATATATTCCTTTTCACCCTGATTCAGAAGAACGCGGGCGTTGGTCGCCTCAATCAGATCCGACGCAAACGGCTCATATTCGTCTACGGGAATGCTGCAAGATATCTGAACATCCTGGTCGTAAATCGTTTCATTGACCAGATACTTTCTTGCACTCAGCATACTCTGCACCTTCCCCAACAGGGTATATTCCAGGATAATATCGGTTCGGATACAAAGCTGCCTTTTGATTATCCCTGCGGCTTCAATGCCCAGCGCGGCGCTTTTGCCATATGCCCTCACAAGTCCGGCAGCCCCCAGCAGTGTCCCGCCGAAATATCTTGTCACAACCACTGCGATATCCTGAACTCCAAGCCTTTTTACCGCCTCCAGCACAGGCATTCCTGCCGTACCGGAAGGCTCGCCGTCATCGCTGAATTTCTGCATTATATTATTACCGCAAATATAGTAAGCATAAACATTATGGCTGGCATTCCAATATTTTGTTTTCAGGCTGTTAATGAAGGCAGCAGCTTCCTCTTCGCCGGCAACAGGCTTCACCGAGGCAATAAACCGGGATTTTTTCTCCTCATATTCCGCCGAAGCTTCGGTTGAAACCGTCCTGTATTCCTTCTGCATTTCCACACTCCCGCACTGGATGGGTTCACTGGCTTTGGCCAGATTCGGCTTTGGCCCAATACCCTCTATAAAAGTCTCGGGGGCATCGAGCCCCACTCGCCTTTTGGTGATTCGGCTTTGGCCGAATACCTCAAATTAAAAAAGATAGCAATGTTTCATGCTATCCTTTTTAATAATATAAAAATATAATTCCGTATTCAATAGCGAACAATAAATAAATGTCAATATCTTAAACCGCTATGGCCATGATTTCCTTGAATCTCCGGAAGGACAGATTCAAAAGGGCCTTATCCTGGCTATAAGTCACAAGCTTCATAGCGTCCTCAATTTCATAATAACCCGCATCCATGAATTTTTCCTGCTCATTGATTTTAAAATAATTGTTGTTGGACCTCATGATGTACCAGATGATTTTGTTGCAGACAGGTTTTTGTCTTGTTACTGAAAAGAATTCGTAATTGGTATGACCTGCAGTTGAAACGATTTCCGAAGCAATATCCGCTTCTTCCCTGACCCTCTTTAACGCAACTTCACTTGAAATTTCACCGCTGCGTATGACTCCTTTGGGAAAGACCCATTCACCTTTTTCATTCCTCAGGAGAAACACCTTGTTTCCGCAGAACACTATACCGCCTGCGCAGTTTCTTACCAACATAATAAGGTCCCTTCCTTTCGTTTGGATTACCAGGCACCATCAATGCAGACAGGCAATCCCGATATTTTATTCATTACCGGTCAAGGAACACCCCTGTGATGAATTTTCCAGTGCGTCCCTGCACCTTACTATTATGATATCCTAATTCCAGATTTTATTCAACATGCATTAAAGTGCGGAAAATTATTTCCTGTCCGTTTATCTTTAAAACTTGGAGCTAAAGGATATATTCTCGTATCTTTTCTGCCCTTGCCCTTTTCATTCTCATCCTTATTTTAGTGCCCTCTCCAGTATATTCCTCTCCAAGCAGCTTTCCGTTCTCGTGGACATAGGAAACCACCCATCCCGCACTGAAGGGCGCATGGATTTCGTACTCCGCTTCATCGGAGGGAATGGTTTTCATGATTATTTCCAGGAGCTCATTAATCCCGCCCCCATGAGCCGCCGAAATCTCAACGGAGGCTATGCCCGGGGCTGATACGGGCAAACGCTGCTTTTCCTGGACAAGGTCCATTTTGTTGAGCACCAGGACAGTGGGCTTGTCTAATGCGCCAAGATTACTCAATAGGGCTTCGGCCACAGGGATCTGTTCCTCCACCTCTTCATCCGAAGCATCCACAACGTGCAGCAGCATGTCCGCGAACACTAACTCTTCCAACGTTGATTTGAAGGCTTCTATGAGATCATGGGGAAGCTTCCTTATAAAACCTACGGTATCTACAAGAAGCGCGAGCCTGCCGTCAGGAAGCATCAGCTTTCTTGTGGCCGGATCCAGGGTGGCAAAAAGCTTGTCTTCCGCAAGGACATCGGTTTTGCAAAGGGTATTCATCAAGGTGGATTTTCCTGAATTCGTATAGCCTACCAAGGCGATGACCGGTATGTCGTTCTGCTTTCTTCCCTGACGGATAAGATTTCTTCTTTTTTCGATGGTTTTCAGTTCACCGGTAAGGGAGCTTATCCTTTTCCGTATATGTCTCCGGTCGGTTTCCAGCTTTTTTTCGCCGGGACCTCTGGTGCCAATGCCGCCTCCCAGTCTTGAAAGCTGGCCCCCCATACCCATCAGGCGGGGCAGCCGGTATTTCAGCTGTGCAAGCTCAACCTGCAGCTTCCCTTCGCTGGATCTGGCCCGCTGGGCAAAGATGTCCAGGATTAAAGCGGTCCTGTCGACGACCTTGGCCCCTGTCATGCCTTCAATGTTCCTGATTTGTGCTCCGGAAAGCTCATCGTCGAAAACCAGGACACCGGCGTTGGCTGCCTGGAGCATGAGACCGAGCTGTTCTATTTTACCGCGGCCGATATAGAAGGCGGCATCCTTTACCGCTCTCTTCTGCAGCACCCTTTCCAGAACATCCAATCCCGCTGTTGTTGAAAGCTCCTCCAATTCCTCCAGAGAACGCGTCCCTTCACTCTTTCCGTTTATTAATCTGCCGGTGTTTGTTTCAAGGCCTACCAGCAGGGCCTTTTCCCTGTCGTCTCTCCCTGTCCCGGAAGTTACCTGGATCAACCCGTCCCTTTGGTATATCAGATCAAAAAGATAGTTTACACGAGGATCGTTATGTTCAAAAGGCCCGTAGATGTCTGTTCCATCACGCCGGCCATCCCCTTGCTCCGTCGGCAGTCCGACATAGGCCTCCTCCACCGCGCCGTTCCTGACGCCAAGGGCTATCATGGCATCCAGATTCAAGCTTAACAACGAATTGATATCTACCGGGGAAAGTCTCCCCTCTCCATTGGGATGCGTATGGATACACCGTACGCCCGAAAGCCTTGCTTTTCCTCTGCGGCCTTCAACCTCCGACAAAGTCACTGTTCCGCTGTCACCGATGCTTATATCCGTAATGCTGCCTTTCCGATTGATATAAACCGCGATTTCCCTGTTGATTTTCCCAGTCAGCTCCGCAAGCCTTTCCGCAAGAAACCAGGGTATCAGGTCGTCCTTTTCGATTTCCAGTTGGTATAAGGCTTCCAGTTCCTCGATGGTAGAGCGCTTTAACGACTCTATGTTACCGTTAATTTCTATAACAAATCACCTGTCCTTTAAAGGCCTGGAATATTCCGGCCATACTGTCCATTATAATGGATGGATATATTCCGCACAATGCTTTAGTCTATTTTATAGTATTCGCAATACCAATCGGCAAATTTCTGCAAGCCTTCCTCCAAGGAAGTCTCCGGCTTGAACCCCACGGTTTCCTGCAGCAGCTCCGTTGATGCATAGGTAGCGGCTACATCTCCTGGCTGTAAAGGCTCATATATTTTAGTAAAAACAATTTTTTTCCCGGCCGCCCTGCTCAAGCATTTTTCAAGTGTTTCGACAAATGTCGTCAGCTTCTCGGGATGATTGTTTCCTATATTGAAAACCCGGTGAGGAGCAGCACCTGCAGGGGGCATGCCAAGGAGCCTGAAAATGCCTTCCACGATGTCGTCAATGTACGTAAAGTCCCGGTACAGGTCATTTTCAAAATCTCCGCCGTTAAAGAGCCTTATGGGCTTCCCTTCAAAGTATTTCCGTGTAAATGAAAAATATGCCATATCGGGCCGGCCCAGAGGGCCATAGACTGTAAAAAACCTTAACCCCGTCGCAGGAATCTTATAGAGGTGGCTGTATGTATATGCCATTAATTCATTGGATTTCTTCGTAGCAGCATAAAGCGAAACCGGATGATCTACAAAATCTGATTCCGCGAAAGGCACTTTTTTGTTTGCTCCATAGACAGAACTGGAGGATGCATACACCAGGTGTTCCACAGGATAACGCCTGCATGCCTCAAGAATGTTGAAAAAACCGACGATGTTGCTTTGAATATAAGCCTCAGGGTTCTCAACGGAATAACGGACACCGGCCTGAGCAGCGAGATTTACTGCAATATCAGGTTTGTATTCTTCAAAAGCCTTCATTATCCAATCTTTGCCGGAAATGTCACCTTTGATAAATGTAAAACGGCTAAAAGGTTTGAGCAGTTCCAAACGGGAATATTTAAGGCCAACATCATAATAATCGTTTATATTGTCAATGCCAATCACCCGGCAGCCTTGTTCCAAAAGCCTTTTCGACAGGAAGTATCCGATAAAGCCTGCTGCGCCGGTTACAAGGCAGGTTTTGTTCATATCCGCAGGTTTGCAGTCCAATCCGCATCCTCTCCCTATACAAACAATATATGCGCACTGGGTGCTTCCTGATCATAGAGTAAAACTTCATAAAACAAGCGGCAGCCTGTAAGCCGCCGCTCCTATGGAATAAAGTCCGATTATCCTCTAAGTCTCTGGGGGATATACTCCTTCAGCTTTTTATCAACAAACCTTATAGTGAGTCTGGCGAAGCGCTGCAGGCCGTTTTCTATTTTTATGTCCGGCCATCCGTCTCCTATCAGCGGCATTGCATACCGGATGAAATCATCGGTAACATCAAGGCCGTCTTTTGTTATCCAGGCTTTCGGAATAAACCTGACGGAATTTGCCACGGTTTCCAGCGCAACCTTGTCAAATACTGCCCTGTAGACAGCACCCGGGGCCCGCAAGGTCGTAGCCATCCAGCCTGTCCCGTCCTTCATGGCTATTTCTACCGCTTTCTTCCCTACTTCATAGGCTTCCTCCAGATCCACCTTCGAAGCGTGAATGGAGACAGAACGCTGAAGGACTCCGGGTACCTGTCCGGTAGTCTGTCCTCTGGCCTTCAGGCCCACCTTGTTGAGATAATTGGTCACAACTTGCTCTACAGTGGTCTCGCTGGCGCCATATTCCACATGTCCGAAGCCATCCCGGGCCTCGCCGAGGCTGCCGACATCAAAGCCTTCATTGACCACCACGATACAGCGTCCTGATCTTATCAGCTCTCTGTTTACGCTTTCGGCAAGGGTTTCAAGATTATGTCCCGACTCAGCCATATACAACTGTAAAGGCATTTCTCTATGAGGATCGCCAAGCCTTGCTGCTGCAGTGATATACCCTGATTTGCGCCCCATGGCCTGAAAAACGGACACGGATTCCGATACGCACATTCCACGGTTTTCTTCATTGACATTCTGCATCAGATATGCCCAATACCGTGCCGCACTTCCATAGCCGGGGGTATGATCGATGATGGTGAATTCCTCATCGCCTATATCATTGTCTATCGTCTTCGGCACTCCGGCGACAACCAACTCAATCCCTCTATCAGAGGCCAGCTTTGATACCTTGCTCGCGGTATCCATGGAATCATTGCCGCCGATATAAAAGAAATATCCGATATTATGTGCAGCAATAATGTCAATGATCCGGTCGAAGTCTTCAGACTGCTCTTCCTTGAGCTTATACCTGCAGGTCCCGATAGAACCTGCCGCCGGAGTATGCCTGAGAAGCTTTATTTCTTCCATGGGCTGGGCATTCATATCCACCAGTTCTTCCAGCAGCACCCCTTCAATCCCGTGCCAGCTGGCAAATACCTTGCCGATATGGTCGGAGTATGCGAAGCATGCCTCCACGACTCCCTGCAGCGATGAATTTATTACGGGCGACGGCCCGCCGGATTGTGCTACCAATGCATTTTTCTTCATTAGGGCTTACCTCATCTATATTTTTACAATAATTATATCACAAGAAGTGTTCCTATTTTCAAGGCCCCTGCATTTATAAAATAAAAAAAGCCTCAGGACAGCTAAAATTTGTAAAGATTTTGATAATTATCTTATTAAGCCCAGAACCACTTCTGCCGAAATAGTATATATTAACTTGTTTCAAATGGAGATGCCATGGATGGCACAATAGTAATATTGGATTATTCCTCCTATGAGAGGCAGAAAATAAAGCATATTCTTGAAAAGATCGGCACCTTTGATGTAATCGAGGTGTCCAGTTCTACGCAATTCAAGCTGCTTAATCTGGATTTGAAGAATCTCAGGCTTATTCTCATGGATCTGGCCTTCCCTTCGGAACAGGAAGGCTTCGATATACTGAAAAGTATCCGGAGCAGTTTATACACCGTCAATGTACCCCTCATCGTTGTCACCAGATCCGACCAACTGGAGTATAAAACAACCGCACTTCAATATGCAGTAAACGATTACATCATCAAGCCCTTCCAGGTCAAAAGGCTGGAAAGCTCCATCCGCAGCTTTGTAAGGCTTAAGGACAGCTTTCATTATGATACCGGCGGTATAGGCAACATCATCATGACCTTTGATGAATACATCCTCCGGGAAATAAAATACTCCCGAAGAATGCAAAGTCCCTTGTCCTTCATCCTGATCACTACACTCAGTCTAAAGGAAGAAAAGGATGGCATCACCCACGCGGAAATTAACAACAAGGAAAGAATATTCTCCATTGCAGCCCAGACGGCACGCAACACTCTGCGTGTGACAGACACCATCGTTATGAGCAAATCCAGGGATATCATCATCGTGCTTCCCTGTACGGGGGAAAGCGGAGCAAAGCTGGTTTGTGAAAAAATCAAGTCGGGGATCTTCCTCGAACTGATAAAGATCAACGCAGACCTCAGCGATTATATCTATCCTGTGCATGTAACCTTTCCCAAAGAAGGCGAAGATTTTCAAAAGCTGATGGAAAATGCCTTTAAAAAGGTTTCCGACAAGGAAATGCTGGAGAAAATCGTAGCCATCACCCCCAATGTCAGAAAATACTCCAACAACAGCTATAATCAATTCCGCAAATGGCTATAGTTATCACTACCGCTAAGTACCGGGTGCAAATATAACTTCCCGTTTTATTCACCTGACGCCGGTTGAGCCGAAACCTCCGCCTCTGTCGTTTCCAAGGGCTGCGACGGATTTTACAACCGTAAGCTTCATCCGGGGTACTTCCTGCAGTACGATCTGCGCAATACGGTCGCCCTTATGAATCTTATAAACCCCGCTTTTGTTGCCTTTGCTGCCAATATCAAGGATTTCACTTCCGGCCCCGGCATTTTTGCCGGAGGTATTTGTGATGAGGATCCCAAGCTCGTCCCTGTAACCACTGTCGATTGTTCCGGGCGAATTTGAAAGCCTCAGGGGAGTTTTATAGGAAATGCCGCTCCTTGGGCGTACCTGTATCTCATAGCCTTCCGGTATAGCCAGCTTCAATCCGGTTGGGACAATTACCGTTTCCCCCGGATTTATCAGCATTTCTTCCGCCGCACAAACATCCATCCCGGCGTCGCCGGGCTTTGCATAAGAGGGCGGGACCGCATCCTCCCTGCATATTTCTATGTATACTTCTATCTCCACGATCTCTCTCCTCCAGGGTGAGTATTTTAAACGCCTTTGTAAAAATGACCTTTTGTGAAGCCCTCCGATTTTATTTGATCGATCAGAGGCGCATACGCCTTTGGATCGACACCTCTAGCCAGTTCTTTATGAAGGCTCACCAATTCTTTTATCCTTTCGCCGCTTTCATCCCAGATGCACAGACGCAGCGAAGAAACGCCCGAATCAGCCAATTTTCCAAGTGCTTCGGGAACAAACAGCACATTGGAATTCAATATTGTACTCCTGCAATCCATCGTATCACAAATCACCGGAAATTCAATTCCCAACCTGTCCTTCAGCCGGAACTCCCCCTTGCTGCAGCACCCCCCACATTCCCGCCGTGACGAGCACCCGCTCTTCACACTGCCCACCGGACAATATTCACTGGTCATAAGAGGAAGACGTCCATAGACAATACACTCGGTATCCATAACGGCATTGCAGGATAGCTCGCGTATTTGCCCCAGGTTTAGTTCAACGGAAGGCGTGATGCCTTCGAAGCCCATTGACTGATAGATCCGGGCAGAATGGGTGTTAAAAATATTAAAGGAATAGTCTCCCATGAACTTGAGACTTTTTATGTCTTCCGGCAGATCCAATGCACCCTCGCCGGCATCAGAATTTTTTTCGCTCCGGAATTCCAAAATGGCCGGGGTTCCCGCCAGGATTCCATCAATGCCCAGTGAAGCAGCATCCTTTATTTTTTCTTTTATCCGTTTGAGATAGTTACCGCGCATTATCGAAGGAATCCATAGAAATATTTCCGTCCCTGCTTCTCTTATGGCAGAAAATCTATCCGCATTCTCAGGCTTGAGCAAAGCCTTGAAGGGGATGTAAAGCCTGTCCGCGCCAAAACCGTCATACTCTAATTTCCGGTCTTCTTCATAAAAGTATAATGCAATCCGTGGGGGTGTCCCGGTGTTGTCAGCCTTTGAAGGACAGGATGAGTTCCCAGTCCTCGCTCCTTCAATTGCAGGCAGTAAGGCGCACATGCGTTCTTCCACCGATTTATTCCGATCCCTGGAATACTTTTTCATCCTTTTGTGTTCCAGTTCATCCAGGGCTTTTCTCCGGATATCGTTAATTTCACTGACAGGCAGCGAAAGCCCGTCCTCCATCCGGATTGCCAGGCCACAGAATTCAAAAGGCGTTGCCCCGGTCTTGCCAAGCTGGTCTGCGAGCCGTTCTCTTGTCAGGGGCCGGTTGAGCGCTTTTTCCGGCATTACCGTTCCCTCGGCTATTACCTCGTTGCCGTCTTCATCCTGCACTTTCAAACTCATGACAGCCTTGCTTTTCAGTAAGACTTCCCCTTTTAATCCGATCCGCTTCCGCGGCCTGCCCTGGAAGGATTCTCTCGCAGTATCCAGAAGCCTTTTATCTGAAGTTTTGTAAACCTTGCAGCCCTTAACTATTTTTCCCTTGATATTTCCTATTTCCACGGTATCCGCTTTTGAAGCTTCTTTGACGGTCTTTCCCTTACTCCTTATCAAAGTAACAATGGTGCCGGGATTCTCATTTTCACCGTTCCACACCTCTATGCCGTCGCCAATTGCCAGGCTCCCGTTAAGCTTGGCCTGAATCGTCCCTTCCCGGGGATTATAAGATAAAACTTCCCCAAGAAATGTCCCCCAATTTTTCGGTTTCTCATAACACATCAGTTCCCGGCCGGAATTGCCTGCAATGTACCCGCCGGTAAAGCCTCCCCGGTTGAAAATCTGAGTCAGTTCGTGTATATCCTGGGCGTTGGGCGTCAAAGACTCCGCTTCCGGGAATGGATCTGCCGGAAGCCGGGTATGCTCCACGGTGTCATTCCGGGGAGGGAGGGCGGTTATCTGATCCAGGTATTTTCTATATATTCTGACCACTGTAGCCACATATTCGGGACTCTTCATCCTGCCTTCGATTTTAAGGGACTTGATTCCAGAGGAAGCGATTTCATTTATGAAGGGCAAGGTGCAAAGATCCTTGGGACTTAGCAGGTATCGGGCATTGCTGTCCGATGACTCCTTTCCGTTTTCCAACAGCGTATACGGAAGTCTGCACGGCTGGGCACATTTCCCCCTGTTTCCGCTTCTTCCGCCGATTATGCTGCTCATGAGGCATTGTCCGGAATAGCAAATACAAAGGGCGCCGTGAATAAATACTTCCACTTCCAGAGAAGTACCCGCCGCAATGTCTCTTATTTCATCCAGCTTCAATTCCCGTGCGAGAACCACTCTTTTGAAGCCTGAACGTTCCAATATTTTGGCGCCTTCGAGGTTATGGACCGTCATCTGCGTGCTGGCATGCAAAGGAAGGTCGGGCATCATTTCATTAATGCAATGTGCAAATCCCGGATCCTGGACAATGATTCCGTCTATACCTGCAAGATAAGCGCCGTGCGCGAACTCAACCGCAGCCTTCATCTCGTTGTCGGAAATAAGGGTATTCATAGTCAGATAAATGCTTGCACCTCTGATATGGGCATATTTCAAGGCTTCCTCCATCTCCTGCAAATCGAAATTGCCGGCGGACTGCCTTGCGTTAAACAGCTTTCCGCCCAAATAAACGGCATCGGCTCCGTTTTCCACTGCGGCACGAAGCGAATCAACGTCACCGGCAGGGGCAAGCAGTTCTATTTTCTTTTCCACCCGCTTATTCATAAACCTCCTGCAAGCCAAACATTTCAAGCACTGCCGGCATTATATCCAGCAATGACCGGATCTTTACGGTCCTTTTTCTACGATCGCCCCCGATAATGATGGTAGGCACTTTATTCATCGTATGTGTTTTCACGGAAATATCCTCGATATTCCCATGGTCACTGGTGATGAAAATAACGTCCTTCTCTGGATCGGCCAGCTTCAACACCGCACCAAGAAAGGCGTCCAGCAGCTCTATCTCCTCCACGGCAAGGGCCATGTCCATCTTATGTCCGATAATATCGGTCATAAAATGCTCATAAAAGGTGAAATCATTCTCCCTGCTGATGGAGTAAAGCCTGCGGGCGGCCTCCTCCGGAGTTATAATCTCGGCATCATATCCGCTTTCCACTATAATTTTTCCTGTAATGTCATGATATATCCCTTTTCCGTTCCTGTAATCCTCAACCATCCGGAAAGGCAGACCCGCCGACATGGTCATCACCGATGAAACGGAAGGCTTATATCTTTTCTCCGCAGGGTCGTTCATCTTATCCAGGTATTCCTGCCTGTAAACATTGGCATTGGTCACTTTATAGCCTGCCTTTATAAGCCTTTTAAAGAGGTTGTCCTCGTTGATTACATTTTTTAACGTACCCGACGGCTGGGCATTCAAGTGTCTTCCCAGGAGCATCGAAGCGTTTATCCCTGTAACGATGGCAGTTTGCCCGGTTGCGCTTTGCGGGAGTCCCGGCACGCCCAACGACGCATCGGTGGGAATTACCTCGCAATTATTGAAAATAAAGTCCAGGTTTGGCACAGAGGCCGCATACACGGGGTTCTTTGCCGGATCTTTTTCACCCATCCCGAAACCGTCAATGAATATAAAAATCATTTTAAAATTATCAGCCATAGTCTTATAATCTCCATGTAGAATTTTTTAATTTGAAATATTGTCCGTAATTTGATATTTTCTCGAAAATCCTGTGAGGACAGGTAAATCTGTATCCCGGTAAAACGCTTCTCTATCGATTCTACGGTTAAAAGCGATCATTGGCACCTTTTAGCAATTGCGCACAACAAAAATATCCGGATTATAAAAAAGACAGTGTGATCTAAAGCCTTGACCGGGAAGCCATATCAAGGGAATTTCTGACCTCGCGAAGCTCGGCCTCCCTTTTGGCCAATTCAAGCTGAAGGTTTGAATTGCTGCTGCTTACGACAGAGTTTTCTTCTGTAATCCTTTTCTTTTCTTCCTTCAGCTCACTCAATTCTTCATGAAGCTTCTTTAACTCCTTCTTCAATTGGGCTTCGCTTTCGTAGCATTTGAAATAATCATCCGCCACGTTCATCGCTGTAAGTACTGCAGCCATGGATGTGCTCAGCTTGTTGTTGGAACGCATTACCTCGTTCATTTTCCTGTCGATGTATAAGCCTACCCTCTGGATATATTCCTCGGATTCAGTACCTACAATGGTATAGTCCTTACCGGCTATTTTTACTTCGACCTTATTCTTCCCCATAACAAAAATCAGCTTCCTCTCGGCAGGTATTTCGAGTTACAACCATTATACTATATTTCGCTAAAGAAACATATATTTTGAACGAAATGCCGTACATTTTGTTGTTTTCACTCAGTTTCTCCACAACGGAAAAAGCCATCCCGCCGAAACGCAAAAATGCGGCAGGAGAACCGTCCCCTGCCGCATTTCTGCATTTTTTAGATATGTTTATTTTTCAGCTGCTTGAGCCGCTACCTCAGCAGTTTTGGGATTGTTTCGGTCAGCCTCATCATATTGGAATCTGTCATTGCGGACTGTTCCTGTTGACATTGTGCTGATTATTTTTCCCAGAGTATCACGATCAAAGTCCTTTTCACCCATTTGATACAGCTCGTAGGTCAATCCGTCCTGTCCCCACAGTACAATGCCATTAGCAAAGTAAACCGTATTGCCGCTTATCGTTTCACTTTTAACTTCCCCTGCTGTTGAAATCCCATTTTCGCCTTTTGTGATCAATAGGGAAACCAGGCTTTCTCCTTTGGAATATACCAGCTCCGCACCATTCTTGCTATGAAGTACGCTTTTTGTGTATACATACCCGTCCGGCAGCCATGTGGGCACTGCAAAATCTACCTCCATCACGGAACGGGCCTCTTCAATGCTGGAATTCCGTGGTTTGAATTCGCTGGCAACTCTTTTGCCACTACCGGCATTTGATTCAACCTTGGGCAATTCTTTCTCATATTGTGTGATCGTCATGTTTCCTACGTGGAAGCGCGCTAATATCTTCTGGATCATTTCCTGGCCGTATGCCGTTGCCGAGAATATGCCCACCAGACAGACCAGCGTCGCCGTAAAAACGGCAATAAATTTAACCCTTTTCTTTTTCATATAAATTTCACCCTTTTTCTTATATTCTTTTTGTAAAGCTCCGGTTTCCATTTTATATTTAATTTGATTGCGAATTTTCTCCTTATGCAGGTCTTCTTTTACGTCCGCATTGGAAAGCATACCGCACAATTCATTGAACTCCTTGATATCATGTTTTCCCGCCATGTTCATCCCCTCCCTTATCCAGCAATTTGTGAAGTTTTTTCAAGCTTCTGTACAAAACGACTCCCACATGGGAACCGCTGATCCCCAGCAAGCTCGCAATTTCAGAGTTTTTTAGCTCCGCGGCAAATTTCATCGAAATGATATTCCGTTCTTTTCCGCTGAGCTTGCTTAGGGCGACAAGCAGCTTCCTGTTTTCATCTTCGGTGATGATTTCATCTTCCGGCGAAGGCTCCGGCGATATCATATCCAGGATGGAGTCCAGAGATAGATGAATCCCTTTTTTGTTGGAACGGTGATAATCTGTCAGGCAGTTTCGTGCAATTGCAAAAAGCCATACCTCAAAAGATGATTTTTCAGGAGAGTATGTATTATATTTTAAAACAACCTTTTCAAAAACCTGACTGCATATTTCCTCCGCCATGCTTTGATTGTTTATGCGGTAGCAGATATACTTGTACACACGCTTGTAGTACATATCAAAGATTTGATCAAATTCATTTATATGCATCGCTTCCAATGCCGCTGTGTTTTCTCTTTGATAAGTATAAGCATTTTTTTGAACAATATCCATCTGTACCTCCTTTCTTTTTAATTTAATAAACTGCGCAATTTATCATTCAGGTAGTACAATTGTTAATACGTAAAAAAGAAAAAAGTATTAACAGATCATAAAAAAAAATGCACCTCCAAAGCTGGAACTTTTCGTCCAATCTTTGGAGGTGCACCTTCCTTATTGCCGTTTCCCTGATCATATCATGTTTTCCGGCCTGCCCGTTATTCGCTTCTGTCTGCCTTTCCTTCACCTGCATAATTCTTGATAATGTTTGTAATGTCCACGCCGGTGAGGCCTTTTACGGTTTCAGGCAGCTGTGCAAGAATATTGGTAATGTCCTTGGTAATCTTCGACGCGCCCGAATCTCCAATCATCACGATCTTTTCCGTCTTTGCAAGAGGCTGCGCTATGGCACTGGCTATTTCCGGCAGCTTCTCGATAACCATCTGAGCCATAGCTGCATCATTGAATAGCTTGTAAGCCTCTGCCTTTTTGGTAAGAGCCACGGCTTCAGCTTCACCTTTTGCCATGATAATTTCCGCTTCGGCGAGACCGGCAGCTTTTATAGCTTCAGCTTTTGCCACGCCCTCGGCTTTAATGGCGTAAGATTGGCCTTCAGCTTCCTTGGATTTCCTCACCCTGTCGGCTTCCGCGCTGATTTCGGTTTTGAACCTTTCCGCTTCTGCAGGTTTCCTGACCATTGCATCCAGCTCTTTTTCCTTCCTGAGCGCTTCCTGCTCCTGGAGCTCGATTCCCTTTTGCTTTTTGACGATCTCTACCTGCATTGCTTCTTTTTCAACTTCCTGTTGAATGACATATTTCTTTTTATCATAGGAAAGGTCGGCTTCAGCTTTTCTTTCATTAATGGAAGCCTGATAGTCCGCCACCTTCATTTCCTTGTCCCTGTTGGCTTCGGCAACCTTGGTCTCAGCCAGATACTTTGCTGTCTGACCTGCCTGCATGGCCTCAGCGCTCTTAATATCGGCATCCCTTTTTGCTTCCGCCTGACCGATGACCGCATCCCTCTGTACCCTTGCGATCTGCGCTTTACCAAGACTCTCAAGGTAGCCGTTTTTATCTGCGATTTCCCGGATGGTGAAGGATATTATTTTCAGGCCCATGTTTGCAAGGTCGCCTGCTGCCAGTTCCTGAACCTTTTGTGCAAAGGCGTCACGGTTCTGGTTGATTTCCTCCACCGTCAGGTTACCTACGATGGAACGCAAATGTCCTTCAAGGGTTTGTGTCGCTATCCTTTTGATTTCTTCCTCTTTCAGACTCAGAAATTGCTCTGCTGCCGTGGAGATTGCCTCCTGGCTTGAATCGATCTTTACCTGGGCGATGCCATCCACAGTCACCTGTACTCCCTGTGAAGTATATGCGCTTGAATTGACATCCAGCGGCATGATTCTCAGGGAAATGGTCTTGGAAATTTCAAGGATGGGCCATACAAAGGTCGCTCCTCCCCGCACAATCCTGAAACCTACGACCTGTCCGTTGGCCAGCTTTTTCCTGCGGCCTGAAACAATCAGGGCTTCATCAGGACCAACCTTTACATACCGGCCCACAAAAATCGAAATCAGGATAAAAAGAACGACAACAAATAGAATGGCAGCTAAAATCGGAACTCCGTAATTCATTAATAAAACCTCCTTTTTAAATGATAGGAAATATCCCTTTACTTCGGAAATATCCCCTTCTGAAATTAGTTTTCAATACTTCCGCGGTTCTTGCGTTCTTCAACTTCATAGGTGCTCAGCTCGTCAAGGCTGATCTTGCGCTGCACCAGGGCAGTATTGCCTTCCACTCCCCGGATGATGACCACCGAGCCTCTTTGAATTTCTTCCCCTGTGACGGACCTGGCCGGCAAATTGCTCCGGACGCCGTTCATTACATAAGTTATTTCACCCAGGCCGTTTTTCGGGACCGGCGTCAAAATTTCTGCTTCCACATCCACCAGCTCGGCCAATGAAAAAACTGAATTGGACTGAGAGCCATACATGAACTTTACTACACCGTAAAACATCACGGTACCAACGATTCCGGCAAATCCCAGTGAGACCAGCGTACTCAGTAAATCTCCCATGGCAAAGCCGGTTTTTGCGATAAGGCCCACAGCGCCAAAGCCTGTGACAGCGCTTGAGATTACCAGAGGATTTAAAGGAGACGGCACGTCGGTCGAATCCGCTCCGGCATGGTGCCCGTCAACCCCTCCGCCATGTTCAAAGCTTCCATGACCGTGGGAACCAAGAAACAGGGAGAGTACTGAAAATGCAACTCCGAAAGTGAGACAACCGATAAAAACATAAAGCATATACCAACCTCCTTTAGACTGCACATTCATTATAGCATATTTAAATGCACAGTGAAATCAAATTAGGGAATTGCTGGCTGCAGTCAGCTGTCATATAAGAACGTTGTGTTTTACTCTATGTATTGCGTACTTATATAACATATATTATATTATCACACTCTATATTATATTTCAAGACCGCTCTCCCCTCATAGATCCTGAGCAGGAAATTGTTTGTTTCTCCACATCCGTCTATTCCGGATTATCTCCATATATCTTAATAATTCTCGCTATTACATCTTATTTCACTTTTTGATATGCTCTCTGCTGATCTCTGCTATCAGGTCCCTCATTGCAATGGTATCCGCCATGATGGTCAGTGAAATCATGAACGCAACGGCTGTGTTCCTTTCACTGTCTGCCACCTGATCCTCATCCAGTAAAGTATTGATTTTGTCGAGCATATCCGGAAGGGATTTCTTCCATTGGTCCAGGGTTTCTTTCCGCATCGCAATATAATTCCTGTAGACATCCGTTGCTTTGATAATGTCATCTTCAAAGAGGTCAGGATTATTCCGGATGGGTATAAGGACCGTCCTTATTTCATCCAGGGAATAAATTGCCTTGAGATTGTCTATCAAAGTCAGGAGGACAAGATGGTTCTTCGTATAATATCTTTTATCCACCGGAGGAGGCAATACGCCTACCCTTACGTAATTCTGGATCATTGTTTTCGTGAAGCTTCTTCCCTGGCGTTCAAAGAATTTAACTACCTGCGAGATGGTGAGTTCATCACTCAGTGTTGCGATTTTCACCTGATGGTCCCTGTCGATTATTTGGTCGGCCAATTGGAGAAGCATGTCTTTGTTAATGTTTTCCGGCATTAGTTATCACCTCTGCATTTCGAAATATCTTACACTATATAATAGAGAGTGTCACTCTACTCTTATAGTATAACCAAAGCCCACTCCTGTCAATAGTATCAGCCACCCCACTTATTTACTTATTCCGATAAATGTCAATGGATTGCTTCTATCTGACATTTTATCAAAAGACTTGACAAGAGAAGACCTTGGTCTAGCGCATGTTTGAGCGAAAATACACAAAGCCATATGCCTTACAGAAGGGGTGGCCAATGGCCGCCCCTACACCAGATTTTTTTACAACCGGGTGCTCTTTACAATCTATTGCATATCCTTTATATAGAGTATCTTTACTTCAAACTCAATATCTTTCCGGTAGCCGGATCCAAATATACGATCCAATAGCCAAACCCGCCATATTTAGGCCTGTTTCCTTCCACCTGGACCCATTTGCACATATCTCCGAAAGGCTTCTTATCGATCATATGCATTCCGGGAACTCCGCAGACCACATATTCGTGCTTCCTTACCCGGTCGGTAAATACGCCTATCTCAAGGTGCCTGTATTTGAAATGGGCCATCATAACCACGGGATTGAACAATAATGGGGATCTTATATTGCATTGATACAAAATATTGTTGAGATTTACGGGATTGGAAACCTTCCACCATTTATAATCGCTGCGTCTGGTTTGAAAAGGATCGTTTTGCTCGAAGTTCCTGCCCAGCATCTCTTTTAATTTTTCCAGATCGCCTTTCTTTTCTTCCTTAGCGACATTCTGGGTGTTTGCATGAATGTGGCAGTTATCGCAAGGACTGGGACCCCCCGCATTGACATACATCCCGCACATGTTTCCGTTCATGTAAAGGCAGTTGCTGTCAAGATTCACTGCCGGCTGCGGTGCTTGATAGGGCAAAGTCTGCTGATTGGCCTGATCATAGTACTGGGGCTGTTGTTGGGACTCTGCCTCAGCCTGCGGTTGCTGTTGAGCCTGCTGCGGCTGTGTTTGTATCGGCGCCGGAATATCTTGAGCCAGTGTGTTTATCGTATCTACCGGCATATGGATGCCATACTTGTATTGAATTGCATTGGGCATTGCATTGAGATTTTCTTCCGGAACCGTCTCCGGCGGTGTAAACTTGCTTTTAACTACCTCATTATATGTATTTTCTTCTTCCTGATAAATATTTTCTGCTTCCGGCTTTACGTTTTCCACCTCGGGATAATACTTCTCCGCCTCCGGCGTTTTTACCGGCGTCATATTCTCTTCCAAAGGCTTGGGGTAAGGGTTTATGTAATCATTTCCCGGCTGCTTTTGATGCATTTTGTTCTGGGCATAAATCAGGCTGTCCAGTTTCTTTCTCCACTCGGTCCCTTTTTTTCTGTATGCTGCCAGCGGACAAAGGATACGGGTGTTTTCCCTGTCCGTGTATTCCGTCAGCACGGCAAAAACATCAAATTCAGAAATACCATAACCGGAACCATAGACATTATTGGGTGCAAATGCCCACTCCAGCTCTGCGGTGTTTTGCCGCAAGCCGTACATACCTGCACATACTGCCGCGCTTGGCTCCCTGCCCGCCTTAACAAGATACAGCTTATATATCAGCCTTCCGTCACGGGAAGCCAGGTTCTGTACCGTAGACCAAAGCTTGCCTTTTCCATCCCTGACCTCTATCCTGACGTGTCCCGATGGTTTTTGCCCGGCTTCGTACCGGTCGTCTTCCGTATTGAATATTAGAAAATTCCTTTGAAAAGCGTTTTTAGCTTCCACGTCCATCCCCCTCTTAGGAGCACGGAAAAAAGTACTTCTCCGTTTCTCTGAAGGTGCCCGCCTTACCGGGCGGCCTTTTAGAAGCTCATAGGAGAGGTAACATTTTCACCTGTGCTTAAACTCCCGCACATGCATAATATATGTATATGCAGTCCGATGGGAAATGCTTCCTCAGGACTCGCCAAAATATAACTTCGGATAATCTTTTCCGTGGAACTAGGCTTGGGCGCTTCATTCCCCAGAAAAAAACCGGAAGGAATATTTCCGGTGCTCCTAAAGTGAATTTGACAATTGGGCAAATTGTTCCAGCGAAAGAGTCTCGCCTCTTTGATTTTCTTCAATTCCGAGATTTTTCAGTAGCTCCCTGATTTCATCCTTGCTTTTGTTGAAACACCCGGCATTGCACAGGGCGTTGATCAAGGTCTTCCTTCTTTGGCCAAAGGCCGATTTTACCGTTTTAAAAAACATTTTCCGGTCAAGTACCTGAACCGGAGGCGTCTTGTAAATATCCAGCCTTATTACCGACGACTCCACTCCCGGCTGCGGAATAAAGCTATGGGGCGATACCTTGAACAGCTTGTATGGCTTTGAATAAAACTGGACTGCAACCGAAAGGGCACCATACTCCTTGCCTCCGGGTCCGGCAGCCATTCTGTCTGCGACCTCCATCTGTACCATGAAGACCATGCATTCCGTAGGAAGCTCCTGCTCCAGCAGCTTCATTATCACAGGCGTGGTGATGTAATAAGGCAGGTTTGCAACCACTCTGATCTTGTCGGGCTTAAACCCCGAATCTGCCAGCTCTGCCATTTCCAATATTTCTTTTCTGATATCCACCTTCATGATATCCCTATTCAGGAGGGTCACATTGGGAAACTCCTTTAGATTTTCCTTCAAAACCGGCATAAGGTGTTTGTCAATCTCAACGGCAACCACCCTTCCCGCTCTGGCAGCCAGCTCAGCTGTCATACTCCCGAGGCCGGGTCCTATTTCAATCACAAGATCTCCGCTTCCGATACCGGCGGCATCAACAATATGACTTATGATGGCATCATCATTCAGAAAATTCTGACCGAGGGATTTGGTGGGCCTTATATTAAATTTTTTTATCGCTGTCCTTGTATCCATAAAAACGTTTTCCTTTACACACTGTCCGAAATCAAAATAAAGCTGCCGGAGCTTTTATACCCCGGCACAAGTTTCAGTCCCCTATAATATTGTTTTATTTGAGCTTATATCCTATTCATCCAGCAGGATATAAACCTTTACCTTCTTTGAGCCCCAGGCGTTGACGTACCCCTGATCGTCGAAATACAGGTCAATCTTGTTACCCTTGATTGCGCCCCCGGTATCGGCTGCCAATGCGTACCCATAATCCGGTGTATTTCCGGCTACTTCAACATATACCCTGGTCCCAAGAGGTATAACCTTCGGATCAACGGCGATCACACCTTTTTTAGCGCGTATTCCCGACCTTGTTATACCAAATCCCGGATCGCCGGGATGCTTGCCGGTATCCTTGAAGGATGCCGTATAGGCCGTTGCCTTCATATCCAGCACTTTTTTATACCTTACGGTATCTCCTCTGGTTGTTTTGTGGTTTAAAACCGTACCGAATTCCATGATCATGTTGATGGGGGCAAGCACTACTGAATCTTTGACCAGCTGGCGCAGAACCTGCTTCCCGTCTTCGGTAACGACTTTATACTGCTTCTCGCGTGTTCCTTCCTCGCCTTTCTTGACAACTTTTTCCGTCCCCTTGTCAAGTCGGGCATTTTCTCTTTTAAGGGTCTGATAAGGGATGGATTCATTTTCCTTAACGATACTTTCCTTCACCCTTATGATCCTGATGTACATTCCCGCTTCTATTCTGTCTCCGGACTCCACACCCTTCAGCCTGTCAAGGCCTTCCGGTTTCACCGGGCTTGCGGCAAGAGCCTCTCCTACCGTATCCCTGTAGGTCATCAGCCGGGTCTCAGTCCCATCGGACAGAATATTCACGGGTACTGCCCTTTTTATAATGATTTCATTCACTTTCATCCTTTGTAGTACAGTGTCCGGAGACATACTGATATAGTCATCCGGAGAGATACTGATATTGCTCTGTTCCAGGGTTTCGCCCACGGTGCTTTTCATGGTTTTGAACACCAGCCGGCTTCCATTGTCATTGATGATGACGTCCTTTTTCAGGAACATGAATACTCCAAGCCCTGCAGAGACAGAAACAATAACGGCAATCAGTAAAATTGCTATTTCCTTGATCGAAAAAAACCTTTTAATATTTTTCGCAAGTGGGTTCAAACCAAAACCTCCTGTTAAAATACTAATAAGGGACTGCTAGATATTGTATGCGAAAATGGAATTTTTGTCAAATCTATTACCATAAAGTACCCTTACATGGCAATTATACACACAAAACGGAAACATTATTCATTTCCCGCCGAAGCGGCAAAAGGGGATGCAATTTTGAAAATAAAGAGCCTGGTTAAATTTACTGTACCGTTAAAGCAAAAGCAGGTAGTGACCCACCTGCCCTAACCTTCTGTTTGGTTATTAATATGGAAACTGACCATTCATGCCGGTCATGGGGCTCAATCCGCTCATATTCGGATTCGCTCCGTACATTGCAGGGCTGACGCCGCCCATATTGGGGCCGATCATGGCAGGACTGACACCACTCATCATGGGGTTCATTGCATTCATCATTCCCTGACTGTAAAGCATGGGACACTGTGTATTCATGATATACGGGCAGCACACCATCGGCATCTGAGGCATCATGTACGGCATGGTTTGCGCGGGCATGGTTTCCGGCATATTCATTGGCATATTTTGTGTCGCAGGCATCATGCCCATATTCATCGGCATATTCTGGGTTGGCATCATGCCCATGTTCATCGGCATATTCTGGGTTGCAGGCATTGTGCCCATGTCCATCGGCATCTTCTGTGATGCAGGCATCGTGCCCATGTCCATCGGCTTCTTCTGTGATGCAGGCATCGTGCCCATATCGTTAGGCATCTTCTGCGTTGCAGGCATTGTCCCCATATCGTTTGGCATCTTCTGTGCAGGCATCGTGCCCATATCGTTGGGCATCTTTTGCGTTGCAGGCATTGTGCCCATGTTGTTCGGCATGTTCTGGGTTGCAGGCATTGTACCCATATTGTTATTTTCTTTCATATAAAAACTCCTCCGTACTATGTTAACCAGATCTATAGTATCAGTATATGGTTACCAACATATTATGTGCCTAGTTTTTATGTGAATCGGCACTACGGCGGCAATTTCATTGGTTGGGAGTACTGCAAATATTACTTTTCGTTTTTCAGAAAAGGTAGGCTGCAATGGACTGCGTTTTCAGAAACCTATACGGTTGCACCGGTATTTAACTATTCCGTTATTTCCAGGATGTAAAATTCATTTAATGCGGCATCATAATCCAACTTGAACTTCATTTCATTAAGACCGTCGGCAAATCTGGTAAAATCCTGCTCCGGCTTTTCAGTCAGCTTCACTTCGAGTGCGGCTTTCAGGATAATCTCCCCTTCGGCCTTCCCCTGTTCCTTCTCTAAAATCAGCTCTTTGAGCTTTATGCTTTTTACATTGCTTTTTAATGCATTTGTATAATCTTCCAGGCTTGGCTGTTTGCTTTGCAAGGAGGCCTTATCATACTCCAGCCGGTACGCTTCGGGATAATTTCCCGTACTGACGGCTTCAACCCACTTTTCAACGACAGCTCCAAACAGTTTGATGTCCACACTCTGCTTGAGAATATTGATAATATCAATTTTGTGCCCGGTCTTCCCAGTTTCCTGGTTTTTATCGCTTTCCAACTGCAGATTCTTTTGCGCCAGCTGTTCCTTCTCTTTTTCCAGTTTTGAGATATCGGAAATATATTCGTTGTTCTCATTTTCAAGACGCTTGATATCCCTGCTTTGTGAGGTAATATCGGCAAGGTAGCTGGCATTGTTATACTCGAGGCTCTTAAGCTCATTGACCTTGCTCTCCCGGTCCCAGAGCAAATAATTGAACGCAATGAACAATGCCATCAGTAAGACAAACACCATAATTAAAACAAGTTTTTTCATATTTGACCCTCCTTAACTCAATCGATGTTAAAGAGCCTCTTGGCATTTGCAGTGGTGATACGGGCGATCTCCTCCACTGTGGTGCCTTTTATCTCTGCTATTTTACTGGCAGTATAGCGGATATAGCTGGAATCGTTCCTTTTACCTCTGAAGGGCTCAGGTGTAAGATAAGGGCAATCGGTTTCGATCATAAGCCTGTCGTCGGGTACATATCTGACCACGTCCACCAGCTTTCTTACATTTTTAAATGTCACGGTCCCGCCTACGGAAATATAAAAATTGTTGTTTAAAACCTCTCTTGCCATTTCAACACTGCCGGAAAAGCAGTGAAGGACTCCGCCGGTTATTTTTGCATTTTCATTTTTAAGAATTGTCATCGTGTCTTCATGGGCGTCCCGGTCATGAACGATGATGGGAAGCTTCAAATTCACCGCCATGGAAATCTGCTTGGCAAAGGCAATCTTTTGCGCCTCCCTGGGAGTATTGTCGTAAAAATAATCCAGTCCGATCTCACCAATGGCCACTACCTTGGGAAATGCCGCAAAGTCAGCCAATGCAGAGAATATATTATTATTTATATCAATAACATTGTGAGGATGAACCCCCACTGCCGCGTAAACAAAATCAAACTGACGGGCGAGAGAGATGTTTTCAATCGCAGAGGCAACATCGGAAGAGGCGGACAGAATATAGTCCACTCCGCTGTCATGGGCTTTTTTCAGTACTTCATACCTATCCGGGTTATATTGCTCGTCATAATAATGTGCATGGGAATCGAAAAACATTTTTCACTCCTATCAAATGGGCAGGGACACACCTTGTCCGGCCGCCTGTGTTTCTTGCATAAAGGTATGTCCCGCTTGTTTGCTCTCATTTCATTATATATGATAAACCGCTATTCAACAAGGAAATTTGATCCAGCCCTGTCACCTCACTCTGGAGCCGCTTTCAATGAAACCGTCCAGAGATGCAAGCACAAGGCTCCGGTCATCCGACGCCGCCAGGATCATTCCCTGGGATTCTATCCCCCTCAGCTTCACGGGCTTCAGATTTGCAACCAGCAGCACATATTTGCCCGCCATTGCTTCCGGCGAGTAGTGCTTTGCAATGCCTGAAACCACCTGCCGTATTTCATTCCCCAGTTCCAGCTTCAGCTTTAACAGCTTGTCGGTCCCTTCCACTTTCTCCGCTTCCAGTACCTTTGCAACCCGGAGGTCGATTTTGGCAAAATCATCAATGGAAATCAAGCCGGCCCCTGCTTCCTGGTTTTCCTGTCTGGGCGGCTCCGCAGCTTTCACCGGATTGCCTGCTTTTGAAGCCGGCGCCTTGCTTTCCGCATCAGCTCCGTGGTTTGGCGCTTGCGCCGGCGTTTCTGCAGTTTTGGGCTGGTCGCAGGCAGTGCCTGCTGCTCGCCCCTGCATCCCAGCTGTCATCATTTCTATTTCCTCCAGCTCTTTCTTTATGTCGATCCTTGGAAAGATTACATCTCCTTTTTTGACTGCTGTACCTTCCGGATAGCCGCCCCACTTCTTTGCGCTTTCCCAGTCCAGAGCTTCCCCGCATCCGCTGATACCAAGCTGGTCCCATATTTTCAGGGGAGTTTCCGGCATAAAGGGCTGAAGCAGGATGGAAATGATCCGGAGGCTCTCTGCCAGATGATACATTACTGCCGCCAGTCTGGGTTTGTCGGCTTCATTTCTGGAAAGTACCCAGGGCATGGTTTCATCAATATATTTATTGGTTCTTGAAATGGCTTTCCATATTTCGGTAAGGGCAGTGCTGAACTGAAGCTGGTCCATGAGTTCTTCCACCTTTGCAGGCATTTCCATAACCACTCTTTTCAGCTCGCCGTCAAAATCACCTTCCCTGCGCTCCTTCGGTATAACTCCGCCAAAATACTTGTCAATCATGGCAACAGTCCTGCTGACCAAATTTCCAAGGTCATTGGCCAGATCGGAATTAATTCTGTTGATCAGGGCTTCATTGGAAAATACGCCGTCCGACCCGAAGGGTACTTCTCTCAGCAGGAAATACCTTACCGCATCCAGCCCGTATTTTTGGATCAAAATGACAGGATCCACCACGTTGCCTTTGGATTTTGACATTTTTCCGCCTTCCAGCAGCAGCCATCCGTGTCCGAATACCTGCTTCGGCAGCGGCTCGCCCAAAGCCATGAGCATGGCGGGCCAGATAATCGTGTGGAACCTGACGATTTCCTTGCCCACCAACTGTACCTCCGCAGGCCAGTATTTTTTATAAACGGAGTCATCCTCCGAGCCGTAGCCCAGGGCGGTTATATAGTTGGAAAGGGCGTCAATCCAGACATAGACCACATGCTTGTCGTCAAAGCTTACCGGGATTCCCCAGTTGAAGGTGGTTCTGGATACGCACAGATCCTCAAGACCGGGCCTGAGAAAATTATTCAGCATTTCATTCTGCCTTGATACGGGCTGGATGAATTCAGGATTTTCTTCAATATGGCGGATCAAACGGTCCTGGTACCTGGAAAGCTTGAAAAAATAGCTTTCTTCCTTGGTCAGCTCCACTTCTCTTCCGCAGTCCGGACATTTCCCGTCCACCAACTGCGTCTTTGTCCAGAAAGATTCGCAGGGGGTGCAGTACCAGCCCTCGTATTCGCTTTTATAAATATCGCCCTGATCATAGAGTTTTTTGAATATTTTCTGCACTCCGGCCTCATGGTGAAGGTCCGTAGTCCGGATAAACCTGTCGTTGGTTATGTTCATCAGCTTCCACAAATCTTTTATTCCGGAGACAACTTCATCCACATATTGTTTTGGCGTAATCCCCTTTGCTTCAGCTTTTCTCTGTATTTTCTGCCCATGCTCGTCGGTGCCGGTAAGAAACATTACATCATAGCCTCTGAGTCTTTTGTATCTGGAAATGGCGTCGGCTGCCACCGTTGTATAGGAATGACCTATATGCAGCTTGTCGCTGGGATAATAGATCGGCGTGGTTATATAAAAAGTCTTGCTTTCCATTGTTTGGCCTCCTTCAAATAATCTCGCTTTTAAATCCTGCTGTAATGGTAGGGGCAAACCGTCCTGCCCCGGCAAAATACTACAAATACTACTATAACGTTTGAAAATGATTTTTTCAAGGAGATTTGGAACATAAATTCAAATATGCAGGCATATATACAATAAGATATTGTATTCCGTTACAAATGACTGGGGGTGAAGCCGTGGAAAATCGATTTGCAGCCGATAAACTCAAATCCGTCTGCGGTTATTATTTAAAGGTAATGCCAGAGGTCAAAAAATGCTTGACCGGTACTGAGGCCCTGATACCCGCAGCTTTGAGAGATCCCAAAGCTAAAAGGGACAAGATACACGCGGTCTGCAGGATGAACGACCTGCGGTGCTCCGGTGTGCTGATTTCTCAAAATGACAAAGCTGTTTCGGACTATGTCGAGTTTGCCGTTTCTCTCCATGCATTATGCAATTCTCTTGACAATATGCTGGAAGCCAGGGAACTGACCGATATCAGCCAGATACAGCAACTATATCTTCCTCTTTCCGATTCCATGGACCCGGACATGCCGCCGGTTTTTAACTCCGGTTTTTACAGCGACATGGAAATAACCGCATACCTGAAAAAATTGAGTGACAGATGCCGGCAAAAAATTTCCGCACTTCCGAAGTACAAACGGATTACCGGCAAAATGAGAAAATATGCAAAACTATATATTGAATATCAATCCTGCAGGTATCAGCCTCTGAAAACCCGGCGGGAGAATTTGCGGATGTGGTCGGAGTATTATATAAGACAATTTCCGGAAATTTCTTTCTGGGAGTTTGCAGCGTCTGCCGATTCACTTCTTGGAATATGCGCAATGTATGTTTCGGCTATGAACCCGGAGCTAACCGAAGAAACCGTCAACAGGATGGAAAGTACCTACATGCCCTGGATATGCGCATATCACAAAATACTTCATTATTATGTAAGCGCAAGAGAAGATACTATGACAGGCCGTATGAATTTGACCGATTTCTATCAGAACCTGCGGCAATGTGAAGAAAGAATCCGATTCCTTGCCGGAAAATCTCTGGAAAGCTGTATGCATTTGCCGGATTCAAGCATTCATAAGGCTTTGGTTCAGGCGCTGCCCGTAATTTATCTCTCGGATCCGCGGGCCTGCTTTGGCCTTAACCGGCTGGCCTCCCGCAATATCATCAAAGACAGCCCGGTATTGGTCCGGTCCATGTGGAATTTGAACAGGTTTCTGAATGCCTTTAGATAATTTAGGAGTACTGCAAATATTACTTCCCGTTTTTCTGGTAATGCCGGCGCTCCAAGACTGCATTTCAGAAATCTATACGGGAAGTTCTATTTGCACCAGTACTTGAAGCTACCTCCCGAAGATCATGGTGCAGGCCCAGGCGGAAGCGGTTACGCTTACCAGATCTGCAAACAATGCGGCAGCCAGCGTGAATCGGATATTTTTAATGCCTACGGAACCGAAATAGACCGCAAGGGTGTAAAAAATCGTTTCCGTGGAACCCATCATGGTGGAAGCCGTTCTTCCGATGAAGGTATCCGGACCATAGGTCCGGATCAATTCGGCAACCAGCGCAAGGGAGGCACTTCCGGATACGGGGCGCATAAGAGCCAGGGGCATGGTTTCGGGAGGTATGCCAAGCAGGGAAGCCACCGGCATAAAGGCCTGAACAAGGAGCTCCAGGGCTCCGGAGGCTTTAAACACCCCAACTGCAACCATTAGGCCCACAAGGGTAGGAATAATCCGGATCACAGTGGTGATGCCTTCCTTTGCACCCTCTATAAAAATATCATAGACTTTAACATCCTTATACAGCCCGAAAACCAAGATTAATAAAAATATCACCGGAATGGCATAGCCGGAGATTGCGCCAAGTTTTTCCACGTTATGCACCTATCCTATATTTTTTCTCCCTGAGGGTGTGTCCTCTTTCGTGCTTCCTGTGTATTTTCCCGGTTCCGGTAAAAATCTTGACTGCAATAATCCCCGCCAGGGTTGCGCAGATGGAAGCGATCCATACGGTTGTGATAATTTCCACAGGGCTTGAGGAGCCGGCATCCGTCCTGATGGCAATGACAGTGGAAGGAATCAGCTGAACTGCCGCCGTATTCAGCACAAGAAACATACACATGGCGTCTGTAGCGCGGCTTTTGTCGGGATTCAGCTTTTGAAGCTCATTCATGGCTTTCAGGCCCAGGGGTGTAGCCGCGTTGCCTAGTCCCAGAAAGTTGGCGGAAAGATTCATGACAACCGCCCCCATGGCCGGATGATTTTTGGGTATTCCGGGGAACAGCAGCTTCAGCAGGGGACGAAAAATCCTGGAAATAATCCGGATGCCGCCGCTTTTCTCTGCGATTGCCATGAGTCCCGTCCACAAACACATGATCCCAAGGAGCGCAATTGCAAGCTCAATGGCTTTTCCCGCGGATTCGACAGCCGCCTTGGTAACCTCTGACATCCTTCCGTTGATGATTCCGAAAATAAACCCGATGACAAGCATTCCCGACCATATGTAATTCAACATATTCATCCCCATTCCGCCGTTGTACGCGGCTTAAAAACGTATTATTGCGCCGCAGCATTGCTCAAAACCATTATCTATTTATATGTGGGACTTACTGAATTCTTGCATAGATAATATTACTTTGCGAAATACCGTGGAAACGGATTCAGGTATGCTGTAGGGGCAGGTTTCCATGCCCGCCTTTCCCAGACATTATCAAATTCTGGGCGGGGTGGCACGGTGACCGCCCGCTGCATCCGCACATAAAACATATTAAATAAAATGCCTTTTCTAATCATCCTATGGGAAGATAAATTTTCGCTGTATTTGTACGTTAAAAAGGAAATTCTTTACCCCGCGAAATTTTGTCGTAAATCCCTGTACATATCGATTTTTGTCATGGTTTCGCTGTCGAATTAAGTCGCTTGTTCTTGCAAAATTTCCAGTAAAAATTTGGATATCCCACTACATTTTTTTGTTACGCGTATCGCATAATGCATGTATCTAAGATTTGCGGGTTTTACAGCAGGTATAAACAGCGGTCTGGAGTAGGCTTTAACATTCGTCCGTGTTAAATTTTAACAGGAATACCATAACATTTTTTTGAATTTTTTAAAGTTTATTGTTGACGATTACTGGAATTTATGGTATTATTAAAAAAGAAAAGATTGTCGAAATTTGTTTATCTTAGGAGGCTAAAATTTATGAAATCTACAGGCATAGTCAGAAAGGTTGACGAACTCGGAAGGGTAGTTCTTCCAATAGAATTAAGAAGGACACTGGATATCGCAGAAAAAGATGCTCTTGAAATTTATGTTGACGGAGCTACCATCATCCTCAAGAAGTATGAGCCGGCATGTATCTTCTGCGGAGATGCCAAGGACGTTGCAGTTTACAAAGGCAAGAACATCTGCCCCAACTGTATGAAGGAACTTAAGAAATAATCTTAGACAAAGAGCAAATAAAGGGCATCTGCCCTTTATTTTTTTTGGAATTATTCGTTCAGAAGGGCATTGTAAATGTCTCTTTTACTCAGCCCGCGGTCATCCGCCACCTTTTTCATCGCCTGCTTTTTATCCATTCCCGACTGCATATACAATTCCAGATGCTCCTGCAAGGTCATTTCGTCCCATTTTTTTCGGACCTCTTCGGCCGCTGAGGATTCATCCATGCCCTCTACCACCAGGACATACTCCCCCCTTGGGGCTTCCGTTTCATACCTGGCCAGCGCTTCCTCCAGCGTACACCGTACAATCTCCTCGAATTTCTTGGTAAGTTCCCTGGCAAGAGCTATACGCCTGTTCCCCAGAACCGTACGCATGTCTTTTAATGTGTTTACCAGCTTGTGGGGGGCTTCATAAAACACCATTGTCCTTGTTTCTTCCTTTAGGGAATTCAGCCGCAGGATTCGGCTTTTTTTATTCACCGACAAAAACCCTTCAAAGACAAATCTTGCGCAGGGCAATCCTGACAGGACCAGACCCATGACGGCCGCAGCGGGACCGGGAGCCATGGTTACAGTGATTCCATGCTCGACAGCCAGTTTGACCAGCTCCTCTCCGGGGTCGGAGATTCCCGGCGATCCTGCATCGGAAACAAGGGCAATGTTCTTGCCTTCCAACAGCTGTCCTATCAGAACACCACCCTTTTCCAGCTTGTTATGTTCATAATAACTGACCATGGGCTTTTTTATTTCAAAATGATTAAGCAGCTTCAGCGTCTGGCGGGTATCTTCCGCTGCAATCAGATCTACTTCCCGAAGTGTCCTTAAAGCTCTCATTGTAATATCTTCAAGATTTCCTATAGGCGTAGCCACCAGATATAAAGTCCCTGAACCCGTCAAGCTTCGACCACCTCTCCTCTACAGTAAATTTCATTGATTTCCTTTGAATAGCTGCCGGTCTCATCATAAACGTAAAGAGGCTCCAGAACCTTCAGCTGGGGTTTCCCGCCTCTCATGCCCCGGATCAGCACCATGTTGGGCTTCTTGTATGGCGAAGGATGCACCAGCCTTAGATATTTCGGCTCCACTCCATTGCTGCGCATCAGGAAAATAATATCGGCAAGCCTTTCCGGCCTGTGCACCATGGCGAACCTGCCGCCTGGCACCAGCAGCCTGCTGCTGATACCGATAACATCCTCCAGCGTGCACAGCAATTCATGCCTCGAAACAGCCATTGTATCCGAGGGGTTTAGCAGTCCCCCTCCTTTGTTTATGTATGGAGGATTGGTCACAATGGCGTCGAATCTGGCCTTTCCAAAGAGTTGCAATGCATTTTTTATATCGCCGCATACGATATTCAGGCGGCTTTCCAGTCCGTTCAATTTAACACTGCGTTCCGCCATTTCGGACATTTCAGGCTGGATCTCAAGTCCTGTGACGGAGGAAGCCTGGGTTTTTGCAGCTGTCAATACGGCTATGATGCCCGTACCCGTGCCTATATCCAACACTTTATCATTTTTTCTGATATCGGCAAAATTTGCAAGCAGCACAGCGTCGACGCCGAAGCAGAATCCGTCCTTTTTTTGAATCAGCTTCAAGCCTTTATATTGCAGGTCATCAATTCTTTCATTTTCCAAAATGTCCATAGCCGGTGAAACCACCTGTCGTTGGAATTGGTCCGTACTGCAGTAGGACAACAAACCCTGCCGCTGCAGTAGTAGACAAAAAGTTCCGGGTGATCCCCGGAACTTTTTTTATCATGTAAATTATAACGCGGCATCAAAGCAATTCCCCCACCTCTGTCAGTGGAGGGTACCGAATCGGTTTTCAGGCGGTAAACAAAGCTCCCGCCTGGGATTCATGGCAAGCAGCAAATGCAGGGCATTTGCGGACAGCCTCGTTGAACCTCCGCGGATAAAATTAATTTTTTCTACAAACGAAAAAATTAATTTTAAATCAGGTCGTTATCATGCCTGGAGTCCTATCTTTATTCCGGCTTCGGTGCATCTACGGGACAAACATTGGCGCAAGCTCCGCATTCGATGCAAGCGTCTGCTTCGATCACATACTTGCTGTCACCGGCGGAAATGCATGATACAGGGCACTCGGGTTCACAAGCACCGCAGCTTATACAATCATCGTTAATAAAATATGCCATTGCAAAAATACCTCCTCAAAGAATTTGTCTATTATTAAACCTTTTTTATTTTACCACCAAAAATACATTATGAAAACTGTTTTTTAAATAAATACCGCAATTAGTCCTCCAGCTCCTTGAGGGCTTCAAAGTCGAGATCCGACTCATCCCGGACCGTAACGTCCTTTATGACCCTCACCTCATCCACCTTGTAAACCCGGAGGTCGGTTTCATTTCCCTTATCAAGCTTGACCTTGAGGGTCTCCTTCAGCAGGCTTGTGTTCATTACAACCCCCTGGCCGTCCGGCGTCTCTACAATCGCACCCATTTTTGGGGCCCTCTTTATTATTTGCTCATAAGCATCCTGTTCATACTTTAAACAGCACATTAATCTGCCGCAGGTACCGGAAATTTTTGTCGGATTCAGGGAAAGCCCCTGTTCTTTTGCCATTTTAATGGATACGGGCTGAAATTCCCCAAGATAGGAGCTGCAGCAAAGAACTCTTCCGCAAACCCCGATGCCGCCCATCATTTTCGATTCATCCCGGACGCCGATCTGCCTCAGCTCTATCCTTGTTTTGAATACTGCGGCAAGGTCCTTTACCAGTTCTCTGAAATCAACACGTCCGTCTGCCGTAAAATAAAACAGGATCTTATTGTTGTCAAAGGTAATTTCCACATCAATCAGCTTCATTTCCAGATTGTGGTCTTTAATTTTCTGAAGGCAGGTGGCAAAAGCTTCCTTTTCCTTTTTACTGTTTTCGTCCGCATGCCTTATGTCCTCTTCCGAAGCGATCCTCATGACCTTCTTAAGAGGAGCTACGATCTCAGTCTCAGGCACTTCCCTGTTGGAGATCACCGCTTCGCCGAACTCAATTCCTCTTGCAGTCTCAACGATTACATTCATGCCCGAATTTATATCAAAAACGTCAGGATCAAAATAGTAAACTTTCCCCGCTTTTTTAAACCTGACACCAACCACCTTTACCATGGAATCTATTCCTCCTGAAGCTTAATAAGCATATGCTCAACTGCCAGCTGATAATTGGCATTCTGTTTTACAGCCCTTCTGGCGGCCTCAATTTGCTCTATGCCTGCCACAAGCTGTTGAGGCGTATATTTCAGCGTATTATTAAATATCATATCCCTTTTATCTGAATTAATCAATATTTTTTCATTGCCTGTCTCTTTTGCAACCAGCATATCCCTATAAAAGGTAACCATCATATCCAGAATCACATCAAAATCCTCTTTGTTGTCTTCAAAAAAGCTATATACGGAAAAAACGCCGGACATGCCTTTCTTCTTTATCCCGCTTGCGATGTCAAAGGTCCTCTCCCTTAAGCCGGTAAATTCCTCCGTCCCTACCAGCTCAAGCGCAGTGCCGATGATACCGTCCGCATATGCAGCGGCGAATTCCATGCCTCTGGCTTCGCTTCCATAGCGGTCCGCCAGGAGTTGCCTGACCTGGGCATGGGTATTTTTTTTGAAGCTCAGACGCTGGGCCCTGGAACGGATGGTTTCCAGCAGCGATTCATAGTTGGACGCCGTCAGGATAAGCACTACATAAGACGGCGGTTCCTCCAGGGTTTTCAAAAGACAATTCTGGGCCTGCACAGTCATATTGTCGGCATCTTCAATAATATATACCTTGCGTTTTGAATACAGAGGCTTGATGGCTACGCTGCCCTGAATTTCCCTTATTTCATCGACGCCGATGCTTGCGCCTTCCGCCTTTATCCGGCGAAAGTCAGGGTTTGCCCCGCTGGCAAAAAGCCTGCAGGCCTGGCATCTGCCACAGGGGTTTGAGAGCTCCGGCGCATCGCAAATCAACATCTCGGCATATATGCCGGCCACCGTTCTTTTGCCGATGCCTGCCGGACCGCTGAAAATACAGGCATGCCCGATTCTATCATTTTTAAGGGCATTCTCCAGAGTCCGGATTACTTCCTCCTGCCCCACAATTATATCAAATCCCATACTGTCTCCAAACTTTTTATAAGGACGGGTGTGCCCCGCTCCTTAAAGGATCATATCCAATATCAAGCCCCGGATGTCGTCCATCCTTTTCAGCAGGCTTATATTGTCCCTTTCGCCATCCATTACATCGCGCGCCAGCTTATCCACTTCTTCATTAATCCTCCGGATAAGCGCATAAACCTTATGTCTGCCCTTCCTGTCCAGGAGGCTGCGCTTGGAAAATTTCAAGGATTTCCCCAAAGTACTGTCAAGAAATTCAGAGATTAAATTCTTATACGCCCTGAATTCCTTCACATCTACTTTTTTGCTCAATTTTTCTCCCTGTTTGATGATTTCATCCACCAGGGCCTCCAGGTGCTGCTCGTAACTGTTTCCCTCCGCCCTGTCCAACTGGCTGCGGAAATCCGTCTCTTTCCCGGCCGATACTTTTTTAGCGCCTTTCAAAGGCAGATTGGGAACACCTGAAGGGTTTTTCTCCAGATCAATGATCTTCAAGCACTACCTCCCTAAAACCACAGGAATCAGCTGCAGGATCTTGCTACACCTTCTCAAAGCGCTCCACATCCAGTACAAAAATAGTGGCGCCGCCTACAACAACTTCCACCGGGTAGGGTATAAACATGCCGCCCATACCGTTGGGCGTCATGGATGAGTTGATGACCTGCTTCCTGCTTTTGGACTTTTTCTTGATAATGTCAAGCACCGACTCAAGACTGCCTTCTTCCACACCAACCAGCAATGTGGTATTCCCCGATTTGAGAAAACCTCCGGTGGAGCAAAGCTTTGTAACACTGAACCCGCCTTTGTTCAACTCTTCCATTACCTTTGGGCCGTCCTCGTCATGGACGATAGCAAATACAAGTTTCATACCAATAACCTCCCCCATTATCATATTGTCGCTTTCATAATGTCATCGGATGATATTATCAAGCAACTGCTTTACATCCTTCCATATTGCCTCAACCGACCGGCTGCTGTCAATTTTTCTTATCCTTCCGGGATATTTCAGCGCCAGTTGGACATAACCGTCATACACTTTTCGGTGAAACTCCATTTTTTCATTCTCGATCCTATCAGTAGCCGTCGATGCGATCCTGCGCCCCAGAGCCAGCTCCGGATCCAGATCGAAGAAAAAGGTGATGTCGGGCATGATTCCATCGACTGCAATATTGTTTATGCTTTCCAATACACCGAGCCCGATCCCCCTGCCAAACCCCTGATAGGCATAGGTGGAATCGATGAAACGGTCGCATATCACTATTTTCCCTTGCTCCAGGGCGGGTTTGATGCATTCGGCTACCAACTGGGCTCTGGAAGCCGCATACAGGAGCATTTCCGCGTTGGAGCTCATTTCGGTATATTCAGGGTCCAGAATGACATTTCTTATCTGTTCGCTGACTCTGGTCCCTCCGGGCTCTCTGACCATTACCACCTCGCACCCTGCAGACAGGACATAGTCTCTGATCAACCCCATCTGTGTAGTTTTCCCTGATCCATCCGTGCCTTCAATGGTGATAAACAAACCCCGCTTCATTTTGTGCCACGCCCTTTGCATAGTATCGATCCGTTCTTTTTGTGAGCCCTTACATATAGTATACCACATTAAGTGATAACATTAATCTCCAAATTATCCTTAAGTCCATTAACACATCCGCCTGCCCGGAGGATGCTGAAAATATATGCGGTTACCTCGGGGGAAATAACCTCCCCGGGACAAACGGCAGGAATACCGGGCGGATAAGGAGCGATGATTCCTTTGCTGATCCTGCCGGCCGCTTTATCCAGGGCAATCCATTCCGATTCTGCCTGAATGACTTCCCTGAATTCCATTTGCTGACTGTTGATGAAGGTGTTGGGCTTCAATAGGCCGTCCATGGGATTAAAACTGCCCGTACAAGAAGAGCAGAGCTTTTCCAGGCAATCAAAAAGATAGGATATGGTATCCGGCGTGTCAGCAACAGTGGCTATGCAGACGATATTAAACAAATCCGACATCTCCACTTGCAAATGATAGGTATGCAAAAGCTCTCTTTCCGCTTTATATCCCGTAAGGCCGGCACCGCCGGTGTTAACCGCTATCCTTGTGGGATCGGTTTTGAACTTTGCAATAGAATTATGATCAATCAGTGTAAAAGCTTCATTTTTAAAAGAGTCCGCTTTGCTTTTTTTGATTGAATTCAGAATCCCTTCAAGCAGCGCATGCCCTTCTCTTTCCATCATGTCTCTTGCGATATCCAGAGAAGCCATAAGGATATAGGACGGACTTGAGGTTTGATAGAGGGATAGGGAATATTCAAGCTTTTCCATGTCGATCCTGTCTGACTTTACATGGAGATATGCGCCCTGCGTTAAAGCGGGAAGCGTTTTATGGGCGCTTTGTACACATATATCCGCACCTGCATCCATGGCGCACATGGGCAGCGCATCGTGGAATTTCAAATGCGCCCCGTGAGCCTCGTCAACTGCCAGAAGCTTGTTGTGTGAATGTACGATGGAAGCTGCTTTTTCTATGTCGCAGCAAATGCCGTAATAGCTTGGCCTGGTAAGGAGTACTCCTGCCGCCTCCGGATTCGCAAGAAGGGCTTTCTCCAGCTCCTCTGCCGTTATAGCAGTGGCAATACCAAAACGGCTGTCGAATTCGGGCAGTATGTAGACGGGTTTGACTCCTGCCAGCAGCATTCCTGCAATCACCGATTTATGGCAGTCCCGGGCTACAATAAGGCTGTCTCCCTGCTTGCATATGGATGAGATCATAGCATATATGCCACAGGTGGACCCGTTGACTAAAAAAAAGGTTCTTTCGGCGCCAAATGCCCTTGCGGCGGCTTTCTGGGCCTGCATTATCACACCGGTGGAATGGTGGAGATTGTCCAGGCCGGGAATTTCCGTTGCGTCAAAAGCGGCCAAACTGCTTCGGAATTCCTCCGGAAGTCCTTTTCCCAGCTTGTGTCCGGGCATGTGAAAAGGAACCGTACCTTTTGCGTAATATTCTTTTAGAGTATTATACAACGGAGCATTCAAGGCGTCTATTTTTATTCCTCTTTTCCCGCTATTCGTTTTTGTTCTTGTCGTATATGATCCTGAGACCTTCCAATGTCAGAAGACCGTTTATTTCATTGATGGATTCGGCTTCACTGGCAATAAATCTGGCCAGTCCGCCCGTTGCTATTACTTTTATGTTTTCTTCCTTCATTTCCTTTTTTATCCGGCTTACAATGTGATTGACCTGTCCCACATAGCCATGGAACATACCGGCCTGTATGCTTACTGCCGTATTCCGGCCGATGGTGCTTTCCGGCTTTGCCAGATCAATTCTCGGAAGCTTTGCGGTCCTTTGGTATAACGCTTCCGCGGAAATCTTGATGCCGGGGCAGATGACGCCGCCCAAAAATTCACCTCTGGAATTCACCGCATTAAAGGTGGTGGCCGTACCGAAATCGACGACGATCAAAGGCCCGCCATAAATCTCGTAAGCGGCTACGGCATTCACAATTCTATCGGCACCCAGCTCCCTGGGATTCTCATATTTGATATTTATCCCGGTTTTTATGCCGGGGCCTACCGATATCGGCTCTTTTTTCAGATATTTTCTTATGGCATGCTCCAGGGAATACATAATGGGAGGGACCACAGAAGCGATGATTACGGCTTCAATAAGGCCGACCTCAATTTTTTCATTATTGAAAAAGCCCATAAAAAACGTTCCGAACTCGTCTGCGGTACGCTCTTTATCTGTTCCCAGCCTCCAATGCGCAAGAAGCTTTTTCTCTTCATAAACACCCATGAGAATGTTGGTATTACCTACGTTTATAACTAGCAGCAATTATTTCCCCACCTTATATTTGCCCATATCCGCATCATACTGTATGAGGGCAAACTCAAGCAGTCTTCCCAAAAGATGAGAAATGTCCCCAAGGTTATCCGCGGTCCGGTTTTATAACAAGCTAATTTAAAAGAAATTTCATCCGCGTTATAACTTCATACTTCTGATTTCTTTTATTTCAAGCTCAATTTCCTTTTCTATCCTTATAATATCTTCCTTAATATCCTCGATGGTCTCTTCCGCCCTGTTTCTGGTACTATACCGCGACGAATTCTGCGAACCGTACTGCCTGGGCTGGCTGTCTCTTTCCCTCGGATAATTTCTGTTCGGATTGGCTTCCCGGTTATGGGAAGGCTCTCTTTGTGCGTGCATGTTCCGCTGCCCCTGGCCGCCTGTGTGCGCCGCAGCTTGAGGAGGATTGCCCGGAGCCTGTGCATTGGCCTGGCCCTGGCTTTGATTCTGACTTTGGCTTTGATTCTGGCCCTGGTTTTGACTCTGGTTTTGACCATGGTTCGGACCATGGTTCGGACCCTGTGCCTGAGGCTGGTTTTGCGCTTTATACTGCGGCCTGTTGTTATTTGGACTGCCTGTATGAGGCTGGCTCTGACTTTGTTCCTGATTTTGCTCCCTGGGGCCGCCCTGAGAATTATTTCTGCGATTGTAATCGCGCTTTCTAACCATTACTTCTCCTCCAGTTAAATGTTATTACCTATTTTATTTTAATTATTCCCACAAGTCAAATCGGATTTTCGCCTGGGGTGCGTACGACAGGGGACATTTCTCGTGTCGCGCATTGTCAAGGCGCATTTATTTTTTCCCCTAGGCATATCCGTTGACTCCGCGGATGGATATCTCCCCGGACTGTATCAGCCTGACGCTTCCGTCGCCGCATTTTACAATTAACTTTCCGTCATCGGTAATATCTTCTGCGACGGCCAAATATTCCATTGTCCCGGTTAGAATCCGCACCTCTTTGCCAAGCGTAACGGAGTATTTTTTCCATTGGCCCAGTATTTCCCCGGTTTTACTGCCAATGACCCCTCCGTAAACCTCATCAAGCTCTTGCAGCACAGCACGCAGCATTTCCAGCTTACCGGACTTTTTTACAGCAATCCCCCGTTCCGCGGCAAATGCGCTTAGGGAAGTGGCTCTCCCCGCCAGTTCAGCAGGAAATTCGTCATACTGCCGATCATAGTTGATCCCTATGCCCAGCACAACGAAATTTACCCGTTCCATTTCGGAGTTCATCTCCGTCAATATCCCGCAAACCTTCCTGCCATTCAGCAGCAAGTCATTGGGCCATTTAATCCCTGGCCTGATTCCCGTAATTTTTTCCATAGCCCGGGCCACGGCAACGGAGGCTGCAAGGGTAATCCCCTGCACATTCTCCGGCGGCAAAAGTGGCCTAAGTATAATCGACAAATAGATCCCGGAGCCCGTAGGCGAATCCCATTTCCTTCCAAGCCGTCCTCTGCCTTCGGACTGACTGCCGGCAACAACCGTTGTCCCCTCCTCTGCGCTCTCCAATGCAATTTGCTTCGCATAATTGCTTGTAGAATCAATGGAATCAAAATAGAGAACCTTTTTCCCGATGATTTTGGTCCCCAGATCACTTGCGATTTCACAGCCGTTTATGATGTAGGAATCGACAAGCCTGTAGCCTATCTTTGAAGAGGCCTCTATCCCATATCCTTCCTCTTTCAGGCTTCTGACATATTTCCAGATGGCCGTTCTGGAGATTCCAAAATGCCTGCTGAGTCCCTCTCCCGAAATGAATTCCGGATATTTTTCCTTTAGCATCCGGAGGATTTCATACTTTTTATCTTCACCCTGCATTAATAGCTCCCTAAATCAGGTATCCTGATTGTATAAATCTTTTCGTCCCTGTTATCGATAAATATTGCGGTACCGCTGCCTTCATCCTTAATCATCCTATATATGCCCGTCTCTGTGAGTTTTGAGAAGAATGAATACAATAAGGCGTCATTGAAATTGCCATACCGTTCTTTGAAGTCTTCAATAATATTTCCCACATACAGTTCTTCCGAATTATTATATAATATCGGCGAATCCAATCGCTTATCAAGGATACGGATGTGATCCCCAAGCACGGTGCTCACAACCAGGCATTCCGGAAGTCTGAAATGACCGAAGCTGTATTTTTCCACCGGCACAACGGTACGCAGGTACATCCCCATAGCTTCAGGGTTTGTCAAACCGGTCTGGTATAACAGGGCATCGCCAACATAGCAATATTTTGGCATTATTTCCATTTTAAGGCATTTTAATTCTGACGACATGTATTTTCCCATGTCATCCCGCGGATTCAGAAATGCAGAAATACATTTCCTGCTCCCGCCCTCCAGCTCGATTTCCTTACTGTACCACTCCGAGAGCTTTACGCCGCATTCAACGGCATTTCCCACATGGACCGCCGGCAAGTAAAAGTACACTTCCACCATAAAATCTCCTCACCACACCCCTTATTGTCACTGCGGGCCTGAACCGGCTCCACACCCATGCTTCAAATTCGCCGGTGATTGGAGCATCCGGTTTTGCATCTGTTCCTTGACTTCTTCTATATTTAATATTTTTCGACAGTATTTCCCGGGCAATATTGTCAGCTAGCTGCTCAAACCGTCGAAAAATATTATTTTTTTCCTATGCTTTCATTTCATCATACACCAAACCTGTTTCAAAGACCAGATGCAGCGCATCCGGCGGCAACTGGGGAATCAGCGCTCCAAAAAAGCCTTTCCCAATATTTCCTCAACATCCGGTTTGCTTACTTCCCTGATATTGTTTAAAGTGCTTCTTTGCTGCATTGTCAGCGAGGAAAACTGTTCGATTTCCTCACGGCTGAGCTTTGGACGGTCCGGTAAAAGAACATCCATTATACGTCCGAACTCTTCAACATCCGAAACATTCAGACAATTGAAAATCCTGTCGATTTTCTCCTTCGCACTGCCATAATTGAATTTAAAATACTCCTTCATCAGGAATCCATTGGCCTTGCCATGGGGGATATCCATAAAATAGGTAAGATTGTAGCCCATTCCATGAACGATCGTTGTTCCGGTATGAGAGATTACCATCCCTCCCAGCATGGCGGCATACAACAGCTTCTCCCTTACACTCAGGTCTATCCGGTTATCCATCAGATTGGGAAGGCATTCCCCGAAACTTTTTACTGCTTCAACAGCAAAGATATCGCTGACAGGCGTGCTTCTCCTGCCCAAATAACCCTCCACCGCATGTGACAAAGCGTCCACAGCAGTATTAACGGTAACCGCCCAGGGAAGGCTTTCGGTATATCCCGCATCCATAAATGCAATTCGGGGAAAGGTTGCATCGTTTCCGAAGCTCATTTTGGTCTGAAGATCGCTTCTGGTCAGTATGCAATAGGGTGTTATCTCACTGCCTGTTCCTGCAGTCGTCGGGACGGCTAGGATGGGTAAGGGCGCAGATTTGAATTTGTTTGTAAACAGTTCCTTCGGCTCCATTTCATTGGCGGCAAGCACGGCCACCGCTTTGGATGCATCCAGCGGCGAGCCGCCTCCGATCCCTATAATGAAATCAGCGCCGCAATTACGTGCCATTGCTCCTCCCTCTGCTACATTGTCAAGGGAGGGGTTGTTTTCAACCCTGTCGTAAATATCAAAAGCGATTCCCTCAGCAGAAAGAGCATCGGCAACATCATCCAGGGCGCCGCTCTCCTTGCCTGATTTTTTGCCTGTGACAATCAATGCCTTTTTACCGTAAACCGACAGGACCTGTCTGTTTTGCTTTATACAATCTTTTCCAAATATTACTTTTGTTCCTATATTATAATTGAATTTCATTTTACCTTTATTCCTTTCCATGTACTTAAGCTGTTTAAACCATACCATTTTAAACAAATAGAAGAACCCTATTAGGATACTTCATTATCCAATTCCAATTATATTATATTGTTTGCACTGCAACAAGCAGCATTCTAAATAAGTTGAGCTGAGTTTCCTGCTATCCCGGGCAGCAACGGAGAATCTAAATGCAGCATTGCAATATGCTCAGTTTATCGCCCGGGATATCGGGTAAATACACCCAAATTATTTAGTGCAACTTATGTATCTGAAAACCGAAAATCACTTTTCTGCCTGCTTGTAAAATTAACAGGATTATGAATTGAATTTTGGGTAATTTTAATATTGTAATAATATTTTTGCAAGGTTAAAATAAAAATAATTGAAATGATGGGAGTTGCATAGGTATTATGGTTAATATATTTAAGTGCAATACCAAGGAATTGAAAGCCCTGGTTGAATACAAGGAGGTCCTGGAGAAGGATACCAGATTTCCGAAGGACTTTTGGACTGCAGAAAAATATCAGTACAAGGGGATCAGAGCGACTTGCAGGATTCTGACCCGCTATTGCCTGGAAAACGTTGAAAAGATAGAGTTGGACCGACTCCCTCAATATAATCTCAAACAAATAAAAGAGATGCTTGTGAAGAATAAGCTGTTTGGCATGGTCCAAAGGGTGTTCAGCCATGATATCCTTCTGCTCCTTAAAAATGCTTATCCGGAAGAATTTAAAAGCAGGCAGCTGAAGGAATGGATGTGGAGCAAGCATGGCATCTGGCATGATGACAATGCGATCCTGGAAGCCGTCCAGGATATGGTCCGGAAGGAAGGTATCCGCCGCATCGATAACATTCCGCATTTTGACTGGAAAAAGCGGCTTATAAAGCACGGAATATACAATGTGCTTTCGTATTTTAACTGGTCAATTTATTCCTTGTTTAATTTTGTGTACCCCAATAAATTTCACCCTGCCGACTTTAAGTATAAGACGAAATGGGCGGCTGCAGAATCCCTGGAAAACGCCTTTCATTTTATGCATAAAACCTTCAAAAGCAAAAGGTACAGCATGAATGACATTCTTTTGCTGAGCACCTCCGACTTTAGAAGACTTGGCCTTGCAGGCATGCTCATGGCCATGTTTGATTCGTCTACTTTGAAGGCAAAAGAATATTATCTCTATAAAACATTGGATAATGAAGAGCATCAGAAGGAGATAAAGGAGGATATCGGCAGACTCATCAAGGAGAAGATGGACTCAGCCGTGAAAAGGCGCCTCAGTGCGGCAGCCGCCGGTAAATTCATCTATAACCTTCATGACAATTCCACCTTGTACGGTTACATAAAAAGGCATGCCAAGGCTTGCGGCATGACAATCAATGACTTCATTTCAAGCCACGGCTTTGTTTACAAAAGCGCAAAGAAGGATGCCCGCGAGATCGACAAGGATGATATATGGAATCTGCGCAAGCAGGGCTTTACTTATGTGCAGATCGCTCAGAAGCTTGAAAGCAATCCCACAACCATTACGGAATTATGCAACAGGCATTTCGGCGGAGATCCTCTCATTCCGAGACCTCTGGAAGCTTATATCACCGTACAGGAGTTGATGAACGAATATCATGTGGACCACAAAACCATTATGAAGCTGGTTCATGATTTTAATTTTGAAAATCACACCACCATCCGGTTCCGGTATTTGAAAAAAAGTGAAATCGAGCCTGCGCTTAAGAATTATATTCGTAAGAGCAAACAGCATGTATCCATGGTCAGCAGATATTCCAAGGTACAAAATCCCGCTGTTCACGGGCTGGCATGAGGATTTATATTTCGCCATGTACCGTTTCACCGGTGTAACTCTTGTATTCATACCGGAAGTTTCATATAATAGAAACGGTGGTATATATGTAAACACAGATATAATTATAATGTGAACGGAGGTTGTGTATTATGGCATTTTTGGAGAACCTGGGGAAGAAAGTTGGAGAAGCGGCTCAAGCGGCAGCTAAAAAATCAGGTGAACTGGTTGAGATTACAAAACTCAACGTCAATATCGGCTCCGAAGAGGATAAAATACAAAAGCTATACACGCAGATCGGTAAGTCTGTTTATGAAAAGTACAGCGTTTCCGGCGATGCGGATGAAAATGTAGTGGAAAACTGCGAGACAATAAAGGTACACGAACATAATATCAAGACTTTAAGAGAGAAAATATTAGAAGTCAAGAATGTAAAAACCTGCACTCACTGCGGCGCAGAGATGGAAAAAACACAGGTTTTCTGTTCCAAATGCGGAACAAAAAATGAAGTAACCGCAGCGCCGCAGTATGAAGAAGCGTATACTCCGGCAACTGTTTGTACGGCCTGTGGAGCTCCCCTGGCTGAGGGAGCGGTTTATTGTACCGGCTGCGGAACAAAGGTTGATTAAACAGAAAATAAAACATTGCGGCAGTTCATTTCAAAATGAGCTGCCGTTTTACATGTTTCTGCTTAACCTGCGGCTGCAGCCATGTCTGGCGCAGCGTTGATTTTTTCACTCTTCATGCCTTCAACCAATTTCAGTGCCGCATCAAAGTCTTCATAGAACACCACGATCAGGTCGCCCTGCTGCGCATTCATTATGGCCGTCTCCAGCGCTTTCAGCTCTGAATGGATGACTTCCACGCACTCCTTACTTATCCCTGCGGATATAGCCGCATCATATAGCAGGTCGGCAACTTCTCCCTGCAGCCTTCCACGCAGGTCCGAATCCTCTTTTATATACAGCTGTGCAAAGGATTGCCCGCAGATTTTCCCTACTTCATTGATGTTCCTGTCCGACCTGTCTCCCGGCATGCCAATGACTCCGACATACCTGTGGGCCGGTATAGTAGACATACAGCCGGTTACCGCGTTATACCCTGCCGGATTATGCCCGTAATCCAGCATTACTCTGAAGTCTCCCATATCGATGATGTTAAACCTTCCCGGATTTGTCAGCACATCGGGCCGGAAGGTTTTAAGCCCCGCCCTGATTAGTTCAGCGGGGATATCCAAAGCAAATAGCGCGGAAATGGCAGCCAGTGAGTTTTCGACATTGCATTCCGCCTTCCCGTCAAAGGTTATGGGGACGTCTTCCAGCTTGATCACAAAGTTCTCCGATTCCATACTGTCAAAATACACTGACCCATCCCTTACGCATACGGATTTTCCGCCACTCTCAACATGCTTGAAGACCAGAAGGTTGTCTACACGCCTTGTGAACAGGATTACTTTGCTCCTGACCCTCTTCAGCAGGAACGGCGTCATTTCATCATCGGCGTTTAAAACGGCATAGCCTTCCTTTTTCACCGCTTCAATCACCAGCGCTTTTGCGAAAGCCAGATCTTCCAGGGTATTAATTCCGTCGATTCCCAGATGGTCATCGCTGATATTGACCACAACCCCTACATCCGACAGGTCGTAGCCAAGGCCTTTCCTTACAATGCCTCCCCTTGCCGTCTCCAGAACCGCAGCTTCAACCCTTTTGTCGGAAAGGATCATTCCTGCGCTCACCGGCCCGGTGTTATCGCCTTTTGAGATGCACTGGTTCCCGATGAAAATTCCGCTGGTGGTGGTCATGCCCACGGTCTTGCCGGTCAGTGCCAGAATATGGGAAACAAGCCTTGTTACCGTAGTTTTGCCGTTGGTCCCCGTAATTGAAACTATGGGGATAGTATAGGGCTGACCTTCGGGATAAATCATATCCATAATATCTTTCGTTACGTTTCTGCTTGGGCCCTGGGATGGGTATAGATGCATTCTTAAGCCGGGAGCTGCATTTACTTCAATGACCGCACCCTCCCCCCTTTTTACAGGGACTGAGATGTCCCGGGCGGTCAGATCCACCCCGGCTACATCCAGGCCAAGAAGCCCGGCTGCTTTAACAGCAATTGCGGCGTTAAAAGGATGGATATCCTCCGTACAATCCCTGGCTGTGCCCCCGGTGCTGAGATTGCCGTTTTCCCGCAGGAATACCGTCTGCCCGGACAAAGGTACCGAATTTATAGCCAGACCGTACCTTTGCAGGACCTGGATTGCCGTACCATCCAGCTTTATACGGGTTAACTGCCTTTCATGATCGTCACCGCGCAGCGGATTTTCATTCTCAATGGCTGCAAGCTCCTCTACGGTATGAACTCCATCTCCCGTTACAAAGGGCGGCATTCTTTCGGAAACAGCGGAAACCCTGTCGCCGACTACCAGGATTCTATAGTCTTTTCCCGCTATGAACTTCTCGACGATCACGCCCTTGCTGAATTTTGCCGCTTCGCCGTATGCCTGCTCCAACTCCCTGCCATCTTTGATATTCAGTGTAACTCCCTTCCCCTGATTCGCATCCAGAGGCTTTACAACCACCGGATAACCCATATGGGCTGCAGACAATAAAGCTGCCTGCAAGGTGTAGGCTATATCGCCGTATGGAACAGGAATATCGTTGCCGGAAAGTATTTGTTTGGTTAGGTGCTTGTTTCCGGCGATATCAATGGCAATGCAGCTGGGTTTATCCGTCAGTGAAGCCTCCACAACTCTTGAGTATTTTCCATACCCCAACTGGAGTATGCTCTCGTTACAAAGGCGGGTAACGGGGATTCCCCGCCTTCCCGCTTCTTCATAGATGGCTTTGGTGCTGGGCCCCAATCCGGTTTCCGCGTCAACCTTTTGCAGATGCTTTAAAATGGCTTCTATTTCAGGCCGGTTTCCGGCGATGAGCGAATTTATTATTTCCACTGCCGAAATAAGACTTTCTACCGCCAATTTTTCATTTTTGTATTCAAAGATAATAAAATAGAGGGAAGGACTTTGAAGAATTCTGGACTTGCCGTAATGAGCTTCATACCCCATGACATTTTGTATTTCCAATACCATATGCTCCGTTATATGAGCCAGATACGTCCCCTCCTCCAGACGTTCCAGAAAACCGCCTTCGTGCCCGAGACTGCAGTAATGTGCCGCAAATCCCGGAAATAGCTCCAGAAGTCCCTCATTGAATCCTTGAATGTCTTTTGTAGGAGTATCGTATAGTTCTCCCAAATCCAGTATTGCTTTAATAACAGGCTTATGGCTGTGTATGTTTTTTCCTTTGATGCACTGGATATTTATTATATCCACAAAATTTTACCTCCATTAATTCGCCGGAATGCCTGATAAAGTACCGTTGTCCGGCTAAGACTGCTTTGTCTCAGGCTCCTCGCAATGACTACGTATTGCTTCACACTCTGTTTATTTTGTGACAGGTTAATCAGTGCAACCGCAAGACCTCCCTGTTGCGCATGTCGAAGCCGTATCCCGCCGGCAGGACATGAAGCGTCACATTGGCTATGGCAAGATTTTCATCCGGCATCAGCTCCGATACATTGGAGCTTTTTATTTTCCACCCATCCACAATTGTCACCGAATTGCTTCCCAAAACCTCAAAGTGCGCATCCGGGTATACCCTGACGGCTGTATCCTCATCTATGCCTATGCCAAGAATGTATGGATTTTCAGCTACGCCGCACAATAGCCTTCCGATTCTGCCCCTCTGGTGAAAATGCTGGTCGATAAGTACTTCCTCCACTAAACCCAAGCCCGGGGCCATTTTTAAAGTACACTTCCTTGCGGGGTCATTCCCATTGCCATCGATGATCATTGTCCCGCTCATAGCCGAAGCTCCGGCGCTTGTGCCGGCAATGACTACTCCCCGGCCATATGCGTCGTGTAATGCTTTGAAGGCCTTTGTACCTCCAAGGATACTGGTAATGCGCAGCTGGTCCCCTCCGGTGAAGAAAATTCCCGTAGGCTCGCTGGCAAGCTCTGTAACACTGTCCAGATTGGCATCGTCACGGGTATTGATATTCATGATTTTTACTTTTCCCGCGCCAAGTCTTTGAAAAACATCCATGTATACGGCGCCGGCCTCGCCGGATTTTTCCGAAGCCGTTGTCATTATCGTAATTCTGGCACTGCTCCCTCCTGCCATCTCAGTCAGATGCTTCAAAATACTGCATTCCCCGCTTTTGTCTTCCGCACCGCCGATGATGACCAGATTGCCTTTTGCCATATTGCCCATAGTTACCTCCGCTGAAAGAGCACTGAAAATGCAACTGCAGTTATTTCCTGCAAATGCGGTCCATACAGACTGGATTTACATAAAAAGCTTATCGTGTCAGATACATTTTCACTTGTGCTTAATCGGCAAGAGGACAAGTATTGCCTGCAAAAAGGCTGTGGCAGTACTTGCCCTCATGCCGCCCGTCCCCTGTCCGGGTTTAAAAACCTAAAAAGTGTCTCAGATAATTAAAAATTACGGCATTGAAAATCAAACCTGCCGCCATCAGGGCCATGCTGGCCATGATTAAAGGCAATCCCGCCTTGCTGCCGTTCTTGGTTGCCAGAATTCCCATAACGACGCCGATAACACCAAAGATGAAAGGGTATCGTACTAACGATGCAATTGCTGCTATCCATCCCAGGACAAGAAGCAGCGTACTGCTTTTTTTCTCGACTACGAAATTCCCGCTATTTCCCATATTATCCATATCATCACCCCGAATTATTATTTTCCTATAAATCAACAGGTATACATTTACTTTTCAATTTCCAATGGGAGCATGCCCCCATACCCCCTCGCTGCGGGCGAAATGGATTCGCCCTGCGCTACACTTTGTGCGCCACGCCTGAACGCGGCGTTTGAACAACGTCAGTTGGGGATTGCTACCCACCACTGACAGCTTTTTTAATCGGTAACACACCTAAGAGGAGGGGGGACTGTGACGTTGTTCAAACCGCCCTTTGATTAACGGTTTCCCATTGTCGGCAAGCAACTCGCCTCTGACAAGCAGCTTGTCAAGGGCGAAGCTTTCCCGGTCTGCCACAAGGATATCCGCATCGCTGCCCGGCGCCAGACATCCCTTAGCCGGAAACATCCGAAGGACGGCGGCAACATTGGCTGTGACGGTTTTTATGGCTGCGGAAACGGGTATTTTTGCCTCCAGTATGCTTGCTCTTATGTCCTCAAACAACTGGGATACCTTTCCCACTTCGCCGCCGCTTCCGCCTCCCGCCATACTGCCGTTTCCATCCGACGACACGGTTACCCTGTCCATTGCCACGCCGGTATCGAGAAGTCTTTTCAAGCCGTCCTGCACACTTAAACCCTTTCCGGTCTTCTCTCCTGCCGTCAGGTCAATATTTCCGCCCTGCTTCAGATATTCAACCCCCTGCTCAAACAGTGCACGATTCCGATTGATGTGCGTGGGCACAAACATTCCGATAGGGAACTCGGAATCGTTGTGCAGGTCAAGGAGAGGTTTCAAGCCGTTTTGACCGTCGCCCACATGGATGTGAAGGATCCCGGCCTTCCTCCCCAGCATCCCTCCGGACAAAACCTCAAAGGCCAGTTCCTTCAATTGCTGCGTGGATGAATGGGAAGACCGGTAATCGGAGATGGCGATTTCACCTGCGCCAATAATTTTATCGATAAAGGCGATGTCTGTCATGACCCTCCCGGTCAGCGTTACGGCAGGCACACCGTAATAGCCCGTGTAAATATAGGTGTTGATCCCTTCAATTTCCAGGGCCCGTGCTTTTGTCAAAAGCCCTTGAATATTTCTGACGATGCCGTCCATGCCAAGAACTCCCACAACAGTACTGATCCCGCCGGCAACCAGCTCGCCGGCCATCAGCTCCGGAATACAGCTGGCAGGCCCCTCTTCTCCGCCGCCTCCCGTCAGATGGACATGCTGGTCGATGATTCCCGGCATGGCAATTCTTCCCGAACAATCCATCACCTGAATATCCGGCAGAATTGATTCGCTGATGTTTTCTTCCATGCGATAGATCTTTCCCAGAACCACAAGGATATCTTTTTTGCCCTGATAATCAGGCGTATAGCACTCCGCATTTTTCAAAAGCTTAAACATACATTTACCTCAACTACATTTTTTCCTTGCCAGTCATTACTATTCATCCATGTAATATTTGGATAATCGCCCCTTTTCGCTCAAAAGACTTGATTTTCTCCTGCTAATTTACATTAATGTAATAAAATAATTTGAAAAACATCGTTAACTCTGTTAAACTTATTGTTGACGTTATGTAAAGTAACTTATGTAAAGGGTGATTGATTTTGTCTGCTACTATAAGCAGTTTGACATCAAAGCAAAAGAAGGTATACCAGGCCATCGAGACATACATTAAATTAAAGGGCATCCCTCCCACCGTAAGAGAAATCGGGGAAATGGTAGGTGAAAAGACGCCTGGCGCCGTTCAGGGAATTCTTAACCGCCTTGAACAGAAACAGGTCATCAAGCGGCAACTGGGAGCGGCCCGTTCAATACAACTGGTATCTGCGGATAATCAACTTTATGCAACTCCTGTATACGTTCCGGAAATAAAAAAAATCAGCAAGAGAAATATCGACGATCTGACCAATATTTATAATGTTAATAAATATCAACCCGTGCCCGCGGACCTGGTATCCGGAGGGGACAGTCACCTCATTTACCGCTGCCCCGACGACAGTCTTGCAGACAGCGGAATAAAGCAGAACGACATCCTCTTTATTGATACCGGAGCTATCGTAAAGGCGGGAGATATCGTACTGGTGCTTTATAATACCAATACACTGCTCCGGTACTACCATCCCGATGAAGCCAACAACAACATAGTCCTCAAGGCAGACCTGGACCTGATAGGGAAGGAAGAGTTTTCTCCGGATGAGATCAGAATCGTCGGCAAGCTTGAAGGCAGGTATACAAAATATTGAATAAAAACCTGAAAAGCACAGCTTGCTTCCTTCAAGGCTGCGTTCTTTTTTTAAGGAACGCTTTATAATTTGTACATATCTGCATTGTTGTTTCATATAAGAATAACTTGCTATGCAAAAAGTAGATTTTGAAGCGGATTTTTGGGTCTTTTTTACCGGGAGGCCTTGTCGTTTGGGATTTCTGGAATCGCTATTTTCTAGAACTTCCAATAATGCGGAAAAGTTTCATCATCGCCTTGACAATTGGAATATACATTAATATAATTAAAAGCATAAATTATTAAATTTTAATATAATTTACCATTTTAGCGTGCTAAAGTCAAGTAAATTCTATTAAACAAAAGATTTCCTTTAGGTTAAGGCGCAAACGGTATTTTTGCGTCATTCAGGCAGTTTTACAAATGTTTACAAAAAAAATTAAACAGGAGGATGTACAATGAAAAAACGTTTATCTTTGGTAGCAGTGCTACTGGCGTTCCTGCTCGTATTCGCATCATGCGGCTCCAACACCCCCAACAAGGGCGACAACAATTCATCCGGAGCAAATGCGGCGGGTCTGACAGTGGTCAATGCCGCTGACATGAGCAAAAACCCTGCGGCGGCGGCCGGCAGGAAAGACACCATGGTTATCGGCGTAGCCGACATGACCGCCATATGGAGCGAACCCTTCGGCAGCAACTCTTATGACTGGTATGTTTGCGAGACCATGTTTGATGACCTCATCCGCTCCACCCCGGACGGAAAGGTCGAAGAGAATGCCGCAACCTACAAAGTATCAGACGACGGCCTGGTCTATACCTTTACGATCAAGGACAACGTCAATTACTGGGACGGCAATCCCGCGACCGCAAAAGACATTGAGTGGATGTTTTATGTTCTGGCAGACCCGAACTTTGCAGGGTCGGCTGATATCACAACCGCCGGAATCAAAGGTTTGAAGGATTATAAAGAAGGCAGCGCTACAACCATCTCAGGCATCAATGTTGTGAATGATAAGACGATAGAAGTTACTCTCGATGCTCCCAACGCTCCCGGCATATGGAATCTTGGCCTAATTCCCCTTATGGAAAAGTCACACTATGCTCCGGATTTCAAGAAGGGCGACGCGAAAGCTCTCGAAGAAAAGCTGAGCACCCCCATGGGCACAGGCCAATATAAGTTTGTGAGCTATACCCCGGGTACAGTAAAGCTGGTTGCCAATGAGAAATACTTCAAAGGCGTCCCGAATATCAAAAACCTTGAGTTTTCAGTCACTCCCGAGGGCAAGGAGCTCCAGAGGGTGCAGGCCGGAGAGACCGACATGGACAACGCCACCTGTAACGAGGACAATATAGCTTCCATGAAGAATTCCGGCTTCATCAGCGCCTACTACTTCCCGACAAACGGATACGGAATGATTCAGTGGAATCTGACCGACCCCAGGTTCAGCGATGTGAGAGTCCGTCAGGCGCTTGCATACGCTCTCAACCGCGAAGCGGTGGTCAAACAGGTCTACGGACCGTACGGAAAGGTCAATAGCGTCCCGCTGCCGCAGGGGTCATGGGGCTGGACGAATAAAGACATAAATGATTATAAATTCGACATAAAGAAGGCAAAAGATCTCCTTAAGGAAGCCGGCTGGACTCTTGACAGCAACAACAAGCTCGTCAAGGATGGCAAGCCTTTCGTCATCGACTTCATCGCAACGGAAGGAAACTCCGTCACAGACGTCATGCTTCCCGTCATGAAAAAGGACTATTTGGAATTAGGTATTACGGTCAACATTGAAGCCGCAGACTGGAATACCCTTTACCAGGGCTATGTGGACGGAAAGAACGACGCCAGCTTCATGGGCCAGGGCCTTTCTTCCCCCGACCCGGACCCGAGCACCAATTTCCTGACCGGCTCTACCCAGAACTACTATAAATACAGCAATCCTGAGGTTGACAAGCTCATCAATGAAGAACTGAAGGAGAGCGACCCAGCCAAGAGAATAGAAATATTCCATAAACTGGATAAAATCCTCAACACTGAGTTGCCGTTATTCCCCATCTACCAGAGGAACGACATGTTCGTCATAAACGGCAGGATAGGCAATGTTCCGGCGTTCGGCGCTTTCCGCGACCCGTACCTGGATGTCTACAAGTACACCATCAAGTAAGCAGCTTATTTAGATTAAAAAGATAGGTCATAGGAGGATGCCCGAAAGCCCATTGTCCCTTTCGGGCATTCCTATGATTTATAGGAAGGGGAAAGCATCATGTGGAAATATATTGTCAGAAGGCTGCTTCAAATGATACCCATCATCCTCGGTATTTCCATCATCATTTATTTAATCGTACATATTGTCCCAGGCAATTTCATTCAAGCACAGGCACATGCGTCAAAAATGTCCCCCGAGCAGATTAAGCACCTCGAAGAGCTCTATGGGATCAATGACCCCGTTTATATAGGATACTTCAAATGGATGAGGGCGATTGTGACCCAATTTGACTTCGGCACATCGTTTGTTTACAAAAAACCTGTGACCTGGGTCATGCTGAACTTCGTAAAAAATTCTCTTAAGCTGGCGGTTCCCGCCTTCATTATCGAAATCCTGCTTGCAATACCGATGGGCATCCTCTCCGCCACCAGACAGTATTCCAGGACCGACATGAGCTTCACCTTTCTGGCTATGCTGGGAATCTCCTTCCCGTCCTTTTTCCTGGCCAGCCTGCTGCAAAAATATATTTCGCTGGGCCTGGGATGGTTCCCCCTTTCGGGTCTGGTTTCAACAGGTACCAATTACACCGGCACCCAGGCTTTCATGGACCAGGCGTACCACCTTGTATTGCCGGTCATCGTGCTCTCTGTCATAAGCATCGGCTCACTGATGCGTTACACGCGCATGTCCATGCTTGAGGTCGTCAACCAGGATTATATCCGCACCGCCCGTGCGAAAGGCCTGAATGAAAGCAAGGTCATTTTCAAGCATGCTTTCAGGAACGCCATGATCCCTATCGTCACGCTTTTGGGTTTGATGCTGCCCGGCCTCTTTACCGGCGCAATCATCACCGAGAGCATTTTCTCCATACCCGGTATAGGCTATGTCTCATACAAGGCCATCACACAGAGGGATTATCCCCTGATGATGGGTTTTTGTTTGTTTGTCGCAATCCTTACGCTAGTGGGCAATCTGCTGTCGGATATACTTTATTCGCTGGTAGACCCGCGCGTTAAACTAAAGTGAGGTGGAAGAAGATATGAAAAAAATCAAAACGCCGGTAATACTGTCGCTTCTTTCACTGGTACTGGCGCTTGCCAGCTATTTATTCCCTTTTATAACGATCGAAAATTATCAGCCGGTCAGTGGCTTGAAGCTGTCTGCATCTATATATCAAAGATTTGAAATTACCAAAGCGTCTCAGGATACCGTTGAGAATCTGCTTTTCCGCAGCGATTCGCTGCCGCTTGTCCTTGTATTTGTAATGTTCGTTACAGCTATTGCAATGATGGCGCTCTATCTACGGGGGCAAAAAGTCCGGTTCCTCAATTATTCAATCGCCGCTACAGTCATCGGCTTTATACTCTATGGGGTACAACTGCGCAACAGCAGTTCCTTCGTCTCCGATTTCTTCGGAATGCTTACAGAGTATATAAAAAACGAAGACGGCAGCCTTCATTTTCAGGTGCCGAGTATTACAGGCATCAGTACGGGCCTTGGCGCCAGAGCCCTGGCGGTGCTTTCCCTGCTGGCGGTCATCTTCATTCTGGTCGCCAAGTACCACCAGCATGAGGCGCAGGATAAGTCGGGCAATATGGAGACGCCTTTCAGCATTGCCTACAGGCAATTTAAAAGGAACAGACTGGCCATACTCGGCATTTTCATCATTTCCGGCTTCGCGGCCGTATGTTTTTACGGACCTGTATTCAGCAACTACTCACTTTTGCAAACCAGCATCGACATCGCAAAGGAAAAGCCCAGCCTGGCCTTCCCCTTCGGGACGGACAGCGCGGGACGGGATATCCTGTCACGCATCCTGTTTGGCGGGCGTATATCCCTTGAAGTCGGTATCATCACCGTTTTGATCGAGATCGTGGTAGGTACTGTAATCGGCGGAATAGCAGGCTTTTACGGAGGCTGGGTCGATAATGTCCTGATGCGTATCGACGATATTTTTCTGAGTCTGCCCTTCCTGCCGCTGGTAATCATCATCGGAGCGGTTATGATGGATATGCAGGTGGACCCTCAAAAACGCATTTACTTTGTCATGCTGATCCTTGGGCTTCTGTTCTGGCCTACGCTGGCACGTCTTGTGCGAGGTCAGATACTGTCTTTGCGCGAACAGGAATTCATGGTCGCCGCAAAGGCTCTCGGCATCAAGGACAGGAACCGTATATTCCGGCACCTTGTCCCCAATACGCTGCCGAATATCATCGTTACCGCTACATTGGACGTGGGTAACGCTATTCTTACCGAATCTGCACTTTCGTTTCTGGGTCTCGGCGTGGCTATGCCGTTCCCCTCCTGGGGTAACATAGTCAATGCCGTCAACGATCCGAACGACTTTGCGTTGCGCCCATGGCTGTGGGTTCCGGCCGGCGTATGCATACTGTTAACTGTTCTGGGCATCAATCTTGTGGGTGACGGTCTTCGCGACGCTTTCGACCCCAAGATGAAAAGATAGGGGGCGTGGCTAATGCCTGAACCACTTTTGAAAGTAAACAACCTGCAAACACATTTTGATACCGACATGGGTACCGTAAAAGCGGTAAACGGTATCAGTATAGAAATCAAAGAAGGACAAACGCTTGGAATCGTGGGCGAATCCGGCTGCGGAAAAAGCGTCATGTCCACTACGATCATGCGCCTGCTGCCCCGCAACGGCAAAATAGCGGGCGGCGAGATCCTTTTCAAAGGATCGGATCTTGCCAAATTCACCAAGGAGCAGATGCGCGGGATTAACGGCAAAGAAATAGCGATGATCTTCCAGGAGCCGCTGACCTCGCTCAACCCGGTTTTTACTGTCGGGAGCCAGATCAGTGAAGCCCTGGTGCTTCATGAAAACCTGACCCAAAAGCAGGCAAAGGTCAGAGCCATTGAGATGATAAAAACGGTAGGTATCTCACGTCCCGAGGGCGTGTACCACCAATACCCCCACGAGCTGTCGGGCGGTATGAGGCAGAGGGTCATGATAGCCATGGCATTGAGCTGCCATCCTTCGCTCTTGATAGCCGACGAACCGACAACCGCGCTGGATGTGACTATCCAGGCTCAAATCCTTGACCTCTTGAGGCAGATGAAGAAGGATTTCAACATGTCCATCATGATGATCACCCATGATCTCGGCGTTATAGCCGAGATGGCAGATTACGTAGTCGTCATGTATGCCGGCCGCGTGGTCGAAAAGGGTCCGGTAAAGGACATCTTCGCAAATCCGTCTCATCCGTATACCCGGGGCCTGCTGCAGTCAAAGCCCTCCATAACCGAGGTCAAGGAAAGGCTTTACTCCATACCCGGACAGGTGCCAAGCCTTATCGGCCTGTCGGAAGAATGCTATTACTGCAAACGCTGTGAACACTGCACAGATATATGTACTGAAGGATTCCCTCCCATGTATGAGGTCAGCAAGGATCACCTGGTTGCCTGTACACTGTACGGGAGAGAAGGGAGCCGTCAATGAGCGAACCTTTATTGAAAGTGGAGCACCTTAAAAAATATTTTCCGATCAAGGGCGGGGTGCTCCAGCACACCGTCGGCCATGTCAAAGCCGTCGAAGATATCTCTTTTACACTTGAGCCCAATGAGACCTTCGGACTTGTGGGCGAATCAGGCTGCGGTAAAAGCACGGTGGGCCGCACTATACTCCGCCTGTATGAAAAAACCGATGGCAATGTCTACTTTAAGGGCCAGAATATTTTCAAGCTGAAAAACGAGGAAATGCGTGCTTTGAGAGAGCAGATGCAGATGGTTTTCCAGGACCCGTACGGCTCGCTGAATCCGAGGATGACCATCGGCGAGGCCATCGGCGAACCTCTGCTTGAGCACGGAAAATGTACCAAGCAGGAGGTCAAGTCCCAGGTACTGGATATTATGGATCAGTGCGGCCTGCTGCCCTATCAGATAGACCGCTACCCCCACGAATTTTCGGGCGGCCAGCGGCAGAGAGTGGGCATCGCCCGCGCCCTTGCCTTGAAGCCTGCGCTGATCGTGTGCGACGAGCCTGTCTCTTCGCTTGACGTTTCCATACAGGCACAGATCATCAACCTGCTGAGCGACCTCCAGAATACGCATCATTTCTCCTACCTGTTCATTTCACATGATTTAAGCGTAGTGCGGCATATCGCCCACCGTATCGGCGTCATGTACCTTGGCGAGCTGATCGAAACAGCGCCCAAGGATGAGCTCTATGAGAATCCTCTGCATCCGTATACAAAAGCATTGCTCTCCGCAGTGCCGATACCGGATCCGGAAGCGAAGCGAAACAGGGTCATCCTGCAGGGAGATATCCCCAGCCCCACAAACCCGCCAAAGGGCTGTAAGTTCCATACGAGATGTCCCATATGCAAGGATGGATTATGTACGGAGCAAGCCCCACCGATTTTGGATGCAGGCGGAGGGCACACCGTTTCGTGTCATTTTGCATTGAAAGGATAATGAAAGAAAATCCGTAGCCTGTCATTAGTGCCGGACTACGGATTTTTATTCGGTTTTTTTAGCCTGTATGATCGCCTTAATAAAGCCCTTATAAGCGTAGGAATGAAATTACCTTTACAAGAATGAGCCTCTGTCTTCCAAGACTCATTTAAAAATGTGTGATAAAGTATAAAGTGACCGATAGTAAAAATACTTTTACTATTTTCGTCTATAAGCCGGCAAAACACATGAAAATCTACAAATAACAGGATGGACAAACAATTGGGGTCAGACAAAAGCACGGATAATAAACAGGATAAAAGCAAGCTTGCATCCTATACTCTGGTCATACTTCCCGTGATATTCTGGGGCATCTCCTTTATAAGCACCAAGGTGGTTTTACAGGAAATACCGCCTGTTTCGATTGCATTCTTCCGGCAGTTTATTGCCCTTGTGCCATTGTTTATCTGGGTTTTAGCTACAAAAACCTCCCTTCGCATCAAGCCCAAAGACCTATTGCTGCTGGCAGGCTCCTGTTTCTTCGGAATCGTGCTTTACTTTGTTTTTGAGAATCACGGTCTGGTACTCACCACGGCTTCCAGCGCATCCATGATCGTTGCTGCCGTCCCGATATTCACGCTGATTTCCGAAGCTCTGCTGTTCAAGATGAAGGTGAATCTGCGAATTGTTTTATGCATATTGACTTCTATTGCGGGAGTGTATCTTGTTATTTCGGTGAATGGCAAGCTGGATTTCTCCTCCGGAGCTTTTCTCGGAAATATGCTGATTATGGCGGCAATGGTCAGCTGGGTTGTTTATACGATCCTCAGCCGGAAACTGGGAAACCGGTATGTAAGCCTTGTAATTACCATTTACCAGACAGCCATCAGCAGCGTCCTGTTTATTCCCTTTGTCATACCTGAAATACAAAGCTGGAAGCCTGTTACCATCGTTCCGCTTTTAAACCTCATTTACCTTGGCGTATTCTGTTCGGCCCTATCCTATTTTTCATTCCTGCATGCCATAAAACGACTGGGGCCTACCGTGTCGTCTGCGTTTTTGAATCTCACCCCGGTGGTAGCGGTAATTACAGGTTTTCTGGTTCTGGGAGAGAGACTTTCCTTAATACAGTATTTGGGAATGGCCCTTATAATGTTCAGCTTGTTCAAGCTAAGCAAAGATCAACAGAGCACAAAGCCTGATTGAGCTTACTGTGAAGGGGCTGTTTCAACACCATTCTGTCATTGGTATAAAAAGATTTAATGTAGGGGCGACCACTGGTCGCCCACCTTAGAAGGACTTTGGATGTCGATCAATGATCGCCGCTACATCGTTTATCCTCAGAATTACATCTTTCCTATTTTGAGACAGCCCCTTATCAAATCCAGGGTTTATTCCGGTACAGACGGTGCTTTACTTTCACCGGCGGGTGTCCCATTTCCTGAAAGCCTCCTGCTGGCGGTAGTAGGACAGTTTTGGCCGCCTGTAATAGTCCACGACGCCTTTGTGGTTGAGCTCCATGGGTCTCGCAGGCCATTTGGACTTGCCGTCCACCACCCAGGGCGAAACCCGGAAGTCGTTGAAGGTCCAAATGATTTCTCCTACGATATACTCTTTCTGAATATACATTTCGGTCAATTTTTCCAGATAATCGGCCTGCCGTTCTTCGGACCAATAGGTTGCCGACCGGTAGGAATGGTAGCCGTATATTCCTTCCCAGCCGCCGGAGGTCATGATCATCGGTTTGTCGGGATACCGGGCGGCGATCCTGTCCATGAGAGCGCTTCCCCCCTCGATACTGTCTCCGGCATACCAGCCAAACCAATAGTTGACGCCGATGACGTCAAAATATTCGTAAGTCCTGTCCTGCTCGGGGATATCGGAGGCATGAATGGCATATCTGCTTGCATCCAGCTCCTTTGCCAGCTTAATATACCTTGGGACGAAATCCACAGCGGCATCCTCGTAGGTCTTACATTCGATGAAAAGGCTCCAGAACATAATGCAGGTCTCATTTTTATAGTACTTGATGGTTTCTCTAAGCTGGTTTACAGCAAGGTCCATTAGCTCGGAATTAAGGAACTGCTCCTTTTTGAAATTTACATTCGGCACTTCGGCAATGACAAGAAAGCCCATTTCACTGGCCGTTTCATACTCCCTGAGATCATGGGGATAATGGCAGAGCCTGGCGAAATTTGCATTTCCCTGCCTGCAGATTTCATAATCCTTTCTTACAATATCCTTACAGTAAGTTCTGCCGTGCATAGGGTATTCCTCATGCTTTGAATACCCCCTGAGAAATATGGGCTCCCCGTTTAGGAAAATTTTTCTGTCTTTAATGGAAAACTCCCTTATTCCGATCTTATGCTCCCATCTGTCCGTCACGGCTCCACTGCGCTTCAATACAAGCCTGAATTCGTACATGAAAGGGTCAGCCGAGGACCAAAGCCTGGGATTTGAAATACTTACCGAAAATGCTCCGGAAGGATTGGACAGCTTTCTTTCGGAGCTATGTACAGTATTCAGCCTGCAAGCGTCGAATATCTCCGTTTCCAGCTCGTATTCGCCGCCGTTGCTAAAATTTCCGATATCCAGACGGATGGTGACCTTACCGCTTATTTCCGTTAGTACCGTAATGTCCTCCAGCCATGCTTCTCCGGTGCCGTTCAAATATACTTCTCTGAATATTCCGCCGTAGTTGAACCAGTCTACACCCAACGGCGGCGATGTCATATCGTTCAGTGCCGAGTCCACTCTCAGCACCAGCAGGTTTTCCCCGTCTTCGGTGAGAAGCCCGGTAACATCGATTTCAAAAGGTGTGAAGCCCCCGGTATGCGAGCCTGCCGGACGTCCGTTCAGCCAGATCTCGCATTTGTAGTTTACTCCATAAAAGAACAGGACGTTCCTCTTTATTCCTTCCCCCCGTTTGAAGAAAAACTTCTTAAAATACCATGCCACGCCTTCATAGTGGTAAAGCTCTTCCCTGTGTTCGTTCCAACATGAAGGAACCCATATATCTTCAGCTTCCGCAGGTATCGACGCCTGCCACCCTTTATTTCTGCCCTCATCCTCCCGATCGGTTGCAAACTTCCAATAGGAATTCAAGCTTATTTTCTCAATCATAAAATTCTCCCATAGGCTTTTATTTTTTGTTTATGCTCTGTCGGATGCAATCTGTCTTAAATTTCCGATGATTTTAAGGCAGTCAGCACCACCTTGAGATTTTGCAGCCCCGTTTCTCCGTCAACCTCCGGATGGGTGCTGTGCAGAATACTGTCCGCAAAGCTTTCAAACTGCTTTATATAGCTGATATCTTCGCTATTTTCATGGATATCGATGACTTCATCGTGTCCGTCCCTGGTCAATATGACAGTGTTGTCCCTGCTGTCTATCTTTCCGTCGTCTCCGTAAATGACCATGCTTTCCGTCAGAGGCGAGACATACGAGGACCCTATGTAGGCAAGGATGTCATTTTCCATCTTCATAACGATAACGCCTGCGTCCTCATTTTCGGTAAAGGTAAAAGCATCCGAAAATATTCCTTTAATTTCCAGAGGCTTGCAGCCGGTCAGAAAATATATGGTATCAATGGCATGGACACCAAGCTGGAGCATGGGGCCTCCCGGGCAGGTTACCCTGGAATGCCTCCAGACCTCTTTTGTATGCCTGCGCGCCCGCTGAGAGGAATAGTTGGCTTCAATTAAAACGACCCGCCCGATAAGATTCCTGTCGATCAATTCCTTTACCTTGCGGTATTTTTCCAGAAACCTCATGGAATGGCCCACTTGAAGCAGCACTCCCTGTTCTTTGCAAAGCTTTATAATTTCTTCCGCATCTTCGACGGAATTTGTTATGGGCTTTTCTACGAAAATATGCTTTTTGGCCATCGCGGCGCTTTTTACAAGCTCCGCATGGACGCTGTTGGGCACTTCCAGTATCACACCGTCGCATTCATAGGCAAGCGCTTCCTCCAGCGAATAGAAGGGCATGACCTTCAAAGCTTTTGACGCCTCGGTGACGAAGCTTTCGTTTATATCATAGACTCCGACCAGCTCGATATTTTTACACCTCTGAACAATACCGGAGATGTACTGACCAAAGCCTTTTATTCCCAGTTGTATAACCTTGACTTTATCCATATAGGCCTCCAGTGGCGAAGTAAAATCACGCGACGAGTACTCTGTCGACTTTAAGATGCATTCCCGGTGTCGGACGGCATCTGCTCTGACGCCACACCGGCCTTATTCCATTTGTAGGTTTCATTTGCAGAGTCTATGTGGAAACAGCCAAACAATAAATATTTGACTGTTTCCACTGAAAATTTTCACTAGTCTTGTTCTATCGGGCCGCGGCGCTGTTCTGGGTATACCAGTCGTTGGCTTCTTTAATCACTTCGGCTCCGCCTGCGGCCTCCCAGTCTTTTGCATACTGGTCGAAATAAGTGTCTATGGGCTGTTTTCCTGTGATCATATCGTAATAGGCTGTCAGCGTCATTTTCGCGAGATCGACCCTATACTTTTCCAGGCTTGGCAGAGGTGCGCTTCCCACCGGATCTACATACCCCTCCGTAAAGGTTGCCACCTTGTCGGCAAATTCGTAAAATTTCGGAGTTTCTTTCTTCATAGCGGAAACGATATCGGGTAAAAACATAAAACCCAGTCCGATCTTCGACTTTTCGTCGTTATCCTCAAAGGTCTTGGTATCGGCCAATCCAAACTGCAGGTCTCCGGTAGCGGGGTCCTGTTTCCAGTCCACGTCCTTGGTACCGTAAATGGCGCTCATATAATTGTCCTGGTCCATCCACAAATCGTCAAACCACATGGCTATGCGCTTTTGTTTTTCAACATCGTTTTCCAGCGGCTTGCCGAAAGCAAAGCACACACCTTCTTCAACGCCCCATTTAATGGCGCCTGATTTGCCGTCCTTGCCGATGGGCGGCCTGCCATGCACATAATCGCCGGTGGTATTGCCAAGGGCTGTCTGTGTGTCGACGAACAATTTGTATACTCTTCCGTCTCTACCCATTTCGGCCATTCTTCCGGTGTTGTAATACTGGCCGCAGGAGGTGAAGCCTATCTTGCCCGTGGCAAATGCCTGGGAGGAGGACCAATGGCCTTCTTTTCTCTCACCGGTGGCAAATTCGGGGTCGATAATTCCGTCCTTATACCATTTGTTGAGGAGCTTCAAGGCTTCCTTCATTTCAGGCTGGGTGGCCGCATGTACAATTTTGCCGTCTTTTAACGTTCTATATTCGGCAAGATTCTCAGGGCTGTTGTTATAGGGTATGCAGCCGAAAGCTCCCATGACGGGGATCATTCCCAGATTGGACAGGCCGTAGGTGTCTTTTTTGCCGTTTTTGTCAGGGTCTCCGTTGGTAAACTTATAAAAGGCGGTCTCGTATTCCTCAAGGGTTTCAGGTGTTTTTTCAATTCCCACGTTTTTAAGCCAGTCACTTCTCCAGATACAGGTAAAATGATAGATGCCGTCGGCGCTTGTACCCGGGATACCGTAATTTTTTCCGTCTACCTTGCAGTACTTGAAGGGAGCTGACGAAACGCTGTTCAGATCCGCATAATATCTGGGCAGGTTTTCTTTTATAAAGCTTTCAGGCATTTCAATAATGATACCCTGCTTTACGTATTCCGGGACGGAAAGACCGACCGACATGTTGATTACATCGGGAATTTCGCCGCTGGCAATTCTTGCGTTTATCTGATTAATGATCTCTTCTCCGTAACATTCCCATAAGTCCAGGTCAATATTGTATTTGTCCTCCATCAATTTCAGATATTTAGCGTCATTGGGGACCGAATATTGAGCCGTAGTGGCCATGCTGACCTTTATGCGCTTGCTGGTGTCCACCGCAGCCGTACCTCCGGCGTCCGATTGCTGGACGGCCGGTGCCGAAGACTGCTCCGTGTCCGCCTGCTTTACGGCACCGCCGCATGCTGAAAGCATCGAGAGCATCACAAAAAGAGCCGTCATTAATGCAAGAATTCTGATACGATTTTTCATAGATTCTCCTCCTGTCATAGTGATAATAATTTAGGAGCACCGGAAATATTACTTCTGATTCTTTTCCGGGGAATGGAGCGCCAAGCATAGTTCCCAGGAAAAGACTTTCGGAAGTTAAATTTTCGCCAGTGCTTAAGATGGCACCACAGAGCAAACTGCCGGATGATCCTTACAGAAATAACACACAGAAGCATCTGTGTCATTTCCGGCTTTTTCACCACCTTCCCCTGATATTTTGCGTATACCGCAGCACGTCTCAACCGCCAGCAGGCATTCAGCCCTTCAAGGAACCGATCATTATACCTTTTACGAAGTATTTCTGGATAAAGGGGTAGACTAAAAGTATTGGAATCGTTGATAAAATAATTACGCTGGACCGGATAAGCTCCACATTGTAAATGCTGTTTTTGTCGCCGGCCGCTCTGTCGTTGCTTCCGAGCGTGATGATGTTCCTCAGCACCACCGAAAGCAGAAATTTTTTTGAGTCGGTAACATACAGCAGGCAATCAAAATAGCTGTTCCAGCTTGCAACTCCGTACCACAAAAGCAAAGTGACGATAATGGGCTTGGATATGGGAATGATCAGCTTGAACAGGATTGACACGTCGTTTGCACCGTCGATGGAGGCCGATTCTTCAATTTCCGGAGATATGGACATGAAGAAATTCCGGCATATCAGCATATTGAAGGTATTGATCAGTTTCGGCAGGATCAGTACGGGATAGGTATTGAGCAGGCCGAAGCTTTTGATGTTGAGATAGGTCGGGATCAGTCCCGCGTTGAAAAACATGGTGGCCACAAAAAGGAAGGTGAAAAAATTCCGGTGGGGCAGCCTCTTTTTTGACAAGGGATATGCCAGCATGACCGTAAACATTGTTTCCAAAAAAGTCCCGACCAGCGTGACAATAATTGAATTTGTGAATCCCACGGTAACCGACCCGTTTTTAAACAGCGAGAAATAGGAGGCGACGGTAAAGTTCTTGGGTATAATGGTCAGAGGTAAGCCTGTAAGGGCGTAAGGGCTGCTCAAGGACACTGCCAGTACCCTTAAAAAAGGATAGATCGTAACTACCGACAGCAGTAAAAGCATAACAGCATTCAATGAATCAAACACTGCCGAACCGGCCGATTTCTTAATTTTATAACTGTTGCTGCGGAACAATTCTATCACCTACCATATTCCATATTCTCCGACTTTCTTGGAAATCTTATTTGTAAAAAGCACCAGTATAAAGGCCAGTACGTTCTGGAACAGGCCTACCACCGTGGCATAGCTGTACTGCATCTGTTTTATGCCCTGCCTGTAGACATAGGTGCTTAAGACATCACCCACACTGTACACCGCAGGCTTGTAAAAGTTGAAAATCTGGTCGAAATCATCTTCCACGATACTGCCGATATTGAGAATAAACAATATCACAATGACAGGCAGCAGTGAAGGAAGGGTAATATAAATGGCCTGCTTCCACCGGTTGGCCCCATCCATAAAAGCAGCTTCATATAGCTCAGGGTTTACACCCGCAAGAGCTGCCAGATAGACTACTGCTCCGTATCCGATGCCCTTCCATACCGAAAGGCCTACCATGGTGCCCCGGAAGTAGGAAGGATCCCCTAAAAAATATACCGTCTTTCCCGTAAGCTCCTTAAGGATGAAATTAATGGGCCCGGCGGACGGTGATAAAATGTCGATGAATATTCCCGACAATACCACCCATGAAATAAAATACGGTATGTAGGTGATTGTTTGCACCACCCTCTTATACAGGCCGTTTTTTACTTCATTCAAAAGAAGCGCCAGGAGGATGGGCGCGGGAAAACCGAATAAAAGCTTGTAGGAACTTAGAATCAGCGTGTTTTTGAAAACCTCCCAGAAGTTTTTGGATAAAAAGGTCCTCCGGTAAAATTCAAGATCATTCCATGGGCTTGCCCATACTCCCAGCGTCAGCCGGTAATCCTTGAAAGCGATTAGAATACCGTACATCGGCTTATACCGGAACAGGACATAAAAAAGTAATCCGGGCAAAAGCAATAAAAGCAGATATCTGTTTTTCCAGTAATCTTTCACCTGCCTCTTAAAAACCGAACCATTCATCGTGATTCCTCTCACAAAATGCGGCCTCCTTCTGTCGTTTTACATTCACCGGCGGATATGGATTTTTATTACGGCCTAATTCAAAAAGAGACATTCCCCCGTCCCCATAGCCTCACTGCTTGCAAAGGTGTGTCCCTTTACCTAAGAGGAGGCGGGGACATTTTTTGGTGCCTTGTTATAGACCTATTATAGCATAGCTTATTTTTATTTACTCAACATTTGTTGTGGTTTTGTAATTCATACTATACATATCTTGACATCAATTTACGGCCCCCAAAATGGCTCGACAAGTCCCCAGGGCGTTAAAACAGCCTCCTTTGGGGCCATTACGGCTTCAAAAGTCCGGCCCGCCGGCCTGACAGAGGGCTCAAGAGCCCGATTGCAGCCTGTGCGGAGCTATGCTATAATTTCTTCAAGGAGGTATCTTCTATGGAATTTTCTGAGTATGCAAAGATCGAGGACAGCATCAGGATTGAGAAAAAGGTAAGCCGCGCCCGCCAGTATAAAAGTATCTCTCATTATCACAATGCGTGTGAAATTCATTATTTTATCGAAGGGGATTTGACATTTTTTGTACATGACCAGAGCTATAAGGTGAAGAGCGGAGATATCCTGTTTATTGATACCTATGAAGTGCATAACCCGGTATATAAACTGAATGACTACGATAAAATACTGATCATGTACCGGCCGTCCTTTACCGAATCCCTCCCCTGCTTTAAAGTACCCGACGTATTTTCCATCTTGAATAAGAAGTATGACGGAAACCGGCTTATATCGGCGCCTCCTGCCTTACAGAAGCGGATAGAGCGTATTCTGTCCGACATGCTGGAGGCAAACGTGGGAGAAAGTCAATATAAGCTAACCTATCTGCACTTGTACCTGTCTCTTTTCCTTGTGGTACTTGCGGAGTATCTCGACAGCGGCGATGCGGCAATCGACCAGGCTTCGCTGTTGAATCAGAAAGTCAAAAAAATCATCGCCTTTATCAATGCCAATCTAGACCGGCAGCTGTCCCTGGAAGCCATCTCAAAGCATTTCAATATCAACAAATATTATTTAAGCCGTTTTTTTAAGCAGCATACCGGCCTTTCGGTCATTGATTATGTGAACCGGAAAAAAATTCTGGCCGCCGAAAAGCTTATCGCCCAGAATAAATTCAAGATCACCGATATTTCCTCCATGACAGGCTTCAATAACCTCACCCATTTTGAAAGGACCTTCAAGCAATTTACCGGAACTTCCCCCCGCAATTACAAGCTCAATACCCGTCAGGAGATCTCAGGATAGTTTCCGGCAATAGCGCCCAATGTGCGAAGGCGGCGGATCATCTCCTGCAATTTACCCATGTCCGCCTTTTTCTTGCTATGATCCAGAAAGCCTTCCACTCTGACGCTGTTGAAGGACAGCGCGGCAAGCAGGTCGGAGATGTCCAGATGCCTCAAAATACCGTATACAAGCACCGAGGGATTCCACAGATATACTCTGTTTTCAATAATGGATTTAAAGGAATAGAGCAGGTTTTTAAGCCTCACATCCCTGCCTTGCAGGGCAACTGCCGTATAAAGGGCAATGAGCGCATTTTCGCCTTCGCCCGCAATTGTCATAGGGCAATTTTCAAAATTTTTGATCCCCTTTAACAGCTTCGCTGCCGCCAATACGTCAATGACCTTCAAGCCGGCCATATTTTTGCCGAGCATGGCGGCATTGCAATTGTAGGAGGCTTCCTCGTTTTCAAAGCGGGAAGGCTCATAGAAGAAACTGCCGGGCTCCACAGCCCCAAGCCCCGTGCCTCTTGGTTCTACGCAGAAAACATGGGAAAACTCCTCCAGGGAGTTCCTGAGAGCTTCATCCCTTATGTCCAGGCCGCCGATATGCAATAATACGGAAGAAGCAGCCCCGTGGCCTCGCTCAAACAGTATTCCATTGATCTTCATATATTCCTCGGAATAGAACGAATAGTGAGTGGATAGCACATTGCAGTCCCTTTCATCGTCCCGCGTCACCCTTTCAATATTCGCGCTGATACTCTCGATGCCAACTTCCAACACCTTTAGCAAATCCGTCCTGACGGATTCTCCGTATGCCTTCAATTCGGAGGCATCCTTGATAACAGGCGGCGCCGTACAGATCTTCTCTGCTTTTTTCTGCAAAATTTCCTGCAGGGAGATGGTGTTAAAATACCGGATATCTCCTTCCGCAAGGCAAAGCAGTTCCTGCTCCGAGGGGAGTCTGCCGTAGTCGATTCCGTTATCTTGTATAAACTCTTTTCCGGCATGTTCGCATAAAAAGCGAAGGGCCTTTTCTCTGGTGTCCCACCAGAAACCGTGGGGTTTGGGCGCTATATAAACAGCTAAGTTCTCCGTCTTTTCAAGGAGCCCGTAAATCCTTCGAGCCTCTATAAAAGCATCTCTGGTCCCGTCTATGGGGAAAAAGTCCATCAGGCCTGCTCCGATAAAATAAGGCTTGGGTGCCGCTGCTATGACAAGGTCCGCCAGATCCAGCCCTTTTTTCATGAAACCCTGCAGGCTCTGCTCCGACTCCTGGGCTCCTATGTGATAAATCATGGACTTTAATTCGGTGATGTAGCAGCTTGACACCACCGCACCCACCCGACGGTCATATGCGCCCATAAAGGCCGCCATCTGACCGCCTCCCGAATTTCCCACCACCGACACCGTGGCGGAGGAATCTACCTCTTTCCTGGAAAGCAGGTAGTCCAGGGCTTTTATATTATCCTGCATCATATAGGAGGTGATACTCTCTCCGATGATGCCCGCCTGCTGCCCTAGCAGAAAATGAACGTCATCCGGCTGTACCGGCTGCAGTCCATCAATGGGCTCCAGTTCCTTTTCATCATACATTTTGCGCTCTCCCTGCCCAACAGGGTCGAAGGTCAATACGCAAAAGCCGCTCATTACAGCCTCGATACAGAAGGCCACATACATGCCCTCGGCCTTCCCGCCCACAGAGTGGCCGCAAAGGAATAAAACCGCCGGAGAAGGGCCTGCCGTATTTTTGGGATAATAGAAGTTAGCGGTCAGAAAATATCCCGGCAGCGCTTCAATGAGAACTAGGTCAATAAAGTAGTCCCTCATATCCCTTGTCCGTACTACCACGGCATTGACGGCATTGACAGCACTGCCGCCCGGCAGCTCTCCCAGACAGCTTCGAAATGAACTGCCTGCTTCCTCTATATAGGCAAGCGCTTCGCTTCGGGTATTTATTTTGTTAAACCGCTTCTTTCTCTCCATCAAATAGTTGGTATTCAAAGAATCAAAATACCTCAGAAGCGCATTTTGATGAAACCTCTCAATGTCCGGGTAATAGCTGTTTACCTTTTTGCTATAAGCTTTATGCTCTTCCCATTCTTTGCCGAAATTCATTTCGTATCCCCACCTGTTCCAATAAAATTATCTGAGGTATATTCTGTCCGCGACTATATTATACTTTTTCCGGCTTCAGTTTGCATCTTGTTTTTCAAGCAGGATGCTTCAAAATATTATTGCACGATTTCAACAAAGCGGAATAAGAGCGGTGTCATTACTGTGAAAACTCTCTTGAGATTGCCACGCTTCACTGCGTTTGCTCGCAATGACATACGGGTTGGTGCATACTGCTACATTTGCAGCGTCTTCAAGCAGCCTATTCCAAAGCTTCAAAGGGATATACGTCCTCAAAAGCATCTGTATCTCCTATGGCAGGCCCATACCAAAGGCTGCTGCCAAAGGTAGTGATATACAGCATCTCCTTGTTCCGGGGATCAACAAAAGGCCTGTGTCCCCATTTGAAGTTATAGCCCTTGAGCCTGGACCAGGTCCCGCCTCTGTCCTCCGAACGGCAGACCCCGCCGTTAAAGGTGGCGATAAACAGGGTTGAGGGCTCCTCCGGATGGACGGCAACCCCATAGACATAGGCCCAGGGATCGAAAATACCCTGCCAGTTGTAACCGCCGTCATCGGTAGCATAAAGGCCTCCAAAGGCAGTGGCTTCGGAATTTTTGTCCGGCCAGCAGGCGAGATACATGCGCCGGGGATCGCAGGGATCAAAGGCCAGGTCGTTGGGGGCGTTGACACCCTCCGGCAGCGGGAGCCTTTCCCAGTGCCCGGCGCCATCCGACGATTTGTACAGGGCGCCGCCCACAACCTTTCTGTTCCTTAAGCCCCGGGCTACCAGCAAAAACAGGGTTCCGTCAGGCAGCCTGACAATCCTCCATGCATTCAGATTCCCCTGGATGCCGCTATTTTTCAATTCCCAGGAGAAGCCGTCGTCCATGGACTTATAGACTCCTTTATCAAATACTGCCGTGTAAAGCGTCCTTTTTCCTACAGGACTTGAGGTGTCCAGCACAATATGGGTTGCCACGGAATTGCCCGGCATACCGGTATTTGATTTGCGCCATTCCGCCATGCCATTCTCGCTTCTGCACACCCCTCCCTGGGCAAGATGAAAACTACCGGTTTTAAACATTTTACGCCGCGGAAGGTCATGGGCCCCACCCCATACGGACCACACTCTCCCCTCAACTTCAGGGTCGAATTCCAGCCAATAGCAGGTATTCCCCCAGGCCGGAGGAACTCCCTCTATTGCATGAAGCCAGGTATTTCCTCCATCTTTCGAATGGAACATGCCGATATCGGTGTAGGAAACTGCCAGATGCTCCCTGTCGAAGGGATCAAAATGAATACCGTAGCAGGTGGTTACATCTATGCCCCTTGACGAGACCGAACCTCCGGCATGGTCATTTGAATAAAGCTGCTTCCAGGAAACCCCGCCGTCCACGGTGAGAAAAGTGGAGGAGAGATCAGTGGTACAGCATATATCGGGATTAACCGGATTGACCTTCAGGCCGATAGGTCCTATCCCCTTTGGCCCGTAAGAGAACCAGGGAAGATCATAGTCCCGTTCCGCCCAGCCTGTGGTCAAATTGGCCGGAGGCATGCTGTGATCCGATTTCAATACCCATCCCCAGGATCCTCCTCCATTGGAGCTCTTTATAACGCCAAAGTATGAGACCACCGAGCCGGCGCCGGTGGGTTCGGGGATCTCCGGATACCCGCCCGTATTTGAATAAAGATACCCGCCTACGCCGGCATAAATATTCACGGCGTCCATTTCAGACACAGCGAGGAGGGTATATTCGGGAACAAGCCCTGTCTCCGGGCCCGCAGGACTTCCTTCCAATTCCACATCCAACTGCTGCCAGGTTTCTCCCTTATCCTCCGATTTCCAGATCTCCGTGGGCCTTATTTCATTTTCGCCCATCATCTGTGCCGTGATATAAAACAAAGGCTGTCCTGTCCCCGGGTTAATGCCGCAGGCCGCATGGAAAACCGATTTTATCCGGGAAGGCAGCTTTATTTTCTCCTCTGCCGGTTTCTTAACAGCAATCACGCTGATTCCACTGTCGTAAAAGAGGAATAAACGCCTGTTATCACCGGAAGATTGGGGATCCGGATATAGTGCATGCAGCCTGTTCCCCGCCGTGGCATATATCTCTTCCCAGCTTTTGCCGTTGTTTCCGGAATAATGGACGGTCAGCCTCCTGTCCCTGTAAATGCCGATATATAAATGACCCCTACCGACAGGATCGATCACGATTGCCTGTATTTCACCGCCGGGCCAGTTGTCCCCTGAAACTAAAGCATGGTCGGCCTCGTCGCCCAGCACCTGTTCCTCCGCTACAGACAGGGGATCCGGATAGATCAGCCTCCACTTTTCTCCCCCGTCCGCCGAACGGAAAAGACCGCTTGAACCCGCATAGATAACTTCAGGATCTATCGGATCAAAGGCAAAGGAACTCACACGTTCTCTCAGATTAAATTCTCTCCAGCTTTTGCCTCCGTCTTTGGTTATGTAAGCTCCCGTCATATCGCATGCCACAAGCATTATTTCAGGATTGTGGGGGCTAAAGGTCGGTATGAACTGCGCGCCTCCGCCTCCGGGCCCCAGAATACGCCATTTCTTCCGTGCCGTTTCAAAGCCGTTTTCCATAGATTGCTCCTATCCGCTGCTTTTCTATTTTCCTTTTTTTAATCCTCAGAGGAGCTAAAGTCCAGTCTGGCCGGCAGGACACAGCTTTTTTTCACCTCGTCCATCAGCTTCCCGTCCACCTTTACTCCCCGCTCATCTGCGATTCTGGCCGAATGATATTTGTACCACAGCATGGAAAGTGACATTTCTCCCTCCCGTATGGTTGCAAAATCCCGCTCGAAAAGCTGCTCCACAAATTTTAAGTTGCGAAGCTCTATCGCTGCAAAACCTGCCAGCAAGCTTACTCTTTCAGTGACGCGTATATCCTCGGGCATGCTTTCGAAAACTTTCCAGGCCTCCCGAACCTTTCCGGCGTCCATAAGCATGGTCAGATATTCCTCCGCAAAAGCCCTGTCCGAAAATATCTCAGGCATTTCCCAAGCCTTTTGCATATATTCCAGGGCCAGCTCCGTCCCCCCTTTTACCTTTGCGGCAGCCGCAAGATTGCGCAAAGCCCATACGGAAGGCCGTTTATCAACCGATTCCTTCCACAACCCTTGCGCATCTTCCTCCCGACCTTCTTCAAAAGCGATAACACCGGCATGCAGAAGCGCGTACCAGTTCCGGTTTTCCTCATACTCAAGTCCGGCGGTCAGAATTTCCTTCCACTCCGGCTGGACCATCCATGGGCCCGGCCGTTCGCCGGGATCCCTTTCAGGCAATCTCCCGTTGTTAAGCAGATGAAGCCATGGTGCCTGCTCTTTGCCCATGGTAGACGGAGGAAATTCAAAAGCGGAAGGGACAGCGCCTTCTCCCTTGTATATCATACGCTCATTTTCAAGCGCTCCCCAGCCTGAGCCTTCATGTATGACGGACCGCGGTTCCAGTAACACAGCCTCTCTGAAAACAGCTTCCTTTTCATAAAGCTCCTGCTCGGAAATAATGCTTTTTATCCTCTCCTCAACATGATCCCGTGCCAAAAACCAATCTTCCGAGTATGCTTTACCGCAATCGGCCCGTGCTCCGCCAAATGCCTGCGTCCATTCCCAGGACGTATTTCCCTGCATATCCAGCCCATGTACCTGAGTAGCAGCAAGTCCGGCCTGTATCTCCACATATGCCGTACCGGACTCGGCGAGAAACTCCTGCCAGTGTCTCCCTCCCTTATGACTGCCCCAGCAAAACATTTTCCTGTATCTTAGCCTTGAGGTGGATACTTCAAAGAACATTTCCCCTTTTTTGTATACGGCCGCTTCCCAGGGCATACCCATTTCAGGACACTGGAAGAAATATTCGTTGGCAAATCCGCAGCTGCACGGATAGGAGAAATCCTTGCCCGGAAGAGAAGGTAAGACAGGCATCCGGGTATAGCCGAAGCCTTTCTTTTGAGCTGCCACGTCCATGTATATCACATCCGCAGCCGATGCAAATACGCGAAGCTCCAGCGTCTCAGGCACAGCTGTGTTGGTCCACCAATACATGGGCACCTCTGCCGGATTAGGATTAATAACCTTTGTGTGGGCATATAAAACTTTGGAACCCGAGGGCAGATGAAAATCTATCTGCCAGAAGAGTCTTTTGCACCTTTCAAATTCATACAGCCGCAAAAACTCCTGTCCGTCCTTTCCCTTCACCGCTGCTGCAAATATGGGCGACGAGGTGGAAAAGGTATGTCCCAGCTGTCCGATATTCCATTCGATGCCGCCGGAGACCCATGCGTTCCGGATAGCGACATTGGCGGGCTGAAAAACAGGATTACGGGACAACAGCTCCCTTCCCTCCGTTTTATCGACGAGGGAAATGAGCCGCCCTCCCACTTCAGGCAGGAAAGACGCTTTCAGGTATTGGTTTTCCAGTTCCACCATTTTAAATTTCAACGGGATCCGCCGTCTGGAAAAACGGTCCTGCATAAGATAGGGCAGTACTCTGAAGCCCGTTTCATACCCCAGCCCCGATGTCTTTTCCTCAGGGAAAGGCTGGATAACCTCTATCTTTCGATGATGCCGTCTGTCTCTGAAAAACGGCAGCGGATTTTCTCCTTCCAGGGGCGCTCCCAGAATCTCCAGGGCTGTCACCTTAATCGACATGAAAAACCTCCGAAACAGAAATTAGTACTACAACGAAACAAACATTAATTTGTTGGCATTATCTATCTTTCAGAAAAATTGCAAAGGTTCCAACGCGCTTTTTCCGGAAGGATAAATAAAACGTTTCGCAGATGGGCACACCAACAAAATCGAGGAGGCGTCGAACCTCCTCGATTTCAGAACGCTTGCCTTTACGGCAAGTTTTGCTGCAAAGGACGATAAGCCGTGAATTCAGTCCAGCTTGCCATCCTCGTTTTTTGAAAGCTCAGTGCAGGAGGACCGTCAGCTTCCTGCCACATAAACCTCAAGCTCTACAATCCTTATGAGGCGGTGGTCCGTGCAGTATACCCTCACCTGACTGGTGGTTACCTGGCTGCTAAAGGTAAAGTTTACCAGGGTCGTTGAGGTGGGGTTATTTGTCACCGATGCCCCGGGTATGTCGACCCAGGTGCTGCCATTGTAGCTTTGAAGCTTGAAGTTGGTCATCGAGTTGCCATTCTGGTCTCCCGTATATACTCTGGCACTGCTGATGGTATAGTTTGCTCCGAAGTCGACTGCCAGCCAATGGTCCACACTGGTGGCAGCACTCAGCCACAGGCCCATTCCCGCCATATTTTTGTCTCCGTCCACTGCCCTGCTTGGCGGGTAATCATCCCTGTAGTTGGAATCCGCCGTCGCCGGCTTATTAAGGGCTATGTTCGTCCCGCCTGGAGTAGCCGTAGGTGTTGGGGTGGGGGTGGGTGTCGGAGTAGGTGTTGGAGTAGGTGTTGGAGTGGGTGTTGGTGTCGGCGTAGGTGTTGGGGTGGACGTTGGGGTCGGCGTGGGTGTTGGCGTAGCAGAAGGGGTAGGCGTAGGCGTCCCTCCAACAGGCACTCCGTTTACTGCCAGATTTTGAATAAAGAACAAATTATCTTTGGCTTCGCTTACCAGGCATATCTTGGCCGCATTTGCCATCGTACTGGTGTTGTAGGCGTAATTCTGGGCGATCATAACCTCCGAACCGCCCTGGGGAGTTACATATACGGTGGTGGTCCGGCCCGAGATGTTTGTTACCAGCCTTACATGATACCGTACTCCTGCAGAGTAAGACACATTTGCCGAGGATGTATATGCGGTAGCATTCAGAACATCAAATTTGCCGCTTGTATTCATCCTCATCTTCGTGGGCATGCTGCTGAAGGCTGTAATATTGGTATTGGAATCGGCAAGTCCGATGACCATATCCTGGGCGTTAAGAGTAGGTGTCGCATCAAATTCGATGGTAGGTGTGCCCGTATAGTTGCCGCCCAACGAGTAAACTCCGCTGAAATCCGCCTTTGAAACCAGCGCTCCTGTGGGAATGGGATAAGGAGTTGCTGTCGGTGTCGGCACAGGCGTGGGGGTAGGCGTCTGGGTCCCGCCTCCCGTTATTTGGGCCATAAGCCAGGAAAAGCTGCCCGACGGTCTATACTGCCAGCCATACATACGCCAGGGACTTACCCTGTATGCGGTATTTCCTGCAGGCGGGCCTGAAGCCCTGGTCCAGTAATTTACTCCGATATCATAGGAATAATAAAGGTTATCTGCCTGCAGCTTGTAGTCAGAATTGGGCGTTCCCAACACATCTGCAAAGTATCCTCCCCAGGCGATTGCCGTAGCGATTTCCATGGAATGGTCTATTTCTGCTCCGCTAGTGCCGTCCAGCGTGTCAAGCTGTCCATCCCACCTTACCATATAACCAGGATAATAGAGAGCGCCGGAATAGGTGTCATAGATATGGTTGTCATCATGGATCAGGACGCTCTTTTCCCATGCTCCCATCCTTTTTATGAAATTAGCTATATTGGTGTCCTCGGTCAACGCATATGCACGCAGCATGGCATCCACAGTAAGGACCGACATCCATACCGAAGCGACCAGCTCGGTCTGCACCCCGTCTCCATGCTGTGACCCGTAATGATACAGTCCTCCGTCCACTCTGTTTGCAGGAAGCAGGCCGCCTGCTCCGTTCTGGTGCCATATAAAATCGCCGGTCTGGCTGACGATATTATTCTTGTAACTGGTATCTCCGAATACTTCATAGGCTACCGTATTTGCAAGAAGCCGTAATGCGGTATGCCTCTCAGTCCACTCTCCGAGGCTGGGTGACCAACGGGTGGACTCGTCGTTGCTCTCGTGGGCGGTGACTATCCACGGGATATATTCCAGGCAGCTGTTTTCACCTGTCAGCCAGTAGTCATAGGCAAAGCATTCATTATAGCTGTACATGGCGCCGTTTCCACCTGCCCAGCCGTTAGGATCGGGATTCTTCAAGTCAAACAGTCCTATTGCACGAGCAGGGGTCTGTGTACCCCTGTAAATGTGGTTCTTATAGAACTGGGTGCTTCTTACAGCCTCACGCAGCGGGCCGATCCAGCCGCTCCTCAGGTAAAGCATATACATTGCAGAGGATCTGTCATACAGCCAGGGGTCGTAGCCTGTCTTGTACGGATTTTGATTTGCGGTTGTTACCCTGGAGTCATCCTGATTGACGACGCTGTAAAAAAAGTTTTTGGATGCATAATCGTATTCCGTATACCCTGAATAGTGCTCCGTAGCATCCATTGTAGCGGGATCGTCACGGGTACTGGCCACACTGTCGCTCACAGGCGTCATTACCGTAAGCTTTATAGCTCCATTGGTAAGCGTCTCTTTTGGAAGCACTGCGTATACATCCGGCTCATATACGTTGTCCGCACTTACGAAGGTCCCGGAAGTAACCTTGTGCCATGCCGTACGGGGATCGGTAAGAGTGGATATGTTTTGTGTCCTGTTGGAGCCGCCCCATTCGACTGTTATTGTGTCGTAATTTGGATAGCTTGCGGTAAGCGACTGGTTTATCTGTATGCGTGCCAGCCTGACATACACTCCATCCAGACTGCTGTTGTTGATATACCTCCATGGCGTCTGTCCTTCCACATAGGCAGGAATCTCAGTTCCGTTCCGCTTGACTTTCAGTGTTGAAAGCTGTGCCTGGGTCAGGGACCCTCTGGTAAAAGGTACGCCAAAGGTAACCAGCCTGGTCCCGCTGACACCCTCCATGGGGTACAGTTTGACCGTGATGCTGCCCGATGTCTGGGCAGATGCAAAGAATGAACTTACCGCCGCCTGCACCCTTGGAGGGCTGGAGATAAAAACTGAGGATGTGACAATCGCTGCAAGCAGTACCGACAAAAACTTTTTCAACATGGCTCTCCTCCTTTTAAAATAAATTTCGGCTTTCCCACAGCGTCAAATCTGGGGCCTCTCGCACAAAACAGCACGCCGAAAAGACCCACGCTTATCCATAACCGCAAAAATACGGCAGTAAAAGATAACTGTGCTATGGTACTAATAACATTATAAATTTTAAAAGAGGGAAATACTCAACATATATTGCTGATTTACATTTTCAAATATACATATCTTGCAAAAAGTATAGAAAAGGATCCTATGCGGCGATATGACAGAGATTTGACTTGCTGCCGGCAAGTTGGCCTTCGTTACTGGACGGGAGACATGCTCACCGCCTGAAAACCTATTCGGTAACCGCCTATAAAAAAAGACATGCCTCACCCCCAGAGCCTCCGCTACTTCCAGCGGCGGTCCCTTTACCTAAGAGGAGATGAGGAATATCTTTGAGCCTCGTTAATTTTTAAGGGCTCTATTTCAAAAATTCTTCTCGGATCAACCTGCCCATTTCTTTTGTACCAATGAGCTTGCAGCCTTCGGATGCTATGTCACCCGTACGGTATCCCTTGTCCAGGACTCTTACCACTGCATTCTCAATATCCTTTGCAGTCTGGTCCAGTTTAAGTGAATATTTCATCATCATTGCCGCGGAAAGTATTGTCGCAATCGGATTTGCTTTATCCTGGCCTGCAATATCGGGAGCGGAACCGTGAATAGGCTCGTACAAGCCCAGGGTGCCGCTTCCAAGGCTGGCTGACGGCAGCATGCCGATGGATCCCGTGATCATGGAGGCTTCATCGGAAAGTATATCGCCAAACAAATTGGAGGTGACGATTACATCAAACTGATCCGGTCTTCTTACAAGCTGCATGGCGGCATTATCCACATACATGTGGTTGAGGGCGACGTCCGGATATTCCGCGGCTACCCTTATAACCACCTCTCTCCAAAGCCTTGAGCTTTCAAGCACGTTGGCCTTGTCAACGGATGTGACCAGCTTCTTTCTCTTCCCTGCGGCTTCAAAAGCAACCCGGGCGATCCTTTCGATTTCGGAAACACTGTATTTTTCCGTATCAAATGCCGCATCACTGCCTATCCGGCCTCTTTCACCGAAGTAAATGCCGCCGGTGAGCTCTCTTACAACCACGATATCGATCCCGTCTTTGATGATCTCAGTTTTTAAAGGAGATGCCTCCTTCAAGGCTTCATATATAATGGCCGGCCTCAGATTTGCAAATAATCCCAAGGCCGCACGTATCCCAAGAAGTCCGGCTTCGGGCCTGAGATTGCCGGGAAGCGTATCCCATTTTGGACCGCCCACAGCCCCAAGGAGCACTGCATCGCTGGCTTTGCACCGTTCAACGGTTTTCTCCGGCAGCGGTACGCCAAAGGCATCAATGGCACAGCCGCCCATCAATTCCTCATGGAAGGTAAAATTATGGTTGTATTTTTGTCCTGCGATTTTAAAAAGCTCCAGGGTCTGGTCAATTACTTCCGGACCTATCCCGTCGCCCTTAAGTACTGTTATATTGTAGTTCATATACCTGCTCCTTCTGAAATAGGATTCTACGATGGCTGGATCTGCTTTTTAATATATTCAATCAAGCCGTCTGCAGAAATAATCTCCTGCATGAATTCAGGAAACGGGACTCCGCTGTAGGTCTTATTCTTAGTATTATTAGTGATTACACCCGTATCAAAATCAATGCTTATGCTGTCTCCATCGGAAATATCCGCGGCAGCTTCAGGGCATTCAATGATGGGAAGGCCGATATTGATGGCATTTCTATAAAAGATCCTGGCAAATGTCTCGGCGATGATGCAGGAAATGCCTGAAGCTTTAACCGCTATAGGTGCATGCTCCCTGGAAGAGCCGCAGCCAAAGTTTTTACCTGCAACCATCACATCGCCGCTCTTTACCTTTTTTACAAAATCCTTATCCAGGTCTTCCATGCAATGGCTGGCCAGCTCGGCCGGATCGGAGGTATTCAGATACCTTGCAGGAATTATGACGTCGGTGTCTACATTGTTACCATATTTTATCGCTTTTCCGTTTGCTTTCATTTTACCATGCATTCCTTTCACTGTGCTCAAGGCACTAAATCGAATAAAAACCATGTCATCGTGAACAAAGGGTAAGGATTCTTGGCAAAGCCCCTTCGCTGTGCGCAGGATGACAACTTCTTTAGATTTCCTCCGGTGAGGCTATCCTTCCTGCGATGGCCGAGGCTGCTGCGATTGCAGGACTTGCCAGATAGACTTCGCTCTCCGGATGTCCCATTCTGCCTACAAAGTTCCTGTTTGTAGTAGCCACCGCTCTTTCGCCTTTGGCCAGGATGCCCATGTGGCCTCCGAGGCACGGTCCGCAAGTTGGTGTGCTGACTGCAGCGCCAGAGTCAATAAATATATCGAACAAACCTTCATTCATGGATTGCTTCCAGATTTTCTGGGTCGCGGGAATGATTATGCACCGTACATCCGGATGTACCTTCCGGCCCTTCAGAATAGCCGCTGCAACCCTCATATCCTCGATTCTGCCGTTGGTGCAGGATCCTATGATAACCTGGTCGATTGCCACATTGCCCACTTTATCAATGGTCCTGGTATTCTCAGGCAGATGGGGAAATGCCACGGTGGATTTGATTTCCGATAAATCCAGCTCATACACGGCTGAATATTCCGCATCTGCGTCGGCCTTATAAACCTTATAGGGCTTTTCAGAATGCTCCTTTATATACGCAAGAGTCTTTTCATCCACATCAAATATGCCGTTCTTTCCACCTGCTTCAATGGCCATATTGGCCATTGACAGCCTGTCGTCCATTGACAGCTGGCTTAAGCCCTCTCCGGTAAATTCCATGGATTTGTACAAAGCTCCGTCAACTCCAATCATTCCGATAATATGGAGGATGACATCCTTTCCGCTTACCCACTTCTGAAGCTTGCCCTTCAATACGAATTTTATGGCTTCCGGTACCTTGAACCAGGCCTCTCCGGTGGCCATTCCCGCCGCCATATCCGTACTCCCTATGCCGGTGGAAAATGCGCCCAATGCACCATAAGTACAGGTATGCGAATCCGCGCCGATCACTACGTCACCGGCGACCACCAGTCCTTTTTCCGGCAGCAGGGCATGCTCGACGCCCATCTGTCCGATTTCAAAGTAATTGACGATTTCCATCTCCCTGGCGAATTCCTTGATGAATTTCACCTGCTCCGCGGATTTTATGTCTTTGTTGGGCGTAAAATGATCCGGCACGATGGCTATTTTATTTTTATCAAAAACCTTATTCACACCGATTTTACGGAATTCCTTCACTGCCACCGGAGTCGTTATATCATTGCCCAGCACAAGGTCCAGTTTGGCTTTGATAAGCTGTCCGGCTATTACACTCTCAAGGCCCGCATGGTCGGCTAATATTTTCTGTGTCATTGTCATTCCCATATAAGTTCCTCGCTTTCAAGAGACACCACTAACTATTTTATGATAAATTATAAGGTTTAAACATCATGAATTCTTCCTGATAATTACCGTATTAGCATATGAATTTTAATGTTTTATGATGTACGGTTCCCGATATTCAGGAGTACTGCAGCTATTACTTCCCATTTTTCGAAAATGAGGTTGCAGAGGCGAGCAGCAAATGCTCCGCGTCTGCGACCAGCCCCGGCCGCAACGCAATGGACTGCGTTTTCAGAAACCTATACGGAAGTTATATTTGCGCCAATCCTTACCGGGCGGATTTCTTTCTATACTGAAGAGGCGTTTGTCCTGCATACTTTTTAAACATTTCATTAAACCGCTGCTGGTTTGAGAAACCGACACTGAGAGCGATATCGCTTATCTTCAGCTCCGTATCCGACAGAAGCTCCTTTGCCCGCTCGATCCTGATCTTGAGCAGATAGCTGATGGGACTTAAGCCTGTCTCCTCCTTGAAGGCACGCGCAAAATAGCTGGAGCTCAGGAATACAAATTTTGCTATATCGCCCAGGGATATTTCACGTTCAAAATTATTGTGGATATAGTTGATGGAGATATTGATAAGCTCCCGCAATTTGGGACTTTTGCTCTTTATGCTGTTTTCCCATTCCATTTTCAGCGCACGGGACAGAAGGACAAACAATTCCAGCACCAGCAGGTGGTTTAAAAAATCACTGCCTGGCTCGCTGCTTTCGCGCTCTTTAATAATCCTGTTCAAAAGAAGGATGATTTCATTCTTCTGGCTGATCTTCAGGGAAATAAACGAACCGGTCTCCTTGCTGCTGACAAAATTCAAAAAATCCTCCAAAGGCACCTCGGAGTATTCGCCGCTGATCCTGTTTTCAAACTTGAAGCTGAGAACGATAAAATCGCATCCCAGGTCGGTTTTGACGGTAAATTTATGAAGCTGTCTCGGCTTTATGATAATAATATCATTCGGCCCCAGCATCACAGGCTGGCCGGCAATTTCAAAAACAGCATCCCCTTTCCGGATATAGACCATTTCATAGTGGTCATGGATGTTGGGGTCCATAGACCAACTGGGGTCATGGAACCTTTCAATGGTTTTCACGATGACCGGCATAAAGGTCGATGTATTCAAAAGGCTTTCCCAAGCTTTCGGCAGAAAGGGCTTATCCATACCATAACACCTCCGCAAACAGGGCTGTTTGGTTTATCATTCATTTCTACCCAGATTATACCCTTTTAAGGCTCATTTGTCATCATAAATTAAGCTTACCCCCTTTAAACCAAAAAACCGGGAAGATATTATCATCCCCGGTTTTCCGGCCTTCAGTCCTTTGCACCTCCATTTCTTCCATGTCTGTTGTTTATCTGCCGCGATTTTATTCCTCCCGGAAGTCAATCGGGTATCACACATATTTCAAGTCTTCCGTTGCTTTTTGCATAGGCCAGAAAGTCCGCCTGCCGGTCTGTCACCTCAAAGGATATGTATTTCGGCAGGCTGTTCCTGTCCTTATCCTGCAGCCGTTTCCCATTTTCGTCAATCAGCGCGGCTATTCTTATATTCCGGAGCTTTTGCACCCCATTTCCCCCGGCGGCTGTTGCAGTTCCCATGAGAGCAGGATCGTCCTTTCCGGGCGCGGAAGACCTTTGCGTATTTTCATTGGGTACAAACAGAATATCCACATTCTGATCTGTAATCAGCCACCAGCCATTAGCCTGGTCACCCTTGAACTCAACGGAATAAAGTCTTTTATTTTTATCCTTTACCTCGATCTTTTCCATCCCTTCATAGCCAAGCTTCCCTGAAAGTACCATCTCCCCGGCTTCGATATTCATAGAAGCCCTTTTGCCCTCGACATCTCCTATATTTTTAAGGGATAAACGGTGTACAAGCCCGCTGCTGACCTTTTTCACCTCCAGCATCTCTGCGGTTATTTCGCATTTTTCCGGTATGCTGACCTTGGCGAAGACAACCTCCGAAACCGGCTCATAATTGGAAGCGCCTTTAACAACGGCCACTTCAACGATCACCAGGACCACTACGATCAAAAATGCTGCCAGAACAGTGCCAAATCGTCTCATAAATCTCCCTTCTGTGTCTCCAGAAACTCCAATCCTATTTCATTGGTTGAAAAGGTAATGGGAATGGCGATCAATGGTCGCCGCTACATTTTCCATACTCAGGCGTGCTGTACATGCGGCAAGGGCATTGGTGTGTGAATATGCTCTAGACGTTATCATTCTCAGGAAATTTTCACTGCGTCGCTAATTGTTAACAGGCATATCGGAATCAACATGCACCTCCAACTCAATAAATTGCTTGCCAAGCAAGTTTAATAGAAGCTGCCTGTATAGTGAAGGCCTCACAGGGATAACAATTACGCTGTGAACCGCCGGCCTTGTTATTTTTGTCCCCAGTGGGCATTCCGCCGGAAGTGCAGCCGAAAATACGATTAAGGCTTTTATCGTGACCTTAGCTTCGGCAAGAGATCCGGGCAGAGGCGTCAAGTCTGCTTTCAGCTTCAGGTTCAAAGCCAGAAGGCCCTGAAAGATATCCTCAGCCACCGCTTCATCCACATCAACACCTGTTTTTCCAAGCCTTGCGGTATTTAAGGCATTGTAAGCAGATATATTGGCCATGTCAACTGCATCCTTTATCGTCTGTGCTTTCGTTAGCAAAAGATATTTCTCCATAATGACGGAAAACACAGGTAAGATTACAAATACGACAATTGCAGCAAAAATAACTACATCAACTGCTGCGCTGCCCTTTCGGCAGCCTCTCCCTATCATCAGTTGACCACTTTTCTGGACAGGCTGCATTTATCATAAACCATCTGCTGCGAATGGGACTCCCGGACAAACAGCCTGGTCAGGCTGCTGTAGTTATACCGCACTTCAGCCCGGAGGTTGAGTACCTCCCCCTGTTTGGCGTTCTGCGTGCCGGATACCGATACATTTGAAAAGCCTTTCTTTTGCAGTTCCATTATCAATTCCCGCCTCTCATTTTCACTCAGACCTCCGGCAGTTTCCATCCTAAGAAGGGTACTGCGGCAAAGGATATTCATATCCCCTTTCATAGAAAGCGGCAAAAAGAATTCCACAGTGAAGACCAGCATTGCGACAATCAATAGTACGATTATTCCTGTTACGATTACTCTTGACGGCATCGTTAAGTCCCGCTGGTTGAAAATATTTTTGTCATGATATCTGTAGTCCACCAGGTATTGAGTTTTGTCATGACCCCGGTTGCAAATCCCTTCAGCCCCGGAATAATGATGAAGGCAGCGAGTATAAGCGCTGCTGCAATGCCCATCAATTCATTCATTCCAAAGCCGCCTTTTCCTTTTAATTTCAGGCAGAAGCTATAAATGCTCTGCTTGATCCGATTCCCTTTTTTCATGAATGGCCTCCTTTTTGCTTGTGCGATCAAGCCTTTAATTTATAAATATTTTACCTACCGCATCCGTCATATCGCTAAGAAGCGGTACAATGATCATTATTACTACAATTGCCGTAAACATGGCAACGGCCAAAAGGCTTCTGTTTTTACAGTTGTCTGTCTCAGCCTGTATATAATTAAAATATTTTTTAAACATTACATCCTCCTGCCGGGCCAGCAGCTCCTGGTTATCCCCTGTCTCTATCCCCTGTTTTAAAGCAACGCACAGGGTTTCAGCCTCGTTAATGTCAAAATTTCCCCTGAAATCCTCAAGGGCGTGATCAATGTCCAGCGTCAGTTCATAGCATGCTGCAAGCCTTATAAGGACTGACCTGAGCTGACTGTCATCAATCACCTCATATACCGTTTTAACGGCATCTGTCACTTTGACGCCGGAGGATATTTGGTTATGCAGGTATTTGTATATTTTATAAATGTACTTTTGAAACTTCAGATTAATCTTTCGTTTTTCTCTTCTCACAACCAGCTCTACAATAATTATCAACAGCATGGCCAGCAGTGCAGGCCGGAAGAAATCCGGATAGTTGAAAAGCAAAGCAGTCAGGAATAGCAGTGCTGTCATCACATATTTGACGGATAAATATACCACAGCTGCATATTCTCCTGTGTATCCCGCCTTTTTCATTTTTACCTTTGCCCTGCTATAAAAGCCTGCCTTTTTCTCCCGTCTTTCATACTCCTTAATCGTTTTACTTACCAAAAATACATATTTGTTATAAAGCGAAAGGCTGCTTATTCTGTTTCCAAGGGCTTCTATCAGCCGGTTTTGAGAAATCAATTCGATTTTTTTCGCCAGATGGATCGCCGGAAATACACTGGCTATGATCAACAAAGCTGTCCAATAACCATGCTGCAGTGCGAAACCAATAATTTCACTCATACCGTTTAATTACTCCATTCTATTTCCAATGGGGGTATGCCCCCATACCCCTCGCTGCGGGCGAAATGAATTCGCCCTACGCTACACTTCGTGCGCCACGCCTAATCGTGGCGTTTGAACAACGTCTGTTGAAGATTGCTACCCTCCAACGACTGCTTTTTCAATCGGTATCCCCCACCTAGAGGAGGCGGACTGTGACGTTGTTCATCAATGTTTGAACTTCATTATGCCCAGCGAAAGATAAAATCCGGCCGCATAAAGGATGCTGAAAAAGGTAAGCAAAGCCTTGCCCTGAAACGTGTAAAAGTAGAAATGCTCAATCTGCGGATTGGTTTTTATAAAGAAATAAGCGATAAAAAGCACTGCGAACATGATGAAATAGGTAAGCATGCGGTCCCTGTAAGTTGAGATTTTCCGCCGGTTGTATTCCTCCTCGATCCTGTAGAATTGAGTTTCAAGATTGTTTAAAAGTTTTAAAATATCGCCCCGGTGCCGGATATTCTGCTTTATATTAATGATAAAATCGCGGAACTGCAGATTATCCACCTTCAATTGCAGCATGTCCAGGGCCTCTGTCGGCTCTATCCCCCTTTTCACCTGGATCACCATGTCCCGGATGAAGGTTTTAAGGGGCTCGCCGATCCCTGAATCTGCAGATTTTTCAAAAGCATAAAACAAGTCCTCTCTTACCGTACACCATCGGTTCAGGATGGATATGAATTCAACAAGCTTTCTGCGGACGTTTTCCGAGTTATACCGCGCCAGCAGGTCCAACAAAAGAATTGGAACAAATGCAAAGATAAGGCTGATGACTGCCGCAGACGGCAAAAACTCGAGGATACTGTACAATGGTTTTATTATGGCGGCAAATATGCAGATCATCAACAAAACCAGGGTAGTAAAATTTAAAAAGGGCAAATAGTGTCTTACATTGGATTTGTCAATTAAAAACAATTCCACACGTTCCATCAGGTTCATTTTTATTGCGACCGACCGGGTATATCTTTTCACCTCCCTGGAAAGCATCCGCCCCGAATACACTTCACCAAGCATTCCAAGCGCCGTGCCTACTGTCTTTCGGATATCCGTACTTTTAAACGCCAGTATGACGAGAACTACATTGGATGCCAGCAGCAGAAAGGAAACAGTAAAAAGCAGCAACTACGAAGCCTCCTTTCTTCTATAAATAATGCTATACTCAAAAGTATCCTGTTCTCCCCTATATCCGTCCACCTTCAAAACATCGGACACTTTGAAATCCTTAAGATAAAATATATAATCAATGCTTTTTGCCATCATTTCCTTTATTACTTTCTCACTCTCACCAATTCCCGCCCCCTTGCTCAAAGTCAGCAGCCTCCCAAAAGCATCTTCCGCACTCTCGGAATGTGTGGTAGCCAGGGCCTTGTGCCCTGTGAATGCGGCCTTGACAAATTCCCAGGCTTCATCTCCTGTGATCTCACCTACACAGTAAGTATCCAGGGACATTGTCAGACCATCCCTGACCAGGTCTCTCAACGTCACCGGCCTTCCGCCCTCATTTTGCTTTTTTACTCTTTGCTCTATGCAGCAAGGCTTATCCGGGAATATTTCCGCATCGGATTCTACGATCAGCACCCTCTCCATCTCCGGCAGGATATTGATGAAAGCTCTTAAAAGTGTGGTTTTTCCTGCAGCGCCTTTACCGCAGAACAGCACGGAGGCGCCGGATAATGCCAATTCTTGCAGAAGCTCTGCCAATTCGTTATCCAGCATGCCCAGCTTTACCAGATCAGCAATATTATAGCTTGTCCTTCTGTGTTTTCTTATGCTGATGGCCGGTCCGGCAATATTTCTGGGTTTGATTGACACGTTAATCCTTAGCCGCCGTCCTTCATCCGTTACTCTGCAATGGCTGTCGTTTTCATTGAGTATGCCTCTGTTCCTGACCGCAATCAATTTACAGTAGGTATCAAATATCTTTTCATTCCCAAAGCTTACGGGTATCCGGCTGCGTACCCCGTTTCTCTTGACCACGAATTCGTTATATCGGGTCCCGTCAATATCGGTTATATTTTCGTCCTCAATATATCTTTGCAATTCCCCGTAGCCGAACATAAAGTCAAATACTTTACTGATCAATTCATCGCGGTAAAGGCCATAATGGTATTTATGCCTGTCCATATCTTTAATAACAGCCGTCTCCAGGACAGCTCTTTCAACAGCGCCGCTGGCTACATCAGCAACCAATCCCGGCGAGTCTTTAAGCATGTCGAAGGTTATATTGGATACAACGGTATTGATATCGCTGCTGTGAAATTCTTCTTTTTCTCTGCTCTCAACCAGAAGTCTGTGGTGGGTTTTAACAATCGGCATCCTTGCCTCCTACGGATAAGATTTTTGCCTGCTATTTTGCATCTGCTTTGGTAGAAGGGCCTGGGAACAAGCCTCTGGCCCATTCCGACAGTTTCCTGAAAAAACTTGCCTCCTCGGTTATATGAAAGTACCTCAATATCCTGGTATATTCACATAAAATATTCTTTTCCATTTTGGCAGCATAAGCAGCTTTCAAATTTCTATGAGCCCTTCTTTTCCTGCTGTATGAGATCCTGCCGATAAGATTCTTCTGTGTAGCTTCGCGAAATACATTCAAACTAAGATTGGATGCGCTGTCATATTCAAATGCAATAAACTTTGTCTTGTCCAATGGAATATGCTGCTTTTCCTTCAGAAAAGCCAGGTAATTATTGATTTCCCTCACTTTATCCAAATCCGCATTGATTGCCGCCAGGTTGTACTCCGATTTTGCCAGGGCGATAACCGTAAAGGAGTCATAAATTGATTTATTCACCAGAAGGATGGTCAGGTCAAAGCCTATATAGGCCTTTTCAATAAGCTTTATAAGGCTTTCATCATTGTAGTACTCATAGTTCTCCATTTTATAATTTCCCGTAAGAACATAAAGGTTTTTCATGTCTTTACGTTTTAATGAAGCTTCGGCAATGAGGTCGGGAGATAGAAAGTTCTTTTCCGCCGCATCAATAACAATATCCAGGCCTGATTTCAAAAGCTCTCCCTCGTTGATAAACCTCCCCGGATACTTCTTCAGGTTCAGGCACAAATCCGCCTTCGGCGCAAGCAGGTCAAGGTCAATAAGCAATACATTATAGCCCGAAGCCCTGGCGGCCTGATAAGCCAATTCACATCCGAATTCAAAATTATCCCAAACGGTCAATACCAGCTTTTTAAAGGGTCTATGCCCCAAGCCGTTTTCATCTGAATCTGCAAACCACGACTTATTCCCTGGAATCTCCTTCTTTTCCTTTCCGACAAGTACAAGGTCTAGTAACAGCTCGTTTGCGGATTGATAACGCTCCAGGGGATTTTGTTTTATGCATTTGCCGATGATCTTCTCGATATCTGCTGAAAGGCTCTGGTTATATGTCCTGATGGGCTTTAGCTCATAAGGTGGCTCGTTTGGACTTTTCCCGGTCAGAAGCTGATATAATGTAACACCCAGGCTGTATATGTCCGTTGCTACCGTTGTCTGTCCCGAGCCATATTGTTCGGGAGCAGCATAGCCCCGCGTACCGATATACACCGTATCGTTGGACGAGTCATATTTATATTCCCTTGCTATGCCGAAATCGATGAGTTTAAGGCTTCCGGACTTTGTAAGAATGATGTTTGAAGGCTTCATATCCCTATATATAATAGGATAAGGCTTATATTCATGGAGATATTTCAAAACCCCGCACAGCTGTGTTGCCCAATCAAGGATAATATCCTCCGGTATCGGGCCGGCTTCCTTGAGCTTTAAATCAAGGGTTATCCCTTCAATATAGTCTACAACCACATAAATAAACTCTTCATTTTCGATTATGTCGAAAACTCTGGGCAGCGCAGGATGTTCCAGCTTCTTTAATATGTTGGGCTCTGCAAGGAAATCAATTCTCATTTCACTTGTTTTATTGATCTCCTTTATTGCCCATAATGTCCCCAGCTTGATATTCTCAGCCAGGTAGACCTTGCTCATCCCGCCTTCTCCAAGTGTTTTAAGGATCTTATACCGGTTTTGCAAAAGATTGCCGTTTCTCATCAATAAGTTTTTCTCCAGTAACATAATATTGTATATTTGTATTTATCTACTTATTTATACAAATACTATTAAGATATGACTTATTTTAACACAATCTTTTAACAATTACCATACTAATTTGTAAAATTTTATAAATTTTTTATTTTTTTGGATATATTCTCATAATAAGGTTTTTCGGCAAGGCTAGAAATCCACTCCTTCCAGATTAAAATCAGGGATATATTCTTCCGTAGCCGATTCTCTTTCCTGTATATAGCCGTTTTTGAAACCCAGTTTATAGAATTTATCCAGGACCTTCCCATACTCCCACGCCGTAATCCGTCGATCCAGCTCCGGGGGCAAAGAAGCTTTATGATATGGCGTATACTGGCTCATCAGACTTAAATAAATGTCCTCCGGCATATTCTCCTTGATCCATTCCAGCAATTTAACCGATTCCCGGGATTGTCCCGGAAGAATCAAGTGTCTTATGATCATCCCCCTTTGCATAATTCCTTCTTCGTTAAAAGTAGCAGGGCCTGTCTGCCTGTACATTTCCCGAAGTGCGGCTGAAGCAGCCGTAAAATAATCACCGGCGCCCGAATATTTCTTGGATATCTCCGAACTGTAATATTTTAAATCCGGAAGGTATATATTGATCCTGCCATCCATCGCCTCCAGGTTTTCAATACTGTCATACCCATTGGAATTATATACGACGGGTATTTTTAAGCCTTCTGCGCACTCAAGGGCCTGGCGGATCTGTTTTACGAAATGCGAGGGCGTTACCAGATTAATATTGTGAGCACCTTTTTCCTGCAGCTTCAAAAAAACCTCAGATAATTTTTCAATGGAGACGGTCCTTCCGTAATTTTCATGACTGATCCGGTAATTCTGACAATAGACACATTTCAAATTGCAGCCTGTGAAAAACACAGTTCCAGAGCCTCTGGTACCGCTTATGCAGGGCTCTTCCCATTGATGCAGAAAAGCTTTTGCAACAACAGGCAGCTCTCCCATCCCGCAAAATCCATTGAAAGACTGTCTATCAACATTGCATCTCCTCGGGCAGATACTGCAAACCATACAACCCCCTCCATGAAGCCACCACTGATGTTTGTAAATTTATAACGGCCGAATTCATAATTAATTTTTGATACCTCGTTATATTATTAACTTTACAATGTAAATAAATAAAAATATAATAGGATTATATCATATTATGTCAATACACCGATCGAATGGATTCGAAAATTATACAGCACGGAGGAAAATCAATGAGAATCAGTGGTGTGAGTTATAGTGTACGTAAAACCCATAAAGCCAGAAACTTGATTTTGACTTTGATTATTTTTTTGCTGCTAATGGTTCTGACGGTTGTCATAATTTCCGCATATAACGGATGGGAACTTTTGCATCCGGCCAAGAAGGACGTCGAAGTCTTTTCATCAAATATTGTCCCGGAGTATAGAGATATAAGCTTTCGGGGTACCGACAAGAACATCGTCCTCAAAGGTTGGTTTTTTGAACTTAAAAATAGTAACAAGACAGTGATTCTGGCACATTCCTATGGTAAAAACCGCCTGGAGTTCGGTGAAAAATCTATTCCTATGATAAAAAGCTTTTTAGATAAGGGATACAATGTTTTTACCTTTGATTTCAGAAATTCAGGACAATCGGGCGGTAAGGACACCACTTTCGGATATTATGAAAAGGAGGATGTCTCCGCCGCTGTCCAATATGTCAGCAAGCAGGGCTCAAAGCATATTGTTTTGATGGGCTTTTCCACCGGGGCGGCTGCCAGCATACTTGCGGCGGCTGAAGAAAAGGTGGAGGCAGTGGTTGCGGACAGCCCCTATGCCAATCTTTCGGATTACCTCAAAAACGATTTGAATCAATGGGTCCGATTGCCTTCTATCCCATTTAACCGAACCATTTTGTATGCGATGGAGATTATGTCCGGTATGGATACGGAAAGCGCCGACCTTGAAAAGTCTCTGGGAAATATTTCTCCCTGCCGCCTGCTTCTTATTCATGGAAAAGAGGACGGCATTATCCCGGTGGAAAACAGCAGAAAGCTTAATTTCCGCTACTCGGAAATAGCCTCCGGAAGGTCCGAAATCTGGGAAACGGATGATGCGGGCAATGCCTCCAGTTATTTAAAATATCCGGATGAGTATATGCGCAGGGTATTTGAATTTTTAGAGAAAACCGACGAAAAATCATGATCCCATAAAAGCAAAATTAAAGCCTTGCCGGGACTTTCCCCGGACAAGGCTATTTTTTATTCGGTTATACTCTTTGTCTTTCTTCCGTCTCGGATACTCTGTTGTCAAGTCTTAAGATATCTTGCCATACACCTTTCAGGTCGGTCTTGATGTTTTTTACATCTTTCTTTATTGCACCGACTTCCTTTTCAACATAAGCAAGTCTGGAATCCAGTTGGTCTAGCCTGGAATCCATCTTATCCAGCCTGAAATCCACCCTGTCAAACCTGGAATCCATTTGGTCAAATTTCTCTAGCACTATCTTCTGAAAATCTTCATCTGACATTCCGTATCCTCCCTGCAAATACATTTCCATTTTATTGTAGCATTCGTATTTGGACAGGTCAACTCTATTAAATTTCTATTTCTTCTTGTCAATAAAATATGAGGCGGTATTTACCGGTGTTGAGGAATAAGCTGAATTCACCTTCATCCCCTGGTTTATTTTCTTAATTTCCCCGCCGAGCTTACCTAACAATTCCTTACTTTTATCATTATTTGCTTTCTCAATTTCACTTATCTCCGTAATCAGCTTAAGAATGCCTGCCGTTACCTCTTTCAGGTGCCTTGCACCCTCAATCCCTGATGCATCGAGCTCCTCCAGGCTATTTATCTTCAGCGATATTTTGAGTCTTGCAAAATAGACCTCAAATTCCTCATCCAATTTATTTATATCATCAATTACATGCTGTTTATCATCAATCAATTTTTGCAGCTTCTCGATGGAATCCTCGTTAATTTCTGAGGATTGAGCCTGAGTCAACGATAGTATTGCGCGCAGCAGCACATGCTTTTTTTTAAGTATTTCGATCAGTCTGCTTATATACTTTTCAGATGAAGTGTCCATATTCGATGTCATTCCATCACCAACCCTATTTTGCAATCTGGGACGCCGGCTGTTTTTGTTTTGCCAGCTTCATCGCCTGCTGCCACGTGTCCCGCAAATCCTTTACAAGACCGAGCACATCCTCCAGCATGACTTTGTCTTTTTTAACATTTGCCTCCAGCAGGTGCCTGTACATAAAGTCATAAAGCTGGTCAAGATTTTCGGATACTTCATATTTCATATCCAGCGTAGCCTGAAAATGAAGGACAATGTCCTGCGCACGAATGATACTGTTGCTGGCTTTTTCCGTATCTTTCTCATCAATCGCCGCTTCCGCCTGCATCAAAAACTTTACAAGCCCGTTATATAGCATCAGTGTGAGTTCTTCAGGTGTAGATGTAAATACTGAATTCTGTTTATATTGGTTGTATGCTTTATTAAGCGCCATTGCCTTATTCCTCCGAAGTAATATTATTAGCAAATAAATGACCTTATCAGCTGTTACTGCCTAATTGGGAACTAAGCCAGCTGCTCTGGGAATTCATTCTGGAAATTGCCTGTTCCATTGCCGTAAACTTTGCATAGTATCTGTTTTCTTTGTCTGACAGTACATCTACCAGGCTTGCAATATTCTTATTATATCCATCGATCTCATTATAAATCATACTGGTGTATTCGGTCATATCACCCTGTATTCCCGCTTTTTCAAGTAACTTTCCTTTCCCGCCAATTGTTCTGATATTATCTTCAATAATATCAGACAGTCTGCTTGCAAATCCTCCCTCTGCATAGCGCTGCGTACGCTGCGAATAAGTGAGAGTTCCGCTGTAGGAAATACTTGATTGTTTGGAAAACATATCGGATACGGCTTTCGGGTCATTGCTTATAGCAGCCCTAAGCTTTGTTTCATCGATTACCAGTTTGCCTTGCTCCGTATATGAACCGGTCGTAATACCGATGGATGATAAAGATGAAGAGATTCCGCCGATGCTGTCCGATAATGCCCTTCGCATAGTATAGACAATATCTTGAAGGATAGAATCATTCTTGAGCAAACCGGTTTTCGCCTTATCTTCCCATATCTTTATGTCGTCAGCTTCCATTGAACTTTTCTGCTCGTCGGTTAATGGCGGATAGTTGCGGTCATATTTCTCACCCAATTTGGTATTGATTGCAGAAATAACATCATTGTACTTGTCAACAAAAGCCTTAATATTATTATATATGCTGTCTGTATCAAGAGACAGGGAAACTGTCTCGCTTTGTGTATTCCAATCGGGATGGGCTTTTATCAGATTATAGGTAACCCCGTTTATAGCAAATGAATTGGTGCTTCTTGTTACAAGTTGTCCATCGATTTTTACAACTGCATCATCGCCAAGTTTCGTGGTGGCATTGCCGGTTTTTATACCCGAGGCTCCTCCTGTGCCGAAAAAATTACCTCCCTGGGAAGCCGCATCAATAATGATATTCTCTCCGCTGCCAAGATCTTTTGAGGTTAAAATAAATTTATTGGTTGTTTCATCATATTGCATATTCACTTTAGCATCAGTATTTGAATTGATGGTACTCATCATACTTGACAGGGATACTGACTTATCAAAGGTAAATTCAACTGAATTGATCTTGAACTTCAGCTTGCCATCCGCATTGAAGGTCAAATCATTGGCAAATGCGGTCTTCAAATCATCCAACGACTTGCTAATATCCAGCCTGTTGGTGGCTCCTGCAGTAAAACCAAGGGAGGCCAGTGCATCACCGCCGGCAAGCGTTATCCGACTCGCACCGTTGACAGTATTAAATGCAAGCTTGCCGGAATCACCAGCGCTGCCATCAAAACTAACGCTAATTTTCCCGCTCCCAAACGCAGTGTCTAATAAATTCTGTATACTGTCGGCCATATTGCTGGTAGCAGGAGATCCGGCAGTAAGGGTGTAATCAGAAAGTGTAATCTCTTTCGCCACTCCATCCAGTGTGATTTTAAGCTTTTTGCCTGCAAGATTATAATTACTCACCGCCGCACCTAGAAGCGGGTCGGTGACTCCACTGCTGCTCTCCGCCTTCCCTGCGGTTGCAATACTTTTAACAGATATGCTGTGCGTTCCTGCAGTAGATGCAGAATTCCCTGATACCGTAACTATTTTATCGTCCGAAGATGTGCTTTTATATTTTATATAGCTTGATTGTGAAAGCATATTGGAGGCTGGCTTGATTACGTTGAAGAAATCATCCTTCAAACCCCTAAGCAGGTTTGTGATACTTCTGTAATCGTCCCTTTTCCATTCGGCAAGCTGCTTTTTCTGGTACAGCTTGTCCAGTGGAACTCTCTCAGCTTTCATCAACTGGGATACTATCGTATCGGTGTCTAGTCCGCTGCCGCCTAATCCATTGAGCCGAAGTGTACTTGAATAAGAATTTATATTATTTACAGCCATGATTATTACCTTCTTTCATCTACGATCAAACCAGCCATTTCGCACAGCTTTGCCACCATATCCAGTATCTTTTCAGGTGGTATTTCACGAATGACCTGGTTTGTATCAGAATCAACTACCTTTACCATAATTTCTTTGGTCTTCTCATGCACGGAAAATTCAAAGCGCCGATTGCCACCGGAAATGGCTCTATTGGCCCTCTCAATGGCATCAATAACTACCTTTTCAGAAATAGGCAAATCTCTTTTGTCCAATTCCGAAAGCTGAAAAAGATTCCTGCTCTCATTTGTATCTTTTGATTTTGCCTGAACTTCAGGCTTCACCTGTGCTTCTTTTGTAGAAACATCCGGTTTTACATATTCAACCGGCGAGAAAGTAGTAGCATCCGTGCCATCAATTCTCATAAATATTCCCTCCGTGCAAGTATTACAATAAGTATATCGGAATATATTTCAATACCTTTAGTAAGAAATATTTTTCTATTGACGTAAAACTAAACTACATTATCAGAAGAGCCTTCAGGGCGCAAAAAGCAGAAGGAGCTGAAGCTAAACATAAAGAAAGAGCCAGAGGAAAATCCCTGGCTCTCTGTGTGTGTATGTACTAATTTATTACCTGAGTAACTGCAGAACTCCCTGCGGCTGTTGATTTGCCTGTGCGAGCATTGCCTGTGCTGCCTGTGAAAGGATGTTGTTCTTTGTGAACTCAGTCATTTCCTTCGCCATATCAACGTCACGGATACGTGATTCAGCTGCTGTCAGGTTCTCGGAAGAAGTACTCAGATTGTTTATTGTATGCTCCAACCTGTTTTGAACTGCTCCAAGCTTAGATCTTTCAGATGATACTAATTCAATGGCATTATTAATTGTTGTTATCGCTCTTGTTGCATTCGCTGCTGTTGTTACATCAATGGCAGCACCGGATGTTGTTCTTACATTAAGAGCCATAGCATCCATTTTGTTAATGTCAACCTTTATTGTCTGTCCTTCATTCGCACCGATCTGGTAATTTAAAGAGTCATCCGTAGCTTTTTCTGTTACAGCATTTCTGTGGGCTAACGAGGTAACAGTAATGGTCTTATCCAAAACTTTGCCAGTTGTTCCATTATCTTTTAAAGTAATACCATTAAATGAAATATCATTTGTTGCAGCTAAAACATTCGCACCATGTAAAGTTTTAGTATAGGTTTCCTTACCATCTGTTGAAGTATAGTTGTACTCAATGTCCGCATACGTTGCATCACCGTTCGCACTTAGCTTGTTACCGCCAAACAGCTGAAGTGCGATATTGGATCCGCCTGCATCATCAATAGCTACATCTGCATCTCCTGTAGTAGCAACTAATGATAACTTACCGTCTACCAAGGAAGCGGATACATTAGTACCTGCGGTCGTGTTAATTGCATCCATCAAGTCGCCGATTGTACTTTCAGTTGTTAAAGCAGTACCTGTTGATGTTGCACTTACAGCAACATTTGTTGTACCTCCGTTACCACTTACCGTAAATCCGCCAAGATTAGCTATTCCAAGTTCAGAGAGCTTGGTTGTTGAGGTAAGGGTCTGAGCAGTGATTGATTGAATTTCACCATGGCTCTTTCTCAGAGTAATCTGATATGTACCTTCCTTACCATCCGAAAAGGCCCCGGTAACAGCTACTATTTTAGCCGCATTGGTAGTCTCTGAAGTCATATTGGCCTGACCCTGCACTACTTCATTCTTACCCGCAACTTTACCTGACAAGGATCCATCGAGCAAGGTCTTAGTGTTAAACTGTGTTGTATTTGCGATCCTATCAATTTCATCAGTTAATTGGGTAACTTCCTTTTGAATCTGTGATCTATCCGTATCATTTAAGGTATCATTAGAAGACTGAGTTGCAAGTTCACGCATTCTCTGCAATATGGATTGTGTCTCATTCAATGCACCTTCTGCAGTCTGTATCAAAGAAATACCGTCCTGTGAATTCCTTGAAGCCTGATCAAGTCCTCTGATCTGACCTCTCATCTTTTCACTGATAGCAAGACCTGCAGCATCATCACCGGCTTTATTAATTCTTAACCCCGAAGATAACTTAGCAATGTTGTTCTGTGTTGCGGTACTGTTTGATTCCAGCTGACGATAAGTGTTTAAGGACGCGATGTTGTGATTAATTCTCATAAAAAAAATACCTCCATGTTTTTTTAAGTAGGGCGTCCATGCCCCCTTATTGGTTGAAGATTGCGAAAAGCATTTCTCCCTCCGGCCGGTTTGAAAGAAAATGCTTCTTTTACCTTCACGGAATATATATCGTCGATTGTTATAAAATACTTTATAGGCAAATAAAAAAGAATTTAAAAAGGATGCTTCTCTATCTTGGTTCTTGCTCAAGATCGGGTAAATTACAATTAGAAACTCAAAGGAAAATGATATCAGCAGATATCATTTTTTCTTTGAAAATATATTTCTTAACTTTGGGTATTATGGTATAATGT
>JAEZCO010000097.1 GCA_023433505.1 Bacillota bacterium | reverse complement strand
GGCTTTGTCTCCCCTGCCTTCCGTTTCGGTGGAAGCAAAAGACGCGCCCGCCACGAACCTATGGATTTTGATCGAAAATATCAATCCGGGCTATTTTGCCTCAAGGATTGACAAAAGCTTGAACCCCGCCAGAATCTCTGTAAATACATTGGAGTTCTCCATGAACCTTGGTATGGGAGAAAGCAAGCGGATAGAACCAGCTCAGGCAGAAGCAACGGCGGAGGACAGCTATATCATTCTTGGCGACAGCCGGGACGGATATGAAACCTTCGGAACGATTATTCAGCAGGTAAACGCGCTGAAACCCGCATTTGTGATTGACAACGGCGACCTTGTTTACAGCGGGAAGCCTAACCAGTACAGGATATTTGATCAGATGGTATCCGGAATCTCCTCTACGGTTTTAACAACGCTGGGGAACCATGACATCCGTGGAAACGGACGCGAAACATATCAAAGGCTTTATGGGCCGGAATACTACTCATTTGATTTCGGGAACAGCCATTTTGTTTTCCTTGACAGCTCGCGCGGCTATGCCGAAACTCAGGCAATATCCGACGGGCAATACGCCTGGCTGGAGCGCGACCTTCAAAAGGCGCAAGGCAAGCGGATCTTTGTAATATCGCACGTTCCGCCGGAAGACCCGCGAAGCGGCGTTCAGTCAAATGATGCCAAGGCTTATACGGATAAGGTCAAACAGGAAGGCGGTTTTGTAGAGCAAAAACTGGAAGCCCACAGCGATGAAGAAAGCATGGATCACGGCTTTCAATCAAAGCAGGAGGCGGAGCGGTTTGAAAACCTTATGACGGTATACAAGGTTGATACCGTCTACCTCTCCCATATCCACAGCTATTTTGACTTTAACAAAAATGGGGTCCGCTATATCATAAGCGGTGGCGCCGGCGCAGAACTGCTTACTTTGAATAGCTATTATCATTACCTGATTGCAAAATCAGGTTCTACCGGTGCATTAACCATGGTTCAGCTGCCGTCGCCGACCAACCTGCTTCTCAAGCGCTATACGGCGGCAGTTTCCCTATTTGCGCAGGCCATGTACAAGGAAAACAGGGTTGCTGTCATCCTATTCCTTACAGGCTTCGCGCTGCTTTTGCTGTTATTGCTGACGATTTTGGCGATGAAGTTCAATCATGGGCTATCCCTGTTCTTAAGGCTCATGAAAGACACAGGAAAATATATCGCAAAAAGGTATTTGGAATTGTACAAGGGCAAGGCTTAGGTGGCGATCATACACCGGTTTCTACCCGCCAGTTTGCCCTGATAAAGCGCCTTGTCTGCTTCGGCAATCATTGCATTGATGGATATGTTCTCCCTGTACTTGCATAAGCCGATGGTGAGCGTTACATTTTCACCAATGTCATCGTGCCGGTGCTCCTCCGCGGCCGACCGTATTTCATTTGCCTTTCCGAGGATCGTATCGATATGATCCGCTTCCATGACGATCAGAAATTCCTCGCCGCCCCAGCGGCCCACAAAACCGCAATCGCCAACAGCCTTTCGCAGTATGGATGACAACCGTACCAATATTTCATCGCCTTTCACATGCCCGAACCGGTCATTGACCTCCTTGAAATGATCAATATCTGCCAGGCCAATATAAAAGCTCTTTTTCTGTCCAATCAGTTCATTGATCTTTGAAAGCACCAGCCGCCTGTTGGGCAATTTGGTGAGATAATCCGTTTTGGACATGACTTCCATCTCGCCAAGGGCCTTTTGAAGGTCGGAAGTCCTCTCCTCCACAAGTGATTCAAGATTGCTGTTCATAAGCTTCAGCTTTGACAGTATGGATTCATTCTCTACGGAGAGCTGCTCCGCCCTGGCATAGGCATTGGAAAACTTGGCGGACAATGTATACGCCTGGGTAAAGGTAAATACCGAAACGCCCAGCGGTATGAGCGAAGGCGTATTGGCCAAAGTGATCTGATAAATCAAATCATTGATAAATGTTATCCCTAAAAAGGCGAAGCCCAGAAATACGGTGTTGGCAAAGGGGTGCTTTTTCCATACGCCAATCACCAGCCGGACCATGGCATAGCCCAGCAAAACAAATCCGAACGCGGCGTAAACCATGAGCAGCAAGTCAGCCAGGCTATATGGCATCCACAAAATGAGAAAACCAAACACTGCTCCCCATGCGACGCTACATTTGATAAACCATTTGGCGAACAGGCCGTCCAAAGCAAAGTACAAAAACCCGCACAATGCTGCAAACCCAATAAAGACGCTGAAATAGGCCAACCGCCCGTAAACAAAGAAGCCAAGATTCAAATGGCCTGACAGAAAGCGTTCACCGACCAATAGCATGCGTAGGGCAAACAGAAGGCAGAATACCCCGAAATAAAGGGGTGCACGGTCCTTTAATCTCATGATATACAGGCCAAAATGATAGATCCCCATAATGAGCAGCATGCCAAAAAGGAATAAGTCCCTGCCCATTCCCAGCTGTGCTTCCCGGGAAATCTGGTCAGCCAAGCCGATTCTTGGCGCCGCTATAGAACAGTCTTTCGCCGTGAAATCCGATGTGTGATAAATGAGCTCTACTTCATTGTTCTCATGCTGAAAGTAGGTGGTAAGCTTATCGTAGTAAGGCACGCTGGTTTGTTCACTCGTTCCTGCTTTTCCTACTCCGCCTGAAAATTTACCGTCAACGTAAAGCCTAAAGGATGTCAGCATAATATCCGACCTTAGCCCATATGACTTTTTGCCTTCCGGCAGCTTTACGACAAGCCTCATCGTACCGTAGAAAGTGTTATCCGCGAATGGTTTATGGGCAGCCATGCTCTCTTTGGTGCTGGGTATTTCAACAGGTGATGGCGAAACATCAACACCCCTTATAAAGTCTTCATGGTCAAAAAAACGGTTGAAGTAGAAGGACCATTCGCCTTTTAAGCTTACGATGCCGTCTTTTTCGAATGACCAATTGCTCAAATCCAGGACGCCGTTTACCGGTTTTGGCGTCTGAATGGCCGTGGGCGCGTTCAGGAACAACGTCATTGACGAAAGGATGATGATCGCAAACATGATAAATACAGGGGCAATTCTTTTTCTCATATTCTCATCCTTAGAAGCGAAATAGCGTTTTGATCTGCAATATCATATATCGGGCAATAACCTGCCAAATAAAAGATACTGTATTAAAATTAGTTCAAACCACTTTAAAATACTGGTGCTGCATCATCGTACACGAAGACGCCCGTTCGTCCTTACTTCTTAATTTACTGCTGCTTATGAAAATCTCCCTTTGACCACTGTTTGATTTTCTCTGCTTCCGGCTTTGAAAAGCCTAGAGTTTCAAGGAAGATCGAATGCTCCGAAGGCGAGATTTGCTCAAAAAGCATATGCCACTTTCTTGATGTATGTTCATCAAAACCGACCGAATGCATAAGCTTGTTCCATGTTTGTTTCGATATCAGCTCCGACGTTTTGAGAAGATCATAATTCTTAAGCATGCTTACGATGCAATTCTGCTGGTTTTTTAGCTCTTGTATCTCCTGGTTTATCTGATTGAATCTGTCGGTCAAAATCCTGCTGTAGCCTATATCCTCAAGCTCCAGCATCTGCTTGATTTCCATCAGCGATATTCCTGCTTTTCTGAAGGTGCAGATCTTCTCAAGCCTTGACACATCCTCATTTGAATATAGCCTGTAATTTGCCTCCGTTCTGCTGCCAGGTGTCAATAGGCCTATGGCATCATAGTAAAGCAGCGTGCTTCTTGAAAGCTGAAACATTTTGCAAAGCTTACTTATCTTGAACATCACTTAATCTCCAAAAAGTTTCATGATCCTGTTGACCTGACTATTACTTCATAGTTTACACTTACTATACAAAAAGAGGAAGGGGAATCAATATGGAAAACGCATTAAGAAAGGAATTTGTTCACAAAATCAGCATCGCAGGCGAAAAGCAGGCAGTTTTCAAAGTATTTTGCCCGGTTGCGGAAAAAGAATGGATTCCCGGCTGGGAATGCGAAATGAATTATTCGGAATCAGGTATAGCCGAGAAGAATTGCATATTCACCACCCGGCATGACGGATTGCCTGAAATGGTATGGGTATGCAGCATATATGATCCGGGAAAAGAAGTCGAATATGTTCGTACAACGCCCGGATATTTTGTGACTGTTATCAACATAAAAACAAAACAGGTAAACGAATGTACGGACTGTGCCGTCCGGTTTATGCACACCGCGATTTCTGAAATAGGCGAACAGTACATCTCAAACCATTTTAACAAGGAACAGTTTATCCGTCAGATCGACTCATGGAACAGTCAGATCTCGGATTATATCAAAAAGCATCCATAAGCCAATGAGGAAACCTGCCGCCAAAGGACATCAGCCCCAGGCGGCAGGCTTTTTATGTTAACCGGTCTATTTATCCTGCAGCCCTGCATGTATATCCCTTCATTTCTTCCGGTCTGCTACCAAGCCCGAATTATAGAAACCGCCTGACTCTTTTACAGTATTCCGAATATTTGTCACCGTATATCTTTTCAAGCGATTTTTCCTCAAGCACAATTTGCCGGTTGAAAAGCCAAGTTCCGGCAAAAACATAAATCAATATGATCCAATTCGGGATAATCAAAAATACTCCTATCAGGATCAAGCCGAATGAAGTATATATTGGATTGCGGCTTATTGAAAATGCGCCGGTAGTCACAAGCTCTCCCGGGTGGTCTTCATCCAAACCGACACGAAAGCTTTTCCCAAAAGAAATCAAAGCGTATGTAAATAACAAAATGCCCAAAATGCATATGACAGCACCAGCCCAACCGGTAAATTCACTGCTGAACAATTCAGAACCGATTTTAGGCAGACCAAACGCGCTTGCGAATACAATGTAGAATAACAGCAAGGCAAATGGCGGAATAAAAAAATCCTTCTTATCCATTTCGCCAAATTGAATAGCTTTTATGCCCAATCTTTTCAATTGGATAGCCCGGAAAAAAACAAGCATGATAAGCAAAACCAATGATGCGGATGCAATATATCTCGCCATAATCACCATATTCTCCTCTTTATGATAGGATGAGTATAACCTCTTTTGCATTTTGTTTCATGGCATCAGCAGCCCTTGCACAAGTCCTCAGCTCCCGGCAATCAACACTTATATACCACAAACCCATAGTGATAAGGCTTCAAATCAATAAAGTTATCCCCTTTCAGCATAAATCCTGCCTGCGCTGCCCATTTTTTGATTTCATCAGGTTTAGGGCGAATATCCATGCTTGGGCCCCGCGGCGTAACCGGATCATAATTCCAATGAATAATGCCTGCCTTTCCCCCTATTTTCAATATCCTGTATGCTTCATTCAGCAGTACCATCGGACTTATATGATGCAGTATGTTAAACAACATAACGTAATCGGCCGAATGATCCATGAGCCCTGTGCCATCGGCAACAAAATCGCGCTTCACAAATGTGATATTGTTCATTGAAGCAGCCCTTGATGCAGCCGTTTTAAGCATTTCATCCTCAATGTCCATCGCAATGACGGTACCGCTGATCCTATCGGCACTTGGCAATGTAAATGTTCCATAGCCGCATCCAAATTCCACAAGAGATTTAATGTTCCGATTTATTTCCATTTTATCAAGGATCAGGTCTATGTCAAACAGGCTTTCCCAGTATTTTTGTTCAGGCATCCCGCTGTCGCGAACTTTCATTTACAACCTTCTTTCCATATCACGTAAGCCCCCTGGCGGAAAAGTTACTCCGGTTTCTTTAAAATCATCTTGACATATTCCCTATTGCTACTTATAATTACTTTATTAGTATCAATAAGGAGTGATCGATATGGGGAACAGTGTTTTCAAGACTGAGGCAGGGCGGGACAAAATCCGGGCGTACTATAACATGGTGCTTAGCCACTTTCCCTTCGGGCAGCGGTATGTCAAGACTGCTTTTGGGCAGACGTTTATGCTGACGGCCGGCCAGGAGCAGAATCCGCCCATTATCCTGTTACACGGCTCCTGCAGCAACAGCGCATTCTGGTTTCCCGAGATCATGGCCCTGTCGGGCCAATTCAGGGTGTATGCCGTTGATATTATCGGCGAAGCCGGAAACAGCGAGGAATTCAGGCCCGACCTTCATACTGACGCTTTTGCATGCTGGATGAAGGATGTTCTGCAAGCGCTCGGCCTTGAAAGAGCCGCCGTCATAGGCAATTCGCTGGGCGGCTGGATGGCCCTCAAATTCGCCGCAACGTATCCGGAATGCGTTTCCAGGCTGATTCTGATCGCATCCGCCGGCATTGCACAAATCCGCCCGCAATTTCTTGAAAATGTGGCAAAAACGCGTAAGGACGACGGTGTAGTGCCAGTGAACAACTCCATTATCGGAGAACAGAGCATCCCGAAGGAAGTACTGGATTTTATGAACCTGATCGTGGAAAACTACAACCCGATCCAGGATCTGCCCGTATATGATGACGAACAATTGCAGCGGCTTACCATGCCCGTTCTCTTTATAGGCGGAGTGGATGATGCGATCATTGATGCTGTAGGATCGGCGCAAAGGCTCTCCCGGCTTATACCGTCAGCTGAAATTCATGTGCTTGCGAATTGCGGGCATGTGGTGACCAGTTCCGCCGGATATATCATTCCGTTTTTGACGAAGGCTTAAGGGTCATCTGACCCGCAAGCTTTTAACCTGCATCAATAAAGCTTCTTCTTATCCGGTCCGGTCATTGAACGAGCGCTCCCTTTCATTTGATTGCATCTCCATTACAGGATTTCTACATACCCTTCCGTTCCATTGACCCGTATCCTCTGCCCGTCTTGTATCAGCTTGGTGGCATTTTCCACCCCGACAACAGCCGGCAAGCCGTATTCACGCGCGATCACCGCCCCATGGGTCATCAGCCCGCCAACTTCAGTGACCAGGCCTTTTACGGATACGAACAGCGGCGTCCAGCTGGGATCGGTATAAGCGGTGACCAATATATCCCCATCGCTTAGGACCGCCTCTTCCATGTTCAGGATAACGCGAGCCCGTCCCTCAACAACTCCGGAAGAAACGGGCAGGCCCGCGAAGGCTTCGATCGGGATGTCTTCCCGTTTGTACCTTCCGACCATGATTTCACCGTCAGACGTGATCACGCGCGGCGGAGTCAGTTTTTCGTATAATTCGTACTCATCCTTTCGCCTGCCGATGAGCGCATCATCCAGTTTATTGGTATATGCGGTTTGGCGAAGCTCCTCAAAAGTGAGATAGTATATATCTTCCTTTTCATGAATGACGCCTGCCTGAACGAGATTTTTTGCTTCTTTCATCAAAGCCTGCTTATAAACGAAATAGCGGCTGATCATGCCGTATTTGGGATATTCACGATAGCCGATGAAATTCCTGATCAGGCCGATCTTGCGTTTTGTTTCGCCGGCCTTTTGCTCCCCATCCGGCAACGAAAGCAGCCGACCGAGCAGCTCGTGTTCTTTTTTCAATGCTTCCTGACGGCCTTGCTCAAATTTCCGATGGCCTTCCCCCGGCTTAAAGTTTTTGATGTTGCTTAGTATCATGGAGACAAGCGCAGCCGGTTTTTCGCTCCAACGGGTTTTTGTAATATCGATTTCTCCTACACACCGCATACCGTATTTGCTGAGATAATCATGGATAGCTTTCTGGGCTTCCCGTCCGCCGTGCAACTTCACCAATTCATCCAAAAAGTTATTATCTTTTACACGCTGCAAATACGCTATCACCTTAGGATAAGGCCGGATCACATCCGCCACATCCAGCAGCTCAAGCCCCATTTCCGAAGTAATATTGTTGGGCGCGGATTGGGAAAGTGTGTCTGCGGCGTTTTTCTCGCCCAGCCACTCCTCCATCTTTTCATTGATCCATGAGGAGGCGTTGATGGCAGCCATAAACACCCTTGTACTTTGCGGGTCAAATAAAATCTTCTTCAACTGCTGGATATCTTCCGCTATAAACTCGAATAGCTCCGGTCCTGCTTTCATTTGTATGTTTTGTTTGAGCTCTTCTATGGATGTCTGATTCCGCCTGATCAACTCGGAGACGATCGTCGGATCGATTTCGGGCTGTTCCTGCATGCCAGAAGAAGGCACACCTTGATGATTGCCGGGGTTCTGTTCTGTTTTCTCATCCAATATGAGTTGTATAAAATCCCCCCGCTCTATGATTGTCTCAAGCGCGTCTTTGATCAGCGGATCGGATTTACCGAAGGTATCCAACAAAATTTTTCTGCCGGCAGGCGATATTAGATTGTCCGTAACATCCACAAACAGCCTTCCACCGGCTTTATGCATGGGTGCATTCGTCGTCTTAAGGAAAAAAGACAAACCCAGCGGTTTCATGGGGTCGGTCATCATCTGGTTATGGCCGACAGATATATATACATGATATTCCTGATCCGCAGCTTTGGGGATTGGGTACAAAGTTGTGATTGGCCGGCTCTGGACAATGTAAAAAACATCACCGGCCAAGCACCATTCAATATCCTGAGGGCAGCCAAAATGTGCTTCAATCTTTCTTCCTATGGTCTCAAGCCGCAAAATTTGACCATCCGTCAGTGCCTGCATGGTTTTTAATTCAGGCTCCAGCTCCTGCTTAATCGTGCCACCATCCTTCGCAGTGTAAACGGCAAGCTTCTTTACAGATATCTTCTTATCAATGATCTTGCCGCTTCGCACTTTATAAACATCTGCATTCGTAAGGCCGGAAACAAGGGCCTCTCCAAGGCCGAAGCCGGCATCGATGGATAACACCTTCCTGTTGGAGGTGACGGGATCAGCAGTAAACAGTATTCCCGAAGCCTGCGGGAAGACCATCTTCTGAATCACCACCGAAAGGCTTACTTTGCGATGATCAAAGCCGTTTTGAATGCGGTAGGTTACCGCCCTGCCGGTAAAGAGCGATGCCCAGCACTTGATGATGTGCTTGAGGACCGCTTCCTTTCCGATAATGTTCAGGTACGTATCCTGCTGGCCGGCAAAGGAGGCAGTAGGCAAATCCTCCGCCGATGCGCTGGAACGAACAGCGTAAGGCTCATTCTCTCCAAGCCTTGCAAGGCTGCTGGTTATCTCCTCCCGAATGTCTTCAGGGATGGTTACCCCTTCGATGAGGCTGCGAATCTCACCGCTAAGTTCGGCAGTTCTATCTCGGTCATCCGCCTTTAACTTTGACAACTTAACCAGCAATGCGTTAATTGACGGTGTTTCCTCAATGATACGCTTATAGGCTTCAGTGGAAACGCAAAAGCCGTCCGGCACGCGTATGCTTCCCATCCTGTTAAGTTCCCCAAGGTTCGCACCTTTCCCCCCGGCAGCCATGATTTTTGTTTTGTCAATGTCCTGTAAACTTAACACATAGGAGCTCATGTATTTGCCTCCATAGATTTTCCCATATTACCCATTTCCCATAATATCCGACTCGCTGAACAAACAGGCAACAGCTTCCTCATAAGCGTGCAAACTTTGTGCCTTTTTGATCCGTTTTAAGGGTTTTGCATTGTCGGAAAACGTAAGTATCATATAGCTCCAGAGTTCTTTCATTTTGAACAAAACATCCTTTTCTCCAAAGAGTATTCTTTTATATCCGCCGTATATTTGATCATGAAAGTTCTTTAGCAAACCCTTTTCGAGCTTGATATTGTACAAAAGCTCCTCGGCAAGGCCGGGATTCATTAATAGCCCTCTGCCAAGCATGACCGTTCCTACATCCGGGTACCCGGCTGAAAATTTTGAGAAGTCTTCTTGTGTAAATATGTCGCCATTATAGCAAACGGGGTTTTTGCTCCTGCTTACGGCCACCTGAAAAGCCGCCATATTCGGTTTGTTTTTATAGTAATCCTTCTGAATCCTGGGGTGTATAATCAGTTCCTCCATGGGGTACTTGTTGAATATCTCCATCAACTCATCAAATTCCTCCGGGCTGTCCTTGCCTATCCTCGTTTTGACGGAAATTTTTGTGGCCTGCTGACTGAAAATCTTCTCCAAAAACAAATCGAGTTCCGCCCTTTTTATAAGAAATCCCGACCCTCTGTTTTTGGATACAACCGTTCCCGACGGGCACCCTAAATTCAAATTGATTTCACCATATCCCAGCAGCTTTATTCTCTTTGCCGTATGAATGAAATCATCCGCGTTATTGGTTAATATCTGCGGAACCAATTGTATCCCCTGGTTGTTCTCAGGCAAAATATCATTCAAATCACGGGTTTTAAAGCTCTCGCTTTTATTTGCAACGATAAACGGGGAGAAATATTTTGCTATTCCCTTTGAAAAGAAAGCATGATGGGCTTTTCTGTAAATATATCCGGTCAAGCCCTCCAAAGGCGCGAAGTAAAAATTCATGTATGCATGCTCCTAACTATTCAACCTGGTACCCTATGCTCACAATTTCTGCTCGTTTTTTCATCAATCAATACCCTTAAACGCTTTAGCGTATCATCCTTTTCGAAATACTCCTTCCCATATTCCAGGTTAAACCGGTAATCAAAATCCGGTGGATTATTGCCCTGGTTATGCTGGATAATGGTTTCCGCCTTATCCAAAGCCTTGACCAACCCAGCTTCAGGTGTGGCATTGTCATTGTACTCCTTCCAAATATCCATCAACCTTTGGGCCAGCGGTTCGGGAAGGATCGAAAATACCGCTTTCGCCGCGCGGCATTCCGTATCATACTTGCTTTCCTTATCAGGATTCAGGGCTGCGGATATATCGCCTTCATAGATTTCGCCGATATCATGGATCAGGCTCATCATCAATACTTTTGACACATCCAGGCCGGGGTAGTCGTTGGACATGATTCCAGCAAATAAAGCAAGGCGCCAGGAGTGCTCGGCAGTGCTCTCCCTGCGCCCGCTGCCAGTCCATGCCGTGCGGACAACAGATTTCAGTTTTTCTGCCTCTTCAATAAACGAAATGCATTTCTCGATTTCCATCTTTCTTCACCCGTTTCAATATCTGCCCTTAGCAGATACGCTTTCTGTTACAATGATTACATTATCTTTTTCACATACGGAATCAGCCGGACAAGATAGGCAACACCGAAACAGAGCGGCAAGCCGATCACCGCCGCCAAGCCGAACTTCAACAGCTGCTGCATCTGAAAGCCGGTCAGCGCCAGATTCAGGAAAACGATGACCGGCACATGGATGACATACACGGTGAAGGAATGCCGGGATAGGAACCGGCCGAATTTCCTCCCGCCGTCCAGGAACCAGCGGAAGAACGTAATGAGCGCAAGGCTCATCCCAACGGCGAAGATCGAGTCCCACAGCGCAAAAACGGCCGACTGCCAGCTCCCGTAGCCTATCCACACGCTGCCAGAGCCTATAAACACCGCAACAGGGAACAATATGACCGTCGCGAGCACGGCCAAAACGAATCCCAGCTTCCCGAGCGAACCGGAGACCATTCGGAGCCAGTCAAGTTTATAGGCAAGCATTCCGATCAGGAAAAAGCTCAGGTACTGTGCAAGATAGCCGAGAGACGGGAACTCAAGCATGGGTATTCCGTATGGAATGACGATTCGAAGCAGGTAGCTGGCCACCGTCAGAGCCAGCATGAAGAACGCCACTTTAGGGAACGTAAGCTTCTTAGGCGCGTCGTCCGCCAGGCGTTCCGGCCTGTTTTTCACAATCGTCCGCCACGCGAGGTAGCCCAGATCGAAAACGAGAAGCATCACCACAAACCACATTTGATCCAGGGTAAACAGATTCCCGATGGGCTTATGCGCAATTTGATGGCTGCCCCAGGCCACCAAAGGGCTGATGATGAAGACATAAACGAGCGTGGGTATTAAGAGCCGCAGCAGCCTGTCCTTGAGGAATTGTGCCGGCCCCTTGCGCTCGTATGACCCGGGCGTGAAATATCCTGAGAGCAGGAAGAGCAGGCCCATGAAGTATGCCTGGTTCAGCATCAGAAACAAATACAAGCCGAAAATCTCGGCCAGGTGCTGCAGCACGACGAGTATCACCATCCATGTGCGCAGATTGTCGGCGAAATACAGGCGTTCCCCAGTTCTTTCCGCCGGAAGGCTTGCCGCCCGGTTTCCCTCAACAAGAGCGCAGGATAAAAGGCATGAAAGAGCCAGCAGGATGAGCCCCATGCCAAACCCGATCGCCGCGATTAGCCCTAAGTTGGAAGCAGAAACCTGTGCCGCCGTGCCCGCCTGTTCCAGTACGTTCGTTTTTCTCGTAAGGACGAAGAGGAGAATGAAAATCAAATAAAACGGCAGGTTGGAAAAGATATATACCTTGGAGAACGAAAACTTAAAATACAGCGGAAATATCACCGCGGTCATCAAGCAGGCATAAAGGAAGCCCACGGACATATAGGTCAGGAACTCAAGGCTGTTCATTCCCCTATTGGTGAAAATGGAAACGCTATATGCCACTGTCGCCGCGATGATACCGTTTATGACGACGATGCACAGGGCGTACAGGTATCTGCCTATAACGACTTCGGATTTCTTGAGCGGCAATACGCCATACAGTTTTTCGAGGTTGTTTTTTTCGTATACGGAAAAGCACTGGCCGGCAATAGGCGTCGAAATGACCATGATAATCAAGGCGCCATAAATGGGTATTTTTGTAATAACGGCGAAGAAAACCCCGATAATATCAATGATGAACATCGGATAATGCGACTTCATAATATGGTGATCAAGCTTCACCGAATTGAGTATATTACTCATTATTTATGCCTCCTTTGCTGATTGATACCAGGATCTCATCTATAGTGGGCGTATCGGTAACGATTTCCGGAGCCAAATGTTTCAGCTCGGCGGCCGGTATAAGTCCCGCAAATCCGGCGATATTTGTGATGAGCCCGATGATTTTTTCCTTCAGCGCATCCGTCAGGTCATGCGGGCCTCCCCTTATGATGCAGAAGCTTTCCAGAAGATCATCTTTGGTTCCGGAATAAAAGATACTCCCATGATCAATCAGCGTAATATAATCGGCGATTTTTTCAAGGTCAGAGGTAATATGGGTTGAAAAAAGAATGCTTTTCTGCCCGTCGGCGATATATTTCCCCAATATGTTAAGCAGCTCGTCGCGGGCAACGGGATCGAGTCCGCTCGTCGGTTCGTCAAGTATCAGCAGCTTTGCCTCATGTGACAATGCAACAGCCAGCATCAGCTTCATTTTCATGCCGCGGGATAATTCTTTCACCCTTTTGTTCATGGGAAGTTTAAAGCTGCTTACATATTCATTGAAGGCCGAACTTCTCCAGTTGCTGTAAAAGCGCTTAACAGCATTTTCAACTTCCCGCACTTTCCAGGTGTCGACAAAAAAGATATCATCGAAAACGACGGCAACATCCTGCTTGATTCTCTGCTCGTACTGCACATTGTCCAGGCCGAATATTTTTACTTCACCGCCATCCCTGTCCATCATATTGAGGATCAGCCGGATCGTGGTCGTCTTTCCGGCGCCGTTTTGACCTACAAATCCCATGATATAACCCATTGGTAAAGAAAAGGAGATATTATTCAATGAAAAATCTTTATAGTTTTTGCAAAGCCCTTTAATTTCAATAGCGCTATTCATATGGATTTCCCTCCAACATAGATGTAAGCATTTGCTTAAGTTCTTCCTGAGGCATTTTAGCTGTCTTTGCAGCATTTATGGCAGATGCAAAACCATCTTCGATTTTGCGAAGCAGCTGCTCACGCATAAGCTCACTGTCCTTGGGAGAAACGTAACAGCCTTTACCTTGTATATTTACAATAAAGCCTTCCTGCTCTAAATCCGAATAAGCTCTTGTCGTGGTCACTACACTTATCTTTAGTTCACTGGCAAGCTGCCTGATGGATGGAAGCATGTCGCCTTCGCCTAATTCATCGCTGAATATGGCCTCCTTGATCTGTTCTTCAATCTGCTCATAAATAGGTTTCCCTGACGCATTTCTTACAATAATCCGCAATACAAAATCACCCTCATCTCGCCTAACGTGCCTTTATCGATTTATTGTCTTTAGTGTAATCACTGTATGTATCGGATAATAACACTTGCATGATAGTATGTCAATCATTTTTGATTTTAAACATAAGCAGGAAATACGGGATAAAATCCATGACCTGTTTTGATCTGCTCCAGTTCCATAAACTTTCAGGGGCGTTGTGATCGGATAACTGAAAACGGCCGCCCGCCATCAGTTTAACCGGCAGGCAAATCGCCTTATCATGCCTTGAGGAGACAGAAATCGTGCCATTGAAGATGGTTTGACTTTGGCGGCAGTGCTACATAAGCAATAACCACACTGCTAATGCAAATTACTCCACTCTGTTTCTTCCATTATGTTTTGCAAAATACAATGCATTGTCGGCTTCATGCAAAAGGTCATTTAGGTCATTTGTTCTGCCCGGATAAGAGCTTACACCTATAGAAACCGTTATACTGATCTTTTTGTTTTTCTCAACAACAAAAATATATTCTTCTACATTTTTTCTTATTCTTTCTGCAGTTTCTATTGCATTTTCATAATTGCAGCCTGATAAAATTATTGCAAATTCTTCCCCGCCTTTCCTCGAGATGATATCAATGGACCTGCATGAACATACAAGGATATCACTAAACTGCTTTAAGACCATATCGCCTGAAGAATGCCCATATGTATCATTTACTTTTTTGAAAAAGTCTATATCAATCATGAGCAGCGATAAATCTTCATTTTTTTCAGCAGCTGCGGCAGAATACTCATTTAATAACCTATCGAATTCTCTCACATTATTAAAACTGAAAATGCATCCTTCTGCAGTGTGTCAAATAGCAGGCTAAACATATATGCAACTGCTATATCAAGAATCGAATAGACCTGCAAAAACTATATCTCCGCTTTATTAATCCATTCCTCTTTTAAAACCGCATATACCATATCATCTGCCCATTCTTCATTAAACCAGATACTTTTTTTAAAATGTGCCTCTTTCCTCATACCGATTCTATCAAGTAATGCTATCGATTTTACGTTCCTCGGATCAACCGAAGCTATTATTCTATGTTTTTTAAGATTACTAAACAGGTAATTGATTACACTAACCGCAGCTTCTAAAGCATAGCCTTTACCTTGGTATTCCAAAGACAGCGTAAACCCTATTTCTGCCTGCAAATTATCCGGATCAATAAAATGAACCCCAAAATCTCCAACCAGTTCATTGGTTTCTTTTATGATGATACCAAATTGATACCATGTATCAGAAATGTTTATTTCTTTGGAAATTTTTTCACGAATAAAATCATGAACATCCTGAAGTGTTCGGGGTCTCCAATTCTGAAATTCATATATTTGCGGATTTGACCGGTATCTGAATATCGATTCCGTATCTGATAATCCAACACCTCTTAATATTAATCTTTCAGTTGAAATAGTGACTTCATTTAAATTCATTTATGCTGCCTCCTTTTCACATAGCTTTTTACTCATACATATCACTGATGCCATGCTTGTTTTCTCCATTACTGCTTCTGTTTATTGCAACTGCCCTGGCCTGACTTCTTTCACTCTAGGCGGAAATGCTTTGTCAAACGCTTCAAGTTCTTCCTCATCCACGAAATAGCATTTCGGATCAGAATAAGTTCCTTTCAAAGTTTTCATTCCATGGCTGTTTAAAACTTTGACCATAAAGAAGGACGCTTCCTCAGATCTGTCCATTCCCTCATAATAAATCTCATACTTGGAGGCGCTTTCGAAACCAAATCTACTGTAATATGCCGGATTGCCGGTAATCACAACAGCGGGATATCCCATCTTACGCGCTTTATCCAGCGTGAACTCAATGATTTTTGTCCCGTATCCTTTGCCCTGGCATTCAGGCAGAACGCTGACCGGGCCAAACAACAAAATATCGGTTTTTCCACCACCATCAAGAGCTAAAGTACCTTTTGCATAGACAATATTTGAAATGATTTTACCGTTTTCTTCCACAACATAATCCAGCTCCGGCAAAAAGCAGGCATCGTTTCTAAGATTGTGCAGAACCAGATGCTCAAAGCACCCGGGGCGGTAACGATTCCAGAATGCTTCTCTGGTCAAATTTTCAACTTCAAAATAATCATTTTCCCGTTCTAATCTTATTGTCATTTTATCTCTCCTCACTATTTCTTTTAATGCATTATTCTGCTTGTTTCCAATATCTCGCGCCATCTCTTGTCCTAAAAAGAAATTGATGATCAATCAGTTCACGCCTTAGTAAAAAGTAGTCGCCAAATGTATGCCATATATCAATGATTGCATTAACTTCTTTCTCGTTATAATCCCTATCCGTGGAAAATTTTGTGGCAAGATATGCTAATACAGCGCGTCTTGGTTCTCCTTTTGAAGGAAGTTTTTTATCTTCCCTTCATCATCTAAAAACATTCCAATCGTTCGCATACTAAATATAACGATTTTTATATCCTTGCAAATTGGCAACAGCCGATAGAAGCATTTTCCCATTCACTGAATTCTTGATTGCACAGATTCCTCCTATTTCTATCTGTTCCTTAAATGCCTTCAACATCTCTTTCCTGTTCTGATTTTTCATAAACCAAAGCCTTCTTTCTATTTAGTACGTTTTTATTTTCTAGTAATAACATCCCAATTAATAATTCACTTTGTTATAGTTTGTTTTCCCAATTTTTATCAATCCTGCTATTCCACTCATTAACATATGCATCATAAGGAATAAGCGGTTTTTCAAGCTCTATCCTTGTCTCCTCACTTAGCCCTAATGATTGGACAAGTTCGCTTCCAACTTTTCTTAATAGCTTTTTGTAATCATTTATTATTGGCTTCAGTGCAGGCACATCCAGCTTTACAAGCGGACCTTCACCCCTATAAATCTCTGCAATAAGTTCTGTATGAATATTTCGAGCCATTCTTTTAAACAAATGAGATATCACTTGAAAATGACTTTGCTCGGGAAAAGCCGCATTACTTACTGCAACCAATTTTGGCACTTTATAGAATGAATTCGAAAACCCAAGCTTATCCACATGCCTATATTCGCCATATTCATCCTTACCCACATGTGGAGCTACAAAGGATAAACTCCTGTCAAAAAACACCTTCATAAGGCCTGAAACATTATCAAAAAATAGAGGGGTAGCATATATGACTACATCCGATTGTTTAAATTGATCAATCATTTCCTCCATATCATCTTTTATACTGCATTCATTCAATTTTATGTTAAAGCAATGTCCACAAGCTCTACAATGGTTTATATTCTTCTCTCTAAGAAAATAATTGTATACCTCCGCACCAACATCAGCCGCACCTGCAAGAATCTCTTCAACCATTTTATGAGTTGCACTGTCTTTCCCTGCAGGACTGCCATTATATACTGTTATCTTCATTGATATTTTCCTCCTTGCTGCCGGTGTAATATAACTTCACCAATTCCAGACTTTCGTCACACCACATCATTTTTGCCTTCATATCCAAAATGCCATATCTAACCGTGGTGTACCAAAATAGCAAGCCTTTTTCCCGCTTGGATATATCAGATAAATCATTCTTCATTTTTTGTTCAAAACGTTCATATTGAATTAATACTGACTTGCAAAACTCCTTTGACTCATTCAATCTATTAATAACTGATGCAACTGGTATATCCTTCGAAAAAAACATTTTAAGCAAGAATTCATGCCTTTCCTGTGGTATCTCAGGGGGCAAGCCAAGCCATTCAATATATTTTTGCCTGCCTAATTCAGTAATTTTATAGACATTTCGTATCTTACCTTCATTCATCTCCATTTCTTTTTCTGCAAAACCTTCATCTTTAAGCTGTTCCAGAACAGGATATATATGACTGTAATTTTCATTCCAGAAATGTGATATGGTGTCATCACAAAACTTTTTAATATCATATCCTGATGCCGGATTCAAATTCAGTACACCTAGCAGTGCAAATTTCGTCTTGTTTTCCTTTGCCATGAAGCCACCTTCTTAATGAATTATTATACCAGTGTGTAATATATCACACTGGTATATTATATTCAAGATGTTTTTATTAAATACCCTCAAACATTTCGCCATTTACCCAAATTAGTATGACCGCTCAAAAAATGCCGCCTGAGCCCGGTAGGGCCTGGCGGCAGAGTATTGATTTTCGTGAAACCTGGCATAGGAAGACGATTAGAATTTGCTTGAAAGGTAATCCGTTATGGTACTTATATCTTTATTGTTTCCAGAATCATTAAGTTCCTGATCCAGTTGATAGTCATTTGTGAACGATCCATCAGCATTCTGCAGGTAAACTGCAGCTATAGATCCCCCAGTAGCGCCATTATAGGTATCAACAACAATAATAATGACGTCTTTTAGCCCGTTCTTGTTCACATCATTAAATGAAACAGCATTCACATCTACGCTATAGGGGAGCGTCGCATTGAAACTATAAAGAATATCTCCATCTTTAGTGGTCAAATAAAATACTACAGGTATATGGCTGCCTGCTGTCAATTTTCCTGATACGAATTGAACATTACCCCACGAATTCAAATCCACCATAAACGTTTGATTCTCAACAAGTTCAAAGCCATCCACATTTTTAAGATTATACGGAACAAATTTAAACGCTCCTTCGGGAAGCGTCATGACCGGATCTCCCGATTTCTCGGTTAACGTAATCGTTGCCTCGATCGTAATATCAGGCTTGAATACAAATTTTATCGTTCCCTTGTTTCCCCTGGAATCATTCACCAGCTGACCTTCCGCAGTATCATTATTGACGGCTCCTTCAAATTCTGCGGTATCCTGATTGTAAGCCGGGGCATTGCCCACTGCGCTTAACTTTCCTTGGATTTTCCCATCTTTGATATTCGAAATGATAAAAGATAAACCAATGGGAAAATTGGTATCCGTATTTCTGATCCAAGTCTTTTTAAGATATTGGTTATAGTTAATTGCATTACCTGTTTCTGTAGGTGTTGCTGTAGGTATTGCTGTGGGTGCTGCTGTTGCTGTTGCTGCTACTGTAGGTGTTGCAGTTGCTGTGCTGGTTTCTGTAGGAACTGCCACAGGAGGATTCTCAGTTTGTTCAAGACTTGTTGGCAGTGGCATGTTTGCAGCTCCCTGCTTGGGGGTACAGCCTGTGAGCATTAACATTAAAACAAATGACATTATTGCCGCCCATATTGATTTCTTATTAAGCTTCATGATACTTACCAACCTTTCTTCCAGTTCCCTTTGCATATTGTTGTGGCAAAAATGTCTGCCGCAACTTCCAATTTGACGAAAGCGGGAAACAGCGTGTTCCCATAGGTTTGTTTTTCATCAATAGTATCATTTTGACGTGCATTGTGACGTTAAAAAATATGCAGCTTGAATACCATGCAGCCGCTAAAAACCTTATTTGTTCCATATCTGTATAAGCTCTTGCTTCTCGATTAATTTGTTTTCATACATTTTTCTATCTGCTATGTCAAGCAGCATTTTTATTGTACAATTATCATAGTCAGAAGACAAAGCATATCCATAGGCAAAACTGATATTCAATAAATAAGAATTCCCTTCCGCGTTCACTTTTTTTACTTCTTGCAAAAGTTTGTTTTCAAATGTTTCAACAGATTGAAGATCAGCAATAGGCATTATACCAATAAACTCGTCCCCGCCTAATCTGCCAACAAACATATTCTCGGGCGCAGAACGGCTCAAGGCTCCTGCAAAACCGGCAATCAAAGAATCTCCGGCATTATGTCCCAAGGTATCATTTACTATCTTGAGATTGTTAAGGTCAAACATAAAACAGCAAACTGTGCCGCTTTTCAGTAGACTATCATTTTTAATCTGTTCTTCACAACTTAGCCTATTAGGAAGTCCAGTATTTCTATCTAAATAAGCAATACTTTTCAGCTTTCGATTGTGATTTATTTCTGTGATAATCTGTAAGAGCAAAATACTCATAATTACAAAAATACAGCAGATGGACAATATTTCCATGAGCCTTAGCTGTTGTGCAGTATGCTCCGAATACATTTCGGCGGCACTTACCGTTTCATCAGCTATTGTAAAATATCGCTCGCTCATGAAATAAATTTCTTCTTCCAAAGAAGAATTTTTTCTGAAATCATATATAAGCTTTTTTAAAGGCTGCCATTCCTCAACCAATTTATTCAGCTTGTTTTGATAATCTGTTTCTCTTAAAACAATGAGGTTCTGCGAACCTTTGCCGGTTTGCAAACCAAGCAATATATCATCAAGCCTTAAAATTTCGGCATCGTTCTGAAATCCATACATTTCACTTTTTATAAGCCTTTGTGTGGCCCCGCGAATGATACCGGCATAGTTCACTACGCGTGCATCACCTTGCATTCTGTTAATGTTGGCCAACATTAGCGAAAAGAACAATATTAGCAATAATGTTGAAACAACCAATATCAAAATATTTCTATATCTTTTCTGTCGCACAAATTAACCTTCAGATTCATTATTTGAATTCGACCATGAATTTGATTGATATTGACTACAGGATCCTGCGAATGGCTTATTTGCAGGCTTTTTCACAGCTCAATTATCCACCCGTGACAATAATACCACACACTCCACATGCTCTGTATGTGGAAACAAATCCACAGGCTGTATGGCCCTTACCTTAATCCCCGCTCATGCAGGTATTTCACATCCCGGCTTTGGGTCCCCACGTTAAATATATACACCCCATCGCCGTAGGGCGCGACGACCCGGCGCGCCGCTACAAACACATTCATTGCCTAATAGTACTCATCCTCTAGCCATCTCACTGGATTTTCATCAATGTACTTCCATGTTTCCAGGTATTCCTCTTCATTTCGAATGATCCGGCCATAGTAAGAATCCTGCCACATATTAAATCCAAATTCCCGGTTCGTCAATTTTTTCAGTGCTGCAATAACCGTCGGAACCGATGCTTTCGTGGGTCGTGATGACTTTGTGACCACACCTTCGTTTTTTATCATGATAATAATATGAACATGATTCGGCATGATAAAATATTTATCTATCGCAACATTCTCATAATGCATTTCTATGCTATCGATGTATTTGCACACAACTTTCCCATATTCAGAATATTCCATATGCGGCGCACCGAGGCCAAAGCGCCCTACAATTTCCCCCAGCCTATGTTGCCTGTTTTTCACACAGAATGTTATGAAATACGCTCCGATGCTGCTGTAGTCGTATTCTTTCAGTCTCGGATGTTTCCTTTTTGGCAATTCATTCATACATGCATCTCTCATTCGTAGGGCGCGA